>NZ_CP017141.1:5400000-6000000 GCF_001721645.1 Pedobacter steynii | reverse complement strand
AAAGGCTTATGATATTCAATACCTGCCCTCTAATTACCTGATTGACCCTAAGGGGATCATCATAGGAAAAGACCTGAGGGGCGAAAGGCTAATGGAAGCCTTAGAAAAGATTTTATAAACAGTATTTTTTTTGTCAGCCCTACTTTTAGTCCGAGGAGAATGAAAACAATTCCTGATGTCTTGTTCTCTCAATTTTCCTTATTTTTATGCTGATAGTTTTGTTCGGCAATAATGCAGGGTTTAAAAATTCAATGGGAATGAAAACATTTGTTATCGCATTTATACTTTTCCCTTTTAGTTTTTTTAGGATTAATGATGACTTTAATGATCTTCTTTTTTTAGAAGGAACCTGGAAAGTGGAAAATAAAGAAACTTATGAAACCTGGAAAAGAGGAGAAGGAAATACACTGAAGGGGAATTCCTACAAAATTAAAGAGGGAAAGAAAATAATAACGGAGGAACTTTTGATCAAAAGCCTGAACAATAGCATGGTTTACCAGGCCAGAGTTCTGGATCAAAATAATGCGCAGGTCATTGACTTTGTATGGAACAAAGATGTAAAAGACAAGTATTCATTTGAGAATTTATCTCATGATTTCCCTAAAAAGGTACAGTATACCAAATTAAATGACTCTACGCTTTTTGTGGAGGTTCTGGGGGAAGATGATAAAGGTTTTTCTTTCCGGATGGGGAGGAGGAAGTAAATTACCCATTTTTGTTGCTTTTATAGCTGATGGTTACCTGATGAAGCTCAAGAAATCATTTGATAAAGCCCAATACTAAAATAATTATGGATATTTTTGTAGGGAAATACAATTCCATTTTGAAAACAGATCTTTTTCTTGTCACACCTCCTTTTACCCAACTGAATACCCCGTATCCTGCCACTGCTTATATTAAAGGGTTTTTAAACACAAAAAATATTTCTTCCACTCAGGCCGATTTGGGGATTGAAGTGATCCTGACTTTATTTTCCAGGAAAGGTCTGGAAGATCTTTTTCTTCATGCTGAGCGCCTGTCTGGTCAGACGAGAAGCTTAAATGCGAAACGCATTCTTGCCTTAAAAAATGAGTACATCAAAACCATAGATGCAGTTATTGCTTTTTTGCAAGGTAAAAATCCAACTTTAGCATTGCAGATTTGTCAGGAGGATTTTCTGCCGGAAGCATCCAGGTTTGCAGAATTAGATGAGTTGGACTGGGCATTCGGTGCAATGGGAACCCAGGATAAGGGTAAGCATTTAGCGACATTGTATCTCGAGGATATTTCGGATTTTATCATTGAATGTATTGACCCGAATTTCGGTTTTAGTCGTTACGCGGAAAGGCTAGGCAGAAGTGCGAACTCGTTTGATGAGCTCTATGAAGTTTTAAATCAGGGATATACCTATATGGATGAAATCCTGATTGACATTTTGGAAAAGAAAATTGCGCTTATTCAACCTAAATTGTTTTTAATTTCTGTTCCTTTTCCAGGAAATTTGTATGCTGCTTTCCGATGTGCGCAATATGTGAAACGGAATTATCCTGAGGTTAAGATCTTGATGGGAGGCGGTTTTGCCAATACAGAACTCCGTTCGGTTTCTGACAAAAGGGTATTTGAATTTTTCGATTATATTACCTTAGACGATGGAGAGTTGCCAATAGAACTGGTTTATGATTCGATCCTAAAAGGCGGAGCCTTTCATCTGTATAAAAGAACATTTTTATTAGAGAATGATGAAGTTGTTTATAGAAATGATGCGTTAAGGAGTGATTATAAGCAATTTGATGTAGGAACACCGGATTATAGTGATTTACAGCTGGATCGATACATTTCGGTGATAGAAATTGTAAATCCAATGCACAGGATGTGGAGTGATGGCCGCTGGAACAAATTAACCATGGCGCATGGGTGTTATTGGGGGAAATGTACATTTTGCGATATTTCTCTGGATTATATTAAGGTTTATGAACCTGTTGCTGCTAAATTGATTGTAGACCGCATTGAAGAGCTGAGTAAAAAAACCGGTCAGAATGGTTTTCACTTTGTTGACGAAGCTGCTCCACCGGCATTAATGCGGGAGGTAGCGCTGGAGATTTTAAGAAGAAAAATTTCTGTAACCTGGTGGACCAATATCCGGTTTGAGAAAAGTTTCAGCAGAGATCTGTGTATTTTGTTGAAAGCATCGGGTTGTATTGCCGTTTCCGGCGGCTTAGAAGTAGCATCTGATCGGTTATTGAAGTTAATTGATAAAGGAGTAACAGTGGAACAGGTGGCTCAGGTTACCCGAAATTTTACGGAAGCGGGCGTGCTGGTCCATGCTTACCTGATGTATGGTTATCCAACACAAACCATTCAGGAGACAGTAGATAGTTTGGAAATGGTGAGACAGTTGTTTGAAGCAGGTATTTTACAATCTGGTTTCTGGCATCAGTTTGCGATGACTGCACATAGCCCGGTAGGAATGCATCCGGAGAAGTTTGGTGTAGTTAAAGAAACGGAGGCAATCGGAACTTTTGCCAATAATGATATCAATTATATTGACAAAACGGGAATAGACCATGATAAATTCAGTTTTGGCCTGAAGAAGTCGCTGTTTAATTTTATGCATGGGATTTGCTTCGATTATAAGCTACAGGATTGGTTTGATTTTAAGATTCCAAGAACAACAATTCCACCTGATTTTATTGAGAAAGCAATCAGGGAAGAAAGTAAGTTCAATACCAAATCAACGGCTAAAGTGGTCTGGTTAGGAGGG
This sequence comes from Pedobacter steynii, assembly GCF_001721645.1. Lineage (NCBI taxonomy): Bacteria > Pseudomonadati > Bacteroidota > Sphingobacteriia > Sphingobacteriales > Sphingobacteriaceae > Pedobacter > Pedobacter steynii. The sequence goes on along the minus strand of NZ_CP017141.1, from coordinate 5,997,260 downwards.
AAGCCCGACACGGAAAGCTTTACCAGGTATAAGAAAAACAAGCCTCTGGAAATGATGAATTTAACTTTTCATGATAAAAAGGAAACCTTTAGCATCCAGACCAATAAAAATGAGGGGGAATGGTTGGCTTCTATCTTACAGAAAATAGCGGTTTCTAACACCCAGGTTTATACATTTCAGGAAATAAAAGCTGATTTTGAAACTTCTGCCGAGCATTTCGAATTGTTCTGGTATTCAGACCCGATTTATAATTTAAGGGATTTCGGACTATTGGTTTTATAGTCCGGTTTTAACTTTGGATTTTTTGTGTTTTTCTATTTCTTCCTTAGTAGCTGGGTAGATTTCTGCAATTTCGCTTACGTTGTCTTTAAATACCTTCGCACGTACAGGAATGTTCAGACGATTGGCCTCTTTGATCAATTGGATGTTCTGCTCACTTCCTTCCAGACCAAGATCAATAAAGAAATATTGAGCACGGGGAAATAGTGCAACACTTGCGGTATCATTTCGCGTCATCACAATTTCAGCAAGTCCAGCCCCGAGATCAAGGGTAGGACCGTCTTTAATCCTCTTTTCTTTGGCATTAGTGTTTTTCTTTGTACAGGCAGAAAGGAGCAGGAAAACCGCGGAGAAAGTATAAATAAGAGGTTTCATTAATATTTTCATATAGAATATTATTTTGTGGCAGGTAGGCATAAAATTAAGCATTATTCAATATATTGTTGCTTTCTTTTATATTTAGCTTATATTTTTACCTATCGGTCATGCTACATATCATAGGGATAATCATTTCCTTGTTTCTTTCTCTACTTCTTTTTACAAAAAAGGGTAAGTCTGATGCAGATTTAGTATTGGCACTTTGGCTGTTCCTGATCTCCTTTCATCTGCTCAGCTATTATTTACTCGCTTCTGATCAATTTTCCGAATTCCCATACTTTCTGGGGCTTGAGATTGCCATGCCCTTTATCCACGGTCCTTTTCTATTTCTATATACCGCTTTAATAACCGGAAAGCGGGTCGGAAGATTACATTGTTTTTTTCATTTCCTTCCGGTCATCCTGATCTACCTTACCCTGTCAAAATTCTTTTTATTGACGCCGGCCGAAAAGGTACTTGTTTATAGAAGTAATGGCGCTGGTTATACGGCTCTTTTAAAAATTGTCCATTTCGCAATTTTACCTTCGGGAATTGCCTATATCGCCGGGTCGCTTTTCTTGCTGAAAGCACATCGTAGAAACCTATCAAATCAGGCCTCTTATCTGGAAAAGATCAATTTGAACTGGCTAAGGAATCTCACGATCGGGATGGGAGTGATCTGGTTGTCCATTCTCTTTGGCAATGACCGGTCTACCTTTACCTTTGTTGATTTATTTATCTTGTTTATTGGCTATTTTGGTATCAAGCAGGTTGGGATCTTTACCAATAGAATGCTATCTCCTGTTGAAGAAAAAGCCAAAGCGGTTGAACCTGAAAAGATCAAATATGAAAAGTCAACTTTAACGGAAAACACCGCTCAAAAAATACACGCGGAACTCCTGGCCGTTATGGAAGCTGAAAAGTTGTTTAAAGATGGCGAGCTTACGCTCGGAGTCCTTGCTAAATATCTTTCCGTACATCCCAGTGTATTATCGGAGGTGATCAATACTATGGAGAGAAAAAGCTTTTATGATTACATCAATGAACTTCGGATTGAAGAGTTTAAGGTAATTGTTGTTCTGCCTGAAAATCAACAATTCACACTATTGTCCCTGGCTTATGAAGTTGGCTTTAATTCTAAAACTTCCTTTAATAGAAATTTCAAGAACATAACGGGTTGTTCGCCAACAGCTTATTTACAGCAACAGAAAATACAACTCCAGGCCGCAACTTAACAAACAATAGGTTCCATCTTACAAGATGGTACGATTTTTAACCCGATAACGCACATTTTTGTGGTTCTAAATTTAATTGTTGACATGAAAAAAAAGATTCTTTGGTTTTTGTTTGCCATTTTCTCCATCACTATCGCTTTATATCCATTGCTGTATTTATTAACGGATGGAAAGTTTGGGATCCTAAATTCTAAACCGGAATGGCTTTTAGCGAGCGCGGTCTGGAATGCTGCCTTTTATACACATATTGCTTTTGGAGGGATTTCATTACTTATTGGCTGGACTCAGTTCAGCTCAAAACTTAGGGCTATAAATGTCAGGATACACAGACAGATCGGAAAAATATATGTGGTTTCAGCTTTATTAAGTTCTTTTTCGGGTTTCTACATTGCGCTGTTTGCGGACGGTGGATTCTGGGCTTCGCTCGGATTTAGCATCCTGGGGGTCATTTGGTTTTGTACGACTTTAATCGCTTACCTGGCCATCAGAAATAAGCAGCTTATAAGACACCAGACCATGATGATTTACAGCTATGCAGCTTGTTTTGCCGCGGTAACTTTAAGAATCTGGTTGCCTGTTTTGATTTTGATAATCGGCAATTTCAGAACGGCATATATTATCATAGCCTGGTGGTCATGGATACCGAATCTCCTTGTTGCCTATTTAATTGTTAAAAGATTAACAAAGGGCCTTGAATTAAATCAAGACCCATTAATAAGAAAAAGAGCGCTCTAAATATGCGAATCAAGTACTAAATTCTTTTACCAAAACCATTGTACAATTAGCTGTTGAATTTATTCTGATCATCTTTACCGCCTGGTATTCAGAATCATTATAACAATTCAGTGCTGCTTCTTCTGAAGGAAATTTCACAATTGCATTCATCTTTCTGGCCAGGCCTTCCACGACGATGGGAGCGGTATCTGAAGCTAAAATTTCTGCCCCATATCGCTGAAGTATCGGATAGACTTTCGGACCATATTCCTGATAGCGTTCTGCATCTACAATATCGTAGCTGTTTATATAATATACTGCCATGTTGATTGAGTTGAGGTTAAATTGTTAATAGATATATTCGGGTGGTATGATTCCGCTGCAACGTAAATAAACGGTTGCCTGTCCGCGGTGATGTGTAATGTGATCAAGGGTCGCATAAACGCCATTTACGGTTTCCGAATCTTCATTCATATGCGCGATGGTTAGCGCTAAGCCTGCAAAAGCAGTGTTCAGGTATGCGATAGTTGCAGTTTTATCTTCTGTAGGGGGAGGTGGCATCCATTCTTTATCTTTCTTTTTAAGGTAATTGTCTTCATACCAATGTATTCCGTATCCGATATGATGCAGGAGTTCCTTGAAGTTCCAGATCGTGTCTGCCGGTTTAAAATGATACCATTTTTCGGGCATTATTTCTGCGACACTTAGTGTGTAGTTTTTAGCCTGTTCCAGTCTTGATAATAATTGAGTTTTCATAAAAAGTATATTTTGTAAAAACAAAGCTAAAGCCTGGATTTGGCTAAGATTTAAGGAAAATTGCGCTTTTTATTTACGAGCAAAAGAAGGGGACATTCCGTACATTTTTTTGTACGATGCAGAAAAATGCTCCAGACTATTAAATCCGGCCAGGAAGGCAATGTCAGAAACCGGAGTAGAGGTATTGCAAAGCTGAAGATGAGCATGTTTTAAACGTACACGCAGTAAATATTGATATGGACTAACGCTGGTCATCTGTTTAAAGAGCCGGTTAAAATGAAAGGAGCTGAGGTAGCCCAATTCTGCAAGTTCGGGCAAAGAGATATCGGCGGTAAAATTTTCATTTATGAATTGTTTAACCGTTTCGATAGTCGGCAGGTAGTTTTTCTTTTGTTTAACCGTTAGTAATGGTGGTAATGCCGGTCTTTCGTAGGTTAAAAGTACCTGAATAAAAAGCTCAGTGATTAGCGTTTCTACCCATAGACGGGCTAACCGGGTGGTTTGTAAAAGTTGAAATATGCAATGATGCAGGTATTCTGTTTCCGGGCTTGCTTTAACCAAAACGGATTGAAGATCCGGATTGTCAAAAAACCAGGATAATGCGCCGGCATGTTCCTTTATCTGTTGTAAGCTCTCCTCTGAAATAGAAAAGATAGTACATTCGTCGGGAAATTTATGGTCATGGCCGACCCTATATTCATACCCCGGCTTATTGATTAAGAAAAAGCCATGGTAAGCATCGAGGTTATTTCTGAACACTTTGAATTGAAAATTGCCGGTTCTGATGTAAGCAATGACAAAGTTGTCCTGATGTTCTTTAGCAGATACCAGGCAATCTGTACACCGGCATAAAAAGTTATGTACGGTACAAATCTCCGAGCTATAAAGTGTTTGTATAGTGGCTTCCATTTTTATCACTAAATTTAAGAATTCTTATGAATTTTTGACAGCGGTTATTAGGGGCAGAGGCGAAGAAAGGGCAAAAAAACATCAGGAAAAGCTAAAAAAAAGATAATGAATTACCAGATATTTGAGCCGAGCGATGATCTGGCAGCAGTTGTCAGATGTTACTGGACATTGGAAAGCCCTAAAGAAAAAACACCTGAAAGAAACACCATTGTTCCCGATGGCAGTATGAAGATGATTTTTCACTATGGCGATTTGTATAAACATTACGCTGAAAATGGAAATAACACTCTCCTTCCGAGATGTTTCGTAATCGGACAACTGACGGGGCCGTTTGAAGTAGAGCCGACCGGGGAGACGGGCATTTTTTTTGTCCGCTTTCATCCGAATGGATTTTTACCCTTTGCAACAATTCCAATCAAAGAAATGGAAAATACCGCCGTTCCGTTGGAGAAATTATTTGGAAAAGAAGGGCAGGATATTGAGCAAAAGATCTTAAAAGCCAAATCAACACAGGACAGGATAGGTCTCATCGAATCATTTTTATTCAGCAGATTGGCGAATACGGAAGCCTTTGACCAAATTGTAAAATCAACCGTTGAAACTATTTTGACTGCCAATGGACAACTTTCAATTGATGAGCTTTCCAGACAAACCAATATCAACCGCAGACAGTTAGAACGTAAATTTTCTTCGGTGGTTGGTTTAAGCCCAAAACAGCTTTCAAAAACGATAAGGCTGCAAGCCACACTCAAAACCTTGCTGACAAAAAAAGTGAGCAGCCTTACTACTTTGGCTTACGAAGGTGAGTATTATGACCAGGCGCATTTTATTAAAGATTTCAAAGAGTTTACCGGAATTACACCCAAAGAATTTTATGGAGACCTCTTAAAGATGTCTTTGATTTTTGATCAAACGGATTAACCTTCCTTGTCGCATTTTTACAATTTTAGGTTTGAAAGTCATTTTAATTTTGCTGGCTAACGTGAAACAATTTAATCATGACAAATGTAAAATATCAAAATATGACCTACGACATCAAACTTGCCGACAGATTAAGAGCCTATCTTGCTGAAATACCCGATCTGGAAGTTGAAGAAAAGAAAATGTTTAACGTGCTGAATTTTATGGTAAACGGGAAGACCTGTGTTTGTGTAAGCGGAGAAAATTTAATGTGTCGTTTCGATCCAAAAATGCAGGAAGAGATTGCAGAAAAAAATGGTTATGAAACGATGCTAATGAAAGGAAAAGAATACAAAGGGTATTGTTATATAAATCCTGAAGGAATTCAGACAAAAATGGACTTCGAGTATTTTGTGAACTTATGCCTTGATTTCAATAAAACAGCCAAAGCGTCAAAGAAATCAAACTTGAAGCGGATGTAGCTTTGGAAAACTTCATGGGTACTATTCCAATAGTTATTTTTTTAATGGGTTTATACGTTTTAAGATCAGCGATAATAGTGAGGCATAGATCACATAAGCTACAAAAATGTAGTAGCCAGGTTGCAATGAAGTGTTATTTTGTGTTACGGTGGAAAGCAACTCCTCCTCTATATTCAAACCCGAGAGCTGGCTTTGCAGAATTCCATTTAAGCCAATGTAAGTCATCGCAATACCTACAACCATGACATCGGCCATATCCCATTTGCCTAAGTCCAATGCTAAAAATCTGATCAGCTTATTTTCAGCGTATTTATCTCTGCCCCATATCAGGATGCCCTTGCCGATCATTCGAAGCACGGGTAGAATAATAACGAAGAGCAATATGAGGATACCAACCAATATTGCATCGGGTTTAGGCTGTCCGATTAATGACTCCACTATGCCGGTTATACTCTTACTTTGAAAAAATAACACCTGATTGGTAAAAGCTAATTTTTCACTTAGCAGCGTAAAGTTTAAGGACTGGATACGCGCATCAACTTCTATGATTGTAGCGGTGATGCCTACCGATAAGAGGACAAAGGCAAACATGAGAGAGAGGATATATAGTGTAGTATGAAGGCGTACGTGTTTTCTCAGAAAGAACCAGAGAAAAAGCGCCAGCAGCACGCAACCAATCATCGCATAGGTATAATTATAGCTGAGTCTCTGTATTCTAATCAGCTGTGAATTGACAGTTTTCTCAAAATCCTCTGTATTGGAGACCTGATATTTTTTATAAATATGCCTGGTTACCGTAACGCTGGCTGGTTCCGTATTGTCGAATGTTTGTTTTTCCAACTGGTCGACTTTACTGGTGACAATGTTTTTGAGTCTTTTCTTACTTGTAGGCTTATTGATCCTGGCAACAATGGTTGCGGCGAATGCGGGAACTTCTGCCTGGATTTCTTCCGGATCAACCAATGCGTTGAATGCCAGTTTTTTGAGTTTGCCACCAATACTCTTTTGTGGTTTATTGACCTCGGCAACGGCCTTGTCAACAAGACTGTTTAATTGTTTTTCGACCTTTTTCTGAAGCGCTTTCTTCTGCACGGCCGTCATGTTGAACTCGTTCACCTTGTCGTCAACTACCGCAGCCATTTTCTCACGCCACTGGTCCACGGATAAGATACCAAAGGTAATGCTGTTTGCGACACTGTAATCTGCTTTGATTTCTTCCTGCTGGCTGGAAAGAGTCGATATGCGGAATCCAAACCAGGCCTCTCCGCAAAGCAGCAGACTCAGGCCAGCCAGGAGCAAAATATTAGGAAGGGCTACTTTTCTAATGGCTTTCATGAGGAGAGATGAATTTTAGGATGGTCGACAAAATGAGGCCGTATAATACAAAGCTGATGAATATGATAAATCCTGGTTGGAGCGCAGTATTGTTGGTGGTAATGACATTTAAGTCATCGCTTTTAATATTCAGGTTGTTCAGCTGACTGTCTAGCAGTCCATTCAGGCCGATATACACCATTAATATTGCGATGACGATGACATCAGCCATGCTCCATTTACCAGATTGAAAGGCAAAATACCTGATGACCTTGTTCCGGGCAATTTTCTTTGTGCTCAGCAGGTGTATACCGGTAGCGCTAAGCTTCATGACAGGGAAGAGTATGCTGAAGATTAATATCAGAATCCCTACTGCTACGGCATCCATAGCAGGTTGGCTAATCAATACCCTGACCACATCCAGAATGCTTTTGCTCTGGAAGAACAATACCTGGTTCTCAAAAATCACATGTTCGCCCAGCAGCACAAAATCGAGTGCTTTGATGCGTGCATCGACCTCTATCATAGACGCTGTCAGGCCGATAAAAAGCAATATGAATGCGAACATCAACGACATGATGAAAAGGGGCGCGTGCAAATCAATCCGTTTTCTTAATATCCACCATAGCGATAAAACGATTACGATACAACCCAACATCGCGAAGGAGTAATTGTAAGTTAAAGTCCTGATGTGCGATAGTGAAGAGTTGAGTTTGCTGTTTAATTCTTCATTGGACGATGCGCGATATTTTTTATAGATTTTTTCGGATGCAGCTTTCGTGGCAGCTACGGTGCTGTCCAGATATTCCGCACGTTCCAGTGCATCAAACCTGTTCATCGCCATCTTGCTGAGCTGCTTTTTATTTGTGGGATTATAAACTTTGGCAATAATTTCTTTAGCGAATGAAGGAGCCTTCTTCCGGAAGTCATCTGTATTTACGAAATTTTTAACTATAAATTTCTTGATTTTTCCGTCGAGGGTCTTTTTAGGCTTATTGATCAATGCTTCTGCCTTGTCAATCAGTGCAATGATGATTTGTTCAACTTCCTTCTGAAGTGTTTTCTTTTGTTTGGCACTAAGCGTGAAATCGCGGATCTGGTGACTGACAATTGCCGAAACTTTGTCTCGCCACTGCTCTACAGAGAACAGCCCTGAGCTGATGTTGTTAATATTAGCGTAATCTTCCTTGATCTCTTCCTGCTGGTCTGAAAGCTGGTGTAGCCGATAACCAAAATACCCTTCAGCGCCTAACAAAATTGCAAGGCCGAAAACCAGCAGGAGTTTTGAAATGATTTTATTCCTGGAAGTCGTCGTCTCCTGCATAAGCTGTTGAAATGTTTTTTTGTTTTCTTCAACACCGTCGAATTGGTAATTGTTTTAAATTTAAAGTATATACCTGCTTTAATCAGGTGTTAAGTGTGATTTCTAAAATTTTAAGGTGATTTGTGTCGTACGGAATGATTAGATTTAATAAATTAATAAAATTACCATGAAGAATTCCGGTACTATTATGAAGGTGATACATATGGTGGTATGGTTTGTTATGTTGTTGGTATCTTTTACCAGCTTCGGCCAGACTCATCATTCTGCGTTTGATGTCCTATATGAGCAGATCAATCAAAAGAATTTTTTTAAACTCAACCAGCTTTTTGCCAGAACGAATAGCAAATTACCCATTGCGCACCAGTATTTTATAGGGGCGGTGCTCGACAATGCTTTTAACAAGCCCGAGGAATCCAACCGGAAAATTCTGAAACTGGAAGCCTCAAAAGCCATACTTCCGGATTCACTGATGCTTAAAGTCCGGCTTATTAAAGAGGACAACTGCATGAAGCAGTACGATTATGCGGGCGCAAAGAATGCCGTGCAAACTGCCCTCAACCAATATCCTGACTTACTTACAGCGGATGAAAAAAATGACTTAAGAAATAACCTGAAAATATGGACTGCCCTGGAGCATGAACTCCGACAACAGGTTTCCATTAATGGCAGCACCCGTCTTAAGATGGAAAAAGACATTGCAGGCTTAAAAAACCTGAAAGTAAATACAGGAAAAGATACCATGAACTTTATTTTTGATACAGGAGCTAATATTTCTACGGTTTCAGCATCCGCTGCCAGGCGCTTAAAAATGAAGGTCATCTCTGCTGGTATTGATGTGGATGCAGTTACCGGCATTTCTGTTAAAGCAGATCTTGCCGTTTGTAAAAAACTGGTCCTGGGGAATGTTACAGTGGAAAATGCTGTATTTCTTGTATTTGCGGACAGTGCACTTCGCTTTCCGCAAATCAACTATCAGATCAACGGCATTCTTGGGTTTCCTGTTATTGAGGCTTTAAATGAAGTACAGCTGACACAAGACGATTATTTTATTGTGCCATATGAGGATACAAAAATCAATATGCAATCGAATATGGCAATTGACGGCCTGACTCCGCTCATTTACATAGATGGAAGACATTTTACTTTTGATACCGGTGCCGATAAAACGATGTTATATGCGCCATTTTATCAGGAAAATAAAAAAAACATTGACAAGCAGTACCAGTCCGTTAAGATTGGTATGGGCGGTGCCGGCGGAAAGATTGAGCATGAGGGATTCAAAGTGAATCACACCTTCCATATATTGGGAAGGCAGGTTCCCCTTAAGAATGTTAGTTTATTAAAAGCTAAAATCAATAAAGAAACTGTTTATGGAAACATAGGACAGGATGTGATTCGTCAATTCAGCAAAATGATCCTGAATTTTAACCAGATGTTTATTAAGTTCGATTAATATCATTGGCTATATCTTCAAGGTATTAGAGATAAAACGCAAAAAGCCCCAGATTTCTCTGAGGCTTTTCGTGATCCCGCTGGGACTCGAATTCACTAATTAAGTCACTATTATTAAGAGTGTTACAAACATAGGTACCCTTAAAGTTACCCTTGTTGTTTGTTTATGATTGTTTAACTTTATACAAGAACTTTTTGCAGAGCTAAGATACAAATATCATTCTTTAATCCCAAAAAAATATCCTTCCTAGCCTTTAGCAAAAAGTAGTAAACCTACATTTCGAACGCTACCGCTTCTGTATGATGTTTAGTTTGCTTTTCCTCTATAGTTCCGAACTAAGGTGATCGGGTAAATTAACCTCAGCGTTAATACTTCAGTAATTTAATCCTTAGTGATTTTCCGGCTTTATGTAACGCTACAATATACACGCCGGCAGGGTATGCTGAAATATCAAGGTAGAATTTATTACCCTCTAGTTCCTTTTGCTCCGATAAAAGCTGTCCGGCAATATTTATCACACTGATATTTGCATGTTTTATATAACGGTTAGTAGTGATGATTACTTTGCCGGTGGTCGGATTCGGACTAAGTGTCAATGACTCGCAAATCGGAGCGTTTATATCTGCTCGTTTTTCAATACCTTTTCGCAGTGCAAATGAATTAGTTTGTCCGCTTGTGTCAGGATACGATTGGTAAAACGCTGAAATCTCTTCTTGTGTTAAAGCACGATCATAGAAAAATAATTCGTCAATGGCCACCGCATTACCTACAAATGTCGCATTGGTGGAGGATTGAAGCGGTCCCTTTCCTGTTTTTCCTACAAAGACACCATTTACATATAGCTTTGTCGAATCTCCATCAAAAGTACCTACCACATGAATGGGCCCCGGAGAATTAAATGTGTATTGAATCTTTAATCCGGCTGAATTGGCCTGAGAAAGGTGTAAATTATGTACGCCCTCTGTAATTGTGTCTGAAAATAAGAAATCACCACCATTCATTTGAAGCATTCTTTGACTGTCTGTACTGTCAGTTTCGCACCATACGGCAAATGACCGTTCATTCATGTTTGTGAAAGGAAAATGATAAACAGCGACATTTTCAGGAATCATGCTTTTAGAACAAATTCCATCGCCGTCAAATCTACTACCTAAATTAGTATATATATCTACTTGGCTAATTTCGTCCCTAAAATTATTATCAAAACGATAATACGCCAAAGGAGTTGTAGGAATTGTCGCACACTCACTAAATGGAGGTAATGTATAATAAGCATAATAAATCCGAAAAGCGCCAAATAATCCTATTAATCCTCCATTTAAAGAAATCTCAATTCGGTCAAATGTATTTCCAGGAATAAATTCAATACTTCCAAGGGTAGAATCAGTATTTATGCTGATACTAAGACTGTCAATTTTTCTTTTATCGTTATTGGCAACATTACCTAAGAATGACTCAACCGTCACATTCCCCAATAGCCTTATAAATAACCCTTGAGCGTTACCTACTCGTAGCGTCACTTTTGATGTAGTTCCATCCGCTGTGTCTGGAAATATAAGTTTCTGTTTCACACTGCCTCCTATTAAACTGGTTCCAAGGACCAATGACGAATAGTCAGCACTATTGCTGCCTAAGGCACCCGCGGGATTTTCGACAGAACATAAACCACATGGAAACTGGACATTATGTGTTTCACCTGCAGCATAAATCACTTCAATCAATTTATAGGCATGATAAATACGGAAATTTGAAAATGCATTAATTTGTTCGCTTCTTAAATAAATCTCTACCCGATCGAATTCTTTATGTGGAAAAAACTCAATATCTGCGTTTAGAGAGTCTGATTCAAACAAACCAATAAGATTGGCAACTGTTGTGGTGTCGTTATTAGCTACGTTGCCTAAGAAAGATTGAATCCTAATATCCTGTTGTAGTTCCGGAGTTAAGGCATTTCCATTACCTATCCGGATTACGACCTTAGCAATGGAAGCAGGTGCTGATTCGTCAAAAATGAGTGTTTGCTTGATACCCGTGCCCGGTGTAGCCCCACCAAGGGACAATGTTGAATAACTGGTATCCTCAATTCCTACCGCGCCATCTGGATTTTGAATGCTGCATTGAGAGCAGGGCTGCAATACTACATTGGATTGACTTGTAGCAAATGCCTTATCTTGGCCATATATGCGGGAAGAGAATATTAGCAACAGAAATACTGAAAGATAGATGACAGATTTCAAATTAAGCGTCATACAGAAAGATTTTTAGTGTTAGAATTAAGGAAGGATATAATCTAAGACTGAGACATACATTTTAGTACGGTTCCCAATAAAGGTAATAGTAAAGTTTAGATTAATTTACAGACAAAAACCACGAATTATTTATGATTTTAAATAGGGGGCTTGGCCGATCAAACTTAAACCAACGGACCTAATTGTGTGGAAGTAATTAAAAAAAACATTATTGGCTAAGAGAATCTAAGGGTTCGTTAGCACGTCCTGATTGTTTTTAAATAAGAACCGAATAGTACGATAAGATTAATATTATATTTAAAATAGATTTACCTTTCCATTCTGTTTGGCAATAGAGATGATTGCTATTTTTCCCTGGACCACTTATTTATATCTGAAATGGAGCATTTATGGCATTTAGTCCAAAAAGGTGATGCCACCGCTTTTGGGGATATATATGATCTCCATTGGGAAACTATTTATCATACCATATACTGGCGTGTATGTGATGAAGATATAGCCAAAGACCTGCTTCAAGACATTTTCATATCTCTTTGGGAAAAGCGGGAATCCATTCTTATTACCGGAAGCATTGAGGCCTATCTCAGAGTTATGGCCCGCAACCGGGTAATTAATCATTTTAAATCAGAATCTATCCGGCAAGGACACACCAATGCCGCCGGCTATCATCTGCCAAGCTCCACCTATTCAACAGAAGAACTACTGGCAGCAAAGGAAATGAACGAACATTATCAGAGAAGTATCACACAACTGCCTGAAAAAATGCGTGAAATCTATATTTTAAGCCGGGAGAAAGGGCTTGATATTGAACAAATTTCACTTCATCTTTCCCTCTCACCCCAGACCGTAAAAAATCAACTTACGGCTGCCACAAAAAAAATAAGGGCAGTATTAGCCCCTTTTATGCAAAATCCCGATACGGATTCCAGACGGTTTGCTATCTTCTTTTTTGTTTGCGCATAAATTTTAGAAAAAAAATTATGGATTGGCATAGTACTTCCCCTTGTGAGGGATGTGTTGTATTTAGAAAAACTAGTATTTTCTATTTCGTCCAAGGCGCCAGGGCATAATTAATCATCTAAAAAATTAAAACAAAATGAATCGTAAAGCATTGTTCCTCCTTCTATTCGCAGGCATACAACTTGCAACACAGTCAATAACCATTGCGCAAACGACTAACAACAGGCCGGCAGCAGGAGTTGAAAAAAATCAATACAAAATCAATTTCCTGATGCCCGGTTTAGGGTTCGAACACGGATTATCGGATAAAATAACTATCGGTGCCAATTTAGGCGTTAGCCCAGTCACGTATGAGCGGAAACTCAAATTGGCGAATGGTACAGAAAAAAATGAAAGCGTACTGATGGGCGCATTACAATTGGAAGCCCAGGGTCGTTACTACTACAACCTCAACAAAAGAGCTCGTAAAGGACTCAATACATCAGGTAACTCCGGCAATTACTTCGCACTCTCCTCCTGCGCTTCCAGAAACCTCTTCACCCTATACGATGAGGGTAAAAAGAAGAATGGCAGTGCAGAAACAAATAACAATATAATGCCGGATAAATACAGCTATAATGTTGGTCTTTTGTGGGGACTGCAAAGGACTTACAATAACCTGTTCCTTAATCTTGAAGCAGGGGTAATCTACCAGATGGGAAACGGGCAGAACACCTTTGCTCCTGGTCTTAATCTCAAAGCAGGTTATATATTATTCCGCTAATGCAGTTAAAGTTTAAAAACAGACGTACATGAAAAAAGCAATTTTAGCGTTTATCGCGATAGGGTTTATAGTACTCAATAGCAACAAGCCTTGTTCTGCACAACAATTCTGGATTGTTGGTGGTCAGGAAGCCAGTGAGGGCCAGTTCCCCTGGATCGGAGACATGAGAATTCCTGACGGGCATTTTTGCGGTGCGGCGCTAATTCATCCCAGGTGGGCCATTACAGCAGGGCACTGTGTAGATACCTCTGTAATCCCTCTTGCCGGCACGACCATCAGGTTCAATAGTGTTAACACAATTAACGCACTCAATCCGGGCGGAGGTGTAGAAGCAGAAGTAAAAGCATTTTTCCCGCATCAGCTTTTCAGTCTGACCACAGCAAACCCAGCAGGAGGTTATGATATCGGCCTGGTATTGCTTAAGCAACCGGTAACTTCGATTACCCCGATCAGCCTGCCTGCAACCAGCGACATGGCAACAGTCTACCAAACCGGAGCACCGGTAAAAATGGCTGGCTGGGGTGTCAAAGACACTTTTTCGGGAGATATATCCTTCAACATGAAATGGTGTAATACAAAAGTATATGACCATAATATCTGTGACAGCCTTACCACGGCTATTTATAATACGAGTTTGAGTAATAATGTTTTTTGTGCAGGTTATAAAGCAGGTGAAGTCCAGGCCGGCTCGGCAGCAGGAGATAGCGGTGGTCCGGTATGGATAGAACAGCCGGGAGGTGGTAAAAAGATAATCGGCGTAGTAAGTGGTGGCTTTGACGAAACAACCCTTCAGGACGAACCGGGACTATTTACCAAGCTGGCCGCTTACCGCCCCTGGATTGATTCCGTAATGAATGCCAATGATCCGGCAACGTCTATAAGCCAATTAAGTTGGAACGGGGAAGAGATAAAGGTGGGTAGTGACGGCAGCAACATCAACCTTATTTTAGGGGACCTGAAGACGGGCAATGTAATGGTGCGCTTATACAATATCGAAGGCAAAATAGCTTACCACGTTGCTATTGCCAACCCTTCATTTAAAAGCTACCTGATCAATACAACCGGTATGCCGCAAGGCGTTTACCTGTTACGTATTTCGGACAAAGATGGGAAAAGCTTCACCAGGAAATTAGTCAATGCTACGCGATGAAAATGAAAACCGGTATAATCAACCCAATTATATTTCCAATGCTGCTCTTATGTCTTCATTTATCTGCCGCAGGGCAATCCAAGACGGTAGTAAAAGAACAGATAACCGGCATATTCTGGCAGGTTGTTTCATTCGAAGACACAATTCCCTCCAGGGCGTCCGGGCAAAAGATGGGTATAACCCTAATGAATAACAACAAAATGTCCGGCTTCGCGCTTTGTAATAATATTTCCGGTACTTATTCCCTAAAACCCGCCCGGGGAATACTTCATTTTAAAAACATGAACATGACCTGGAGAGGTTGTGCCGGTGCGGTGCGGGCCGAGTACCACTTTTTAAATGCGCTGAAAATTACCACCCATTACCGCCTATCAAAAGATACGCTCGTATTATATGCTGGTAATAGAAGAATGATGTCACTATTAAAACAACAGGGCCAGTAGTTGAGCCCCTTACTTAAGGAAATAAATTATCTAAAAAAAATCATCCAATGAATAAAAAATCAGTTTTCGCCATAGTTGCCATTTTGTCGATCTTATCCATTTTCAGTTTTTCCTGTAAAAAAGAAGACAAGGTCCCAACCCCAAAAGAACCTTCCTTTGCGGAGAAATTTTATAAAAAATGGAAACTGGATACTACTATCTATGTTATAGGGATCGATACGGAAACTACTCCGGGCGAGCCCGGGGATTATATGGAGTTCAAAAGTAATAGTAAATTTACCTATCATGTGGATGATACTACGGTCGAAGGGAATTTCCAGATCATCGGCAACAACAACGGACAGGTAAAATTAACGTTCCCGTCCGGTTATGAATTTGCAGACATTTTAAACCAGGTATATTCCATTACCATGATTACCTCCGAAAAATTAAACCTGTATTATAAGGGTAACAATACAGAAACTACCTTTATTATGAAGCAGAAATAAAAAATGTTTTTTTGAAACTGATAAATTTTCCACCTCATGGATGAATTAAAGATAAAGGAGTTACTCCGGGTCGACAGGCCGCTGACCGAAGAGGAGCAGGCATTACTGGAGCAGTGGTATGACCAGTTCCCTCAGCATGACGATCTTACCTTTAGTTCATCCATAGACAGGGAAAGGATAAAAACGGAAGTTAAGACCGCTGTCTATAAAGGCATACATCTCGCTTTGCCCAAACAAAATAACAAAGCAGTAAAATTCAGGTACAGCCGGAGTATTGCAGCAGCAGCAGCTATACTTATCCTGGGCTTTGGCGCCTGGATGTATTGGAGTACCACCCGTTTGACCGGTCCGGAAACGGAACAAACAGCTTACACCACAATCACTGCCCCTCAAGGCCTGGAAAACAAACTGGTTACCCTGCCTGATCGTTCAGAAGTATGGTTGATGGCCGGTACCACACTTAAGTTTCCACATCAGTTTGCAGGTAATAAACGGGAAGTGGAACTAGTCAACGGTATGGCTTTTTTCACCGTTGTCCGTAATGAAAACGCACCATTTACGGTAACCTCCGGTGATGTCCGCACAACGGTATTGGGTACATCATTCAACATCAGTGCTTACACAAAGTCAGACCAGGTAGCGGTAAGTGTAGTTACCGGAAAGGTGAAAGTTGCTGCCACCAAACGGGACCTTGGTACGATAACACCTGATCAGCAAATTATGTATTCAAAAACATCAGGCGAAAGCAAACAACAAAGTATAAATGCACACCAGCTTGTGGATTGGGTTAACGGGAACGTGATGTTTAACAATGCCGACATTAGTGAAGTAGCAGAAATCATAGAAGCAATTTATAAAGTTAAATTGGTTTACGATAAAGGTGCCTTTTCAGGTTTGCAGTTCAATTTTAAATTTTCAAAACAATTGCCTTTAAAAGAACCGTTGAATATTCTCAGAGACCTTAGTGATGCGGATTATGAAATTCAAGGAGACAGGGTTGTTATCCGTAAGATAAACTAAGAGGACTAAAAAACAATCACAACCGATACAATAAATATTAACTGGCTAATACATTTTTATGCAAAAAAGGAGCATCAAATTATGCCTTGTCCTAATGTTTCTGACTGTAAGTATTTTCTTATGCTTCAACATTAATGCAGGGGCTCAACAGGCGGCGATTAATCTAAGTATTGATATCCCCTCCGGGAAGATGGAAGATGCAATCAGGCTGATAGAAAAGCAATATAAAATTACATTTGCTTACGAGAGCAGCATGCTCAAAGATGTTACTGTAAGGAAATTCCGGTTTAAAAATCAAAAGTTGTCCGTTATACTTACAGCATTGTTCCGGGAAACGGACCTGAGTTATGAAGAGAAGGGAAATAATATTATTATAAAAAAAAACGGCGGGCAGGAAAACAGGACCGGTCAGGAAAAACAGGGAAGGACCGGGGGAACCCTTAGCGGTTATATAGAAGATCCGGCCAGCGGCGAACGCCTGGTAGGTGTATCTATATATGTTTACGGTGCGGATGTGGGTACCACTTCCAATAATTATGGTTTTTACAGCATTGCACTACCCGGCAACCAGGCTCATGTAAGGCTTTCTTACCTTGGTTTTAAAACGATAGACACTACGGTACAGCTACAGGAAGATACAAGAGTGGTTTTCAGAATGCCCCAGGAACAAAGCACTTTGGAGGATGTTGTGATTACAGCCAGTAAGAGCCCGGAAATACAAAGGACGTCGCAAATGAGTAAAATGACGCTTTCTCCGGAACAGATAAAATCTATGCCTAAGTTCTTTGGCGAATCTGACGTCATGAAAACGTTACAACTGATGCCGGGTGTACAGCAGGGCAGCGAAGGCACTTCTGCCTTACTGGTTCGGGGCGGCTCTCCTGACCAGAACCTGATTTTACTGGATGGTGCTCCTTTGTATAATCCCTCTCACTTGCTGGGTGTATTTTCCACTTTTAATACCAGCACCATCAAGAATGTAGACTTGTATAAGGGCGCCTTCCCGGCACGTTTTGGAGGGAGACTTTCTTCTGTTGTGGATATAGTAACGAAAGACGGCAACCTCCATGAAATACACGGCGATTTTTCGATCGGGATATTAGCATCACAACTCACACTCGAA
Organism: Pedobacter steynii; assembly: GCF_001721645.1. NCBI lineage: Bacteria > Pseudomonadati > Bacteroidota > Sphingobacteriia > Sphingobacteriales > Sphingobacteriaceae > Pedobacter > Pedobacter steynii. The sequence continues at coordinate 5,979,341 of NZ_CP017141.1, read as the reverse complement.
GGCCCCATTGTTAAGGGGAAGACTTCTTTCGTATTATCAGGAAGAAGGACTTATGCCGATCTGTTTGTCTCACCGTTGATGAAAGGGACTGCTGTTAATATAGATAAATTCGGATTGTATTTCTACGACCTTAATTTCAAAATGCAACACTTGTTATCGGAACGTGATCGCCTGGTACTAAGCCTGTATGCAGGCAAAGATAAACTCCGCATCAGGACAAAGGGCACCAACTACATAAATGATATGGCGCTTGGCTGGGGCAATTATAGCGGCACGCTGCGCTGGAACCATGTATTTTCAAAAAACCTGTTTGCCAATACTACATTGATTCTGTCGGACTATGCATTCGAAACCAGTAACAGGGATGAAAGAACCAGTATTGGCACTACAGCCAAACATGCCTTTACACTTAATTCCGGGATCAGGGACTACGGCGCTAAAACAGATTTCGATTACCGGCCGCATCCCGATCACAGCATCAGGGCCGGAGCCGGATATACCTGGCACGCCTTTACGCCGGGTGTTACCAGCGAAGTGCTGGAAGAAGATGGTAGTCAGGTGTCGCTGCAGGAAAGTAACAATAACAAAATATCAGGCACTGAGCTAGACGTTTATGCAGAAGATGACTGGAATGTAATGGACAAGCTTAAAGTAAACTACGGTCTGCACTGGAGCGGTTTTGCAACAGAGGGAAAATTTTACCATTACCTGCAGCCCCGGATCAGTGCACGGTATCTGCTACCCGGCGATTGGGGCCTGAAAGTTTCTTTTGCCCGGATGGCCCAGTATTTACACCTACTGGCCGGCAACTCCATCACCCTACCCACAGACTTATGGGTGCCTGCAACAAAAAAGGTACTGCCACAGCTTGCCAATCAATTTGCGATAGGGTTGGCACGCAATATTTTCAGCAACAAAATAGAATTTTCACTGGAGGGGTATTACAAAACTATGGATCATGTTATTGAATACAAAGAAGGTGAAGCCTACATAAATACAGCGGATAAAAACTGGAGTGATAAAATAGCAATGGGCAAAGGCAAAGCTTATGGTATGGAAGTAATGATACAGAAAAAAGAAGGGCGGCTTACCGGTTGGGTGGCTTATACCTTATCGCGAACCGAACGAACCATACCAGGCATTAATTTCGACAGGACATTCCCCTATAAGTATGACCGCCGGCACGACTTTAAAATAATCACCAGTTATAAACTGACGCCGGGTATAGAACTTAGCGGATCCTGGATATTCCAGTCTGCATCACCCTTTACCATTCCTGTGGGACAGTATGAAGGCGTCACTTCTTACGATGAATATGGCAACCCGGCAAATGCATTACCCAATATAACGGCCAGGAACAATTTCAGAATTGAATCCTACCACCGGCTGGACTTAAGTTTAAGTTTTATACGGAATAAGAAGAACGGTGTAATCCGGACCTGGAATATCAGTGTGTTTAATGCATACAACAGGAAAAACCCTTTCCTTTATTATTCCAAGTACAATGGTCTGACCAATACAAGTGACATGACCCGGCTCACCTTGCTGCCGGTTTTACCCAGTATTTCCTACAGTCTTAAGTTCTAAACGGCAGGGGCCATTTTCAATTTACTGCAACAATTCCTGACAGGTCTAATAAAAACAAAATGAAACATTTACGATCGCTGACCGCTATATTACTATCCTTTGTTGTTTCCCTTTCTTCCTGCGAAAAGAAGATAGACATCCCCTTACCACAAGGTGCGGAACAACTTGTGCTCAATGCTTTAATGAACAAGGATAGTATTATTTATGTTCGGCTCACTAAGCTTAACCCTGGTTTATCCGTGAATTTTAAAGAAGAGCAGGCCAAGGAAGTCAGGCTCTATGAAAATGGTGTATTTAAGGAAACGCTTTTTAAGGAAGAACGCAACGGACGCTTGTTTTACCGAAGCACGATTAATGCAGTTGAGGGATTCAGTTACAAAATCGAAGCAGAGATGGCAGAAGGAAAACTGGAGGGTGAGGACATTATTCCGGGCAGCGTTAGCGTCAGGCCTGGCAAACTAAGTCATGAGACTGATAACGAAGGTAACGAACAAACCAAACTTCAGTTTTCCCTAACCGATCAGGCGAATACCAGAAATTATTATCGTTTTAGGGTATTTCAACTCCATACATCTAACAATGATCCACTATTAAATTCGTTTTCCGTTGACGGAAAAACCGAATTGGGTAGCGACCTGACATTAAATACGGAATACACGGCTTTCTTTACAGATGATGAGTTATTCGATGCTCAGGATATGAGCTATACGTTATCCCTCAATTATACTACTGTTGATTCTGCTATAGTCGAAATAACGGCTTTGTCCGAAGCAAGCTATAAATACCTGAAAAGTTCTTACAACGCTGTAGAAAATGCGGGTAATCCTTTTGTTGAGCCTTCCTCGATATTCAGCAATATACAAAACGGGTTAGGTATAGTAGGCGGACTATGTGTAAAAAGAATAGTCATAAAATAACCGCATATTGATGCTTACACCTATTATTTTAAAAGTCAACTTATGATACGTAAAATTCTGTTCCTACTATTGATACTGCCGCTGCCTAAGCTTTCGGCCCAGGTATCCAATTCATACACCACACAGTGTGCCTCAGAGATGTATTGGAAAAAGCTTGAAAAGGAAAGTCCAGGCATCCGGCAGAAATATACTGATTACATCGCGGCAAAAAGGTTAAGCAATGTTGCGGCAAAACCTACCGGGGCTATTTATCGCATACCTGTTGTATTTCACGTACTATATTATGAACAGAACGGCATCGTAAAAGGTAATGTTCCGGATTCCACTTTGCAAGAGCAGATAGATATTTTGAATGATGCTTTTCGCAAAAGAAATGCAGATACTGTGATCCTGAGAACTGTTTTTAAGCCCTTGGTTGCAGACGCGGAAATTGAATTCTTCCTGGCAACCAAAGATCCCCAGGGCGCAAATACTAATGGTATTACAAGAACATCGACTACTATGAAGGGATTCGGGGGTGAAAGTAATAATAATTATTTTATCGATTCCATTGAAAGGATAAAGAAAACTGCTCTTGGAGGTAAAGATCCCTGGCCTGCGAATAGATACCTCAACATTTGGGTGTCCGATATGTCGACTAAGGAGAATGGTCAAAACGTGATCAGCGTTATCGGTTATGGTACACCTCCATTAAATCCACTGCCCTCAAACTGGGGCTTTGCTCCTTATTTAGACAACACGTTAGATGGCATTATCCTGCAATACCAATATGTCGGCGGTGAAAAAAGTCCATATCTGGCAACAGCGTCAACACATGGGGGAGGGAAAGGTCGTGTTGCAGTACACGAGGTTGGGCATTATTTAGGATTGGTTCATATTTTCGGAGGCTCATGTACATTGGGGGGTGACGATGGCATCAATGATACCCCATTGCAGTCTTCGGGAACTTCCACTCCCGATTCATTAAAAAACAGCTGTAATGCCGGGCAAGCCGGAGATTTACCTGATCTGTGGGAAAACTATATGGATTATACGCTTGATCCTTTTAGGGTGATGTTTACGAAAAGCCAAGTTGATTTTATGAGAGATATTCTTGAAAATCAGCGGGACACTCTGATTAACCAATACCCCACGGGTATTTCATATAAAGATGTCGAAGTTAATTCAATCATAGTTTATCCGCAACCGGCAAGAGAATACTTCAATATTGATTTTGAAGGAAACATAGAATCGATGATTTTAACGGATATGTTTGGCAAAACTGTAAAGAGCATTCACGATGGCAGCAGAATTATTAAAGTTGATGACTTGCCATCAGGAGTATATTTTTTGAAACTGCAATCGAATCAAGAATTTTATACCAGAAAGGTAATAATAGGACGTTAAATAAATTCTTTGATTCATCCTGCGAGAAAGTGCATGCGTATAAAAAGCAAAGTTATAATCCTTTAAGATCGATAATTTGTTTGGTGAATGACGTGCAAACTTTTATAAAAAAACATTTATTATCCACAAAAAATATTGTTCTTATTAATTAAATAGCGTTAGTCTAAAACTCCGAACAAAACATTTAAAAACATAAAATAGTAGATATGAAAAAAATAAGCCTAATCGTTTGCTACATTTCTTCCATGGTCATTACTGCAAATGCGCAGATTGGCGTAGGGGGCATTCCCGAAGGTATGCTACTGAAAGAGGAACAACAGTACATTTCTGTTACAAACGCAACTGCACCGGATTGGGAAAGCTTTATCAAAAAGGAGGAGACATTGCAAGCCCCTGATCTGGCTCAGCCTTTTACGATTGCTCTTTTTACTCCTTTGAATATCAGCTTCCCATCCTCAGGTACATTTAAACAATTGGAAAATGGTAAAATAATATGGTGTAGCCAGTTAAAGATTGAAAATGCTCCAGCCATAGGTTTGTATTATGATCGATTTCATCTACCGAAGGGAGTAAAATACTATATTACAAATGGTAATGGTAACCAAATATTGGGCGCTTTTACCGCAGCAAATAATACAGCGAGCGGTTTTTTTGCCACCGAAGCAATACAAGGTAGTGTTGTAAACCTGGAAATAGATATTGAATTTGGAGTAAATCTTGAAGATATAAATTTCCACATTGACCGCTCCGCCGTTTATTTCAGAGGGTATGAATATTTGCACCGGTATAGCAATCCAGTCGATTTTCTTGCTTCCGAAGCGGATTCCGCATTGGATGGAAGTTCCTCTGGCTGTATGATTAATGCGATCTGTCCGTTGGGGGCCAATAACGCCATACAGCGCAAAGCCTCTGTTCAGTTGTTGATTCCCCAAACCGTTGGGGGCGAGACGGCGCTTGGCGTTTGTTCAGGAACAATGGTGAATAGTGTCGAAAATACACCCACCAATTGCAAACCTTACCTGCTTACTGCCAGCCACTGCAATAGCAGTAATGATACTACATCGGATAAGTTTGACCAGACAATCATCCGCTTTAACTTTGAACGTGCCTTATGCACTGGAGGAATTATTCCGGAAGCAAAAACTATGACTGGGATTAACTTTATTTCAAGAAGTATACATACAAGCCCTCTTGCGTCAAATACTAAAGGGGATTTTTTGCTACTTGAACTCCGGCAAGTAATTCCAACCAGCTGGGATGTAACATTAGCAGGGTGGAATAACAGTGCTACAATCCCTTTAACAGCAACTGCCCCAGAAAAATTTACAGGTTTCCATCATCCAAGCGGAGACACAAAAAAGGTCTCATCTTCTCATGTTCTTGAGTCTAAAAGTCTTGGAATGCAGAATTCTCATTGGGGTACGCAACTCGATTCCGGTTATGTAGCAGGAGGATCATCGGGAAGCGGTCTATTTGACGGTAAGGGTAGGCAAATTGGCGTCCTTACTGGAGGAAACCCTAGCAATCTTGTGCCAGTAGTCTGTGAAGTAAATGGGAAAGGAGATCCTATTGATGTCAATGATATTGTATTTTACAGTAAATTTTCTTTTATCTGGGATTATTCAGTCGATGGTAATAATCCTAGAAGAAAATTAAAGCCCTGGCTGGATCCAGGCAATACAGGAACTATTATGATCGATGCCTTGCATTCTAATTGTACCAGTATAGGAGGTACAATGATACCTTCTGTCGAAGATGATTTGGCCAACTCGATTAGTATTTCACCTAATCCAACGTCCAACGGAAAGGTGATAGCAAGATTCAATCTTAAGCAAGCAATGGATCTAACTGTTGAGCTTTACGACATAACCGGCAAAAAACAGCAATCTGCCAAATTAAACAAAGTAAAATCAGGTTCTCATAGTTTTGATCTGAGTGACTACGCGAATGGGATGTATATTATTCGCTTTTTCGACGGTGCAACTTCCACTTCTAAAAAAATATTACTCGCCCGCTAATTAAAAATTATTTGTTGGGAATAACTAAATCAAGTTCAAAAGACACTTCAATCTGACCTGGAAACGCCACACTGTTCCGGTGCCATAAACCCAGGCGTATTGCTCATTTTAAAGTTCGCTTTTCATGGCAGGCCGAATATGTAGCGAATCACTGACATCGTCAACTTTAAACAGTTGGCGGGAATTATTTTATTTCTTTTTCCTGATCTTTTCACATCGAAGTTTGGGCCTGATAAAAAATGTATGCCCTTTAAGAAGCCGAAGGTTTTGTAAAGACAATGATAATCATCATGCAGGCTGAAACCAACTTCATTTTATTACCTCAAAAAAATAGGTTGTGTGTTGGGAATTGTGGACCTGATATCATTCAACAACACCACCTTTAATGGGTGGTGTTGTTGTTAGTTTATTACTTCCTTAAGTTTACATATTATAGGGCCAATCCAATCTTCAGGAATAGAAGTCATGAACGGGGATAAATTTTCATCTACATACATTCGCTTATCGCCCATTTTTACCTCCGCCATTTGACCATAGTCAGATTGTGCATGGAATTCGTAGGTAAAATAATGGTATTCGCCATATATGAGTACTGAGATTGTGCTAGATTTCATTAGATATAACCCTAAAAGAAATCTTGTGAGCGTTAAGGTGGTCACAATAAATAGTGCATACACCCGGGTTATTTATAAGGCGAGCATTCCAGATGATTGCAACCTACATTTCGCATTGGTTTTTATTTGGAGTTAGCTGCCATAATATCGACTACCGAGTCAACAATATCCTGAACTTTCTCCCAGCTTAATATCTGCTCATCGGTTAGCGCCGGAAATCCCAGATCCTGTAGCTTCTGCTCTACCGTGAATCCAACCAGGTTAATTTCATGGCGAGATAATCCGAGGTCATCGGCGAGGCTTGCCCACGGAGCAAGATAACGTTCAACTTTCTCTGTTGGACATGCTTCCAAGATACTGTCTAATACAATAAGCTCTATTTCTGATAGTTTTTTCACTAGTGAGTTTTAGGTTGAAAATTGAGCAAAAGGTTTCTCTTCGTTCTTCAACATGATCATACCTCCCGAATCCGACTATCTAAACGTATTATGCGATGAGAAACGGATGCATTTTGACTTGTTGCTTATTTAAATGTTTCCAAAAGTAACATTAATAGAATACTCGCAATATTGCTACTCGCTGCTGAAAGAACCTCGTTGCATTATTCAGTCGACCTTTTATTTTTCATTCGGGCAACTGGACGATCATCTAAAATTAGCGGTTTGGTCAATATGCTCCTTAGCAAATTTATAAGCCTGTGGTACTTGACCGGATGCTGCTTTAGCCATTTTCGCCATCTATTAAATATGATAGTGGTAGCGAAAAGCACGGCTGTAACTACTATGACATACTCATTGTGCAAGGTTGAAAAGCTATCGAAAATTAAGGACAAGATCACTAGTAAAGAACAAGCAGAGGTTAAGATTAATAGTAAAATTAGTGAGTGGAAAATCATAAACTGGTTTGCGATGGGATTCATAAATTAATGCACGTATTACCAAGTCAACTTGATTGTTGCTCATTCCTTTTAGAAACCTGGCCAACAAATCAAGCTGCTTATCCATTCCAGCACAACATTTCCTAATACCGATAATATGCAAATAAGCGAGATATTTCGCAAAGGTGTCATAGATAGTTTTTGATGATGTTAAGTAATAGAAATACAAGTATGTTCTTGTCAATGGACCGTAGACAGCAGCCAAACTGGTAGTTTGAACATATATCATAAATTTACGTTATCATCAGCGGAGAGGTTGGAAGGTTTACATTACACAAATTGAATAAGTTGCGTATATTCAGGTGTAGCCGTCTGATTCAAGAACATGAAATTAATGAACTAAAATTATGAAAGAAACTTATCTATACTTTATATTCATTTTGATTTCAGTCAAAATGGATTTATTCGCCCAAAATAAAAATAAAGACCATTATAATTACCAAGTAAGAGAAGAGGAAGGTGATTTAAACAATGATGGTAAAATGGACAAAATAACGGTGGAAATGGATACAATAAACGAAACAAGACCACTAAGATTACAAATTTTCCTATCTCAACCAAATGGAAGAAAATTAACTTTAGCGGTATCTTCGACCAAAATAATTGAACCACAATATCCCGTTGAAAACCAAGGGAAACATAATGAATACCAAATTCCTAATTTTTTCATTGAAAACGGGATTTTATCGATGTGGAGTGAAATTAAAGGAGGAAATATCACTTATGATTTTAAATATCGCAAAGGGAATTTCGAATTAATCAATGTAAAAAAGTTTATTATCAATGGTACCAAAGAGTATATTGATGAGAGTACCATCTTTACAGAAACTAATTTTGACTTAATTTCCGGGCTCAGGATCGAAACTGATGAGCAGTCAGGTTCAAAAAAAGCATTAAAGAAAAGAAATAAAGTTGTTTTAATTAGACCACTACCGAAAATACCGGATATGAAATTTTCTGATAAAAAATTGTATTAAAAACACTGAATCGTTAATATCGCTTGGCTGTGGCAACCCTGTACTCCAATATCCTTGGTCTTCTGCAAACTTTGCATAGCAAGGATCGCCTGACTTGAATGCGCGCTGGCGACTTAATTTATCCATGTTTTTAAAAACCTGTCTACAAATGAAGCTGTGGTCATGGAGGCAATAAATACATCGATCTATGTAAAAGATAAGCTATTCCGGCAGTTTCTAAAAATCTTTTAATAGGAAATGCCTCAATTTGCATTGAGGCATTTCCTGATCGCTTACATCTTGTACTCATTTACAGTACGATTGTAGTCTATTTATTTACAGCATGAATTCACTTATAAAATTCAGGAGTAAGCGTACTTTTTTAAAATGGTTTTTGCTATCATTTCATCAATCATTTATTAACTGAAACTTCTTGGTTTTTTATACGCGTTCCATTTTGTTGAGCCAGGCATAGGTAACTACTCAACCTGATTATACAAAAAGCCTTGGTAGTCTCATTCGTCATGGCGCACCTCAATGCTTCTTCGTTATTACCCTTTGATAAAAGCTTTACGACCCGCAAGACAGTCCTGCAGTCGTTGTTACTTATTTCTCAATCCTTAAGAAGCCCCTTCAAAATAATATCACCGGCAAAAGAAGCAGATACCACATGACCCAACTCTCCCGCTCTGGGAGAGACCTCTGAGCCGGGTTGTGGCTCTACCAGTACAATTACACCGACAATACTACCTTCACTCTTCTTTCCCACAACCTGTGCTGCTACAGCAGCCCCTCCTTATTAAATATTTTATCGCTGCCGATTCCATGCTTTCTTAAATTATTCTTAAGTTCCATTCAAAGCCGGATATTATCATCCGCGATTTCTTGTATCTCTTCTGCGGTAAACTTATAAGTATTGTTTACAGCTATTGATGTCTTGTCTGCGGGCACTTCAGAATAGAATGATAGTACATTTGGTGCATAACCTTCAGCTAGCTCCAGGCTTTTACCAATAGCCAGGCTATTTCCGTATAGTTTTATTTGCCTGCCGGTACTTAAGGTTACCCGCTACATTTGAAGACATATATAGATTTTGTGATATGCCAAATCCGTCTTGAAATTTGAACCCGACCTTTCGATCTATGTTAATTAATGTTAATGTATGTAAAGATTTTACTGAATACATATTATTAATCTCTAGCTTTCCATAAGAATTAAATATGTGCTATATGCGAATTTCTTTTACCCGAAAAATAAATCTTTGTATATGCCCAGAAAGTATACTGTTTTCTATATCCACCGAGCAGTTAAAGGTTTTGGCCTGATTGTGCTTCTTTTCTTGGCTGCAGCATCTATTTTAAGTATCATACTACAGTAAAGTAGCCGATTTGTGGTGCATAAATAATTCATAGAAGAATGCAATATGAGCTGCCTCAATACCGAAATTTTTAACGCAGTATATTATTGTTGTACGACAAAAAAAATGCAGCAGATTAGGGCTAGCCTCTTTATTTGTTCATGAATCTTTTTGAATTAGCTTAATTCAAATTAGAATGTGCAACTCGCGAAATAGAACTACGTATTGTATTAGTTCTAATGATGAGTACGGCTCAAGTCCAGCTGGTTTGTATACATGTGTTATGTAGTCGGAATCGCAACAAGACTTTATAAAATAAACCTAATGATATTACTGTGGATGATACTTGTCTTCGCGGAAGATGGGCCTCGGTCAGGCAGAACGATAAACCTTCTGGGTCATATTATTCCATCCCGTATTTGCCATTGAAGCAGAACGACGAACGTCACCTAAACGAAAAAACCGGATATCAAACAAAATACCCTATATGAAACGAGGAATATTTTTAGCATTTTTTTTATCATGCGCAGTCAACCCTGCCATTGGGGCATATGTGCCCATGGCAGTATCATCTGGCTTCAATGCCGATGTTATTGCCAACGGGATCGGTACCTCTATTTCGACTACCAACAATGACGTAGACGGGGCCAATTATAGTTTTGTATCCGCGGGCTGGCAGTTCAATGCAGCCAATGCGCCACTGGCCAACGGGTTACCGGCCAACGGTCTGATCACCAGTCCCATTACCACTGGTCTTACGTATCAGTTAGCTGACTATTCTTCCAACAACTGCCTTAGAATCAACAATGCCGCTGCCGGTACCCTTAGTTTCATTAGCCAGATTAAGGCACAGAATGTGTACGTATTAGTTACCTCGGGAAGCGGTAACTGCACGATAACGGCCCAGGTCAACTTTACTGATGCCACCAATCAACAGTTTACCGGTCTCGCAGTCAACGACTGGTTTGGCGGTAATCCTTATGAAATAGGACAGATAAGAAGGATACTTCGTAATGCAACAACTACCGTGCCGGAGACATCAACTACCGGCCCACGGCTATACCGCCAGGTATTGGCAATCTCCGCAGCGAATCAAAATAAGCAAATTGCCAGTATCCAGTTTACCCGTACTTCAGGAACTGGTGTGCTGAACGTATTTGCGGTAAGTTTTGAGTCTGTGGTAACCTGTGCGGCGCCTACTGCGCCTATTGTTTCTGCACTCACATCCACAACGGCCACGCTCAACTGGACACAGACCGGAACGCCTCTGCAATGGCAGATCAAATACGGCGCCCCGGGCTTCAACCCGGCAACAACCGGGACTTCTGTTTTTACGACTATCAGACCCTACACCTTAAACCCGCCCCTTACCCCGGTTACTGCATACAGCTATTATGTACGCGCGGTGTGCGGGGTTAATGATACCAGCGCCTGGTCGCCTGTTAATAATTTTACCACCCCGCCGGTACCGATCAACTCGGTACCGATGGTTATTCCGTCAGGTTTCAACGCAGATGTTATTGCCAATGGGATTGGCACCACTATAGCCACCACCAATAATGACGTGGACGGTGCCAACTACAGCTTTTTATCTACCGGCTGGCAGTTCAATGCATCCGGTGCGCCGGCGGTAAATGCATTACCGGCAAATGGCGAGATCATCAGCCCCATTACGCCCGGCCTTACCTATCAGTTGGCAGATTATTCCTCCAACAACAGTCTCCGCATTAATAATGCCACAACAGGTACACTGACATTCGCGAGCCAAATTAAAGCACAAAACATCTATATATTGGCTACATCAGGAAGTGGAAATTGTACCATAACCGCACAGGTCAACTTTATGGATGCTACCAATCAGCAGTTTGCCGGTCTGGCTATCAGCGACTGGTTTGGGGGCGCTCCTTTTGAAATAGGACAGATAGGGAGAATACTCCGGAACACGACCAGTACCGCCGCGGAAACATCAGCCACCGGCCCCAGGTTATACCGCCAGGTGCTGGCGATCTCCGCATCCAATCAAAATAAGCAAATTGCCAGTATCCAGTTTACCCGTACCTCGGGTACCGGTGTACTGAACGTATTTGCGGTAAGTTTTGAGTCTATGATAACCTGTGCAGCGCCTACCGGCCCTATTGCTTCTGCGCTGACGCCCACTACGGCTACGCTCAATTGGACGCAGACCGGAACGCCTCTGCAATGGCAAATCAAATACGGCGCCCCGGGTTTCAACCCTGCAACTGCCGGGACTTCTGTTTTTACGGTTACTAAGCCGTATACATTAAATGCGCCGCTGGCGCCGTTTACCGCATATAGCTATTATGTGCGCGCAGTATGTGGCCCTAATGACACCAGTGTCTGGTCGCAGGTTACGAACTTCACCACACCTTGTATGATACCTGCAATCTTGTCAAAAGCAGATAGCTATCATTGCGGGCCCGGTACTGTGGTATTGCAGGCAACGGCATCTGCGGGAGGCGGTATAAAATGGTACAGCGCTCTTACGGGAGGGACAGCACTGGCAACTGGCAATAGCTTTACCACACCGTCGCTTACCACGACCACCACTTACTATATCAGTGCATTTTCCGGCAGCTGCGAGAGCACACCACGGCAGGCTGTTATTGCCGGCATCCGTCCGGTGCCGGTGGTTCACATAGGTAATGATACCACGATATGTCCCGGTATTACCTATAGCATGGATGCTGGCAATCCCGGAGCAAGCTATAGCTGGAATACAGGTGCGACGACACAAGTCGTTACTGTCAGCGCACCGGGCAGTTATTCTGTACAAGTAATGCTTAACGGCTGCAATAATGCTGCAGCCCGCATGATCACAGCCGGAATTACGCCGCAAAATAACCTTCCTGCACTCCTCGATCTTTGTGCAGGCAATATTGCAACATTAGATGCAGGTAATACGGGCAGCAGCTTCCTCTGGACACCAGGTGGAGAAACGACGCAAACCATAAATGTAACTACTGGCGGACTGAAATCGGTAGCGATAACGAGTGCGACCGGTTGCGTGATTAACAGTAATACAGATGTAGCACTGCGGCCTTTACCTGTTGTTAACCTCGGTAATGATACGGCATTCTGCAGGGGCAATAGCCTTGTCCTCGACGCCGGAAACACCGGGGCCAGTTTTCTTTGGAATACAGGTGCAATCAGCCAGACCATTATCGTTGATACAACCGGTAATTACGCCGTTCTGGTAACGGACAACTATGACTGCAAAGGCAGGGATAGCATCGGTATTGTGGTTAAAGCGACCCCATCCGGTACGATCAATGCGATATACGGGGATACCGCCACTTATACATTCAATGTTATTAATCCCCGATTCGTATCCAACTACACCTGGGACTTTGGTGACGGCTCCCCGCTGGCAAGCGGTCCCCAGGTGCAGCATCGCTATAACCGCAATGGTATCTTTACGGTAACCGTAAAATTGAGCGGCGATTGCAAGGACAGTCTGGTGCAATCCCGTACCGTAGATGTGTTTGACGGGCAGGGGACGGGCATCGTTAGTCACGGGCAATCCGCGGATTTATTGTTGTATCCGAACCCCGCACGGGCGCAGATCAGCATAGGGACCCGGAATAATGCCTGGAAACCGGAACTATACCGCATCACCAATGTATTCGGCGTTACCCTACTAACCGGCAAGTTCAGCGGAAATACGCAGCAGATCAGTGTTGCCTCACTTGTACCGGGTATCTATTTTATGCATGTCGTTACAGACAAAGGATTTGTGAACCGCAAATTCGAAGTACTGAAATAAATGGACTTGCGCTATCAGAAAGGGTATCATTTTCCTTAAACAAAGTCATTAAAAAAAATGGCGAAGCGTAAGTTTTACTTACTTGAAATTGCAGATTCTGGTCCGGATTCGTTTTAAGATATTATACGGGCACTTTTATTTTTATTTCAGATACGAAATCCGGGTTGCGTTCATGAACGTAACCAACGCCGGTCCGTCAGACATACCAGTCCGAAAAAAATCTGGAGTGCCTTTCTATTAAATGCAGACCGGTAAAGCGTAACTATTTTTAAGTAGCACTCCATTGGCCCTGCAAATTGTAGGTAGGTGACACACGGTTTTGTAAAGAATAAATTCAATGAGGGGGCAGATATACCCGGCAATGTTCAGCACATGCCACGACGCTGTCTTTCTACGGTTGTCAAAGAGTTAACGGAATCTAACCTATAATAATAGCTATCGGAGATTGCTATTTTTTCCAAGCAGCTTTAAAATAAAAACCATGAAGCAAGCATGCATTACATTTGTACACCTACTAGTACGAAACTTTATGTTCCTGTTATTCGCGCTTTCGTTGCCTGTATTTCTGAACGCACAGAATCTTGTTCAGAACGGCACCTTTACGCAGCAGCCGCCGGTATCCTGGACCTTTGCGCCGCCGGGCACTTCAGTAGAGGCCAATAATCCGGAAACGACATATGGAGGTGTGGTGACTGCAAACATTGTGGCCGAACTGGATATGGAAGCGTCACTCAGGCAAACCAATATTGCCGTCACGCCCGGGCAACCTTACTATATTTCCTATCGCTACAGCAGGCGTACCGGTAATGGCTCAGCACCTAATCCCAGCAACTTTAACGTCAAAATCTATGAGGGGGCAATCAATTTTCTTAGCCGTAACGAAGTCGCCAATAATACAACCTGGCAATGGACTTGCGTAGTAGACTCTTTTATACCTACAACGAATATGGTAACGGTCGATATGGCCAGCACCAACCTCACTGCCAGCCTCGGTGTCCTCGTCGACGATATTACGATTACCCCGATTCAGCAGCCTGTTACATTAACCGGACAAATCTGCGCCGGCGGTACCCTTACCCTTAATGCGCCGGCAAGTAACCCAAATTCACTTTATACCAATTATCAATGGACGGGGCCTAATGGTTTTACTGCTTCCGGGCCAAATGTCACCCTCACCAATGTGCAGCCAGGTCAGAACGGTACCTATATCTTCACCGCTAACCTGAACACAGAATGCCTTCAGGTAACTGGCAGCTATCTGCTTGAAGTTTTGCCAACGGAATTTATCATTAATAAAACCATTTGCAAAGGCGATAGCTATACGTTTTACGGCCAAACCCTCTTCAGTGCCGGCACCTATGATACCGTAATCTCCGGCAATGCCCTGGCATGTGACAGCAGTATTACGCTTAACCTGAATGTAATACCCTTGCCTGATATGGCAACCATGCCGCCGGACGCCTCACTCTGTGTCGGTGATAGTATTTGGCTTAGGGTCAACAACCCTGACGCGAATGTAAGTTACCAGTGGTATAAAGAAAGCACAGCGCTTAACGGGGAGACTGGTGGCTCAATCCTGGCAAAAGATGCGGGAGTTTATACCGTAGTCGGCATTACAGGCGGTTGCAGCGACACCTCCCGGAAAATAGTTGTGACCATACATCCCTTGCCTCAAGCGAAGATACACCTGTCCGAAGCCGAAGTACCCTGTAGTTTTGATACAGTTATGCTCGAAGCGGAAGGGGGGCAGGGTTATAATTATATATGGTATCCGTGCAGCTATTTTATGTTGACAACCGGGGCCGGGAGCCGGGTCGTTCGGGGTATTTTTCCTAAGCTACACACCCCAGTTAGCCTGCAGGTATTTAATGAATACGGCTGCCAGGCGACAGACAGCATCATTGTGATTACCAAACCATGCTGCGAAACCTTTGTGCCGAACGCATTTTCTCCTAACCACGACGCCCTGAATGACTACTGGCTTCCAAAGCTGCAGCCTGCACAAATATTACTGACTGCAAAGATATTCGACCGGTGGGGTAACCTGGTATATAACAACCTGCGCCCTTCCAAAGGGTGGGACGGTACCTACGATGGAAAGGAGGCCGCCGCCGGAGTCTATATGTACTACCTGAAATATACATGCAGCGATCAAAAGATTTACGAGAAAAAAGGAGATTTAACACTCATACGCTAACACCCAAACAAGGGATCTAGCTTGGCTCCAAAACTCCTGCTTAATCCAGCTTTTAGAACCAATCGATAGGTTAGATTCAATAATTAGCAAGGGCTTGCCCTCAAGGGTTTCAATTTTGTACCGGTAAGCGATGTCAGTGTATATTTTAGCATCGTAATAATGTTTGTCAAACCCCTTTTAAATTTCAAAGTGTGCGTTAGAAAGTGGAATATCAGAAATCAAAAAATTATTAGCGCTTGCTGTAACATAGCATAAAAAAGCCATAAGTAATAATAACGTTTTTTTCATCTTGTATACATTAACTTTTGATATAAATTTGAATCTTGATTATGACTAAAAACGAGCGACTGTATCTTATTGGAAATCCGAAGGGGTTGACCATGAGATTCCGGATTTAGTTAACCATGACTGCGGTCGATATTCAACACTTTTCCTGATCAATGATTGTCAGAATGACATGGTCAAGGCTTCCAGAATATCCACCAAATTCGCCATTTTTCCTCAAATTATTGGATTTTAGGATATTTGCCTTTGGAGATTGATGTTTCTGCTATTGCAGGAAAATTGAAAGCTTATAGGTATAGAAACGGGCTTAGTCATAAGCAACTAGGAAAAATTCTCGGCATCGACGGTTCTACGATATGTGCATGGGAGAAAGCGGAAAGGGTCCCTCCGCAAAAAAAGTTAAATAAACTGATACTGTTAATGAAATTATGAATTGATAGCAATATTCTATTTTTTATAAGCTTTCTTTATAATGCTTCCAATTATGGCACGCTTGATTTTGGCTTCATCATCCGTTAATTGTACATATGTTATAATAGTCTTATAGACTTTTTTAGCTTTTCTAGATAGAAAAGCTTTTCTGTTTAGAACAGTAATATTGAATTCGGGATGCTCAATATCATTCTTTTGTCCTAACACCTTATCATCATCCTCATTTCCTAACTTCACCTTTGCCATCTCTGCGTTCAAATTTTGTTGCCAAAAAAATTAAGCGACTTAAAAACTATCGCATCCTAATCACGTGCCTGAAATCTGGGTCGGCATTTCCCAGCCAACACCAGATCCGCCATTGACCGCCAACCAATAAGCAGTTTCTTTTATGCAAAAACTTTCTTCATTATTTGTATCCTTTAAGGGAATTTGGATTATTCTTTTTGGTCTTGACGAGCGTCAGACAACTACTTAGCCTGATCAAACAAAACGCCCTGGTAATATCATTGGTCTGCGCCCATCTTAATGCATCCTCTCTGTTTCCCTTTGACAGCAATCTGATAACATGTAAAACAACCTGGCAGTCCTTGTTACTGATATCCCACTCTTTAAGAAGCCCCTTCAATATAATTTCGCCGGAATGCAGGGTCAGTAAATCTTCCGTCCTGTGCATATTCGATTTGCCATCATTGAATTTCACCTCCACCAAATCTCGACTTTCAGAAATTGACACAATTCTGCCGATCTGCCCAGACCTGGGATGTTGTTCTTTTGGTCTTGCCGATTCCACCAAAACAGCGGTTCCGGCGAAACTATCTTCCGCTTGCTTTTTCAAAACCTATCGTTGCTACAAAACCCCGTCTTTATTAAAGATCTTGTTGCTTGCAATACCATGCTTTCGTAAGTTGTCTTTAAGTTCCATCCAAAGCCGGATATTGTAGTCCGCAATTTCCTGTATCTCTTCTGCGGTAAACTTATAAGGATTATTTACCGTCATTGATACCTTATCAGCGGGAGCATCGGGATAGAATGATAGTACATTCGGCGCATAGCCTTCCCCTACCTCCAGGCTTTTACCGATGGCCAGACTGTTACCGTATAGTTTTATCTGTCTGCCGGTACTTAAGGATAAGATCCTCTTTTTCAATTCTGCCATAATCTTGTCTTTAATTGTAACTTAAATTCTTTTTCCGGACTGCTTGAACTGCTTTAGACGCTGCGTCTCTTTCATTGCCACCCAGTCCTGGCAGCTAGTAATACAATGGATAAAGTAACATTCTTTGCTCACCGCCAGCTGCAGTGCCAGTACAGTTTTTTTATCCGTTTGCAACTTGAGGACTTTTATAAGGTTTTTATAATCGTCCTTATTCATGTTTGCAGTACTGGTAACTATACTTCGAAGAATATCAGACCTGGGGCGCAATATTAGTAAGTCAGTGGGATGAAAATAGTCCACTTTCCCATCCTCAAAAGCAACATACACTCGTTCACAGGGCAATTCAGACCGAATATCCTGTATGACACAGCATTCCCCTGGCCTTAGGAGCTGCATGGCGTCCTGGTAAGGGTCGACTATTGCCACCCTACCTATCAAATCCATTATTGCTTCTTTATTTCTCATCGCTGTTTATTTAATCACAAATTCTACTAATCAATTTCTATTTAGGATTTTTTATTCCCACTAAGTCTTCTGGCCGTTTTTAATGCCTGTTTTTTCTTTATTTCAATCCAGTCCTGGCAATTGGTAACGCATGAAGATTCTAAGTCCTTGTTCTCCATTGCGAGGCTTAATGCACGCTCGGGACGTTTTTGGCAAATCAATTTCACCACCTGAAGCATGTCTTTCCTGGTTTCCTTGTCAATTGAATCAAACTTGTTGATGAGACTTTGCAAAATTATTTTTTTAGGGAAGAGGATGAGTAATGCGAAGGCATCATATCTTCCACAGCCGTCTTTAAAGCTGACAGAAATATCCGCATAGCCATCCTTGTAGCTGTGCACAGCGGTAACCGTTCCTATATCTCCCCGATGATTAGCCGGGTCTGTCGTAAGAAATTGTGGTACCATTACAGTTTTCCCTATCAGCTTCTCTAACCTGTCCTTCTTTTCCATAACACTGATCTAAAACCCAATACTTCTTTTTTATTTGAATCATACTGTCTGCACCGATCCATCGGTTACCATTCCTTCCATATCGCCCTTGTTTTGAAAACCAAATTCATTTAATCGTGCCCGCAGGTAAATACTTTTTGTTGCTTTTCTCTTTGATATCCAGCATCCTGTTTTACGGCTCCAAATACAGAACTCGCTAAAAATGCCTTTCTGCTGCTCTGGCATTGATTCAAAGAATGCCACGTCGATATAAATATTCAATTTCCCAGTGGCCAGATTCCGGAAATAGTAATTCCCTGTCCCTTCCTTTTCCATGTGGTCTCCTTAATAGTCTAATGCTATAGTTATTAATTTTCCCTGATTAATTTTTCAATGCTGACTCCGGTCGCAAGAAGTCGTTTTACTGCGATATCTACATAATCAGGATTGAGTTCAAAGCCTATGAACCTCCGGTTCAGCTTCGTTGCAACGAGTGCAGTTGTTCCTGCACCCATAAAAGGGTCAAGGATAACGTCCCGTTCCTTGCTACCGGCGAGCATACACAACTCTGGAATCTCAGGGGGAAATGTAGCAAAATGAGCTTCTTTAAATGGCTTATTGGTGATGCTCCAAACTGAACGTCTGTTTGCTTTCAGGTCAGGACTTCTTTCTTTTCTGAAGCAGTTTACCAGCGGCTCATATTTTGCCTTTCTAGCTGGTCTTGATGTGCGGTCACGGATCGTAAGCCCTTTTGCTTCCGTCTGTATTGCTTTATGATCGAAATAGTACTTTCTGTTTTTCGATAGCAGGAAGATATACTCATGCGATTTCGTACAGCGGTCGGTAATGCTTTCGGGCATGGGGTTGGGTTTATGCCAGATAATATCCTGTCGCAGATACCATCCCTGTTTTCGGAGCGCAAACGCCACCATCCAGGGGAAACCGATTAGATCCTTGTCTTTTATTTCTTTATGCTTTCCTGTCAACGGCATCCCGAATTTTCCAGGATGTGCTGATACCTTGTTAAACTCCTTTTGCTTTTGTAAGTAGGCAGGATTATTTCCGACTTTACCTGAGCCCCAATACATATCTCCGAGGTTCAGCCATAGTGTACCATCTGGCTTTAGCACCCGTCTCACTTCATCAAACAACTCAACAAGTATTTCCACATAGGCTTCCGGAGTACGCTCCAGTCCAAATTGTCCTTCCACACCGTAATTTCTAAGTTTCCAATATGGCGGACTCGTAATGCAACATTGGACTGAGTCGTCCTCTATTTTTCTTAACCCTTGCAGGCAGTCGATTGCATAAATATTATTCTCTTCAATTTCCTCTCTCACGATTTCTTCTCCTTTATTATTTGGTTATTTCTATTGGATAATTTGCTGTCAGCACTTCTATTTTCTTTTTGGCATTTCCCGATTTCATATTTACCGTAACAAATAATTCGCGTTTCATCGATGGCCATTTATATTCTTTGGCATACTGAGACAATATCTTCGTTGGGTAGGAGGAAAGCAGGAACTTACCTTTGATGCTGGAAAGCAGGTCTAGTAAAGCTTTATAGTCAGCTTCTGTATAGCCCTTGTAATGACCACAAGCCGTACCGATATAGGGAGGATCGCAATAAAAAAATGCCTGTTCATGATCCCGGCTTTTAATAATATAAAGCGCATCGGCACATTCTACCTGGATAAGCTCCAATCGCTTTGCATAATCTTCAGTAAAGTTTAACCGCTTGTTGGCAATCCGCTTCGAGGTTGTATTCTGTGTTTTATCATAGCCAAACGGCCCGTCCATCTTTGAAGAAAAACTCTGGGCACAAATCACCCAGACAGCCCAGGCACGCCTCACTTCATCAAAAAGGTCGGGATTGTGATAAATTACTTCAGCTTGCCTGTACGAATTGCGGCAATGCAGTGTCCGTTGGATCATTTTCTGCAGCGGCTTGAATTGATCCCGTGTTACTTTATAAAAATTCATCAGCTCGCCATTGGTATCGTTCAGCACTTCAACTTTGGAAGGTGGCTTGTGGAAGAATACAGCCCCTCCTCCGGTAAAGGGCTCTGCGTAAAGGGTGTGCTCGGGTATTAGCGATACTATAAGGGGTGCCAGTGTTTGTTTGCCGCCATAATAGGTGACGGGTGTCTTCATTTGTTTTTTTTCCATGCTCACATATCATTTTCACGTTGTATAATTCTATCTGGGCTTATAATGAGGGCCCTTTTTTCTTTTTTATCGGGGCATTGTTTTTAATAGCCCCATTAGGTTTTTCTCTGTTATTCAGGTTCGGCAATTCCCGTCTTATCATTGCAGAAGTTAATATGCGTTCACCCTGCTGATTACAAAGAACTATCATCCCCTGCCGCGCATCTACTTCAATAATACCCTGCCTGCGTTGGCCAGCCATTGATAAATCAACGGTAATTTGATCCCCATTTACGAGTTGTAAAAACATATCCTGGACAACTTCGCGATCTAAGCCTGTGTTAAATGGTAATCTCATAAGCTGTCCGACAATATCAAATTCAGGGAGAGATTGCAAATAGCCATTTTCGAGCACAAGCCAATATGCTTCCGGGGGGTGGTCTTCCGAAATGTCCTTTAATTTCATAATACCCCTACCGCAAAGCAGGTTATAGGCCTGCAAGATTCCAGTATCATGGTCATTGCCCATAAGGGGGATAAATATTTCCTTTTCATAATGGTGACGGTCGATATTGATTTCAACCAATTTTTCAACAGGTGTATCTGCAAGGTATTTCAGCGATAGTAAATTCCCTAGTTCCCTGGCCTCCTCATCCGTTGATTTTGAAAGCAGTGTAAGCTCCATGCATATCTGTGCTATGCTACTGTGCCTGTCAAAGACATCTTGCCAGTCCCGGTAAACATCGACTTCCTTTAGCCTGGCTTCCAGGTTCATGGAACTGATTCCATCAAGTACACCATGAGGAATATCTACTCTGAGAAGCGCCGCATTATAGCCGTCTAACCGGTAAAGATTAGAATCTGAATCCCTGGAGATCTGATACCTGCAACTCAAACGGTCTTCGCCATGACGGGCAGCGACCCGGCCTATGAAGCCTTCACCTTCCTTCAAAGTTTGAAGATTTTCCATAATGGCTGCATCGGCAAGCCCTAAATGTTCCAGGTAGGCGCCCAGCTCATTGATATCTTTTACTTTCATTGTTCAAGATTTATAATCCCTGACGCTTTCTTTTTTTTGCCGGTTTACTGCGGTGAGCCGGGGATTGTGTTAGTGGTTTGTTATACTTTAATCGGTTAAAATCATCGATTGCCCTGATGATCTCAGGAGCGGAGCCTTGCTGCTGTATAGATACAGCCTGAGCTTCAGGATCAACGGTCAGTTTCACGGCAATTACACCTTCGGTCGATTCTATTTCTGCTTCTACTTTGTCACCTGCTTGTAGGCCACTGATCAGCGCAGTTGCTTCCGCTTCTGTACGCAGTTCCTTCAGTGGCAGGATAGATAATTTTTCTGCAAGGTCAAAATCTGGATAGCGATGCTCCTGGAATTGTTCATAGCTTTTTGGAATCATTAAGGGTTTGAGCTGCAACCAATATGGCATTCCATTATCAGAACCTTCGGTACGCAGCAGTGGCCTGCCACATAACAAATTATACGCCTGCCGTATATTGATACCAGCATGTTGTTGACGGACATAAAATTCGTAACTGCGATCATATCGGTCAGTTCTCATATCGAGGCGGGTATAGTATTCCGCTCCGGAGTCCGCCCAATACTTCATTTGCAGGTCCTGAACAATATTTGCTGCAGCTCTGTTTCCTGTCTTTTTAAGCTGCTCCATAACTGGCCAGATCTCATGGAGCTGCCGAAGTGCATCTTCAGTCAGGCGCTCATAATGAGGCCCAGCTGTAAACCAATCGACAGCGGCCATTTTTTGCTCCAATGCATGCGTGTCTATGGAGTCGATTACGATATGGTCCAGCGACGGAACGCTCCTGAGCAATGCCTCGTAACTGGTCAGGAATGGTAATTTTTCTTCCCCGCGATAAAAGTGAGGCCTGAAAAACACCATATCTTCACCGTACCAGTTGACCTGGTAGCCCGTTGCATTGGGGCTACGGAATCGGATCATCTCTTCATCAGCATTTACCAGGAGTTCTGGCTTGAATCCATACGGACTGGTGTTCTCCAAAAACAAGTCTCTGCGTTTCGACATTTTTTATTGCATTTTAATGTTCAATCTTATTGCACTATTGCCTTAAAGTCCCCGGCCTTTTCTTTTCCGCTTGCCCTCACTCATTCTTTTGGAATAATTGTCCTTCTGGCTGTTACCGCTTGTTTTCAATGTATCGACGTTGGCATAACCACGCCCTTCAAGCTCCCGCCTGGCAAGGACTTTAAGGTCAAAATCATCATTGAGTATTCGAAGCAGCAAGTGACTGTCTGTTACCGAAAATAGGTAGAGCGGATTTTTATCATCAGGTATAGTACCTAATTCGGCGGCCTTCTGGTATAATTCTATTTGCTCTGCTGTCATAATTCAACCATAAGTTTTAAAAAAAACTGAGCCCCTTATGGGGCTCAGGCACCCATTCCTCTTCCTTTATTCCTGTTCCAGTTCACTCGCTGCTGCTGCTCCCAGGGCTTTTTTTTTACATCGCCGGATTGTTGGACCGATGTATCTTTTTTATTTTCAGCAGCAGATAAGCCTTGGGCCTGCTCTTGCCGTTGAACGATCTTCATATTGGCATCATAAACATCGATGCGCCGTTCTCCAGGGTTGACAGACAGATACCCCTTGCTTTCCACGCCATTTACCATAATGGTTACTTCTGGTAGGTTTGCCTTTTTGAGTGCCTTTTCATAGTCACCGAGTTTGAATTTTTGTTCCAATTCTTTGACAGGTACTGCAAGGTCCTGCAGTGCCTGCTGGACATCAAAAGGCTGCTTTGCGAAATAATTTTGATGATAAGTTTTGCGCGGATAATTTCCGAAATCATCCTTTGGTCCATTGATATCAATGCTCGCCCAGGTATTGTAGGCTTCGCCCTCCTTATTAAAAAGGGTTTTGTTTACGGCAACCAGCAATCCATGTTTAAGCATATGGTGCATCTCCGTTGCTGTTACCAGTGAATTTGCAGGGAAGCTATGGGTAAGCTCCTGGCCCGGCTGGTCGCCATTTTTAAGCAGAGAAGTGTCTATGGTATTAAAATAATACTTGTCCGCATTGTCATCTTTTCTGAAATTAAGCCGGTAGGCCATCTGGTCGCCTTCAATACCCACCTGATGCTCTATTGCAAATTCAGGACCTGATCGCGACATTTTCTCGCCAAGCTCATTATTAAGCCCTTCACCAAAGCCCCTGTAAAAAAGCTCCTTCTTTAGTTTCTCGAAATTCTCTTGTTCCATGATTTCTGTTTTTTAGTTGAATAATACCGGTCTGCTATATCG
The DNA here is from genome assembly GCF_001721645.1 of Pedobacter steynii. Lineage (NCBI taxonomy): Bacteria > Pseudomonadati > Bacteroidota > Sphingobacteriia > Sphingobacteriales > Sphingobacteriaceae > Pedobacter > Pedobacter steynii. Next base: position 5,955,340 of record NZ_CP017141.1, on the reverse strand, counting down.
ACCGGCCTTTCTTATGTTGCGGCCTCGGACGTTTTTTGCCCAGGTCCCGGCTTGCGTACCTGTGCCGTTGACCTTGGTTCACCTCTATACTTTCATTCTGGCTCTTTTTAATTTCCGGGTCTTTACCGGGAAGCTGGATGTCTCTGTAAGGCTGCATTCCAGCCTGCTTTACCATAGCCAACTCCCGTTTTGCACTGATTTCCGAACGGAAGAAAACGATCAGTTTATGAATGGCACGCCTGATCAGGCCCGGATACAGGTCTTTGGTAAGTTTGCGCCGTTGGAACTGAAGCATCCTTACCATTGCTTTCTCATCTATAGTCGTTGCTGCCCCGGCATACAGACTGGAAAGACGCTCATATTCGGACAGCTTCATCTTCTTAAAATCCCGGTCTTTGAGTGCCTGATCGCCAAATATTTCCCGGAACTTGTTTTCCTGCCTGTTCCATGTACCGAGCTCCACCATCAAAGAATCCTGCATTTTATTGTACATCTGCATTTCCTGTTCCATGATATTTGTGTGTTTTATATTTCCCTAAAGCGACCTTGCCTTCAACAGTTTTTTCTGATCGAGCCATGTTGTTGGGTTGCGGTCTCCGTCCTGTTCCATAAGTTCAGCGGTAAGGCGCTTTTTTAGGGCAATGGTAAACTTGGGGAAAGCAACAACGATCACCCGGCCTTTACCAAATTCAGGAGCCCCGGACTGATGCACATATACCGGCAGGATCTCCTTATCCTGGGATGCAGTACGTTTGACCGTTTTTTTATCGCGCACGTAAAAGCGGAGGGAAGCTGCATCATAGGGGATACGGGTTTCATTGAGCAGATGAAACTGAAAGAACAAAACATCGTTTTTGATATAGATACCGTCTAACCGGAATTCCATTCCTTGTTTATGGTATACTTTGCCTTTCATAAAAGGTATGCTGCCTGCGACTTTAGCTGCATAAGTTTCAAGCTCTTTACTATTGAGGGATATGCCCTTAAAGGTTATGGGTGCATATGGAGGCTGTTTGCCCATATCAATAGGTAGCGAAGGAGCATTTTCATTATAATTCACCTGAAAGGAATACACCTTACCATCAACAGTTACTACCTGTAAGTTGCTCTGCTCAAAATCCTTTTTACCGGCTTTTACTTTCAGGATGTTCTTTACATCCTTTACCGTTTCGGCGAGAATGGATTTGTCTCCTACGTCACCGCTTTGAATTGCGGCAGGAAAGATCAGCATCGTGGTCTTATTCCAGCTTATATCAAGATTGTAAGCGGGAATTACAGTGTTGCCGTCAAGATTAATGGCTGTTTGTTGTGCTTTAAGTATGGTTACGCTCAATAGGGCGCATATAAACATCAAAAATTTCATAGTTGTAATTGTATAGGGTTAAGAAATCAATTAGTGAGGTCCTGCTTTGCCTTGGCATCCATAAGCAGGATAGGATATCCGGCCTTAACGGTAACGCGCACCAGCTTCGCCTTTTTAGAAAAAAGTCCTTTTGCCGCTTCAACACCGACGCCAGCGGCCTGGCCGACCAGTGTAGGGTCCATGTTCATAAACTGCAGGCTCTGCATAGCCCGGTCAGAACCATCTTTTACCGCATCCCTTGTAATGGCACCCGGAACATGAATGCCTTCCAGGGCGTCAAGATCATAAACACTCAGGGACACAGGGAAGAGGCTTTTGCCATAACGGACACCGGATATGTCAATAGCCAGGCGCTCGCCATTTATTGTCGCCGTACCAAACACAAAATTGCCTTTGGGTATGAGCATACCATTAATGAAAATATCTTCCAGCAGGCGCATCTTGACCGTTGAGCCGGAGACTAAAGTCTGCGTCTCGTGCACCACCGCAGGAATGGCAGTCTGAACGGAGTCTGTGGCAGCCTGCCCCTCAATGGCATAAAAAGAGTTTCCTGCGTGATTTTCTGCCGTTATCACCTGATCATTCCGGCTGATTACCGGCATTTCCCTTTGCTCCGTTAAGGTGTTCACAGAATATACCTGACCTTTATTTTTGCGGGACCGTTCTTTGAGGTTCTCCTGGGCAAGCTGAGGATTCTGGATCTCCGTAATTTTTTCGAGCATACCATTCAAGGCCGCCAGGTCCGGGTCTCCGCCGCTGCCGGAAGTCATGGATTGCATCATGGCTTCCAGCCGGTCCAGATCGGCAGACATGCCGGGGTTTTGTCCGTAAGCACCATTGCCATAAGCGGCAGATGAAGTTTGTGGCTGGGGCTGGCTCAGGGCCCGTTCCAGCGCCGCCAGCCTGTCCTTTACTTTGGTCTCATTCGGATCAGCATAAGTTCTCATCCCAGAGTAACCGGTTGCCGGATTATTGTAGCCGCTTTCTGCATAAGCATCTGACGTTATGGTCTGCAAAGAACTATCTGGCACTGCATAGGGATCGCCTTTGCTGCGCTCACGCAAAGCCAGGGAATCCTTGGCCGCCTTATTATATAAACTCATTTTATCTACCGGGTCGGTACTCAGTTGCGCGCCGGGCAGTTCCTTGTTCAAGCCGGTCTGCTGCTTGCCGGTTTCCTGTTTGGTAACCGTTCCGCCCCCCATAGCCCAGAATGCAAGGGTAATGAAGGGAACAGTAAGTAAAGGAAGCATCAAAAGAAACTTTCTCTTCTTTAAAATTTGCTCTGTGTGTGGTTTCATGTTTTTTTATTTTAGTTGAATTATTAGTGGCTTATCTATCCTTACTTCTGCTTATAGCAGTATGGAGCGGAGTAAAAGGAAAAGGCAATACGTGCCGAATACAAGGCAGAATACGAACAGCAGGATCTTTTTCTGCCTGACGGTACATTTGCTTTCCCAGCGACTGAGCTTTGCGGCCATCCTTGATTGCAGCCTGATAATACCATTTGCAATGCCGAGCGCAGCCCTGTCTTGAATGGGAGTATGGTCTGGTGATCTTTTCCTTTTTCTAAATAGCATGGTCTTATCGTTTTTGTACATCAAGGTCCTTGTTATCGAGTATGCGCCATTTCTCAATCAGAAAGCCGTGAGAATTGTTATCTGACCGGCTGATACTCCGCAGGTAACCTTCTGAAATAAGGCTCCTGGTAACTATTGCTGTTGGCCTGACAATTTTCTGTTTGCCGCAATAGCGGAAGTAATACGGATAGGTATCCATATTGAGCTCTATACTGTCCACAGCAACCTCCTGACTTACATTACCGGATATGATTGCAGAGTAGTAACCGCCTTCCTTGAGATCATCGTATTGCTTCTTGGCCGTCCCGTCCGCCAGGTACAGGGCTTTGTTGATGTGGGCTTCGATAACTTTATCGTCCGGGTCGAGGCTGAAGAAGTAATGATGAAAGGTCGATATGTGATCGCGCGCTTCTACAGGTATATTATCCTTGCGGTCGGCAGCAAGAGCTTCCAATGCTTTGCCATTGGCAAGGAGATATATACGCCCCTGAGCGGCACTCACCATTTTATAACTCTCCAGTACGGTAAAACAGCAGATCACCATGCAGGCACCAATCAGCACGAAACTGAATAGGCGCACGTGCTTAAAAGCCGTTTCAATATTTTGCAATTGACGGAACATATTTGTTTGCTTTAGTTGAGGAATCAGAGTTTTGACAATCCGGTCATTGCCGCCTTCCCGGCAGCTTGCGTCATGTTGTTGATTTTATGGAGGAGGGTATCTTTGCCACCGGCCTGGATGATGTACCCAGCTACATTGGGCACAGTGGTATAGCCGACTATGGAAATGATCATGAAAATGATATAGGCGATGCTGCTGCCAAAATCCTGGTCCAGGGTCATCATGTTTTCTAAAATCTTCGATGTGATCGCTCCGAAGAGATTGGCGACCGGAAGCCACATATAGACATTGATATATCTGGCAAACCAACTCGCCAGCGTATGCTGGAAGCCGTCAAAGACGGACAATCCCAGCACCAGGGGACCAAGGATGGCCAGTATGAGCAGGTAAAAAGTGCGGATGGTATTGATACATAAGGCGGCAGCAGAATAGAGGATCTGGACGACATCGCTGATAAATAGCTTAAACATATTTTTGAGATTAAATACGCTGAAGGCACTTTTCAGACCAGAGAAAAATCCATCTTCTTCCGAGCTGCCGTCAGGCTGCTCATATTTTTCCATATCATCCGGGCCGCCGGGATAAACGCCAACGGGTGGCGTTTGATTAACCGCCTTTTCCTGCTGCTCAATATTGTAGCGGATAGCCTTATGGCTGTCTTTAGACATTTGCCTGGTCGCGACCTCTATGGGATCGAGCACACCATTCATCAGGCCGATAACCTGCGGGAACAACATAATCGCCATTCCAATCGCAAAAGGCCGTAGCAATGGAAAGAAATCAATAGCCTCTGCTTTGGCAATGTGCTTCCATACACGGACAGCTATATAGGTAAGGGCGGCAAAACCAGCAATTGCCCTGCCGACGTTCATCAGCGGCTCGCATAAAGGGAGCATATCGTTGAACAGTTTTTTCAGCACTCCATTAAGATCGTAAACACTTTCACTAACGCCCTGAGCCTGGCTGAACATCGGCACTAACAGGCATAGGGTAACCATAACCCAAAATTTTCTTCCACACTTTTTCATTCTACACGATTTTTAGGTATCTAAACTTGCTTACCGGATCATTGTCCGTATATCTTTTTTGCCAAATTATTCTCCCGGACTTGTTGGCCCCGTTGCCTGTGGAGTATTTCGGTCTTTTTATTGAAGGAGCGGAGGAAGGAAAGTTTACCGCTCATATCCTCGTAAAGCCGGTCTATGGCAGTGATCCGTTCATCGTCACTCATACGCAGTTCGCTTGCGGTAAGGATCATAGCCAGCTCATCAATATTTTCAAGGCTGCGGTCAAACAGGTTGCCATATACTTTGCCCAGGTAGATTATTTCCGCAGGTGTAAAATTGCCGGTACTTTTAAACCGGTTGAAGGCAGACTGATATTCAGAAAGTATCCTGACCTGATAGTTAATGATATCTGCTACTTTCCTGTATTTGCGAAGCTCCGGATTGACCGCCAGCAGGCCATCGAGGAAAACCTGGTGCATGCTGAAATTACCCTGGGAAATATTCTTTACTGTGTTATAGCCGTTATGCGCGATATCATATCCTTTCTTAAGGTCACTGAGGATAGCCTTGAACTGCGCCAGCTTTTCAATATTTAATATCAGCTGCTGAATCTCCGCCGATTGGGCGGAAGCCAGTTGTAGCTGCAAGGTGCAGCACAGGGTCAAAACCGCTGTAAGTATCTTTTTCATGATCTTGAATTTTGTATCCAACTTTTTCTTACCAGCCGCACCTGCGGCTGGTATTTTTGCCTTTCCTTTAAACATGGCAGTTGCCCGAACATTCGCCCCACTCTTCCTTCTGCCCGGTATCGAATACAACCTGGGCTAATGGCCGACAGGAGCGGTGCAGGTATACCGGATTATTAATGCCTTTTGCCGTACTGTTGCGGATCGCTTCGTCGACCTTTACTGCTGCCGCAAAATCATCAGGCTCATTTATTTTTTTCATTGCCCAGGAATGATCGGACTGATAGGGACAGAATACACAGCTCGACTTCGGCGGAATGGGTAGTTCATGCAAAACATACCAGCGGATTACATCCTGACGGCTCATCGGCCTGGACCAGGAAATAGGGGAAGTCTCTCCATTTTTACGGGATAGCTGACCCAGAAAAGGATAGGTGTTGACCTTCCATGCTTCATGGGGAAGCGACATGCGTTCGACTTCATCGAGCGTAATACCATGCCAAAGCCCGGTTCGTGGCCTTTGGGTCCCTTTGGGGATCTGGTATATATGATCGCGTATATAGTTATCGACAACGAATATTTTGTACTCGGCCGTGCATTGCCTTCGAAGCATACCTACAGAACCATTTTCACTTTGGGTAAATGCCGGAATAGAAGAAAATCGGTTGCTCCGTTCTTTGTCCAGCAGATCTGCATAAAGGTTTTTGTCCTGGCATACGATCAGCGGAATACCATTATTTTTTGCCTGCCATTGCTGCAGGAAGTTCATATACTTGTAAGTGCCGGAACCTTCTTTACCTGTATCGGCGAAAATGGCATAATCAGCCCTTGGAATTTGTCCCATACTGGACATCAGGTAAAGGGCCGTGCTCTGCACGCCTAAACCCAGTGAAATTATCTCCATCATATCTTTCTCCTCATGCCGTTCCGGTTAATCCGTCAGGCCCTTTTCTATTTCACATTCAATCTTAAATACCCATTATGGCTTTCATTATCTCATTATCCTCCGACTGACGTTTTCTTCCGCTGGATATTGCGACAATATTGTTATTCAATTTCCTCTGAAAACTAAGCTTACCCTGCATCCTGGCATATAACTGTTCAATCCTTTTAATTCGTTCATCGTCGCTAAGCTCCAGTGTTCCGTTCTCTACTACCATTAGCAATTCATCGAGATCTTTGCCTGCTTCATCACTCAGTGCAGCATACAGTTTTAGCAGCGCCCGGATCTCTTCATTGCTGAAACGCTTACTGTCCGCTGCCGTAGCCAGTGTTGCTTGCCGCTCCTGCAACATCAGTGCATGCATTGCAATGATATCGTCTACCTTGTCATATTGCTTTATTGCAGGATTCACAGTTTTCAGACCTCCGAAATAATCCTTATGCAGATTAAAGTCCCCGTTTTTAATATCACGAATCAGCCCGGTGCCATCCTTTACAACCGTATAGCCTTTGCGTAAAAACTCCGTATACACCTTGAGTGCAGCGATCTGCTGGATCAGGTATTTTCTCTGCGTACTTTTCTGGTTGAACCACTCGCCCCAGGTCTGCGCAATGGCGGGTGATGCGAAAAGCAGCATCACAGTAGTTAGGGTGGTAAGCGTCTTGATACAGCAGCATGTAAGCAATCTGTATCTGTTTCCGGTATTAATAAATTGTTTCTTCATGGCCTGAATTTTCCTTTCAAATGTTTATCCCAGGGTTTAGGTTTTGGAAAGAGCCCTTCAATGGTATTGGCACCCGGCAGCTGATGATTACTGCTTATCCTGTAAGCATGGCTTTGTCCGGTTCTGGTATCGCGAAATGCTGCGCCATTAACTAAAAAGCCTTTAACCTCATCAAACCGAACGCTGAAAGTACATTCCAGATGATCAGCATATGGGGCCGTGGTCTTTAACTTAAGCACTGATTCCGTACCGGCTGTAGCATTATAATGTTTAAGGGCATCACTCAGGCAGTCGGATAATCTACCTGCAAAAAACGTGTTGTTCGTCAGGGGCAATTCGACGCTAAAGCGCCCCCGGTATCCCTTCTGGTATAGCAGTGTCGTAAAGTCTGATACTGCAATCCTTTTTTGTTCTTCGCTCTCCATATCTCCTCTATTGTAAACCATACAGTTTTTTCAACATTTCGGCCTGGGTGATATCATCTGCGCGGGAGAGGCTGATCCTGTAGTTGCGATTATTGAATCCCCGCATGTCAGTCAGGTTCTTTTCCAGGTTGTCGCTCGCAGTATGTATCAGTTCCAATCGTTTACCATCGGTCATCTGCGTTGCAAAAGCATTGGTAACCAAAAACAGCTGATCCAGATTTTTTAGGCTCTCATCCAGTATGCCGGTATAGACCTTATACATATAATCAAGCTCCCGCGCGCTGAAGTGCTTATCCTGGCGCAGCAGGTTCCATGCTTTTTTATACTCTTCCACGAGCTGAACCTGCCGGGTAATAATACCCTTTGTCTTTTTATAGGTGCTGATCAGGTTTTTGACCTTACGGAGTTCCTGGAAGTAATCGTCATAAAGCTTACGCTGCTTTTCTGTCCATTCCGATATCTCATTGAGTTTCAGCTTCGACATGGCGTTCTCCAGGGTTTTCTGCGCGTTTTGCAGCCAGATGATTTTGTTCTGCTGGCGTTGTATCTGCAGGTCTACAGCTTTGATCACCTTTTTGACTGCCCCTTTGAGTACATCGATCAGCGGGATCTGCGCCTGTGCCTGAAATACAGGCGTAGTAACTAACAGGCATAATACTATTACAAGCGTTTTTTTCAATCTACCGGTAATGACATTTTTCATAAGCCCATCCTCCTTTTCTTTTGAGTATTTTGTTTCCCCTTACCGCCAGGTTGCAAGGGCTCCATACCTGAACGCTTGCGGTTCTCATTCACCTCGGCCAGCAGTTCGGTTTTTTGCAATGGAATAATAGTAGCTACCCGGTACATCCTTAACGGGATGCCATCGTTTTTGTAATACAACAAATCCTTTTCATTCCGACGTGCCATACCGATAGGGTCCAGGTAATATAGGTTGGGTAGTTCTACACGGACCACGTTTCCCGGCAGTTCCGTAATGGCCTCGTCGATATCAACCCTTTCTTTGGTGCTGGTATCGAAGTAGAAGGACAACTTTTTTGTCTGCTGGTCCATTTGGATATCACCGATGCGGATCGGCTCAATCAAAAAGTTGTTGGCCGGTTCCAGCAGGCCAAAGTGAACGTTTATAAAATAGGGCTGGCCCTTGATGTCTATAACCGGCTGGAGTCCGTCAACACGCCGCGATACTGCTTCTTTCCCTTTTAGGGATTTATAGACATTTATGTCGAAGAGATCCTGAGGATTAAATTCATTTTCCATAATCTTTTAATTTTTAGGCACGGAGTTCTTCCGCTGCAATGGCGCTCAATGCTTTTCTGATATCGCCTCCGTACCGTTTTGTAAATTCTTTTACTTTCAATTTCTCTGTCTGCTCCGTAGAATAGGCATAGTACTCTTCAATCGATGGTTCGTAGCCATATACTTTCATCAGTTGGTTACCCAGCTCGATATATACTTCCCGGTACCTTCTATTTGGATCATTGGCAATATTGAGCGACAGCACCAGCGCTTTGCCTTTGTCTGACATGCCCAGCACTTCCTGGATCTGGTCGAACTTGTTCTGGAACTTGCGCAGGTCCAGCAGGATTTTACAATCGGCATTATTGATAATAGCTTCCTTGATGATCGGCGAACTAAGCAGGTCATCAATTTCCTGGGTAACGGTTATTGCTTCGCCAAAATATTTACGAACTGTTTTGTAGAGGTATTTCATGAATTCAGCCATACCTGCTTTCGCCACAGCTTTCCATGCCTCTTCAATGACGATCACCTTACGGATTCCCTTCAGCTTTCTCATTTTGGATATAAAAAGCTCACAGATGATCAACGCAATAACCGGAAACAATATGGGATGGTCCTTGACCGCATCAATTTCAAATATCACCAGAGGCTGGCCCAGTACGTCCAGATTCTCCTTAGCATTGAGTAAATAATCAAACTCTCCGCCTTTATAAAAGGGCCGCAGTACATAGAGGAAATTATGAACATCAAAGTCGCGGTCCTTTACCCGGTCCCGGTCTAGCTCTTTGATAAAATGTTCATTGAGGAATTCGTAAAAGGTATCAAAGCAGGGAAACAGATCCGGTTCTGTATCCAGGTGGCCGTAATAAGATTGCAAGGCATTGGATATGGCCACGTACTCCGATCTCCGGAACGACTCATCGTTTTGTTTCCAGAGGGCAACAAGCAAAGTTTTGATGCTCTCTTTTTTTTCTGTATCCAGCACTTCGCCTGCCGGTATATAAAAAGGGTTAAATTTTATTGGGTTTTCCTCGCTATAGGTAAAATAATAACCACCCAACAACTCGCAGAGCCCTTCATAGCTGTGGCCTACATCGACAACAACGCAGTGGGCGCCCTGCTGTACGTAGCTATGGAGCATATGGTTCATGAACATCGATTTCCCGGATCCGGAACCGCCCACCACTATCTTATTGCGGTTTTGAGTGATCTTTCCCATCGGCTCATCCGATATGTCGACATGTATCGGCACACCCGAAAGCCTGTCATTGAGGCGGATACCGAAACTGCTCTTTGAGGACCGGTACGCCGTTTCCATATTGAGGAAGCAGGAAGCTTGCTCTGCAAAGGTTTCAAAACATTCGTTTTCCGGGATGTCTGCTTCATTGCCAGCTAAGGCGGACCACCAGAGCTGCGGATAACCTGTTGTTTCCAGGTGCGGCACTACATCCATCTTGGATAGGGAGGAGGAGGTCTGGTTACGCAGCTCCTTTAGCTCGTTATAATCATCCGTCCAGCACTGTAAATTAAAATGTGCCTTTATCGGTGTCCTGGCATCTGCGATGGCTTCATTCAAAAAATCCCCGGTCGCGTCTTTGCTGATCGTATTTTCCCGGCTATAGCCAGAAAGCGATTGCAGTCTTCTGCGCTTGGCTTCCAGCCGCTTCAGGGTTTTGGGAATATCACCAATGATCAGAAACTGATTGTAAATATGGTTTACTGGAAGCAGCTGACCGATAGGCGATGCAAAACCGACAGAGAACTTGGTGCGGTCCGTTGAATATTTATCATAATTTACCCTTGGGCCACAAGTGGCCGGAAGGTTGTCAGTATCGGCAAGGGTATAAAGCTGGCAGTAGTTCTCGCCGATTTTCCAGTCCGGCTTAAATTCGATGTCCCTGATCTGAGGTGTTTCTTTATTGCCCGATAGAAACAGATACCGTTCCAGTAGCCCCGTATTATTTTGGTCGCCTGTAAGTTCCTGCTGCGAAAGCTTTCTGAGCTGAAGCTGACCGCTATCTGATAAGATCCGGCAAAATTGGCCTGCCGCATCTGTCAGCTGCTGATACTGCTTGTTATTAATCGCACCTGCAGGAACAATGTTTGTTCGTAACAGGTTAGAAAAAGCAGAGCTGCCAGGCTTTCTTCCATCTGCTTTCAGGGTAAGCATCAGGTAGCAGTTATGATCCAGAAAAGGCCGCTCGTTAAAAAATTTATTGGCGCTTGTCTTCAGGAAATTGTCTTCGCCATCTGAAAATACGGAGCTGTATGATGAACGCATGAACCAGTCCTGTTTATGGAGCACAGTACCAACCGGCAATACCTTGATTGCCTTTAGCCAGGCATTGTGTAATCCTTCATACTCCTCATTGGATAGGGTAAATATTTCCGGCAAGGTAACTGCAAAGGCCAGAGTTAAATCGCCGTTTTTGGAGACGATACAGTCCTTTTCCAGCTTCCATAACGGAAGGATTTTTTCAATATCCTTACTGTTTATTTTTGCTTCCTTATGCTGTAGCAGCACTGCTGCCAGAAGGATCGCGGCAATTATCATTATCACTATCATATCTCTTCACCTTACCGTTACAGAATGAACCTATCTTTTGCACAAGGCAATAAAAGCTTTGCGCGAGCGCAGTAAAATAGCAGCGGGCACCTGCCGGAGTGCAAGGGCTTTCATCAACCCGAACTCTCCGTACCTGTGGCTATACCGGTAGACCCCCATAAACAAACCCGATCCTGCCAACAACACTACCGGTACGCACAGGTAAACAGGTACCGCCGCTATATACATGAGTGAGAACACAACCAGCAACACTGCGAGTCCAATTGCCAGATAATAGATATACTGTGCCTTTAGACCCCGGAATTCAATTGGCCGGTTAACACCTTTATTAATACTATATTGGATTTCTTTCATAGCCCTTATAATCCTTTTCCACTTTTCCTTTTACCTTTAAATACTTTGCAGATCTTTGCGCCCAGTTTTTTCTCTTTATTGGCCTTTATTAACTCCGGAAGACCGGATAATTCAATGGGAATTACCTCTGCCTTCAAGTTTCCCCTGATCGGGTAAAGATTGAGCAGGAAAGCATCTGGCTGACCATAATCCCTTGCAACACCAACCGGGTCGAGGTATAGTTCATTAGGGATTTTAAGCAATACGGTATCTTCCGGTAGCCGGGTAATGTTTTCCGGTATCAATACCTGAGATTCGGTAGCCTGGTTGTAAAAACACAAGTAGTTTAACCCGTCTTCATCCAGGGGCATATTATCCAGGTCCAAACCGGAGCCGCTGCCGTTCGTAGGTTTCAGCATGCGATCTTGCCAGACCACATTGAAATCCTTTCCTGCGATATCGATAATGGGAAGCTGCCCGTCAAGCCTGGATTGCAGCAACTCTTCAGCTATAGTGTTCATCTTCATAATAGTCCTCCTCCTCATTTTCATCATCGAGACCCAGCTCCGGCAACAGTACCGATAGTGGAATATTATATTTCAGGGCAATGCCCTCGGCGTCCAATTCCATTAAAGCAGGCAGCGTCACCCAGACAAACGTTTCTTTCATCACCGGATGATCCTGGTCAGCCTCGGCAACATTTTTTGTTGCTCTGTCATAGAGGAAAGTATATCCGTTGCCTTCCTGGCTGAAAACATTAAAGGATATCCGGTTAAGCCGGTCCTCTTTCTGTCGTAACTCCTCTCGCATTACATCTACATAGAATGCAGTGCCTTCTATATCCACTTCAGGTAAGTGCCTTTCCATATCACTATAATTTTATTGTTGATCCTGGTTATACACCGAAAAAGCCTTTGAGTATGGTTGCTACGACTACCAGAAAGATACAGGCGCCAAACCAGCTACTGGCAACCTTGGACGTGTCTGGTTCTCCGGCTGACCATTTGTTATATACCTTCACAGCTCCCACGAGTCCCACAAGAGCCCCGATAGCATACATCAAAAAAGTTCCCTTCTCGAAGTAGCCTTTAACTTTTGCGGTGGCATCGGCGATACCCTGGTTCCCGTCCTGGGCTTGAGCATAGAAGCCGATAACGATAAGGAACAGCACTGCTACCACTGATCCGGCTACACGGGAAATCTTTAATCCCTTCTTCACGTTTTTCATTTCTCACTGATTAAAATTTAATCCCTTGCACACGATGCGGCCTCAACTACTGCTTTGGCCTTCTTCAATAATGCTCTGTGGTTCCCCTGTCCGGATGGACAGGGGCCTGCAGAGCCTTGCGGCTGTCTCCATCTTCACCAAACCATGCTTCACCTTATCCACAAGTTTTTTTTAAGCAAAACATCCCCGGCTGCGGCCGGCCATCAGGCCGGACACATTACTTATTTTCATTACTGATTTGCTATTGCCTAATGGAACGTTCCACAATCCTGCCCCTGTAGTTGACTTTAAAATGAAAGTTGAAATGCTCCAGTAAGATCTCGCTGAAAATTGGTGAGCCGACCCACTTCAGGGTTTTCTCGAAATTATTTTCTGCGTACCTGGTGAAGCCTGGCCAGGATGGGGATGTGGAAGAATTGAATTGATATGGGCTTGTCCCGGCTGTTACTGCATATCCTTTGCAGCAGGCCTCCATTGTCATTTGATCGGCATAAGTAACACTTTGCCATCCTGCGAACCGGGTATGTTTCCACATTTTCAAACGGACCCCGGTCGAGGCGTAGAATACATAACCAACACGCCAGCGGTGATAATTTAATTTTACTGTGCGGCCGTTGTGTTCCGGAAAAGGATCGCCATTATCACCGTGATAGATATCGCCTCCGCTTTGTCCCCAAAAATTAGGCATTGGGCTTCCCATGTAAAGGCAGATTGGCAACCTGAGCGGACCGGTATGCTCTTCGCCAACCTCGCCCCATCTTGGAAAAGGTATACGCAGAAATGAAGTATAATGCACTTTGGTGCCTTCCAGTTGCTCTGGCTCTACGCGAGATATAATAGATTTCACATGCCTGGCAGGAATGGCATAAGCTTCGCCTTTCTCTTTGCCCGGCTTAAAGCTATATACAGTATCTGCAATCTGGATATAGCCGTCCTTACTTACCACAGTTGCAAACCAGCTGTCCGGACAATCCAGAAGTTTATTGGCATTGATCAGTGAATCAGCAGTCGGAGCTGTTCTGCGTTCCGATGTGTCGGCGTCCAGCTTCTCATACAGATTTCGAAGAGAAGTATAGCCCTGTCGGTTGTAGGCAGCTTCCCAGCCTTTAAGTTTTTTGGGGGTTCCGAACTTTTCCTGGAGCATTTCCATCGTAGTATTAAAGCTTTTCATGTTGCTGAATTTCAGCCAGCCATTGGAAACGCTCAAGCCCTCTTTGCCTGTGATAGGAGTGGGCATGCCGCTGGCTGTCGCATTCAATTTGTCGGGTTCCATACTTTCCGAACGCTTGCATGCAGCAAACAACGATAGCCCTGTCATAATCACAGCCAGTGTTTTTACATAAATTTTGTTCATAGCAATTTTTATTTAGAGTTTATCCGGTACGCTGTTTAAGGGTGCGTGCCATTCCCTTTTGATTAATCAGCGGGGCAAGTTTTCCCATCCACGCACGAGTTCCTGCTCGCTAAAGCTCACCCCGCAGACGGATTCAGCATTGTTTATCAAATACGTTATTATAGCTGGTTGAAATACGGGATGCCGTAACCCATTGTAACCGGCGAGACGGCTGTTAAGCTGCTGGAGGAGTTCCTGCTTGTCGGCATCTTTTCCTGCATTGTGTAATATTTGCCGCAAATCCTTTACTACCGTTTCCATCCCATCAATTACAGAACCTTCTGAGGCGTTGGAATGTACTTTAAGTTCGGCTGCTTGAGTTGCCCGAGTACGGGAAGGCTTTGACTCGAACAGGGACTGTAGCTCGTTGCGAAAGAACAAAAGCAGAACTACGGTATAATAGAGAAACAGGATTGGCCCCAAAGCTGTGAAGTAAAGTCCCCATGAAATGTTGCTGATCATAATGTCTTGATTTGTCATCAGGCTCCATTACCGTGATGATTACGAAGGCAAAATTGTCACCTGGGCAACTCTGTTTTAGATACTAGAGTGAAACGTTTCAAAAATTTATTTTTTTTGGACACAAAAAAGGCCAACAGTCCGGTGTGTTATATAAACACGGGACTGCTGGCCATTGCACCGCCAGATCGTCGGTTGAGAGCTAAATTTTGGGTATCGATTTTTACCGATCAATGGAAACGCGGATGCTCGTCCTGGTCATCCATTTTGCGGATCAGCATCTCTTTGGCAAGGTCCATGAAGGGGGTCCTGTTTTTCTTACGGATACGGATCGTTTGAAAGTATCCATAATAATTGCTTACCCTGATGTTCCAGGCATTCTGTGTTACATCATAGATTAGACGGGTACTCGCTTTGCCATTGTTAAAAACGCCCGCAGCTTCTAAAGCCTGCATCACTTCATGGAATTGTGCCTTTGTGCCAGTAAAGGTTAACCTTTCGTCGCTTACTGTTTGCAGGGCGCCGCCATTATCCAATGCTGTTATACTACCCTTAATGTAGCTGACCATGTCTTCAAGAGCTTGAATCTTTCCGAATTTAAAACTGTAAACATTGGAATGGGAGGGATCGATTTCTAAGGAATAGGCGGGCATCATCACATTCCTGTCGGGCTTACGGACGAACATCGCCGGGTCCAGATGGGAGTGATCGAGCCGATAATATAGATAGAGCTCCTGGTTCTGTTCAAAATAGCGGCAGAACCGATCTATGTGTTCGCGGTAATAGTTCTTTTGCACCTCTGGACTTGAAGGTGGTTTGGTGGATTCAACGCCAAAGAGCGCATCAAAAAAAATCGCTTCTTTCAGAAAAGAAGGTTTGATTTCTTTAAAGAATTTTACCTCCTCCTCTTCATTTTTAAAATCATATTCTTTGGCAAAAGTGTTGAGTTCCTTAAGATGCTCAAAGACGGCATAATAAGATTGTTCTGCAAGATGTAACATATCTCCCGTCGACTGTGCGATATCCTGCAGTTGGTTTTGCATCCGGGTGTAGAGGTTATTGGTGAATCTTTCCATTATGGGATGTATTTGGTTTAAGATTATTTGCGCCAAATCTATCTATGTGTAGAAACAGGAAAGGAATTTTGTAAGCGTAAATATTGCCAAATGGTAAAACAGGGGCATGAATAGACAGGATTTCAGGCGAATTGCCACATGAAGTGCCAGAATTTATATCAGTTCACAGCGGCGTAATGGCGCAACTGTAAAGCTAATAAAGCGCAAATCCAAAATTGAATAGATTATATATTCGTTGTGCATATATTTTTTTTCGCTGATATATTTACATTTTCTGCTTTCAATGGCTGAATTTACCGACATGAGCGCCATCTACAATAATCAGGCAGCAGGGAGTCTGAGCGGTATTTATGCCAGGTGCTTCCCATTAGCTTGAATAGAGAACCCGACTATTATCCTTCATTAAGGCGCTACAGGCCGCCGGGATTGGCAACCCATTGACGAAAGCTACGGGAAAGGGGTTTACTTGCGGTTACAGCTTCCCGGTATGGGGGATTTAGCGTTACAGCCAGCTTGCCGAAATTCAGCGGCCGGTAATCCTTCAGCGAATTGTGGCTGATGAGCATGTGCCGGGCTACCCGGAAAAAGTCGCGGTTATTCAGGTCTTTTTCAATCTGGTCTAAGCTTTGGTTGAGAAGATAGTCTTCACCATCAAACGGACGCAAAAATACATGGTTGGCTTCCCTGAAGAAGTAAGCAATATCAGCAATATCAATCGGAAAACTTTTATTGACCGTATGCACGATAAATATACCATTGGCCCGATTTTCATTTGAAAGTTGAAGCGGTGTTGTTCGTTCTTCCATTCTATCCAATAACGGATCTATCCGCTTATAGTAAGCGCGTTCTGCCAGTAAGTATCGCACAAAATAATAGACATTGAAAAGCGTAATTAAAAGTGCAATAAACGGCAGGGCATAAATGTGGAAATTATAGTCTATGATATCATATCCCTGAACGCCAAAATATAATGCAGCCAATAGGTAAGAACCAACGGTTGGAAATATTATTCCAAGTAAAAACTGCAGCAATATCCTTTTAAGTAAAGATTCATTCCAGGGATACCGGATATCCAGAAAGCGAGTTATACGATAGATAGTTTCTACGAGAATGGTGGTGATAATTAGCGTTGCGCCGAATTCGATATAATACATCAGGGTAAGCAGCCGTGGAAGCAGTGGGCTGTTTCCACCATACTCGGTTACGATGTATGAAGCAATGATAATGGCAATGATCCTGATTTTTCGGTCGTTATATCTGATTCGTTTAATGGGATGAGCGAGAGTTTCCAAATCGTTAAGTCTAGTCCAACAACAATTACAAAAAATAAATTTAAGCAAAAAATCATCCATTAACTATTTAAAACCAATATGATATTTCGATTACATTATTAAATTATTCGGGTTATTTATTAAATTCCTCTTTATTTAAACCTAATTTTTAAGCCTATGCCGTATCCATTCACCCCTGCAGGGGTAACCTTGAAAACAGCTGATCTGTATCTTCTCGATGATGGTGATTTGCTGACAGAAGCAAAGGATCTTGCCAATGACCTCTATGCCTGGACTGCTTTAAACTTTACGCTAAGCACCAAACAGCACACCTATTTTTCATTGCTGCCGCCCACTGTGCTCTTTGCCTGGGGGGCTATTCTTGCTGCAGCAATTATTCACCGGTCAGTAATCGTAATGCAGGATGTTCCTACCAATTATGGACCGCCACGAAGAACAAAGCAAGTGGCAATTGAGTTTTGTGGTACAAGTAATTATTTCCCGCCTATAGCAGGACCGGGGCCAATAGGAGGATCATTTACCACCTCGATTAAATATGATCTTGTAGATTAAATGCCTGTCAAATTAACGCTCTCTCAATAACGCACTGACGCACCTTACCACTTTGGTGGATCACCAGGAATAAATGGTAGGGATAACAGTGCAAGCGCAATGATGATCATAATAATAATCATAATAGTCCATTCAATCTGCTCCCTTCTTTCTCCCTCGTATCTTTCAGGTTTCTTATTTCGGGCCATACATTTAAAGATAGCTCTTTATAAAGATTTTCTCGACCCAACCTCCCTTTAAAGCAGAAGGGCACAGCCTAAGCCGTGCCACCCCCGTTTATTACGCTCTCGTTCAAATATAGCAATAAGTATATCCGGCAACCAAAAATTTGTTTTGCGCTTTCCGGCAAAACTTTTCAAGAAAATTCAAGTATCTGTAATTATAAATAAAGCCGCCCGAAGTCGGTGCGGCTATAAATTAATGGTTCCCAAAAATTGTGTTACTACACGGTCACAGCTAATCAACCTGTAGCACAGCAATTGCTAACATATTGCGATGCTTTGGTTCCATCAAGTGTACAAGTTGGTTGGCAGCTGTTCCAGCAGGAAGAACCGATGATCGTGACCGGTCCTCCTCCCGTTATCATTTCAGTAGTCAGCCTGGCAATGGTTTCTTTTTGTAAATCAAGCGGGTTCAGTTTTAAATGTTTCTTTTTCATAAAAAACAGATTGGTTAATACCTTGAAATTATATCATAAAAAAACCACATGCAATTCTTTCCTGCGAACTGCCGGTAAGCAGGTATGTAAACGCTTTTAGCATGGATATCTTCTTAAGATCCTTAGAAAGTAATAGTATTGAGCAGTAATTCGCAGTAAACGTTGAAGCCTATAACAACCTTCCAGAATTATCGCCCTCACATTAATAATTCCACATTTTTACGATGGCCATGCCAATGTCACGTCTTTGTTAAGTCGCTTATAACCACCTTTATCACTTTCCTTTGCGAGACATAATGATTAAATTTATATACTTGCGGAACTAAACCAAAGATGAACCAAATAAGTGCCACCGATGATACCGTGCTCCTGGACCTCATGCGTAAAGGGGATCAGCAGGCTTTTGCTATACTGTATAACAGGTACAAAGGGGTTTTATTTACCCATGCCTATCGAAAGCTTAGGGATTGGGAAGAAGTAAAAGACATTGTTCAGGAAATATTCTCAGGTCTGTGGGCAAAACGGGAGACTTTGGAAATCACCGATAATCTCAATGCCTACTTGTTTAAGGCAGTGCGCTATAAGATCATCAATTTGATCGCCCGCAAAAACACAGCTTCTATTTACGTCGATAGTTTTCAGTCCTTCCTCACGACTTATGCTGACAATACCGATCACCTGGTCCGGGAAAAAATGCTATGTTCAATAATAGACGCGGAAATAAACAACCTGCCACCGAAGATGCGCCATGTCTTTGAGCTAAGCAGGAAAGAAAACTTAAGTCATAAAGAAATCGCCGAGCAGCTAAATATTACAGAACAAAGTGTACGCTCTCACGTAAAGAATGCGCTCCATATCCTTCGCTTAAAACTGGGCATGTTCCTTTTTGTGGCCCTGCTTTTAAATAAATAATTTTTTTTACCCCCCACCTGACTTTTCATCTGACTATAGCTGTAATTGAACCTATAAAATCATTTACAGTAATGCTGAATTCAGACCTAAACGCAAAACATTTATTGGAAAAGTACCGCCAAGGCACTTGCAGCGAAGAAGAAAAGCTGCTGGTGGAAAAGTGGTATGAGCAGTTTGGATCGGGTAACCTGCATATGGATGAGCATATTGTTGAAGGACATATGGATGAGGTGTGGGCAAGGTTAAAGAAAGAAAACAGCAGAAGCCTTGCCCAACGCTTATGGATGCCGGCAAAAATAGCAGCATCCATCATTCTGATCTTAAGTATTGGTACCTACTTCTTTCTAAAGTATGTGCGGGATGATCAACAGGATACCGAACTATCTTTTAGCCAGGTACAACCCGGAGGCAACAAAGCCACGCTTACCTTATCGGACGGGACTGTTATTGCTCTTGAAGAAATTAAAGCTGGTATGATCAAAGAAATAGATGGAGTAAAAATCTCGAAGGCTGCTGAGGGTATCCTCACCTATGACATTAAAGATTCAATGTCATCAACAAAAACCAAAACGCAACTCAATATAATAAAGACGCCCAATGGGGGGCAATACCAGGTAAAACTGCCGGATGGAACCAAGGTTATGCTTAATGCAGCCTCATCCCTTAAATATCCGGCAGTATTTACCGGTAGGCAGCGCGTTGTTGAACTTACCGGTGAAGCTTACTTCGATGTTACAACTAATAAGAACATGCCTTTCATTGTAAAATCAGCTGGTCAGCTGGTTAAGGTCCTGGGAACCCATTTTAATATCAATACATATGCTGATGAAGGCAGGATAGTTACTACGCTGGAAGAAGGCGCTGTCCGTGTATTTGGTGGTGGCACCGTAGCGACTATAAAACCCGGGCAGCAAACGCTGCTACATCCAGATAAAAGTTTACAGGTGGCCGAGGCGAACCTGAAGACGGCGCTGGCCTGGAAAAATAATAAGATGACATTTAAGGATACCGGAATTGCTGAAATCATGCGTCAAGTATCCAGATGGTACAATATAAAAGTAGAATATCAGGGAGCCATACCTGATGACACTATCACCGGAACAATCAGCCGACACTCAGACCTCTCTTCAGTCCTAAGAATGTTTCAGGCAATGGAAATTAAATTTACCCTGATACAAACTCCGCAGGGAAATAAACTTATCATCAAACCCTAAAAGATAACTAACCCGATGTTTCACCTAACCCAAACAGTATGAAGTAACCGTTTTCCAAATTAAAATTTAGGTCTTTAGTTATGCCAGACATAAAAAAACCGGAGGTGCTGTTCAGAGCCCTTCCGGTAAAGTCTGGCGCTTAATGAAAAGGCCAGTCAGCAGTTCAGTCAATCTTACTTAACTAAACCGAATAAAAGTATGAAATTTTTTTCAGCCTATGGTAATTACCATAGCAAAGAAAAGCTACGCGTGCTTTCCTGGTATTCAGGATTACACCCGGCAATAAAAAGAAAGGTCATCATGCGGATAAACTTCGTTGCATTTCTTTTATTCATGAGCATCCTTAGTGTTCATGCCGCGACATACGCGCAGAGTGTAACCCTGTCCGCGCGAAACAAACCTCTGTTGGAAGTACTTACAGAAATTAATAAACAGACGGGGTATGAGTTAATTTACAATACCAGGCATTTCAGGGGAACCAGTAATGTTACGCTTAACATTAAGAACCGTAGTTTAAAAGAAGCGCTTGATAAATGCTTTGAAGGCCAGCCGCTACAGTATGAGATAATCGACAAAACCATTGTTGTTAAACCCAACACGGAAGAGGCAGGTGGTAAAGTCAGAACCAGTATGAAGAAGATTACGGTTACCGGGCGAGTTTTAGATGAATCAGGAAAAGCATTGTTCGGTGTTAATGTAATGGTGAAAGGAACAGACATCCGGACATCGACAAAGGAACAAGGCCACTTTTCAATTGAAGTTCCAGGCATCGGTTCAGTTCTCCAGTTTTCTTGTGTGGGTTATCAATACCTTGAACATACTATAAATGATGAATCAATTCTTTCCGTAAAACTTAATCAGGAACCTGCGCAATTAAAAGAAGTCAGCATTGTAAACACAGGCTACCAGAGCATTCCCAAAGAACGAGTAACTGGATCATTTGTATTTATTGACAGTACAATCCTAAACCGTTCAGTATCTACAAATTTTCAAGAAAGGTTAAATGGAATGGTGCCCGGATTACAGTATACGGACGTATCGTTTCAAACGATTTCACCATACAACCCATTAAGCAGAAATGCGGGGTTACTGATTAGAGGGCAATCTTCCTTATCCTCAGGCGTGAGCAAAGCTCCACTCATCGTAATCGACAACTTCCCATATGAAGGAGAGCTGTCTAATATAAACCCCAACGACATTGAGAGTATTACTGTTATGAAAGATGCTGCTGCAGCGTCAATTTGGGGGGCAAGGGCAGGCAATGGCGTTATAGTGATTACAACGAAACAGGGAAAACACAATAGTCCATTAACCATTGAACTTAATAGTAATTTAAGCATCAGAGATAAACCTGATCTTAATTACGACCGGAATTTTTTGAACAGTAGGGATTATATCGGTATCGAGGAAGAACTTTTTAGAAACGGGTATTTTGATGCAGACCTTGCCGATAACTTCGCTTATACACCAGTTTCCCCGGTTGTAGAATTGTTATCCCAGTTGAGAAATAATAATATTGATGCTACGGAGTATAATGCACAGGTTTCAGCTTTAAAACCAAACGATGTCAGAAAGCAATATGAACGATATATGTATCGCAAAGGTGTAAACCAACAATACTCTATTGGGCTACGTGGAGGTGGTGAAAAAATAAAATATGCACTTTCCACTGGCTATGACAACAACGCAGAAAGTCTGCAAAGAAATAACTTTTCAAGAATTACGATCAATTCGATAAATACTTATCAGATAACACCAAAGCTCCAGCTAACAGCGGGCATTATTAATACTATCAGTAAAACAGATCTGAATAATGAATTTTCATACAGTGGAGGTTATGCTATGGGGGGACAATATGGGAGGATCTATCCTTATGCTCGGTTTGCGAATGAACAAGGCGAACCACTTGCAATCATAAAAGATTACAGGCCTTACTATCTGCAAGAAATGATAGGCAAAGGTTTTAAGGACTGGACTTTTAAACCACTGACGGAGCTTGACCTTAGTGACAGAAGTACGCGAATCAACGATCTAACTTTAAGGGCTGGTGTTAATTATAAAATTACATCATTCCTGAAAGCTGAAATACTATTTCAAAATCAGCATCAAAGAGTCAAAACGACAAATTATAATAGCCCTGAGACCTATTATGCCAGAAATTTGATTAACAGGTTTTCTGTATTGAACGATAACGGCACTATAAATTATCACTTCCCCAATAATGGCGGGGTCATGGAAATAGCACAATATGACTGGAATGCCAATAACCTTAGAGGTCAACTTAGTTTTGATAAAAACATAAAGGAAAGTCATCAATTATCTGCTATACTCGGTTGGGAATTAAGGCAATTAAGGACGCAAGGTTATGGAAGTAATTATTACGGATATCGAAAAGAGGTGGGTACGATCAATAACGGTCTTGACTTCGCCACATTTTTCCCTGTCAATCCTTTTGGTACTTCAAGGATACCTTCTCCTGGAGGCACGGTATATGGAATTACCAATAGATACATTTCCTACTTTAGCAATATCGGCTATACTTACAAGAACCTTTATTCTGTCACCGCAAGTGCCCGACGCGATGGCGCAAATATCTTTGGTGTTAACACAAACCAAAAAATAACGCCCTTGTGGTCGGCAGGATTTGGATGGAACTTAAGTAATGAAAAGTTTTATCATAGTGATCTTTTTCCTTACCTGAAATTAAGGGCAACCTATGGTTATAACGGCAATGTTTATTTTGGTACTGCTTACGTGACCGGTGTTTCACTTATAAGTACCGTTACAGGTCTGCCAAGGATAACCAACTTGACCGCACCTAACCCGGACCTAAGATGGGAAAAAGTTAGGAATGTAAATTTTGGACTTGATTTTAATTTGAAAGACCAAATATTATCAGGTAGCCTGGAGTATTATATCAAGAATGGTCAAGACCTTATACAACCAATAGAATTAGCCCCTTCAACAGGTTTTACTTCCTTTTCCGGAAATGCGGCAGAAACCAAGACCATAGGGGTAGACTTACAATTAACGAGCAGGAACCTGAACAGGTTACTAAAATGGAACACCACCTTAATTTTAAGTACTATTAAAAATAAGATACTCACCTATGACGTACCCCTGTCTACTTCATCTATTTCTTCTGCAGTAATTGGAGTTACCGGGAAACCGATTAATAGTATTTACAGCTACCGATGGGGCGGGCTTGATCCTGAGAATGGAGACCCATTGGGTTATATAGACGGTCAGATAAGCAAGGATTATGCTGGAATTATTAATAAGTTTCAGCCCGAGAACCTTATCTATAATGGTTCGGAAACACCAACCGTTTTTGGTAATCTGAGAAATGATTTTGCTTTCAAAGATTTCCAGCTCTCTTTTTCCATCGGCTACAAATTCGGATATTTTTTTCGCAGGTCCTCGACATTTCTCAATTACAGTGACATTCTGCGCTACGGTGGCAATAGTGATTTTGGAAACCGGTGGCAAAAAGCTGGTGACGAGCAGACAAGCTCTGTGCCTTCTGTGTTAATGGCAGAAGACGTGAATCGGAATACCTTTTACCAATATTCTGATGTATTGGTAGAAAAAGGCGATCATATCCGGTTCCAAGACATTCGGCTTAGTTATAATTTTATAAAATCCGGATGGTTGCCGCTTCGAAGTTTACAATTTTTTAGTTACCTGACCAATATAGGTATTATTTGGAGGTCAAATGATAAAGGCCTTGACCCTGACGTTTACGGGGGCTATTACACGAATCAGTTGCCAATACCATTCTCAATTTCTTTCGGTTTGAAAGCTACCTTATGACAGTTTAATATGTAAGAATTATGAAAACAAATAAAATTAAGATACGGCTATTCCACTTTTTAATTATGATCGGGATTCTATTTTCCGGGTCATGCGATCTGGAAGATAAATGGTTAGATGAAAAATCAAAACTATCTGATGTGCGACCTACTACCTTGGAGGATTTTCAGGCAATATTGGATGATGATACTTGGGTAAATAATAAATTTCCCGGTATAGGACTGACTGGTACGGACAATTATTTCCTTACAGATCAGAATTATAATGGAGCTGAGTTGTTGCTGAAGAATTCCTATATCTGGGCTAAAGATATTTATGGCGGCAATATGGCTTCGGATTGGAATACTGCTTATGTGCTTATTGAAAGCACAAATATTGTGCTTGATGGTCTCAAAAAAGTAGAAAGGACCAGTGCAAACAACTTCGATTACGACAGGGTAAAAGCAACAGCTTTGTTTTTACGATCCTTTATGTATTATATTTTAAGCCAGACTTATTGCCAAACCTATTCCCCTGATCATCTTAACCTGCCTGGTCTGGTTTTAAGAGAGAATTCGGATGTCAATCAAAAGTCAGTTCGTTCAACTATAGCACAAACTTATGAACGCATCGTCCAGGATTTAAAATCAGCAGTTGATGGTCTGCCTGCAACTACCCCTTACCAAATGCGTCCTGCCAAATTTTCGGCAAATGCTTTGTTAGCCAAGGTTTACCTGGCTATGGAAGACTATGTACAGGCATATAGCTATTCCTCAGCAGCATTACAGCAATTCAGTGCTTTATTGGATTTCAATAGTAGCCAGGTATCGCCCACATCATCCTTCAGGTTTCCTAACTATCCTAATAATCCAGAGATCCAGTTCTATGCCCGGCAAAACCTTTACAGAACGGTTTCTGCACAATCCAATTCACAGGGATATGTGGACTCAACATTATACAACATGTACGAGCTCAATGACCTGAGACGAAGCTTGTTCTTTGTAGCAAGGAATGGCTTCTATCAATTTAGAGGGAATTACGCTGCTTCCAATAATAATTTTGCAGGCATTGCCACCAATGAGATCTTGCTGATCCACGCCGAAGCCGGTGCAAGGATTGGTAAAATCGAAGAGGCAAATAACGATTTAAACCTCCTTTTGAAAAACAGATACCGTACCGGAACATTTGTCAGCCTTAATATCAATGATCCCGAAACCCTGCTATTTAAAATACTT
This sequence comes from Pedobacter steynii, assembly GCF_001721645.1. Classification (NCBI taxonomy): domain Bacteria; kingdom Pseudomonadati; phylum Bacteroidota; class Sphingobacteriia; order Sphingobacteriales; family Sphingobacteriaceae; genus Pedobacter; species Pedobacter steynii. The sequence goes on along the minus strand of NZ_CP017141.1, from coordinate 5,930,038 downwards.
CAGGAAAGAAGAAAAGAACTTCCTTTTACGGGACAACTTCGTTGGGAAGACTTAAGGAGGCTAAATAAAGATCCAAGATTTGCAAAAACACTGATACGCAACATTGATGGCGTAAAATATGAACTAGCACCGAATGACAAAAGATATGTCTTCCCAATTCCGGACAATGAAATAAGGTTAAGTGGTATAGAACAAAATGAGCGATGAAGAAGAGTAATAAAATGATACAAGGGCTTATACTATTTTTTATAATTGTAATAGCTTGCAAAGTAAAGGCGCAGCCCACAATCAAGGCATTAAGTGTAGGGGACACTGTTCCTGACCTAGCTTTTCGGAATTTAATTAATTATAAAGGAAAGCTCTCTCTTGGAATGCTTTCTGATAAACTTGTGATCATAGATTTCTGGACTACAGGTTGTCCCAGTTGCGTAGAAGCAATACCTGCATTGGAACAATTACAGCAGGAATTTGCAGATAGGATACAAATAATAATGGTAAATCCTTGGGAAAAGAAAGAGGCCATAATAAAAAGGGTAAACGCCATGAAAATACTTAGGCCTGGCATTGGTTTGACAACCTTACCTAACGCTTACGGAGATACTGTATGGAGAAATATATTCCCGCATGCTGGTGTTCCCCACCATATCTGGATCTATAAAAATAAAGTAATAGCTAGCACCTTTAGTCGTAATGCAACAAGGGAACATATAGCAAAGATCCTGGCAGGTGAAAAGGTAAATCTATCCTTAAAAGTTGACTTACAGCTTTCGGGCTATGATGTAAAAAAAAGCAGCCTGGTTCATAAAGGTCATCCCACACTTAAACCAATGTTCTATTCTGTTTTTTTTAAGGGCATTCATGGCATTGGACGCGGTGCCAGCACCCAGATTGATACAATGGACGGTGTGTTCATTAGAAGGTTCTATAACCAACCAATTCTTGATTTGTATAAGATAGCATTTGGAGTTTCCCCTTACGAAAAAAACAGGATAAGAATCGACGTTGCAGACAGCGTTTCAATGGAATGGCCCAGAAATAATAATGACGTCGATAGCTGGTTCGATGAAAATTGTTTCTCATACGAGATTGCCCTGCCAGTAGGGTTAAAGGAACGGTTAACGAAACACATGCAAACCGACTTAAACCGCTATTTTTCCGAAATAAAAAGAATTGAGGGTTTTATGCAAAAGAATGAATATCCCTGCTGGATATTACAAAAAGGTTCGGGTAATTTAAATCAACAACTTGACAAGGAAAGCAAGGTTGAGGAGTTAGATTCAAATACCGTGAATTATCAGAATCAGCCATTTTCCGTCGTTTACTATGCACTACGTTCAAGAATAGAAAATTCCCAGCATAAAATAATGTTAGTAGATGAAACAGGTCTTAACGTTACAACCAAACTATCGGTTATAATTCCGCAGGGCACAATGGATTTCGGCAAGCTAAAATATTACCTTAATAAGGCTGGACTCACGATTAAAAAAGGGAAAAGAAAAGTGGATGTATTGACTATCCGCACTATAAAGCATGCGAATAAAAAAGCGGCATTCTAATAAGAATGCCGCTTTAGGATGACATGGTATATTTTAATTCCTGGTAGATTCTACCGACAGCACCGCAGATTGTGGAATGCGGTTATTGCTGTCAGCTAGTTGGTCGGAAAGCACTTCGCAAGGTTTACTTCCAACATCGGGACAACCAGGGTTACTGGTAGTTACATTGTAGTAGACCTGACCGCCAATAGTCTGCTCGCTGATTACAAAATACGTGTGCTGGTCGTCCTGCTGTGTTTTATTTGCTGACGGATGTTTTGTTTCGGGAGTTCCTGCAAGAGCAGTCAAAGACAGAGTGATGGCAGCGGCAAATACGGGCACTATTTTTTTGAAGTTCATATTCGGTTGTTTTTTGTGTTAGATAAAATGTTTGAAATTAAAATGGATAATAAAACTCCTATTGGTAAACAGTCTTGTACCAAAGAGGAGGGACCTTATTTAAGCGACTTTAATCTGAGTGACTCATTTTCGATTTTTAAAATGAGTTACGGGGTGATGCCCTGGATCGAGCGCAGGCCTCAGGCATGTCCTGCGCGGTTTAAAGTTTTGGTCCTTATCTTACTAGAGACAGGATATGTTCGACAATAAATCTATGTTTTGCTTTGTTTTCTTTTTCGGTTTTTACGGAACAGAAATTCCAACTTGTCAAATGGTATCCCTTGCAATGACTACAATAATAGGTTCTTTTTTGGGAGGGTTTACCCCATCGATGCCTGGCTTTATGTCTTTCTCGCAAGTATCTGAAAAAGCCTTTTATTTTCTTAATGGTAGCCTTAGCATCCTGCTTAGTAAGAAAAATCGTCTTGCCGGTAGCATTACATTTCTGAATCATAGCCATCTGTTTAAGAAAGTTAGAACCGCAAAATGTGGAATCGAAAAGGTCAAAGGGGTAATCGGTCTTCTTATAGTCGCTGCCTATTTTATAACCAATATTTCGACGTCGAGGGGAAGTAACAAGTTTGTCAGGGATTCCGTGAAAGTAGGGGCCGATATCAATCCTTATCGAGGAGATAAGCAATTATGTATTTTTTATGCAAAAAACTGAATTTTTCATGTTATCAATATTTGTTATTTTTAATTATTTCGACAACATAAAGTTTATAGGTGCGAAAAAATTCGCACCAATCTTTAAGGACAGCAGGTACTTGTCTTGGATGCAACGGTAAATACGGAAGTGTTTTCTGTAGACTTTCCTGCTGACATCAAATTGTTACCGCTATGTGCAAACACATAAAGAGATCTCATTTTTAATAACCTGTTTGTTTGTTTTTGTTTGTTCATGATGCTATTGAATAAAATCCTCAGCTTGATTGCTTTGGTATACTAAAGGTAAAACGACCAGTCTTTGCTAACAATTATAATCCGTGAACTACCATATTTCTGGTGTGAACACCTATATATGAACCGTAAACTTAGAATTCATACCCTGCTTTTGTATCTAAAAGCCACAAGTTTAAAATTGATTTTACTGCACATTTTTGGAGTCATGTTTATAATTGGCTCCCAAATGCTACTTATTATTTCCGCTGGACTAAATATTACTTTCAAGGGCTGGCTAATCTTTGTATTACAAACCCTTACTTTTTACGCAGGTATCTTTTGGCTTATCCCAATCAGAAGCCCAAAGACAAAGATCATTGCATTTGTCGGAAGACTATCAGTTTTAATAATTGGATATGGCTTCCTACGAGGCTGGATAATTATAGGTGGTTTTTGGCACGCTGATTTTTGGAAATTCGTAATCTTATATGATCAGCTTGTTCTTACATCTTTACAACTGATGCTGGTCCTCATTTTAAGTTTTTATATATGGCTGTACCAGGTTGGCGAGATAAAAGGAAAACAACTAGTGATCGCAAATCGCAAGGCTTCCGAAGCACTTGAGGAAAAACTGCGAATTGAAAGCATAATGTCCCAATTGCAATTAAGCCCTCACCATCTCTTTGGTTCTTTAAATTATATAAAAGTAAAGTCAGAAACTACGAATCCGGATATCGCCCAAATAGCAGATTTGCTTTCCGCAATTCTCAGACATACACTAATCGACCTTCGGAAGATTAAAAAGGTGTATTTGTCAGATGAAATTGATCTTGTGTATAATTACATAGAACTTCATAAGAAAAGGTCGAAAAGCAGAGTGCATATTGATTATATAGACCAGTTCAAAAATGTAGGAATTGAAAATAAAATTCCACCCTCAATCCTTTTGACACTAACAGACAATGTTCTAAAATATGCTATACTAAATGATCCAGACACACCGGCCCAAATATGTCTCCGTCAAGAAAGCGGCTTTATGATCTTCCATACGTTCAATCATAAGCGTGGATTTCCGTTACCAGGAAGGGGCATAGGTCTAAAGAGTGTTCGGACTATATTGGATTATTACTACCCGGAACATTATTCCCTGGAGATCGCCGACAACGAGGAAACTTATTCCTTAACCCTTAAAATTAAATTATGAGTATTCGCGTGTTAATAGTTGATGATGAACTACATGGTATAGATGGGGTTACTACCCTTGTGAAACGGGTTCCGGAACTGGACCTGATAGGCTTTGAAACCGACTCTCTGACAGCTCTGAACAAAATTGTTTCGGGAATCATCAGTGTCGACCTGCTTTTTTTAGATGTTGATATGCCCGACATGAATGGTTTAAAAATGTCTGAGCTACTCGGTGACAGGGTATTGATCATATTTGTAACTTCTTATAGCCACTACGCTGTTGATGCCTTTGGTCCATCCACAGTTGACTTCCTTACTAAACCAATTGACCCGGTTAAATTCATGAAGGCGGTTCAACGGGCAAGAGAGCGGCTCACAACAAAACCTTCACTAATCCATCAAACCGACCAACGGTACATTTTTGTGAATCTTTCTCCGCGAAACATTATCAAAGTTAAACTGGAATCCATTTTTTATATCAAATCAAAGGATAAGGAGCTGGAGTTGCATATCGGTGAAAAGAAGCCGCTGGTTGTAAAAAAAGCATTGAATTGTATGGTCGAAATTCTTCCTGCGGACCGGTTCATGCGCATTCACAAGTCGCATATTGTAAACCTGGATTATATAACCGGAATTGTGGGGAACCAGATAAATTTGGAAAACTCGATTGTTTTAGTGATCGGCTCCACATATATAGACGCTGTTTACGCCAGGTTCAGGTCGATTTAAAATCTATTACTTTGCTAAGCCCTTAGAAAGTTGCTTTCGCGTGCTGCTTTGGCCTTAAGCATTGTCTGATAAAGATTGTATATGACCATCTCGTGTTTTCTTTGATCTGAGGTAAACATTCTATTGACATGCATATGTATAAGGTCAGCCATCAAGATGACCCGGTTAAAATCGTCACAATCTGCCAGTAATGTTATAAACGATTTAATTAAGGAATGATATTTTTGTAACAGCTTATAGTTAAGCCTCGGAAACGGTTCTGTTAAAAAAACATTGTACTTCTGATTAAGCTCTTTGAAAGCACTGCCGGAAATTTCATGTTCTTGATTAAGAGCGTTTGTAATTTTAGTGATGACGTTGTAGAAAACTTCTGCTGTTAGAACCTCCTTTGATCTTATGGATTCTAATATTTCAATACATAGCCGATACTTTTTCATATCGGTTAACGCTGCACCGTTGGAATTGATGACGAATCGGCTATCGCAGCAAAAATGTTTTTCGACCCTACTCATAAGACGGGTTGAATATCTATGAACCTCTCTTTTGTAAGTTTTTATCTTAACGTCAGCGACGACACCTGCCCTAATTTCCGGTTCAAGTATATCCGTAAGCATTTCCATCAATTGGTACCCGCAGGAACGGTTGCGAAGTTGCAATCTTAAACGGATATGGCTTCCATTTTCATCATATCGAATAAAGAACCAATTCCTTATCTGTGGTTTATTTGAAGCCAGAAAACTCTTGATCTTTGTCCGGAGCAAAAAATCCGCTCGAAACGGGTTACAGTAAATTTCAAAATATAGCCAATCCTTTCCTGGTGCAATCCAACTCTTTTCCTCTATAGCAGCGAATGAAACTTGTCGCGTAGTTAACGGCAGGTAAATTTCTTCGTTATGACTCAGAGATAAAATAATTTGAGTAAGGAACGGTTGGCCTTTACAGTTCTGTACTGACGGAGAACCTGGCAAATATGCTTCTTCCAGAAAAATCTTACGATCCTTTTCCAAAATGGAAAGGAGTATTTCAATATCAGCTAGATCTTTAATGTTTAAAAACAGCGTCTGATCAAATCTACCAATCTTAAAGTACTGGCCACTAAGAAAGGATTTAAGATGATTCTTTATAGCGAGGATTTTTCCATCGAGATCCACAATTCCCTTTATTATGTCAATAGAAAGGGACCAGGAGGCAGGACAAACAACAATATTACGAAACTTAACTCTGGGATAGAAAGGTAGCCCTGGAATGAGTTGTGAAGGGTTAAATAACAAATTGGTCTTGACTCCCTGATTTTGAATATCAATCAACAAACGGTATACAGGCAGATCGGAACGTCTATGGTTATAGGCCGAAGCAACCCGGGGAATAAGGCGCTTACCATAACGCTTGGATTGCAGTATTACCTCGCCGCTCCGTACACTAATCAGGATATCGTGCATGGAAAGAGGGCATGCTGATGTGTTGAAATTAAGAATATTTAGTTGCTGATCATAAATCGACGGCCTTCTGTTAATGTTGTCTATATTGTCTTCTTTAGTGTAACCAATGTCAAAAAACAAAACGGATGGATTTGCCTCTTGCTCAATGCTAACCAATTCCTGACAGTGCTTAAACACCTCTGGTAATGCAAGGGCAAATCTACCGAGTAGAGCTGTAGCCGAGGCTCCACCCATAGATTGAAGAAAGATAGTATCGTCCGCAAGATTAATAATTGCGCTGAATGTATTGGGTAATGGTTGAAATTGCTTGCTTTCATTAGAAAAATTTTCGAGCCTTATTTCTTTACCGGTCTTTATGTTCTGTAATATTTCGCGGTACAAGAATTGCCTGAATTTACTAATTCCGGTTTCTTCAACTTCCGAGGCAAACTGTAGGATCAGCTTTTCAAATTTAGGTTGTTCAACAGCCATAGACAGGTTTCCATAGTCGATACCTGCATCTGGGTCCAAAGCAATCAAAAAAGGCACTTCGGCTTGTTCGAACTTCTGAACAAACTTTGTCTTGAATTCCTCTAGGTTAGTGACTTTATTATCTGGAAGAATTCCCTGCAACTTTTGTACAAGATCAGGAATATGCCTGAATAGACGTTTATCAAGACTGCCTGTAATCACTTTTTTTTCTGAGATTATGTATTGCCGGGTAGGGCCTATTTGCGTGTCCCCGATGCGAGAAAAAAAATCTTCGCCGATTATGTTGGCATCTTTAGATGTAAAAAGCAGATCAGTTCCCAACATATCGCTTAGGTACGCGTCCAGCAGTTCGGAATCATACTTGGTTAGAATTATCTTCAGTTGATCATACGATCTCGGTAAACTACATGTTTCAAGAATATCAAATACGATTTCATTGAAGTCAACGGCTGCCAATACAAACTTGTCTTCCGAATTTTGTATATACCTGATCTCATTTTGTAAGCGGTAAAAACTTGTATTACTAAAAATCAATGATTCAGCTCTGACTGCATCCTCAAGAGTAATCTTTTCTTTCGGACGGGTGACCCAATCGGGGAAAGTGTGATGTATTGGCTGCTCTTCGACTATAATAGGTAGATCAGGATTAATCGACAACGGCACCACTGTTAGGTCCGCAAATTTACCATAAGGAGTACTTCGAAAAGAGGCTCGGTTAAAATACTTCTGTATCGTTAGTTGGATTTTTTTATCCGTTGCTTGCAACTGATCAAAAGTAAGATCCTTAATTAATTGAAAGAAGCCTGGTGATGAGTGTTCTATCGCGTCTTTGAAAGCGTCCCAATTTGTTTTTAAGTTTTCAGCATAAGAGAAGGCTGGTAGCCTCAACACAGCAGTAGGATGCAATTCTATTTTCTTCATTATTAGGGTCTATAGCGGACTAACCTAAAAAATCAAATTTGAATACAGAAAAAAACGACATGTAGTTAGCGATTTGTGGCGCCACCTTAGGTTTTATCGGTGTGAATATCCAACTGCAATCTACGGTGGCTAGAAAAAACGTACTTAGAACAGCATTGCTCTTAGGAAATGATTCACCACTATATAAAAACTTCAAATTGCTTAAATAATGAGCTTCATAATGTTTTGACGGTAACACATTTACAAAAGTATCGGAAAATTCAGGTTTTTGTCTGTAGGTTGGTTTGGGAAATTTGCATTTAATTTGCCAGGTCAATATTCAATTGATTATCTATTTAACCTGATATTTTAAAATCAAATCTTCAAGGAAAATGAAAAAAAAGGCTCTTACGCCCAAAAAACTGGCGTTATCAAAAATGAACATTTCAGTACTTTCTCCTGACTCATCGTTTAAATTAAAAGGTGGTGAGCAAACCCTGACAATTGTCTGCACACCAACAACTGCATCGTTTATTGATGACTGCCTGACTTTAAAACCACCGACTTACACAGGCACAGTTTAGCCATCAATGATTTGAACGGCAATCTATTTTATTGGTAAAAGGTATGTTGCCTAAATTTTAAAGGCAACATACCTTTTATACTCATTTTTAAAATACTCAATATTCTTTTCATGATCAGGTTCTTTATTTCAACCTTGCTTCTGCTCACTCTAATTTCCAAAAATGTACATGCTCAAAGTAATGATATTGAGTTTCTCGTAAAAAGGATTAAAACTGGATATGCCGGCTACGAAGACCGAATTAAAGGTGATCATAAAAATTTTGTTGCGTTTGTTAGTAGGGTTACAAAAGAAGAGAAAACAGATACCTTTCGGATATTAGGTAGGATTGTCGCTTATTTTGACAACCCACATTTACAGGTATATGCTGTTAACGATCTAATTAATGCTAGAATCGATAGTCAACAATGCAAAAGTAAGCTTGGAGAGATTTCTTCTCTTATTTCAAATAAAGCGATAAATAAAGATAAATATGAAGGCTATTGGATTAATGATCGAAAATCTACGATCGTTGCAATATTAAAAGAAAAGAAAAAGCCAGGCAGCTATAAAATTTACTTTATCGCCTCCAAATCATCCTCTTTAGTGCCGTCCGGTTACCGTATAGGAACCATTGAAAAAGTTTCTAATGACAGATATATTACTGATTTTCTTTCCGCGCGTGGTGGATCCAGAATGTTATTAAGATCTCTATTTCGTAACGACTCTACTTTTGTAATGGGAGACATTGCTACATGGAATAAAATGTCAAATAAAGAAGCTATACTTCCCGAAAGCACCATCTCCCCGCGACAAGTGACGACCAATGGAAGGCTTCTTGATAAAGATAATTATCTGTTGACATTGCCAGATTTCACTTCTCCGAATATTACCGTTGTGGATAGTATTCTAAAAGCAGACCATAATAAAATTAAGCAAGCGAAAACACTCATCCTCGACGTCAGAAATAACCCAGGGGGAACGGTCAGGTCATATTGGCCCATACTTCCATATATTGTCACAAAACCAATTGTGGCCATTGCAGGCTATAAGTTTTGCAGCACAGATCTTTTAGAACACCGTAAAGAGCAGCTTTCGGCAACTCGTTCTGCGCCAAAAGTTGACAGTGTGGTACTTACTGAATTGATAAAGGATTCGATCAAAATATCCTTAAATCTGGGAAAATTTGTATTTGAACCCGGCGATACCCTTAAGTTCGACAGCGCTATGGTTTACCCTAAAAATGTGGCCATAATCCAAAACTTTTCTGTAGAAAGTGCTGCTGAAATGATGATCCTGGATTTTAAACAGAGCAGTAAAGTGAAAACATTTGGCGAGAACACTATGGGGGCAGTCGATTATTTAAATAGCTTCCAGACCCAGTTCCCTTCGAAAAAGTATGTCATGTCCTTAGCGACTTTTAAAAGATATATTCCACCCGGACAAAACCCTATAGATCGTACAGGGATTAAACCAGATGTTGTAATTCCAGATCAGCAATCGGATTGGATTGAGTTCGTAAGAAATTATTATGAGCATAGATAACATTAAAAATTTTATCGGAAAGATTGTTGGAAGCAGGGCTGCGGCCTGGCTTTGGAAATACAAATTGCATTTCGCTTTTTGGGTGCTTTATTTTATCTATGGATATATTACTGATCAGATTCTCTATGGGCCTTTTTATTATTTCTCCAAGGAATTGCTACTGCTGGTCACGCATCCGCTTTATCTTTTCTATGCTTTTGTTTTTTTGTTCATCCACCTCTCAGGAAAATCCCCGCAAAGATATCTCACAGGATTTTTACTATTAATAGGCCTGATTTCTGTCTTCTTTGCACAACGCTTTACATTAAACTTTTGGCTATTTCCAATTATGGATGTTGCAAGAGGGTTTCCGAAAGAAAACCTGAAGCTCAAGCAGGAATTTGTAATGGGCTCTCTATGGATTTGGGAGTTTTTTGTTAAGGCTATTGCGTATTTTTTTATAGTAAAGTATTTTAAAAAATTAAAAGAACTTGGAAAAGCACTTGCCGAAAACCTCGCGCAACAAAAGGCACTTCAAGCAAAAGAAATCGAAGAAGAAAGAGCCAGGCAGATAGAGTCCAATTACAAAACACTGGAATACACTTTTGCTAATTTGGTTCATGAAATCAAAACTCCACTGACACTGACGATTAACTGTTTGAATGAGCATATAGAAAAACATAGTAGCTCATACGAACTTGATCTGATGAAAATCAGCATGGGAAAAATGAATAAAGACATTAATAATATATTTGACCTTCAAAGACTTAAACTCGGAAAAGAGGTTTATGATCACCAACAAAATTGTGACGTATCAGGTCTTCTCGAAGACAATTTAAGAATTTTTGAATACTACACTAAACGAAAAAAAATCCGATTAAAACATTTCATCACTCCCGATCTAAGTAGCCTTGCAGATCCTGCTGCAGTAAACCGGATAATAAATAACCTTGTTGAAAACGCCATAAAGTTCTCTCCGGAAGATTCGACTATTTCAATATCTCTTACTTCAGATGAAAATAAGATTTATCTTCAAGTCAAGGACCAGGGCATTGGCATCCCTGAAGAAGAGGTCCAAAATGTGTTTGTCCCTTATCTTCAATTAAACAAAAATAACATTCAGGGTATGGGTTTAGGACTACCCTTGGTTAAATCTATCCTCGATGGATTGAACGGGGTAATTGAAATCTTAAAAAATGATGAAGCCGGGAAGGAAGGGACGACAATATTGGTATCATTAAATAAGTCTAACGGTGAAGGCACGATTGCATCCTATCAGGCTGAATGGCAGGATTTCCTATTGGAAGAGGAAATTCGCTTATCAGACTGTAATTTTGATGAAAACGCACCGCACCTTTTAATAGTTGAAGACAACAAGTCGATGAACAGTTACCTTACAGGTAAACTTAGTAAGGTTTTCAATGTTAGGTTTGCTATCAACGGTGCGGAGGCGATAAAAAGAATTAATGATCGGATTCCGGATTTAATTATCTCTGATATTATGATGGATACGATGGACGGTTTTGAAATGGCACAAATTCTAAGCAAGAATTCTCAACTGAATCATGTACCCATAATTTTCCTTTCTGCTAAAAATACCGAAAAAGATAAACTCCAAGGAATCGGCCTTGGAGCCGTGGATTACATGGAGAAGCCTTTCTCGTACCCAATCTTGCTTAAGAAAATAGAATCAATTCTTGCTTTGAAAGGTAATCAGGAAAGAAGGCTTTTTCAAAATATGAAAGACTTTGGCAGGAATATGCTGCCTGAAACGACGGCCAGCAGCAACAGCTATATAGAGAATTGTAAAATATACTTGTTAACAAACCGTGAAATGGAGATTTCAAGCAAAATTATTGCGGGGTTGAAAGCAAAGGACATAGCCGATGAACTCTATATTGCTGAATCTACAGTTACAAAACACATTCAAAATATATATGAAAAAGTGGGGGTAAAAAGCAGATACGAATTGATTAGGAAACTGACTTAATAGTATTACAGGAACTCAGGAGAAAGATCTAACCGTTGGTTAGGTCTTTTTTTTTCTCCTTATACGAGAAATTCAAGATATTTTGACCAAACAACATTTAAATTATATAAAATTAAATCTGTAAAACTATTTATAACAATAAACTGAGTTAATAGTACTTACAAATACGTACAAATATTCGTATAAGTAAGTATTGGATTCATTGCTTCCGAACAATACATTTGCCTTCAGACCGCGTGTTTTTCATGTCTGGTTCCATGATCGATTTCTGTCAGTTTTTAATATTTACTATCCACCATATCGTTCATTAAAAAGGCACCATCCAAACATTTTCGATTACCCAAAGATGATATAAAAAATATTATAATTTATTCGCGAATATGGGTTTACTCCTTAATTACCCATTAAAACAACAAAGGAATGCTGAATATCCGCTTCATGGCAAGGTTACCTTTAAAAAATTAAGGTAAAGCAAAGACAGAAGTAATCTCATTTTCAATCTGAAAACATGTTAAAATTAAAGAAAGTAAAATCGCTCACTACTAAGGAGCTCGAATCAATTCTTGGCGGTGCAGTTAATGCCTCGTTGAAAGGTGATACTGACAGCAAAGATGTAGCCTCAGGCTTAGGCTCCGGTCAGAGCAACACTGATTATGATGGTACAAGCCCGATAATTATCCATCCAGGCGATCCTACGTTGCCTTAATCTTACCTATCTCACCAGGGCCGTCTGAAGCGGGCCAGGTGAGATATTTTTTACTATAAAAATTTTCACAATGGAAGTATTTGGCTTAAAAGAATTTGACAGAAGTAAGTATCTGGAACTCAAACTCAGTACCCAGAACAGGGAGAATCCGGAGAAATGGTCATGGACTCCCGCAAACCCGGAAAAGATCAAAAATATTGGCGAGGAACTAAAAAAAGAAAGGGAACAGGTCGATTATGCTTGCATGACAAATTATGTCATGGGAGATGAAGATCAGGATATTGTTCTGGTTTTTGCTATGGGCAATTTGAGCTATGGGTTTGTTGATCAGCTATGTGAGCAAAACATCAAGTTCGTATTTCTTGATTTTGTGCAGTTTGCTGCCCAAGGCAAAGTCACGTTCAGCATTACAGAAAACGCAATTGTAAATATACTTGAAGTCGGAGACGTGATCATGAATTTAAGTGATGTTAAAATAGTAATATGGAATACTCCGCTGTATCCTTATCCGATTTTTGATTTTAACATCCTTCCAGAAAAAAACCGGGAACAATTCCTTCACCGGAAACGATGGTCACAGATATTAAAAGAATTCAGAGGTTTCCTTCGCAAAGACGTGCTATGGTTTCCTGGAGACCCATTCAATGGTTCCCAGGAATGGCAGAATAAATTATCTGAATACAAGATCGCTTATGACTTGGGAATAAACGTTCCGCCTTTTATCCTGACCAATGACTTGGACGAGCTCCACCGTTTTAGCAAAGTTCATGGGAATGAGCTTTTACTGAGAGAGTTTTCAACCCCTCCGTATTCACTATCTCCTGCAAAAATCAAGGCTGATGAAGTCGATAAAGATCTGTTATTTGCTGCCCCATGTATATTTCAGAAGTATATCAATAAAAAATACGAATTTAGAGTCGTTGTAATTTGCGATAAGATTTTCCCTTGTAAAATACATTCTCAGGATTCTGAATTAGCAAAGAATGATTGGCGTGTTCACGACGATGAACATGTAAAATGGGAACTTACTGCGCTACCCCAAAAATTGCAAGACAAACTTATTGCATTAGCAAAATGTCTGAATTTAACCTGGTGTAGTATTGATCTGATTTTATCAGAAGACGATCAGTACTTTTTTTTAGAGGCCAATCGTCCTGGCGCCCATTACTGGCTGGAAACATTTGTTGGTCTCAGCGCTTCCAAAGAAATAGTATCAGAAATCAAAAAACATTTTATAAATGATCAGATCCTTGTTTAAAAGCAAACTCCTGTTGATTGTTTTTTCCTTTGCATTTAATTATGGTCACAGCCAGAATGCTCAATTTTTACTCGGCAGTGAAGGATTGCCTTCAGGAAAGTATCATGCAGGATTTAAAAGGATTTACACATTTGATTCATCACGTTCCTATCCTTTAAATTTCCAACCTGGAACCAATTCCGATACCACGAAGTTTCCGAGGTCAATGGTTTTAAATATGTGGTATCCAGTAGAAGTTAATTCCGGTGGAAGCTTTCCGTACAAAAACTATCTCCGGTTTGCATATGATAACCCAAGTTGGAAGAATTTCCTTGATCGTTTAAAACAGTACAACGAAGAAACGGTAAAGCTAAATGGATTCAGATATACCAAGCTAAACGATACGGTAAGAGAAGATAGGCTATTTGAGCGGCTTATGGATACTGAGGTTCTTGCCTCTTCGGGTAAGCCGGTTGTTACTGGAAATCATCCCCTGATAATTTATCAACCCAGCTTAGGCGGTACAATTGAAGAAAACGCCTTATTGTGTCAGTATCTTTCATCAAATGGGTATGTGGTTCTTAGTTGCGCATATCAGCCCGACAATGGTGTTAGGATGGGGCCGGACTGGAATCTGGAGAGAGCAGAAGGAGACGTAAACTTTCTAGTTCAATACTCAAAGCAACATTTGGTAATCGACACTAATAACGTTCATTTACTGGGATATAGTTTTGGCGCTCAGGCAAATTTTAACCTACTGGCAAAAGGTTCCAAATTTGTTAGTGCCGTTTCTTTGGACTCCCGGCTGGAGTATTCATTTGATTATGCTCCAAAAGGATTCAAGGACCTGCCGGCACTACTCCTAGCAGGCGTGCAAAACATAACGCAACCACTATTGCTTTTCACAAATGAAGAAGCCACATTCAACATGACTGATTCCTTTGTATCTGCAGACAGGTATTATTTGCCCTTACACTTTTTAGAGCACCATGACTATAGTTCAACCAGAGAAATCAGTAACTCTTGGGTTGCAGGCGAATTAAAAAATGATAAAGAACTGTTGGGAAAAGTTAAAGATTATACATCTGTATGCGAGAATACGTTGGCCTTTTTTAATTTTTATTCCCAACCCAAGAATAATGGGCGTGCGTTTCAATTCCTGAATACCAGGTCTAATTTTGCCGAACACCTGCCGCGTGGTGCAAACGGCGAGGCACAAGATAAAACGGTGCTTCAAACACCACGGCAAGTTTTAAAAGCTGCGGAGATCATAGGCATACAAGAAGTTAAAAAGTCTTACCAGCTAAACCGAATGTCGTTTTCAGAGGACTTATTTAATACATACGCGTACTTTCTGGCTGGAAAAAACAAAGGCCAGTTAGCAATACAGACACTGTTATGGGGGACTGAAATTTATACAACTTCTGCAAACCTGTTTGACAGCTTAGGCGAAATGTATTTCATCGAGAAGGATTACGAAAAATCAACAAAGAGTTTTAAGCGCTCCTTGGAATTGAATCCATCAAACAAAAATGCTGTCGAATACCTTAAAAAATTACAGTCACTGGCAGGCGGATAACGTCACCCGTCCCAGATTATAGTAAACCGAGAACCTATCATGGATTACCAACTATTTTGTTACCATAGTCCTACAGGTAGACCTAATCTTATAGAGGCATTAGAGGTCATGGAATGCGAATTGCATTTTCGCCAAGGCAGCATAGGACATAAAAAAAAGAAACTGGCATCAAAATTAGCAGCAACCAACCCTCAACTACGGATACTCTCGCATGACTTTAAAGAGATAGCTTTATTGCAAAACATATCAGAAAACGAAGCGAGGGCAAGATTCGACTTTATCCAGATTCAATCATTAGATAGAGGAACAAACGTTTCAATTGTAATATTTGACACGACAATAAGCATTGATATCCCATTTAAATTGATTGAACAAAAGCAAACTCATGTACTTCGTGAAGTCAAGGCTTATTTAAATATAATAATGGACGAGACGGCGTATTTTGTATTTGATGCTGAGGCCGAAAGAGTCTATTCTGCCGAAACAATAGGAAGCTTCAATTTCAATTTGTTGCGTTCAAGGGCTAAAATGACAGCGAATACAGACAAGGAAAACGGCAGACCTTGGTGGAAATTTTGGGGAAAGAATGATCACAATTTTTGTTTTTAATAGCCTAAATAAAATTTTGAGTTTACAAAATATGTTATATTTTCGTTGCTGTCTTGTTAATGAATAACTAAAGGAGTTAGTGTATTAGCTTGACATCTGATTACCTATCGTTCGATTGGCGATTATCTTGTCCCTACCGCATTTGGAGATTACTAGTTTTTGTCATTATTTATAACCTTCTTTCTGATATCCCATGAAATCATGCGTGCTAGCGTCATTGCTTTTTCTGATATGCCTTACTTCTTATGCGCAACGTTGTGCTCAACTTTCCATGGGAAGTATAGGGGGCAATAAGAGTGAAGCTGTGTTTGACCGAGTATATAACCATAACGATGGTACATTTAGTATACATATAGGTACCGCTTCAACCGCTGGAAATATTAATACCTCCTGTCTCGGAACATTTCCTGGAGGAGGATCTGGTAGCTTTTTTTACCAGCAATATAATGCCATTGGGACAACAGTACTTACTGAGTATTGCGCTTCAATAGGCTCTTCTTTTTATGCGGAATATTACTACTCCCAAACCAATGGTGATACCCTATTTGTGGGCATGCGGGATACAGCCGGTTCCAGCGATGATATAGCTATTGAGCGAAGAAGTGCTTCTGGGACCGTATTGTGGACGAAATACTATGGTGGTACCGGCAGTGATGGTCTGGCAAATGTTGCGAGGGCGGCTGACGGTGGCTTATTTATTGCTGTTGGCACGAATTCAACAGATGGGGATGTTGGCTTACACTATGGTAGCGGCTTCGATGCTGATATTTGGATACTGCGTGTGGATAGTAATGGGAACAAATTATGGGGAAAAGTACTGGGCGGGTCCGGTTCGGATCTTCCGCGTGATATCAAGGCATCACCTGATGGTGGTTGTTATGTATTTGGAGTAACGGCCTCTTCAGACCATGATGCCGTGGGTATGAAAGGTGCGAGTGATCTCTATATAGTAAAACTGGATAGTTTGGGTCAAAAAGAGTGGCACCGATGCTTAGGTGGTACTGCAACAGATGGCTGTGGTTATGACCTGGGGATCAAAGCTATAGAGGACGGACAGGGAGGGTTTTATGTGATTAACCGCACCAATTCCCATGATGGGGATATTCAGCGAAGGTTACCCCTTGATGATGGTCCTGATTTCTGGCTCGTTCATATTGACAGTTTGGCTAATCTTATATGGGAAAGCACTTTTGGCGGACCAGGCTGGCAGGTACCATCTGTTTTCTGCCGGGCAACAGATGGCAGCTTCTGGATGGGCGGGCAGAATCTGAGCAGTTTGACCGGCGGTATGATTGATGCAACATATGGCATGACAGATTCCTGGGTCGTACATGCCGACAGCCTGGGCAATTTCATTAACCAACGGTCATTTGGTAACAATAAGGAAGATCAGATTGATATGATTCATCCTTTGTCAGATGGAACGGTTTTGGCGGGGGGAAGATACTATTATACAACTTCTCCCGGTCCTACAAGTCCTGAATTTCCGCAGTCCACCGAAGGGGAGAATGATATTTTCCTTACCCGACTTGGCCCTCAAACGGTAAGCATCAGAGATAAAGTACTGGAAGCTTCCGTTTGGGAATTATATCCTGTTCCGGGTAAAAAGACTTTACATATCCGGATCAAAAGAGGTAATAAAGAAAAATATAACCTGGTTATCGCAAGTGCTTTGGGCAGTACAACCTTTAAGACAGAGTTCCACGATAAATTAGATCTAAATATCAGCCTATGGCAACCCGGCGTATATACGGTAACATTGACCGATATATCTGGTAATACAGGAACGAAAAAAATGGTAGTAGCCGATCAATAATTTTCAATACAGGAAGATACTAGTCCGCAAACCTTAAAAACAAATACATGAAAAAACTCCTTTTCACCTGCTGCCTTCTATGGGCGGCCTGGCAAAGCTATGGGCAATCTCCATTGACTTCAGCACCAATGGATACGAATAGTTTTGATTTCATTTCCCAGAGATATTTAAGTGGTGTTCTGGCACAGGAAACAGATTCAGCAAAGATCGCCAGGGCTAAAAAACTACATGGACGTTGGGAAACCTTCTGGAGAGGGCGTGTAGCTAATGACGCTGCGCTTGGCACGTCAATATTTGGCCTAGTAAGCGAAGCGCTTGATGTGGCGATGCGTGGCACATCTGGATGTCTGGGGATAGGATACAAAGGAAACTGGAGTTGTTTAGGCCCCTTTACTAATTACTTCGGTAAAAATGCTGACTTTAATGGCCGAATTGTCAGTCTCTGGGTTAGTCCAACCAATCCAGATTCTATTCTTGCCGGATCAGGTGCTGGTGGTTTATGGCGGACCATAGATGGAGGGCTAAGTTGGAATAACATTACAGATGGAATATCTTATGAGGCATTGCCCGGAACGATGGGAATTACGCATATTGCAGTAAACCCAACTAATCACAAAAGTATATATATCGCATCTGGCACTTATCATGGTGCTACACGGGCCTGGGAAGGTGCATATACGTTAGGACTGATGTACAGTAAAGATGGTGGGCAGACCTGGCAAGCTGATCTTAAATTCCGACAAATTCTTAGCACCTCAGGGACGAATGGGTGGACAAGAGAACCTATTGTTAAGCTTGCATATAGTCCTATGACAAACAGACTATACGCTTTATGCAACAAAAAACTTTACGTAAAACCTGTACCAGGCGATAACCAACCATGGTTTGATATCACCAGCTCCGTTTTCAACAATTACTATAATTTGTCTGATTTTGATTTTACCCATAACCCCACCGGCAAGATAGTAATGAGCACAACTAATCTTCATCCGGATCATAAACTATATACCTTCGATGAAATCAATGGAACTCTGCCAGGAATTTGGGGAGAGCATAATATGGTTTTCAACCCGCTAGATTCCACCGAAGGAATAAACGATATTGGGTTAACAGCTTCAGATGATGTTTACATGCTTGTTCAGAGAGAATCTGGAAAAAAAATATACAAAACTGGTATCCCTGCTGCAAGCTCCTTAGCCCTTATAAACAATAATCTGGAGAATGCCACCCAAACCTACAATTTCCGAGGTATTGAAGTGTCCCAAAAGGACCCTAATGTTCTTTACCTTTATAACCTCTCAGGCAATCCGAGCTATCCTTACAATTTTATTCATAAATCGTCTAATGGTGGTCTGACGTTCAGTCCAATAGGCGGCGGGCATCCAGACGGCCGTGCTGTTCACATCTACCACGGTGGGAATACAGGTGGTGATACCCTATTCTGTGGAACGGATGGTGGATTGGCCCGTTCTGACAAGGGGACAACTTTCAAAAGTCTCATGGGGGCAAATATTTGTATCACACAATTTTATGGACTGGCTATCAGTCCCTCCAACGATGCCTATATGTCCGCAGGAGCACAAGATAACGGTAACCATGCTTATGTAAGGAACCGCCCTGAGCCCTGGAGCCTTGAAGATACTTATGGAGACGGTGTTCTACCTGCATTTAGCCGGAATGGTATTAATACATCCTATATGCAAATGCAGACTGGCATGAATGTAAATTTAACATTTTTAGGCAATACTGTGACGAATCAAGGTAATGTGCCTAATCCTCCCGATGTCATCTGGGGGACAGAGTATCGCTGGATGCGCCCTTTGAAGTTTAACGAAAAAAATGTAGCCGGTTTAGGCTTTCATTTCATCTGGAAAAAAGCGCTGATGGATCCAGACTGGATTTCCGAATTCGGTGATCTATCCAATATGCGGGAACCAAAGCCAACCATTGGACTTGACTACTCTTCAGCGAATCTGGAATTACTTTCAAAACATAAAAACCCTCCGGATTTTATTGTATCAGAGAAGAACCCAGATGTAGCCTATATTGCTTATTCTGATGTGTATTGGGCAAATGGGGGAATCGGTGATAATTATGGTAACCTCTTCCGGACAAAAAATAGGACTACCCTTTTTACCTGGGACAACATTACTCCGACACAGGTTGAGGGATGTGCAATTAGTGATCTGGAAATCGACCCCAAGAACCCCAATCGCGTTTGGGTCAGTTATGGGAATATTGTTGAATCTCAGGTTCCGGTATCCAGTACTCTACGAAAAAAAAGAGTTCTGTATTCTTCAAATAACGGCGATACCTGGACAGATATCAGTAAAGGATTACCAGCTATGCCTGTGATTAAACTCCTTTATATTGAAGGCTCAGATGATGTGCTGTTTGCCGCTACCGATGTCGGAGTTTACCGATGGAACAAGACAGGAGGACAATGGGAATGCTTCAATAACGGTATACCTAAAACTATAATTACAGACCTTAATTTTAATGCCTGTAGCGGTAAGCTAAAGGTGTCAACTTATGGCCGGGGCATCTGGGAGACTCCAATAGAAGATAATCCGAGTAGCCTTACACCCGTCGGTGAAACCAATGAAATAACTACCAATACTACCTGGAATTCCAGCAAAACTATCAGTGGTAGTATCCGTATCAGAAGTGGTGCTACTTTAACCATCAGTGGTTCAGGCACCACCATTTATATGCCTTCAAGAGGTAAGATAGCAGTTGAGGGTGAGGCAAAGCTGATCATTGACGGCGCCAGGATAACCAATGAATGTGATGGCGCTATGTGGCTGGGCATACAACTTTCAGGTAACCTCAATGGGCCACCGACCCCTATTAACCAAGGCTATCTGGAACTTAAAAATAATGCACGTCTTGAACATGCGCGCCTAGCAATTTCCAATTTTGATTGGGATGAGAATACCGGTGGTGGTATTATCAAAGCAAGTAACAGCAGTATCAATAATTGCAAAATGGCGGTATGTCTTAATAACTATCCTAACTACACTTACTTTACGCCAGGCACCTCGCAGTCCAACTGCATTTTCGACAATGTAGAGTTTGTCAAAGACGATCCACGCTATGAAATAGATGCAGGCGGTTATTTTACGTCCTGGTTGATAAAGGGTGGTGTAGAAATACGTAATTGCACGTTCCGATATTCCATAACTTCCGTGCCTTGGCAGAATGTACCTTACACACACCGTTCTTCAGCCATCAATGCTTCAGCAACGGGTATTAAGGTGGAAAATAGTTCTTTCGACGGCTACCGTAGAGGTATTTATCTAAATGGCTATGATCGCTCACCCATGCGTAACGCCCAGATCAATTATAACACCTTTGATCACAATTCCCAAGGTATTACCATCGAGGATGACCCTTACGCCGATATCCGGGGTAATATCATCCGCAATATGTATCCTTACAAAAGCCGACTCTCCTATATGAATGCATATGGTATCTACATGAACGGGTCTGCGGGCGGCTATGTAGGCTGTGGCAATAGTGTGTCGGGCACAACGGACGGTGGTCCGGGTATTGGTTCTATAGTTAACCGGTTAGGGCTAATTGCCAACAATAACCGTGGGAATTATATCCACGTTATTGACAATGGTTTCAGTGACCTTTCTGTAGGTACACAAACCCAGGGAATCAACGGTGCTCTGAATATTTTCTGTAACACTTATAATAAAAACAAACTGGCCTGGGCCGCTAACCCTCAAAGTACCAATGGCTTTCTTAATGATCAGGGCACGAGCTGTGTCCCCACGCCGGGCATCAGGGCTGGCAACCGTTTTACTACAAACCAATATGATATCATTTCTTACTTCGTTACAACAGCCTATAACTGGAAGTACTTTGCCGGTAATGGTGCTAACGAAAACCCGTTCTGGTCTGGACATATGACGATGAACAATTGCAATACTACTGCCAACTCCCAATGCAATAGGCCAAGGGCGTGCCCGGTTAGGTATATTACCCGCTTGGATCACGGAAGATTGCTGGTGGATTACAGCGGATTGGTAAGTGCAGGTGACAAATATAGTTTTGAAGGCAGGGCCTTACAAACTGAAATCGTATGGGGATATAATGACCTGGAGGACGAAGCCGGATTACGAATGTTCCTGGAAAGCGAAAATGATGATGAATCGCGCAGATTGCTGATCCCGATGTATGTCAATGCCATGATGGTTGACGAGGGAATCAATGCGATCAATGCACTGAGTGTGTCTGCTATTGAAAAACAGGCATACCTCAACTATTATACGATTATGTTGAATCTCAAACAGGAAAACAGAACTATACACCAACTTACAACAGCTGAGTTGGAAATGGTTCGTGAACTTGCAGCATCGGAAGCAGAAGTAAACCAGATGGCCTTAGGACTGTTAGAGTATGCGTATGCGGAAGACAGGGAGTTGCCTGTGGAGCAGCTACCTATGGACCCTATGTCTAAAAAAATAAAAATACCGGAAACGCCAGGGCGCCAACCAAGTACTTTGGCAGATGCCGCGCCAAACCCGGTACAAAACAATACACTGATTATAGCAACGATTAATGCGGCCGATGCAATACAGCATCCTCACTTGATTGTCCGCAACAGTTCCGGCGCCGAAGTCTGGCGTACCAAATTGCAGGTGGGTGAAAACCGGGTTAGTGTTCCTGTAAAAAGCTGGCAGGCGGGCGTATATTTTTATAACCTGGAATTGGACAACCATATAATCGCTTCGAAAAAATTGAGCGTAATTCCTTAAGTATATTGTTCCTGCACCTCAGCATCTTGTGCAGGAACAATATATTTCCTTCCCTAAATTTCGGTTATGAAAAATCATTTTTACTGCTCGGTTTGCATTTATTGCTTATTGGTGCTGTTGTCGTTTCAGGCAGGCGCCCAAAAGATATATTTTACGGATACGACCAACAACTGGATTACCAGGCGAGCGGGAGAAATGGGGCCGAACGGTCTAGGTACCTGGAATTTTTATCAATATTATTCTTCTGATACTTTAATTGAAAGGAACGGTCATTTTTATACAGAGATAAAGTCTGATATTGGCTGGGAGAAGCAATACTTTGCAAGAACCTTGATACGTGATGATACCGCAGCTGGATTAGTATATATAAAGCCCCTTCAGGACACACTTTCTGGAATTTACAGAGTGACAGATACCAATGAGTTTGTGTATCTAAATTATAACCTTAATGTCGGTGATACCCTAATCATGCCTTTGGTCTTTTGGGGAAGTGGAGACAGCATCAGTATTCACGTAGTAACTGAAGTCGACAGCTTTATGTCAGACAATACTTGGTATAAAACGCATAAGTTTAATGCGTATAAAGGAATGAGAGGTGGGGACACACAAGGATACACCAGGTACACTGTTTATGAAGGTGTTGGACCAGATTCCGGCCCCATTCTTGAACCTAATAGTATAAATGAATATGGCCCTCTGATACTGAGCTGTTTCCGGAACAAGGGCTCAATTAATCCAAAATTTAGTGTCTTCTGTAATGCTTTAGCTATAGAAAAATTGGATAAAAAAGTAAAACATTTTCAATTATATCCGAATCCTGGTTGTGATAAACTGACGATAAAAGGTTATGAGAAGTCCGATAAACAATATTCTGTAAAAATATCAGACCTGCAGGGTAAAGTATTGTTGGAGACAAAATTCAAACATGAAACAGTGCTTGATGTAAAATATTTCGCTTCCGGCATTTATATTTTACAATTCATTGCGGAAGCAAATGTCCTGCAGTTCGACAAATTGGTAATTCAAAAATAGCGCCCAATACTTAAGGGCTGGCCAGAATCTTCTCGAAAAATGTTTGTTCGGACGGATATTATTCTTTCCCGGTATAAAAAGAATTCGTAGTATCTACACTTGATAAATACCATGAAAAAAAAATTACTCTGTATCCTATCTGTCAGCCTATACGCGTTGACCTCCTACGCGCAAGAAGACACAGTAGCAACTAAACAACAGGTGGCTGAAGTCATTGTTACCGCCAATAAATTTGAAGAAAAGAGTAAATATGTAGCACAAAGGGTGGAAGTACTCGACCCTGCAGTTATTGAAAATTCCATGTCTAATAACACGGCAAGTCTGCTGGAACAGACTGGAAAAGTGTTCGTACAGAAAAGTCAGTTAGGTGGCGGCAGCCCGGTATTGCGTGGCTTTGAAGCCAGCCGTATACTACTGATGGTAGACGGTGTACGGATGAACAACGCCATATATCGGACGGGCCATTTGCAGAATGCAATCACAATAGATGATGATATCCTGGAAAAGGTAGAGATATTGTATGGCCCGGCTTCTACCATATACGGATCAGATGCCCTGGGTGGGGTTGTACATTTCCAGACCAGGAAACCGCAATTGTCTTCTTCCGGAAAGCTATCGGTAAAATCCAATGTCAGTACCCGGTACAGCAGTGCTTTCCAGGAATATACCGGGCATATCGATGTAAACATGGGTTGGAAGAAATGGGCAACGCTTACATCCATCAGCTACAGCAGCTTCGGCGATCTGCGTCAGGGCAATAACCGTAATCCCTTTTATCCCGAACTGGGTAAAAGGAAGGAGTATATAGAGCGGATCAACGGTGTGGATTCGATTGTTGCCAACAAAGATGCTAATGTGCAAAAGTTCAGTTCTTACAGACAGATCGATTTATTACAAAAGATATATTGGCAACCCAAGCTCAATCAGAGCCACCAGTTAAATATCCAGTATTCTACCAGTGGAGACATTCCCCGTTACGACCGCTTGACAGATACCAGGAATGGGCAACTCCGCTGGGCTGAATGGTATTATGGGCCGCAGGAGCGGTTTATGGCATCCTACCAATACAAGGCAAAGGCATTGAACGGCTTTTTTGACCAGATGATGATCGGAGCAAACTATCAAAACATAAAAGAAAGCAGGGTGCAACGTGCATACAAAAAAGAGGAAAAGGAATACAGGATCGAAGATGTGGATGTACTTGCTTTGAATGCCGATCTACGGAAGAGCAAAGGAAGGCATGAAGTCAGTATTGGTATAGATGGGCAATTTAATTTTTTAAACTCAACCGCTTATAAACAAAATATAGTCAGCCAGGAAAAAACTTATGGCCTTGATACCCGCTACCCCGATGGTAGTAATAATATGAATTATACCGGTATATACGGACAGCATTTATTTAAACTTATACCGGGCAAACTGATTATTAACGATGGTTTGCGGCTGAACTACGTAAGCCTGAACAGTAAATTTTCAGATACGGCTATCCTTCATTTGCCATTTACAGGAGCCCGCCAGCGTAACATTACCTTCAGTGCTAATGCCGGCATCATTTACCTGCCTGATGATAAAAGTAAACTCTCCATGGGTTTTGCAACTGGTTTCCGTTCGCCGAACATAGACGATATGGCTAAAGTATTTGAATCGGCCGGAGGTGTACAACTGGTCGTTCCGAACCCCGATCTACGCCCCGAGCAAACTTATAATTTTGACCTGAGCTTATCCCGGAATTTCCTGGGTTGGATTTATGTTGAAGCCAGTGGGTTTTATAGCTTGTTCCGCAATGCCATGGTGCTGGATAAATATAAATTTAACGGAGCCGATTCCATACTTTATGATGGGAAGCTGACTGCTGTGGTTGCGAATCAGAATAAAGCCAAAGCCTTTATCTGCGGCTTCCAGGGTAGTGTTATCCTGCGACCGCTACAAGGCTTCGGTCTGTACAGCTATATTACTTACACCTATGGCCGTTATCAGGGCCTGGATGGACAGGAAGTGCCCATGGATCATATTCCTCCTGTGTTTGGTAAGACCGGTGCCAGTTACAGGTACCGTCTCCTGGAAGCAGATGTATACATATTATATAATGGCTGGAAACATCTTGGCGATTATAATCCCTATGGAGAAGATAACCTGCAATATACTACAGAATTGGGTATGCCTTCCTGGTACACGTTTAATGTTTCCACAACTTGGAGTATTACCAAAAACATTAAAGCACAGGTAGCCCTGGAAAATTTATTCGACCAGAATTACCGGGTATTTGCCTCCGGAATAAATGGCGCAGGCAGGAACCTGATGATCAAATTGAAAGCATCGCTATAAAGTCCAGAGAGTTTTGAATGTATGTAGCTAAACACTATTAATAGAGGACATCACTCGCAACAAAGGCCTTCATCAACTTTTTTTAGAAATATGTCACAGTTTCTTATACCATTGTGCTGCTTCAATATGAAACGGTGTCTCATTCAATAGGCTTTCTGTCCAAATTTGATAGCGGGTGTCCATCTTTAATTTGACTTGTAGCGGAACGGTAAAGTGTAGTATACTGCAACTGGATGCCCTTCATGTATTCCTGGTTTCCAATCAGGTAAAGTATTAACGACGCGCAGAACCTCTGCGTCTATATCTGCACGTATTGATTTCTTAATCTTGGCGTCGCTCACCTTTCCGTCTTTGCCGACAATAAATTGTACGACCACTAAACCTTTCGTTGTATCGTTCTTGGCGTTTTCAGGGTCTTTAAATTTTTCGTGTAAGTATTTGCTCAAATCGACACTTGGCTCCGGCATATGATCTATCGAGACATAAATTTTTTCCTTCTCATCAGAGCGTTTTAAAGGGGTAGTAGGTTTCTCTTGGGCCGTAACCGGGGACGGGCTTTGTATTAGAAAAATACCAGCAATGGCAAATACAAATGCTGGCATTAGCACCTTTTTAATTTTTTCTGAATTTTGCAATTTCATAATTTTTTCGTTTTAAAGGATTAAAAAGTAAAACAATGGAATGTGTTCTATATTGAGGCTTATAAGCAGATCAATCCGGTGAGAGTTTAAATTACTTTTTCAACTTCTTTCGAAACTTTCCAATTTCATTTTCGGAAAGAATAAAAATTTCATTGAGTTCCTTCGAGGTAAGATAAGACTGACAAACCATAGGCAGGTTCTCAAAAACAGTCATGCAAATTTCTTTTGGAAAACTAGAGCAATTGAACATAACTGATCCCCAAAGGCAGGGCTTAGACAATAAAGTAAGTGTTGAAGGCCAGTTACCACCTTTCAATGATTCAAGCTCCTTCGAACCAACTGATAATTTATATAAAACTATTATAGAATTTGGTGCTCGAAACTTCTAATGTAAATTCGCTCTTAAAATCTTTCAATCCGCTTGATTGCTATAGAAATTCGTCAGGTAAATCATAGATTACCTTTGCTGAATGAAAACTAACAACCTGCAGCCCATTTTTGAGAACCGACTTTTTCAGGACTCGAGTATGACCTGCATCCTCCGGAAACGGCTTGGCATATAACACAATCAGTTAACTCATTACAATGAAAAGTTGCTACGCTTTATACCATTGAAGACTTGTACCATTTTGCCGCCACTTCATTATAAGGTGAGTTGTTGATCAGGCTATCAATCCATATAAGATATCGCGTATAATGCTCTTGAAATGTGGCTTTGCCTTTAAGCCGGACGTTGTACTGGTCTATGAGAACTTTGATTTGGCTCAAAAGTTCCTCAATGGCTTCCGGTTTATCCAAACGTATTTGTTTTGTAAATAAGTTTACAATCGGCATCTCGAACTCAAAAAGCGACGGAGCATCCTTAAATTTATGATAATACCTGGATGCTGCAAGGGTAGCAGGCTGAAGTAAGGAATAATTCCTGGCTTGCAGTAGGCTGAACAAACGGAACAAATACAGGTCGGCGTATATATCCCTTCGTATAGTTTTTGCCTGTTTGTTAAACATGCTATTCCATATTTCATCTGCTTTATGGAGATTACCGATACCAACGTAGGCGTTCATCAAATTTCCGAGGATGACCTGCCTGATCTCAAATGAAAGTAGTTTTTCATAGTGTATAAGCTTCGATTCAGTTTCTTTAATAACGTTGCGAAGTTTAGAGCGGCTACCCATGTAGTTATAGATAATTAACCGGTACACGGAGTTATAGGCAAACATCCGAACAACGAATGCAGGTGATTGATCCAGCTTATGGATTTCCATGTAAGCTGAACTGATTTCCAGCCCATTAAGCGCCTCTTCAAAAAATCCCATACAGACGCAGGAAGTAATATGCTCCAGAATACCCTCTATATAGTCATCGGGTAAAATCACTTCTGCCGCCGTTGACAGTAAATGCTTACTGTACCTGTAAGCCTGGTCATGATCAAACACCATCCATGAATGCAGGGCATAAATGAAATAGTAATAATAACGAGCCTTTTCCGAAAGGCAATCCGTAAGCCTTACCATGGCTGGTGCCGCAATAGTTTCCCTTTCCAGGTTTTTTTTCATTTTACCTTTTACATATCCATATTGCTTTTTCAGGGTTTTCGCTTTTCCGTAAATATTTTCCAGGTCCATGACCTGCCGGAACTGTTGTAATACCTTTTGTTCCTCAGCAAGGATCTCTTCTGCCGATCTCGTAGGCTTGTCAAGTACGATATTTAACCGTTTCTCCCATTCCAGAACCTGCAGCAATAATCCAAACCGCTCGTGTGAGGCTGCAAGCCTTCTGGTGTTATTGATAATAAACGCGCCTTGTTCCGGTAGGTTAAGGTGGTAAAGGATTTCAATGTCTGCAAGTTGATTACCTATACTGATATCAATCGATTTGTCTTCATTCATGGAACGCAGGCTCTTTAGGATATTCTGATAAAGCCGCCTCTTTGTAGTGGTCAGCGCCTGGGGGGAACTTTCAAAAAATATCTTTGGAAGTTCACTTTCGGCATTTTCAAGATATTGGAATAGCTGTAAAAACATGGGCTGTTCCCCTGTGACATTAAAAGACTTGGAGAACTTAGAAAAATAACGCTTTTCCCCGCCTGACATTGCGGAAATCAACTGTCGAACACTATCCCGATCCCTGTACATATTGATCATTTTAGACGAATTTAAGCCATTTTAACCTAATAAATGTATCTTTTAACAGTTCACATTTGGCAAAAAATAGTTCTGTAATTCTCTGATTTATGTGTTTGTTTTGTAATAAGGCATTAGTGCCATTTTTGTTCTTAACCAATTCCAGTTCTTGGAAAGCTGCTTAAAATCATTGCCCATGAAAGCTTACCTGGTTACCCTTCTATTATTTTTAACCCTGCCGTTTATTTCCACAGCTCAGGGAGAGAACAACATCTGCAATTTTGGTTTTCAGGCCAATAGAGTAATTAACTTTAACACGCCTGTCCCGTCGGTAGACGAACTGGTAAATATCCCGACCAATCAATCCCATTGGGCAAGCACGGTTTGTTACCCCAATGGATCACTCAGGTTCTTCGTAAGATTTCAATATAATTTCTTTGGCGTTCCTGAGTTCTATGTATTTGATGCTGCCGGCAATGGAATTGTCGGTAGTGAAGATTTGTTGACAGACGCAGGATTGATAGATTATTCTATGCCGGTTGTAATACCCCGACCCGGCAATAGCGATCAATTCTATATTTTTCATTCTGTAGACTACGGCCTGTATTATTCATTGCTGGATATGAGCCTTAATGGTGGAGCGGGAGGGATGGTTCCGGGTGAGAAAAATGTACAGATTGCACCTCCAGGCTCAATATTCACGAGACTTATAACTCCGGTCAGAGGTTGCAACGGCACCTGGCTGGTTATAAGATCACAAATCGCGGATGAATTCTACAGCTATAAAGTTTCGGCCTCCGGGATTGACACCCATAAAATAGTTTCCCATAGCGGCGCTTATCCACCAGGGGATTATAATTATGGTGGGACACTAAAGGCATCCCCTAATGGGGCCTATCTTTCCGTCACAGGATGGAGCGCTGTGGAACTTTTCAATTTTGAACGCTGCAGCGGCAAGATAAAATTAACTGGTAGTCTTGACACCACAGGCAACCCACCGCTCTTTCCCGGTGCCGGTACCGTTCTTCCATCCCACAGTAGGTTTACAGGTGTGGGGTTTTCACCTGACAATACTAAATTGTATGTTACAAAAAATAGAAACATAAACTTCATGATCGCCCCTGGAGAGCTGTTTCAATTCGATTTAAATCAACCTAATTTTTCGGCTTTAGTAGCATCCAGAACACTAATCATCGCAAATCAACCTTCAATCTTTCCTAACCTAGCAACATGCGATTTGGTTGGCGAAAATCCATTAGGCCAAATCAAAACCGGCCCGGATAACAAAGTCTATATAGACAATGGTAGCTATACCTGCCTCGACACTGCCTTCGTGCCGTTAGGATACAATCCGGGACCTGCCTTCCATGTCCTAGACAATCCAAATGCAGCGGGTCTTGCCTGCCTGCCGGTTTTAAACAGGATAAAATCACCGTTAAGTGTAGAATTTTACATGTCAGGAGACGGTGGTGAGTCATACCTTCAAAATGACATTGTTTATACTAACCCATTGCCAGACACTTTATTCGGTCGCCATATTGTGCCAGCGTGTTTTTCCGACAGCCTGATCCTAGCTGTCGACCAGGACAAGGAATGCTTACTGTGGGATAACGGTTCACGGGAATATAACCGGGTGGTGTATGAAAACGGCAAATATGCAGTTACTTACTTTAAGGACTGCGTCTACCATTCGGATACATTCCTTGTCTCCTTTGTTGCAACTCCATTTCTGACCGTCATCAATCAGAGCTGTGCCGGTACCAATACCGGTAGCATAGCCGCGGGGAACCTAAACGGGGAGAGCGTCCCCTTTAACGCAATTTGGTACGATGCGGCAGGGGCGACCCTCAAAAATAGTAGCCAGAACATTGCAGATACAATTAATGGCCTTGCCACAGGTACATACACGGTTAAGTTGACTTATCAATCGGGGTGTGACATTACACTTTTTGCAACCATATCTAGCTATCCTGCGCCCGTAGTTTCTGCCAGCCCTGCAGATACAACCATCCGTTATGGTGATAGTATTCCTCTTCAGGCAGCAGGGGCACTGTTATATGTATGGTCACCTGCGACTTTCCTGGATACCGTTATCGGCGCTTTGGTGTGGGCCGCCCCGTTGCAGCCAACAATAATTACTGTACTCGGCATTGATGAAAATGGCTGTGGGGATACGGGCATTGTAAGCATTGACATTGATTATACTATGCCTTCTATGGTACCCAATGCATTTTCACCGAATGGTGACGGCTTAAATGATATCTTTAAGATAGAGGGCATCAGTTATCAAAGGATAAAGCAGTTCTGGGTGTTTAACCGTTTCGGGCAATGTGTATTCAGCACCTCCGACCCGACTAAAGGATGGAACGGCACACAAAATAATAATCCATGTGATGTAGGAACATACCACTATCTCATCGAACTTGAACTACCTGACCGCAGCTCCAAAACTTATAAAGGAGATGTGCTTTTAATTCGGTAATTGCGAAGTTTAGGAAACTAATAAGGGCTACCCGCACCGCGAAGTAGCCCTTTCCCTATTTATCCCCGGCTACACGTATTATAAACAATAATTAGTACTCTCACTGCACATATCGGTCCATCCTTGGGTCCATGAAGTAGAACCAAAAGCTCCACGATAGCTTGGGTGTGTAAATGAGCTCGTAGTATCCCAACCGAAATTAGCAGCAAGCAGGGTCGTGCTACCCAAAACAAAGTTCTGGCTGAATCCTGTTGCACAATAGTTTCCGCAGAAGGAAGCATCATAACCCAACGTTGCTACTGAAAACTGATTACCGGCTTCTTTGCAGGAAGCAGTGCCTGAACCGGTGATCCATGCTGCAATGGTGTTATCACAGCCACCTGATACAGGCCATGTGCCCACTGCAGTAAAGGCAAATGGTGTTGCAGTGTTATGAAAACTATTATAGGAAAACTGCAGGTTATTGGATGCTGTCTGAGCAACAGAAGGTTGACCCTGAATTAAAAGTCCTCGTCCATTCCAGCCGGAAGCAACTCCATTGTAAATTTCTCCGGCACCATTGTTGAAAAACCTGATCGCGTTCTGGAAGTTATTATTTATAGTGGCTGCACCGCAATATTTGGGTCCCATAATCGTAAAATTACTGATAACTGGTTTTGTAAGTGGTGCGCTGGTTAGTGCAGTTGGATGATTGCTAATATCAATTCCGTAAGCACTTGCAGATGGGATTGCTGCAGCATTCATACGCATTGCGGCAAGGAACTGTATCTTGCTGATATTTCCATAGGATATCCTGTAGTCAGTACGATCTGAATTATAAGTAAGAATATTGTTTAGTTTTACTTTGCCTCCTGCTGCAAAGAGGCCGTCATTTTTACTGTTGCTGATCTGTATATGATCCACCAGTGTGGCATCGCCTACCGAGTTGAACATGATTCCAGATTGTGATAGGTCATTGGCACTGGCAAGCGCCCCAGCGAAATTTACCTGAACAAACTGCAAGCGACCTGAATTATCGGCATTATTTGTCCCGCCACCAATTTGAATCGCACAACCTAAATCTACAGGCAGGGAGTTAGCATTGTTATTATTAGCCCTACCGAATAAGCGCAAGCCAACCCAATCACCAGGGGCACGAAGGCCGGGGTTCTGGTCACTGGTAAATACTATCGGATTGGTTGCAGTTCCGACAGCAACGAGTTGTGCTCCGCGCTCAACAATCAACGCACTTTCCCCACCGGCTGTGGGGGTTTTCATGCCCAAAAGCTTTGTACCAGCGGGAATAGTTAAAGTCGCTCCGGCTTTTACTGTCACGCAGCCATCGAGCTTGTAAACGTTGGCGGCAGACAAAGTAGTATTAGTCGTGATATTACCCGACAGAGTCACAAAATTACATGCCAGCAAGGCTCCGATTTCGGAATCCTTACTGTTATCAGCATTAAAAGGTGAATTATGGTTACCTGCTTTCTTGCAGGCATAAAAAGCGAGGCACCCTATGAAGAGTACTATTGCTGTGATATATATCTTTTTCATTTTTTGTTGAAATAAAGGTTTGATTATTTGTTTCCATTGTTGAAGACCAGGATCGATTATTCCGTAAGCATGGTGGATCTCTCGCAGTTGAAGGGGTAAGTATCTGCTGGTTATCGTGACCGGAAAAATTGAATAGAACAAAGAGCGTCGTCATGGTACAAACATTTAAGGTAAGGACGGCAATCTGTTCGGGATTTAAATAATAGGAGGGATGATGATTATGCCGTTGCTTAGGGTAAAATTACTCCTGGGTGCAGTGCATTGGCAAATAAACAAAGGGAAAAGATCGTAGGATACCCAATTTCACTCATGAAATGCCCAACTGGAACATGAGTTGCCACATGAAATGGATAAAAGAATGAGCGAGTGCCGACAGCTCAAAAACACAGGAGGGGATCAGCACCTACTTACTATCGTAATCGCTACCATGTCTGTCAGTTCAGGTGTTAACTTTGCTTTATAATGGAGATGAAGCCTTTTAGTCATTTCTTACAATCAAGAGGTGGGCTAACTCGGGGGTGTCATAAATCCGTTCCATTTCCGATTCGATGATCATAGCCACTTCATCTTTAATTTGCAGATAATTCTCTTCAATTTCTGCCGCAGTCGTTTCTCGGACTTTAGGTATCGGCACATAGGCTGCTTCCTCAGCTGCTATTGCATCATGATCATTAATGATCTCCGAATGGAAATTTTTAAGTTCTATTTTTTCTGTCGGATTATCGGCTACGGAGCCGACGAACTCTCCGGAAGAAAGTGTTGAAATTCTTGATGCCGGTATCGCATACTCAAGCTGCGTTGATTTACTTATAGAAGTATCACTTGCATTAATGGAAAGGCTCTGGCGTTGCTGCATGATCTTACCAAAGCGTTCGCTTAAAGTCTTTGCTGTATCGCCGAGCACCTGGCCACTGATGATATTGCCGACAATATTGAAGATCACATCAGCACTTTCTTTTCCATAATCTTTACGCAACTGCGATATATCCTGGACCGCCAGGCAGGTGCAAACCCTATTCCCTCGGGCGGTCGCGATCGTACCCTCTATGCCGGAAGCACCGCCGATATATATGGTCGGAAACTCATCGAAAATCAGTGACGATTTTAGCTGGTCTTTCCGGTTGACCAGCTTGATCATCCTCGAAACATACAGCGAAAGCACAGCACCATACACCTGTGCTTTTTGCGGGTTGTTGCCTACGCAAACAATCTTGGGATCTGCGGGATTATTGATATCAAGGGTAAAGTCGTTGCCTGAGAGCACATAATACAGCTTGGGAGAGGCCAGCCGCGCCATCGTAATTTTGGCTGAAGCAATCTGTCCCTCGAGTTGCTCCATCGCCCCATTTACATATGCTGTTACAAAGGGATTGATCAGCACCTCAATCTCAGGCTCGGTACGCAAAACGGGGAACAGTTTATCGTACTCCATCTGCATCAGCTCTATACAGTGCGGCAGCGTACAGTATTTCCCGTTCTTATATTTTCGCAGGTACCAGATGATGCCGGTGAGAAAATTAATTGGACTTTCGACAAAAAAATCCCCGGTTTTTTTGATCCACTCGCGATTGAGGCCGAGCATGATCGTCCTGCTGCTTTCCGTTGCATCAGTGATATCAGTCATGCTTTCCGGATAAAGCGGATTGCAGCGGTGATAAATGTTGTCGAAATCGATTACATAAAATTTCGGCTCAACCTTATATTTATGCTTATTTTTTAGGAAGGAGTTATAGGCAATAACAGATAAGTCCGGGAACTTAAAGTCGTAAATAAACATGCTGAAACCCTTGCTCAGATGCTGGGTAATCACATGGCGGATTACGAAATAGCTTTTGCCGGCACCTGGTGTTCCGGCGACAAGCAAGGCCCTGAATGGGTTTATAAAATTGATCCAGGACTTACGGACTTTGCCTTTCAGGTTATAGCGGGCAGGCAGGTTAATGGAATACTCATTTTCCAACAGTCTCTCTTCCTGGGGGAAAGTCTCCTGCAGCTGGTTAAAGATATCTTCATCCAAACGTTGCTTCAACAGGCGGGTTAACAATGTGCCTCCGTTAACGATCAGCAGGTAACCGATTGCTGTAACCGTTATGTATAGGCCACCAAGCACAGCAACCGAGGCTTCCAATCTGAGCAGCAGGTAACTGGTGCCATAGATAATCAGACCGGAGATGATCTGGCGTAAAGCAGTGGATAGCTTTAGCTTCTCATCTTTCCTGCCTTTAGTGCCGACCAGCGAAACAATGAGCAGGAGCAAAGCCCCGGCCTTTGATATATAGAACTCTTTAAAAAGCCCGGTCCGGCCAATGTTTTCCAACACCTGCCGGACTATACTGTGGGTGAGCTGCCACTGTTCAAATGCGGCATAGCAATAAACATAAAAGTGCAGGCATAACAGGCAAATGCTGCTCTTCCTGATAAAATCGGCAATCTTTCTTAAAGCTTCTGCGTTCTCTCCAGTATTCATTCTTCACGGCTTTAGGGCTCAT
This sequence comes from Pedobacter steynii, assembly GCF_001721645.1. Classification (NCBI taxonomy): domain Bacteria; kingdom Pseudomonadati; phylum Bacteroidota; class Sphingobacteriia; order Sphingobacteriales; family Sphingobacteriaceae; genus Pedobacter; species Pedobacter steynii. The sequence goes on along the minus strand of NZ_CP017141.1, from coordinate 5,895,080 downwards.
CAACTATTCAGTTTGTATTCTTTTTTTCTTTCTTCTTCGGAAAGGATCAGGCATATTTTCCTCGTGGGTATCAGATAGGGCTATGTCGATCAGCGTCAGGATGACAGGCTGATCAGAGGCAGGATATTTTATTTCTGCGGGTTCAAAGCTGGTCTTGGTTGTTTTATGTCCGGCATCAAATGGTGCATTGGGAAGTTGTTGCGCTGCAGATTCCGCAGGACGCTCGCCGGTCAGTCTCGGTAACCGTTCCAGGAAAGCCTTTGCACTGTATGCCTTTCCTAAATCACTGCCATTGAACACAGACCTTGTGGCGTTGTCAATGAAAGTGAGGCCGTAGACCTGGCCCTGTTCGTTTTCCCGAAGCAGGATACGGATACCCTGTGTTCGGAGATTGGCTTCGAATTCTTCGCGGCTTTTTGCGGAATCGATACCCTTGTCAAGCAGATGCTTTAACCGCTGGCCATAAGGCTTTCGGGCTTCTTTATTTTGAGGATATTTTTTCTCCAGGTTCTTTAAAGTCGGGGAGGAGTATATGGAACTGGCCTTGATCGGTATACCGGCTGCCTCGCCTTTTTCGTCCAAGAGACAATAAACCAGCCCACCCTTTTCGTTCATTCTGGTTCCCGGTGCGCCAGGATAAGCCAGGACATTGAACTGGCGCAAAGCAGCGTTAAGCTCGGGAAGTGAAGTGAACTTATAAGTTCCGGTAACCTCCCGGACAATAGAAGATATGGCTGCTTTAGTCTCAGCCTTTCCATAAATAACCTTTTCCAGATTTATAGCCTGCATCATAAAGGCGGTCTCCTTTACCTGGTCTTCCGCCTTGATTAAACCATAGCTAACCTCAATTTCTTTACGGGCCTTTTCACTCTGGTTCTTTCCTATGTTATGGGTTTCTATGCGCTGACCACCGTCCGCAATATTTACAGTAGCGATATGGATATGCGGGTGCGCTGCATCAAAATGCTGGTATATCAGGTAAGGCTGGCTGCCAAAGCCGATCCGATCCATATAATCCATTGCAATGGCCTGAAGCTTCAGTTCATCGACCACATCTTTCGGAGAAAAATTGAGGGTGATGTGCATTGCATTGGTAAGCGTCATCTTGTTTTGCCGGATCAGCATTTCAAATCTTTCCAGCTTATTTTTGAAACTAAGCTCTTCCGGACCGCGCGGGAAGCCTGCGGCCATTAGCAGCGCAGCCTCTGAATTCTTAACTTTGTTTTCATTGTAATTCAGAACACCCCTTATACTTTTCCCGCTTACGATCCGGGCAACCATCGCTGAGAAAGATTGGAGATAATTACGAACAGGTCGGCAACCTTCTGGTCGGTCTGCTGGTATAATTTTGCAATTTCCAGGGCCTGGAATAGCTTGCCTTCGGCGCTATCTTCAAGATGAAAACGATGCGTAACCTGGTTTATATTTATACCAATGGCATGAAGTTCTGTGCGCAGCAGCGAAAGCTCTGTCATTACGGAAGCAAGAGAATGATCAAAAGTCCGTACCCGGATTTCCCGCTTTTCGAGAATGTCCCTTATCAATTCGCTCATGGTCCTGCAGGTGGACTTTGCCAGCAAAGCAGTAAGCTCATCAAAATGTTCTTTACTTACTCTGGCAAATACCTTAAACTTTAAATTCCCGCTCTTTCTCTCTTTCATCTCTTCCTCTTTTAAAGCTTAATCATAAAAAACCCGACTCCGGAGGGTTTTTGCTTCCCTGGACCGCATACGGCGGCCAGGGCAAGATCGGATTGTTGTCAACAATCCTACATCTTGCCGAACACCCCAGAAGTGTGTTCTACCTATTTAAATGGATACTTGCCTTGTTAAAGGCCTTTGCTTTTACGTTTTATTTTCATCGGAGGCTTTACAGGAGAGATTTTTATCGAGTGAGCCTTTTGTTCATATTGGAGGGCTACCTGAACCGCGCTGAGAAAAGTGTGGATCTTTTCATTAGGAATAATACGACCGACTTCGAGGTGCCGGTTTTGCAGGAAATTTATAAAATTACCTTTATCATTTCTATCCAAATTATTGGCGTAGGTAATCTGGTTTTTGTTCTGAGTAAGCTCAATTATTTGTTCGGGTTCGCTATGTATGTATACAAACTCCGACTTCTTTTTATAACCTTCATCTCTTAAATAATGCTCAAATCCTACGCCGGATCTTAATCTTTCCGCCTCAGTCACCAAGATTCCCAGGTCTTCAAGCGTATAAGCCGTAAATCCGTTTCCGATATCTTCCATTGCTCTATTTTTTAGATAATTTTTATACTCATTTTTCCGTTGTTGACTATATTCTTTGCCTTTTTTGTACTCCTAAAAGGCAGGAACTATTCTAAAATGTTCGGTCATATTCCCTTTCCTTTTCTTTTTACACCCTTCACATCGGCGATAAGTTTAATCTGCCTTCGGGTTGACTGCTCTTGTTGGTTTTGTAATCCATCGGAGGGCATGTGAACTGGTTTCCAGTCCGGATCGAAGTTTAGATTCACTGGGATTGGCCTTCTCTCTGTGGTAAATACATCTATAGTTTTCTGTTCGGGATTGGCTTGGAGCAGTATTTTGTTTTGATTGTTTAAGGTAACCGGCACCAGGTCGCCTCTCTCCAATCGATACTGCACGGACCGGTCAGCAAAGATTGGCATCTGTCTTATCAGCTGTCCAAGTTCTTGAGCTGAAAGCCCCCCGACCTCAGTAAAGGCAAGGTTTCTTTCACCAGTATACTGCTGGCGGTCTAAACGTAGCCAATCTACAGCTTCTGGAAGAAACGGGTACACATTTTTATCCAGAACGGCTCTGCCACAAAGCAGGTTCCAGGCAATACCAGCATCCAGCTCACAAGGAAACCTGCGTTCAATTTTCGGCAGGGAATCCATCAGTTGATCAGCTCCAGGTTGAATGAACGATTCGAGACATGAGGTGTATTGCCAGTATTTTAATTGCAGAAGATAGGAGATAGGTTCTCCTTGTTCGTCCTGTTCCAGCTGATACATTTTTTGCTGTATTTGCTCAACCTCTGGATAAAACTCTGGCTCCCGGTCCTCATGAAGTACAAATAATTCACCGTCCTTGGACCAGTCAACAGCCTGCATTGCTTTCTCCAATTCAAGGGTGTTCACTCCATTATATATGCCATACTCTATATCAGGATAAACCTGCAGGCTGACGGTATACTCGTCGATACTATACGAGCCATCTGTTTTAGTGACAGGGATAAGAAACTCCGCATACGCCTCCGAGTTATTGTTGGCACATTTGATCTCGAAGCTATCTGGATTATCAGCAAGCAGGCGGGTCAGTTCATCATAGGTATCGACACCTGCATATTCATCCAACTTCATTTCCAGCAGTTTTTCATGTAGGTCTTCGAACTTCCCGGACACATGCATGTAAGCATCGTTACAATTACAAATACCGGACTCTCCCGCATGAAAGTCTCTTTTTCCTTCATAAAGCTGCCGGAAATCATCATAATTGGAAAGGGAACCTGCAAAGGCACTCTCCGGCCAGTATTTAAACATTAGTGCATCCCGAATCTTCATCCCGTCGAAGTTCTGACTGGAAGATAATTTACTCAGCATCTCCTTTGCATCTTCAATATTTCTTAAAGCGGCAGGGGCAATGGTATCAGGAGCTTTAAAATAGGTTTCCCAATCCAGGCCCTGCATCCGCAATTCTAAAACATCCGTATTGATGCCATTGATAACTGTGGATTCAATATTTATGGCCTTGCGATGCCTGGCATTGTATTGTTCGAGGCGATAGGCATTAAACTGCCTGTCCTTCTTAAATTGAAGTTCAAAGAACATGGTCTCCTCTCCGTACTGAACCTTATGGTCGAGCCTAAAACCAACTGGATTTAATTCGATCAACTTATTGATCCCTTGCTCGAGCCGCTCTCCATGAAACCCTATGGAAGAAAGGAATTCGACCAGATTTGCTACTTTTTCTCTTTCACTTGCCATTCTTTACCGCTCTTAAAAAATTCTTGTTTATCGTTTTGTCTTAAATTTGAAAAGACAAATCCTAAATTTTTCTGCCTTGTTTTTTTGTTTGTTGCTTCGGAAGCTCCTGATGTATATCTGCTCGCCTGACGTATTGATCTTGTTTTAATCCAGCTGCTTTCAGGATATCTTCCGATATATTGGTGTTGAGCAGCTTTTCATTAGCGGACAAACCAGGTAACACTTGGCGGGATATGATCTCAGAAAGAAACTCTTGTCCTTTTGTAGTTTGTGCCAAAAGACTGATTGGACTCTTAGTCGGTACGGTACGAATATACTTTAGCGGTTCACCGATAACGATGTTCTGTTTCATGGCGATATCTACCTTTTTATCGTATTTTATTTTTTCAAGTGTTTGAAGATGTGTTGCAAAAAGATCACCGATAAATGCCGGCAGGTTTTGCTTTACTTCCTGCGGCTTACCATCCACGGTAATTGTTTTGGCCGGAAGTTTTTCGCAAAATTTCTCTGCCTTTTCAATCAAGGCCTGTCCATTTTCATTTACCGGATAGTATTGGGTACCTGCACTATTGCTTACAATATTTCCGGCCTTCACGCCATCGACTACCAGGTTTGCAGCAAATGATTGTGCATCAATCCTGGGATTAAAACTTATTCTTTTAATTTCAATTTCCATGTTTAAAAAATTATGGTTTCTCTTTTTCCAGTGAGGATTTGTCTAAAATATGTTCGCTAAGCCTATAGCGATTTGCCTTTCTTCTGGGTCTGCTTTGGAGCAACAGTTTTCTGCGGCACCATGTATTGCCCTTCTTTTAATCCTGCATCTTTAAGAATCTGTTCCGGGATATTGGTATTCAGAATTATTTCACCAGGTTTTATATCCGGTAACACATTCTTGATAATTGCATTCTTAATTGAATCGGGACCTACAGGAAGCGTGAGCAGTTGTGATAACGGTATTTTGAAAGCCACAATACTTACCGATGAATCATTGGGTAAACCATAGACGATACCATTGATCATTGCCTTATTTATTTTATTATCGAACTTTTTGTTTTCCTTCTCCTGCAGGTGGCTGCTTAGTAAGTCATCAATAAAATGCTCCAGGTTCATTTTTAGACTGTAGGCATCCATGCCATAGGCTGCCGGATATTGTTTATCAGGTAGGCTGAGGCAATGCTCTTCTGCCTCGTGGATGAGATCCCTACCTTTTTCATCTGCGTGGTAATAGTCGGTTGAACCGCCATGACCATTATTCTTTGCATAGCCTGCATGCACGTCGTTGATATAAAGGTTAGCGGTAAATGCTTCCGTCTCTTCGCTAAGGGAAGGGCTATGTTTTATATTTTTCAATTCAATTTTCATAACAGCATTATTTTAATTTTCTCATAGTTTGTTCAATTGCTTTAAATATCTGTAAAGCCAGTTGCGGCACAATTGCATTGCCGAGCGCCTTTATACTTTCGGTACGCCACTTCGGAAATGTAAGGGGCATTATGGTTGAGGGGTACAATTCAAAAAGGGCATCAAAATCCAGTTTTCCGGGAATCCCATCATTTCCTCTACAAATAGTGGGTTCAGTTTGCGGGAAGTCTCGCCATCCCGGTATTCTACCATACCCGGCAGGCTCCTTATTTTCCCTTTCAGCTCTGTTCTCCCTTCCAGGTGATACTCGCTCGCCTGTTTGCCCTTCCAGTCCCGGGCCACCGGTGTCGGCAGCAGCAGCACCAGCCGAGCCAGGCCTACACTTCCTGATTTGCCGTTCTGATTGATCTTGCGCGGCAGCCCCTTTGTCGCTTTGAAGAGATCGTTCTTGCCAATTATCGCGCCGGTCGTTGCATCCGAGCATAGCGGGGTCGGTAGTAGCCCCTGTTCTGCCAGCTGGCGTATCCCTATGCCGAATCGCATTCCGTTCGGGGAGAGGTTCTGTATCTTTCCGTCGCTGATCGTCAGTTGCCTGACTGTTCCGCGTTTTGCTTCTGATGCAATCGGTGTAGGTAAAAGGCCCATGACCAGGGCCCTGCTTAGGGTCACTGAATGCATGCTGCCCTCTTTCATCTGCGAGGAATTCATTTGGGCTGTTGCCCCGGTTGCATCCATCGCTGTCGCGGTAGGCAATAAACCAGACCCGTTCCCTCCGGTGCGGTGCGTTGATACCTGCAGCAGGAAGTACGTACGCCTGTACCTGGTATCCTTCAGCTTCCAGGTCAGCCTGCACCTGCTCGAATACCAGCCCGTCATTCCAACTAATAATTCCGCGAACGTTCTCGCCCACAACCCACATTGGCCTGATTTCCCGTATTGCTCTAAGCATGTCGGGCCACAGGTGGCGCTCATCAGCGGTTCCGAGCCGCTTTCCAGCGATGGAATATGGTTGGCAGGGGAAACCGCCGCTGAGGATATCGATGCCGCCCCGGTGCGCCCTGAAATCCGTTTTTTTGATGTCTCCATAACTTCTTGATTTTGGGTAGTAATACTTCAATACGTTTTGACAGAACAGATCGAATTCACAATGAAATACATTTGTCCATCCCATCCATTCTGCCGCCAGGTCGAAGCCGCCAATACCGCTAAAAAGACTTCCGTGCCTGACCTTCTTCTGCCGTTCCATTTTATCCTCCTTTTCTGTTGCGTGAATAAAAGGGGCAAATGTTATCGGACCATCGGGTTACGAAAGCAAAAGTGGGAGTGGAGCGATTCTAAATCTGCTATTAATGTGAAACGTTGCAGATTTATTTGCAGAAACATGAGGATGTTTCTTTAGGAAATCTTAAATTAGAAAAAGGAATAAGTATTAATTTATTGAGGAAGGAGGACAGGTGAATTGGTATTATGTAATAGCAGCCGTGCTATTTATTGTCGGCATTGTGGTAAACACGTCAATAAATCGGAGACGGTTCTATAGGAGAGGACCTGGAGGGTTACAGCATTATGATAGCTATGGGAAGGCAGTCGCCACCACTTGGCTTGAGCGGCTTGGCAAATTAGTTGCCGTGGTACTTATACTTTTTGCAATAGGATTTGCCGGTATGGGTTACCAGCTGCAACAAAGAAAAAATAGCGTCAACAATAACAATACAGAAAAACGATTTTAGAATTTTTTCCGCTACTACAATTAGGAGTATGGGAACAAAGGCAATAAGATTTGATATCAACAGACGTGGCTCGCGAACAGAAGCTAATGATTGTGTATGCTATTTAATTCAATAATATAATGCCAGTGGCACGAAATACGGATGATTGCTTTATGTTTGCAAAACATAAACTTATTTTGACTTATGAGTATGATCGGCAGGTTGCTTAGAGTGACTAACAGCGAATTAGAAGATTATTTAAAAGACAGTTCATTATTGGAGGACCGGATTTACAGCAACGAAGAAGATCCTAATTCGATTGACATTGATAAGGCATGGGATGGAATAGTCTATTTGCTAACAGGGGATAGTGTAGCAAGTTCAGAACATCCGCTTGTACAAGTTCTTTTCAGTGGTCAGCTTATTGATGAAGATCAGGATTTGGGTTATGGGCCCGCCCATTATTTGACACCGGAACAAGTTGATGTTTTAAATAATGAGATTGCAGGAATTAACATTGAGCGTTTAAAACAAAAATTCGATCCGATTCGAATGACTGAATTAGGTATCTATCCGGAAATTTGGGAAGAGGGAGATGAAGCGTTTGATTATCTGAATCCCTTCTTTTTTAACCTACAACAATTTTATACTCTTGCGGCAAAGAATGGAGAGGCAATTATAACATTCTTAAACTAGCAAGATCGCCTAAGTGTTGTAATATCCACACCAAGATCATTACCTGATTCACTTCAGTGCTAGTCAATGGAATAAAACTATTACATATTTCACTAACGGAAGTTTTCTTGATACAGTTCTAATACAGGATCTGATTGCCAGAATTCTTTTGTATTTACATCCCTAATCGTTAAGCGCCCGGAATGCCCGGCTCCGGTGTCCAGGTTGGTAATATTAAACGCAGTTATGGGCTTGTCCGTTCCCCAATGTGTGGTCGGAGAGTGACCTATAAAGATCTCGCTGAACTGTGTTGCAATGGTAAACGCATCAGCGCCGTGTTCTTGCTGCTCCAACGCTTCGCTCCATAGGCTCCGGTTCCAGTAATATTCTGATTTTGCCTGATGAATAAAAGGAACATCCCGCACAAAGCCACCGTGAACAAAGCAACGGTTCATATCGTCAATATAATATAGCTGTTGATTTCTAAAGAAATCTTTGTGCGCTTCAGGTATGTCTGAAGATTCCAATGAAGTTTTAAACCCACTTCCCGTAGCGAAGTAACGCCCTTCCTTACCTGCATGTTTCAAATAAGAGATCAGTGTTCCTTTGCCACCATATGTCCAGTAGAATGGATGAAAGTCAGTTCTGATAAACTCGTCGAACCACTGGTCATGGTTGCCCTTAATGGAGATCAGGTTTTTAATTTTTAATAACTCTTCGACACACTCAAACGCATCCGGATAACCGTCAACAATATCTCCAAGCTGTATTAATATATCGTGCTCATAATCAAACGCAGACCTTTCCAAACACTGTTCCAGCGCCTTATAAGCACCATGAATGTCGCCAATAACCATTGCCCTCATCCTATTCTATCTTTACTGTCCAGTTCGTGTTTATTCGTTGCGCTAAAATGAAGTGCCTGTACCTGCGGCATTGTCGGATGTATAGCATTCAATAACGAATAAACGCTATAAAAGGTCGTGTCTGTTTCCCATCCGTGCTCCACCTGTAATATCGTTGCGCACTGTAGCAACTTAGATAATTCAGTCGGAAGTCTGTAGATAATGTCTTCTTCGAAGCCAGATAGGTCGGGAAATTCTATAATTACCCGGTTTTTCTTTATTCTCATCATATTCTTTCAATCGTCTTGCTCTAATGTAACAATTAATTACGGAATGATGTATGATCATACGTCATTTATTTTCAATGAAACACAGAGATTGGCCGTAATGGAGAATAAGGTTGAAATTCAGGCCAGGTTTGGCGAAGCACTTTTAAAGTTGATAGAGCAGAAAGGCCTGAGCCTTCGTAAACTTGCGTTGGCGTCTGAGTTGGAATATGCACAAGTTCAGCGAATTTCAAAGGGTAAAGTTAATCTGGAGCTTACTTCAGTTATTGCGCTTTGCAAGGGCTTGCAAATTACGCCTGTTCAATTTTTTGAGATTTATGAGAGCATTTAGATTGTGTAGCCTTAGCTGAAAGGCATTAGTTCTACACAATTTGAACATCAAGCTTTAAAGAAGTATGGTTAATGAAATGATTAGAATAAAAAGATGAATTGCCAATAACCATAAGTACGCCTTTTTGTTGAATAATACTTTGCAAACCTTCCCGACTATAAAAAAAAACAGTACTGCTATAGAATGTATAATGATAAAAACAAGACCCTTTGCAAAAACTCTGGACCAGGTGTACTCCCGAGTTAGTCTTTCATATTCTTCTTTAGTTCCCAAAAACATATTCAGTGCAAAGAGCAGAATAAAGGAACTAACTATAAATAGAGCGATCTTTAATACCGGGTAAATAAACTCTTGAAGCGTTTTGTCTGAAAACATAGTTTTGATTAACGATAGTAATAATGTTTTTTGTGATTGTATTGATTGTACTTTGCATTTTCAGAATCCATGTATTCTTTATAGTTCAATTTAACCCCGTTATAAAATGCAAATACGGTATGGTTGGGAGTTGACTGTGCTATCTGTTCCTGCCAGGTAGTTCCGTAAGTTCTCCCTGTTCTCAATATCAAAGTCCGTAAGTCTTCCAGGTGAATCCAAACCTCAGCTCCTTTGGTAGAGCCGTGAGCATATTGAAAGTCATCCTTTGCACGTCCATACTCGTCTTTTAATGATGTTTTTTTTTCAGCATGACCCCAATTTTTATATACGATAGCAGTGCGCTCGACGCCGCTTCGTATAGGGTTATTATTAGTTGCCCAATCTCCGAAATATTTAGCTGTATATCCTAACTGGTAAGCTTTTATACCTTTTGGACTATCAAAAGTGCCACTGTCATAAGAGGAGAGGTATACAATGAAATTAACCTTCCAACCCTTTTCTTGTAATAATCTGGCTAAGCCTGCGGCGTAGGCACAGCCTTCACTATGTCCAACTAAATAAAAAGCATGCTGGCTTTTATTCATGCCTAAAGTTAGGCTGGCTAATCTTTTCTTATTAATTTCTGAAGCAAGCATTTTATTACGGAGCCCCGAAGTTTCAGGTAACCCATAACCATATCTATCACTGATTTTCTTATACATTCTGCCTGCCCATTCATAAGTAGTATATTCATCATGGCCTCTCTCGGCTCTACTTGATCCGTTATCATCCAATACTATCAAACTTGACGCATCTAAGCAGATGCAGGCATCATTGATATTTTCATTTAAACCAAAGAAACGTTGTGCAGCATTGGCATAGCCATTAAAATCTCCATTGTTCCAATAATCCTTGTTAGGCGCGGTTGAGCCGATAAATTCCCTACCCAGCCAGGTATTTTGCCAATACCCATTGACCAATATTATTTTTCCTTTGTTAACCATATCCTAGTTTCTTCTTGTTAGTCTGGCCAGTCGTTGTTGTGGTCCACTCCATTGACCTGCAGTTTCTGTGCAGAAAGGACAATAGACGTAACCATACTCGCAGAACCTTCGGCGTTAAAATTGGTGTGGTATTCTACGCAATATGCCCCGGTAAATACTACTTTTTGAAAAGTCGCCTCTTCATCAATTTTGAAGAAATTAATAAAGCCGGACCTTCGCTTATAGCTGTCAACCATCCATTTTAATAGGAAATCATCAGGAGGGGTTGTTAGGGTGAGATATACGTTACCACCCAAAGCCGGAGAGCTGGGTCTTCCTTTATCATCTGTTTTCTGAAGGAAAGAATAGTTACACTGCAATACAGAATATTCCTTACCTGGATTATCTGTAAAAAGTAGTTTTGCGTTAAATGAGGACATAATTTAAAGTTTTTTAACAATCACAATAAACATGCCACTGGTATGATAATTTGTATCATCAATTGAGAATCTAACGAATTGCCTTGGAAAACGCGTTTAAGTCAGTGCTCAAGCGCTGTATAAATTTTCACTAAACACTAACTGAGATGATCAAGTGCTTAGCTGAGTTAGCATATTTTGAAATGATGAGGCTTCCACCGCTAGATGCCGATTGTGCTATGGCAAGTAAAAATGCCAGAAGTTATTGCTCAAAGTTTAACCATTCTTAGAAATGTGTCGATTTGAGTCACCAAACATTTTGAATTTAAACGTGTTATGGATTTGACAGTAAACACTATTTTATGAGTCTCACCAAATACAACTCCAAGAGATCGAAACGTAAAACTTCTGAACCATTTGGCGGTGAGCCGTCCGGAACCGAGTTGCGATTTGTTATCCAGAAACATGCCGCCTCCCATTTGCATTATGACTTTCGCCTGGAGATGCGTGGTGTGCTCAAAAGCTGGGCGGTACCGAAAGGGCCCTCCACAGATCCGGAAGTAAAACGCCTGGCCATGATGGTTGAAGACCATCCTTACGATTACCGCAATTTCGAAGGTATCATTCCAAAAGGTGAATATGGCGGGGGAACAGTGATTGTGTGGGACGAGGGCACTTATGAACTGGCTGAACCTGTGGACGGTGATTTGAAAAAGCAGGAAACCGAACTTTTGCATCAGCTGCATTCCGGCAAGATTAAATTCAAACTGAAAGGTAAAAAACTAAAGGGGGAATACGCCTTGGTAAAAGCTCATGGCAGAGGAGAAAACGGTTGGCTGCTGATGAAACTTGAGGACAAGTATGCAAAAACAGATGATATCACTTTAAAAGATAAGTCAGTTTTATCAAAAAAGACACTTGAACAGATTGCTAAAACTTCAACCAATATCTATGGAAAAGATGACCCTCAAAAGAACGCCGCTATCAAAAATAAGAAGTCTTCTAAAAAAACGTCTCGCACCAATAGCGGCTCCGGCAGCGAGGAAGAACCAAAAACTCCGACATCTGTTGCAAAGGTTACACAAGCTGTAGCAAAGAAAAGTGAAAGTATTGCACCTGCCGGAAACCGGTTAAAGTCAATACTTAAAAAAGCGACGAAGCAAGCGTTTTACACCAAGGTAAAGCCAATGCTTGCGACCCTTGTAGACAAAGCATTTGACGACGAAGGCTGGCTTTACGAAGTGAAGTGGGATGGATACCGTGCAGTCTCCTTTATGAATAAAAAGCAATTGGAGATCAAATCCAGGAATGACAAGTCCTTCAATGAGAAGTACTACCCGGTATACGATGCATTAAAAGCCTGGGGTATCAACGCGGTTGTAGATGGAGAGATTGTCGTTGTAAAAGAAAACGGGCAAGCGGACTTCAGCTCTATGCAGAACTGGCGCAGCGAAGCAGACGGCACGTTGCTGTATTATCTTTTTGATATTCTCTGGTATGATGGGTATGATTTAAAAGATCTTCCTCTAACTGAACGAAAGGCGATACTTTCTGAACTGGTTCCTGAAAGTTCCATCTTACAGCTAAGCCGGGACTTTGAAACTTCAGGTATTGAGTTCCTGGAAGCTGCAAAGAAGATGGGCCTGGAGGGAATCATGGCAAAGCGTAAGGATAGCCATTACAATGCAGGTGACCGGACAAAGGACTGGCTGAAAATAAAAGCCAATAAGCGTCAGGAAGTGGTAATCGGCGGATACACCACCAATATCGACACCAGCAAGCCATTTAGCTCTTTACTGGTAGGTGTATTTGAAAAAGGGAAATTCGTCTATACCGGCAAGATCGGCACCGGGTTTAACATCAAACAGCAAAAGGAAATGCTGCAGCAGTTCAAACCATTGATTAGAAAAACGCCCCCTTTCACAGAAGAGCCGGATGTGAACAAGCCCAGCCGGTTCCGGCCCAACCCGCCAAAGGCCACCGCCACCTGGCTAAAACCGGAACTCATCTGTGAGGTTAGCTTTACCGAAATGACCACGGACGGCGTTATGCGCCACCCGTCTTTTGAAGGGATGCGTTCAGACAAAAAAGCAAAGGAAGTAGTGCTTGAAAAAGAAGTCGAAACTCAGGAGTTGATCGCCGATGCAAAGGAAAGCAAATACATAACTCCGGTAGGCAAAGGAGAAAGAAAGACTTTGCTCAATCCCAAAGAAGAAACCCAGGTCAAAAAAATAGGTGGCCATGAATTGAAGTTCACTAACCTGAGCAAGATATTCTGGCCGAAGGAAAAGTATACCAAACGCGACCTGATCAATTATTATTATCAGGTGGCACCATATATGCTTCCGTATTTAAAAGACAGACCGCAATCACTTAACCGCCATCCCAATGGCGTTACCGGTAAAAGCTTTTACCAAAAGGATGTCACCGGCAAAGTGCCGGACTGGTTGGATACTTATTTGTACCATAGCGAAGGTGATAAGACAGATAAACACTTCCTGCTTGGCAATAATGAAGCCACATTGCTGTATATGGCCGGTCTTGGCTGTATAGAAATAAATCCATGGAGCAGTACCACGAAAAAACCGGATCATCCCACTTGGTGTGTCATTGATCTTGACCCCGATAAGAACTCCTTCGACCAGGTAATTGAGGCAGCAAATGTCACGAAGGCCATCCTCGATGATATAGGCGTTCCCTGTTACGCAAAAACGAGTGGGTCAACCGGTTTGCATGTGTATATTCCTTTGGGTAATAAATACACCTATGAGCAAAGCAAAGAATTTGCAAGGGTCATTGTGACCCTGGTGCATCGTGAATTACCCAAGTTTACCAGCCTGGAAAGAACGGTAAAGGATCGGAATGGTAAGATGTATCTGGACTTCCTGCAGAACCGTGCACATGCAACTATTGCGGCGCCATATTCAGTGAGGCCAAAGCCCGGTGCCACAGTATCGATGCCTCTGCATTGGGATGAAGTGAAAAAGGGAATGAAGATGTCTGATTTTACGATTGAAAATGCTGTAGCAAGGCTTCGGGCTGAAGGCGATATCTTTAAACCGGTATTGGGAAAGGGTATTGATCTAATCAAAATTATCAAACAGGCGTCAGGAAAAAGATAAAGAATTATAAATCAATCAATATGCAACAGAATCTAAGAATCGGCTCCGTTGTGATCCACTGTTATGAATTTGAGAAAATGATGGATTTCTGGACGGCTGGATTAAATTATATCCCAAGGGAACCTGCAGAGGGTGGATGGGTCGTTCTTACTGATCCTACCGGTAATGGAAGTAACCTGTCGTTGCAAAAAGTTGCTGATAAGCGTAGCGGCCCACGCAGCAGGCTTCATCTGGATCTTTATACCTATCACCAAATAGAGGAGGTAGAACGTTTGCTTTTATTGGGGGCGAGAAGATACCCCTGGCACTACGAGCCAGGCGACGATTTTGTCGTACTGGCCGATCCGGACGATAACCTTTTCTGCATTGTCCAATTACCGGTAGGTAAAGACAATTAATGAATTACGAGTTTTTAACATACCTATAATGGTAATAAAGAAACCAATTCGCTGACCGAGTTGTTTACCTCTCAATCAATATACTTAAACATGAAGAAGATAACCTATTTGGCTCTGATCGCTTTATCAACAGTTATGACGCAAAGTTGCAGCAATGCCCCAATGGACAGTAAGGAAACTGCTGACAGTATGAACCGGTCAAAAACTGATAGCATTCCAGGGGATTCCATTACTGCAAGCACCCAGGTTGTTCCAGGAGAAGAAGATTCAAAATTTGCCGTAGATGCAGCTGAAGGTGGCCTTGCTGAAGTAGACCTTGGTAAAATGGCGCAGCAAAGAGCTATAGATCCCAGTGTCAAGGATTTCGGGTCTATGATGGTCAGTGATCATTCCAAGGCAAACGAGGAATTGAAAGTGCTGGCCAAGCAAAAAAACATCGTTCTCCCTGCTGTACTCGGTGAGGAAAACCAGAGAATCCTCAATGCCCTTACTGAAAAAAAAGGAAAAGATTTTGACAAAGCTTACGTGAAACTGATGGTAAATGATCATAAAAAGGATATCAAGCTTTTTGAAGAAGCACAAGAAAAGGTAACAGACCCTGATATCAAGGCTTTTATTATTAAAACGCTTCCCACGCTTAAAGCGCATTTGGGACATATTGAGGGAATTGAAAAAGTAAAAAAATAGGAGGATTTATGCCTTGGTACAATGGAGACTATCCGCCATCATATAAAAACCAGCCGCTAAAGCTGCAGGAAAAAGCAGTAGAGATTGCCAATGCGATGCTCGAAGAAGGAGAAGAGGAAGGCACTGCGATTGCAACCGGGCTTAAGCTTGCGAGGGAATATTTTGAAAACGAGGAAAAAAAGAAAACCAAAGATAAGGACTAACCATTTTAAACAATAAAGCTATGCCAGATAATAAAGACAAAACAGGAGGTCAGGACCGTAACAAGGTTGCGGCAGACCAGGAATATGAAGTATCATATTTAGCCACAAAGCTTGGTGTAAGTAAAGCTGAAGTGCTGGAAGCCATTAAGGCCGTTGGAAACGACCGTCAAAAGATTGAAGCCTATCTGAAAAAGTAGATATGGAGTATTTACTTGCCATCATAAACTAAGGCCAATGAGCTATGAAATATTATTGATTCAGGGCGCGGGTCTGGTAACGACAGAAGAGGAACAGATTATTGTCGATGCGCTTAGGGCTGAACTTGGCGAAGGGTTTAACATTATTTATCCACCTATACCGGATGCTGACAACCCCAGCTATGAATCTTGGGATGGCGTTTTGATGGCAGGCCTGAAAGAGTTATCCGGCAAAGTCATCCTGCTTGGGCATTCATTAGGAGCATCTGTTATATTGAAACATTTTTCCCGGGAGCCGGTTCCGGATAATGTAATTGGAATGATCCTGTTTGGTGCGCCCTATTGGAAGGATCAGAACTGGGATGTTTCAGAATATGTGATAGAGGATGATTTTTTAGGTAACCTTAGTAAACTGGATAATGTTCATTTTTACTATTCAACCGCCGATGAGGTAATCCCCAAGCATCATTTTGAAACCTACCAGAAGTTAATGCCACAGGCACATTACAGGTTGCTTTCCGGCATGGATCATTCTTATCACAAAGCTATACCGAACATGATTCAAGACATCAGGGATTTAGCAGCAAATGCACAATCATGAAAATAGCGACATTTAATATAAATGGTATAAATGGACGCTTGCCTGTTTTGCTTAAATGGCTCAAAGAAGCCAAACCTGATATAGTATGCCTGCAGGAGTTAAAGGCTCCGGAAGATCGGTTCCCTGCAGCGGCAATTAAAAAGGCGGGATATAATTCTATTTGGCATGGGCAGAAGGCCTGGAACGGTGTAGCTATTTTATCCAAGGACGAGATCAAGGAGGTTCGGCGGGGAATTCCTGGCGATTCGGAAGATGTACAAAGCCGTTACATAGAAGCCATTACCTTTCAAAAAGTCATAGGCTGTATTTACCTACCCAATGGTAATCCCTACCCTGGACCCAAATTTGAGTATAAAAGAAAATGGTTTAAGCGGCTGGCAGCACATGCAAAAAAACTAATGGCAATGGAACTGCCCGTGATGTTGGTTGGAGATTATAATGTGATGCCCACAGAACTTGACGTCTACAAGCCTGAAAAATACCTGGATAATGCGTTGTTTCGTAAGGAGATCCGGACAGCTTACAAAAACCTGTTGAAACAAGGCTGGACTGATGCTTTAAGAACGTTATATCCTGACGAACCAATCTATACCTTCTGGGATTACCTGCGCAATGCTTACGGACGCGATGCCGGTTTACGGCTGGATCATTTTCTGCTCAGCCCGCTCATTGCAGAAACACTAAAAAAAGGAGGCGTGGACAAACACGTCAGGGGCTGGGAAAAAGCAAGCGACCATGCACCGGCCTGGATTGAAATTAAGTAAAGAGCTTTCTGAAATTACCACCTATCAAAATATTCGTAAAGATGCTTTATAAGGAGATTCCTGTAGCTAGTAATGGAGAGGTTCGGTATTTCAACTTCGACACTGCAAAAAATGAATTCGGACAGGTCGGAAAGGTTTGGTCGGAAAATATGACTTTGGAGGTTGACCAGCATTTTGCTGCTATTGATGGAAATATGTCCGAAAAGTGGATACCTCCTGTAATCAAAAAACTAAGGCAAATCCTAGGATATGAAAAGGAATACGATCACTTCTGGCGTTCAAAGTAATAAAGAAATGCTGTGAGTTCTTTCTGAAGTGAGTATCTGTATGGTTGAATCCATACGTTTTTTCTTAAAAAACACTGTATATTTTTAAATAACCAACAAGCCACATATATCCGAGTCGCATCGTATAATACTATGGAGTAGTTGCATTCAGATACATGATCATTGAAAAGACGAAGAGAAATCTTTTACTCGATTTTCAACCTAATACTCACTAGTGAAAAAACTAACAGAAACAGATCTTATGGTATTAGACAGTATCTTGGAAGCATGTCCGACAGAGAAAGTTGAACGTTACCTTGCTCCAGGGGCAAGTCTCGCCGATGACCTCGGTTTATCTCGTCATGAAATTAATCTAATTGGATTTACGGTAGAGCAGGAGCTACAATATCGAGGATTTCCGGCGCTAACCGACGAGCAGATATTAAGCTGGGAGAAGGTGCAGGATATTATTGACGCGGTAGTCGGTATTACGGCAGCTAACTCCAAATAAAAATCTATCCGAAGTACGCAGCAATTATCTCGGATATTCGCCCTCATAAATAACCCCGGTGTATGCACTATTTATTGTGACTTCCTTAACGCCCATAAGATTTTTTCAAGGGTTATATCTCATGCAACTTAGTAAAATGTCAGTACTCATACATGGCGAGTGCCATTATTTTACCTATGAATTCCATGCACAATCTGACTATGGTCAAATGGCGGAGGTAAAAATGGGCGATAAGCGAATGTATGTCGATGAAAATTTATCCCCGTTCATGGCTTCTATTCCTGATGATTGGATTGACCCTATTATAGGTAAACTTAAGGAAGCCACAGACTAATAATAAAACCACCCACCGAGGTGGTTTTGTCATTAAATGATCACTTGGTCAAATTATTAATTAATGAGGCATTCTGTCAATTTCAGATCATGTATAACCAACAGGACGTAATCCGATACCAAATAGAGTTATTCCTTCTAACCCATGTCTCAGGGCTATTGAGATTCCTGAGTTCATTACAACAGGACTTTAAGCCACTGCATTGATGTTAATACCTGCGCCGACCAAAGCAAATACAATATTCTAACCTTTGGTAATCATTTGACCTTCAAATTGCCTCTATACATGAGATCGAACATGGTCAGCAAGGTGGCAACCGAGCTATTGCCTAACCAGGATATGGTCATGATATGCTCCGAAGATATTATATAATCCCCCTTTTTACTATAGGTAATAAAAATGACAATACTTTTTTACGGTTCTTGGCTGTATTGATTCAAACTAATACCTGATTCGTCGCATATTTCATATTTAATGAATCAAACATTTATATAAAATACAAACCGCCTGCCTTTGAATATTATCAAATAAATGCTCCAATAATAATAATTAGATTAAGTGCTAAAAGAACAAATTAGTAGGATATAATCTCTTCTTTCTGATCCATGTAGTAAAGATATCCTACAATTAAAAGAAAGAATCGGGTTAAGCCCTATGGTTGACTTAAAACAGCAATATTTAATCCTTGCTTATGGTTCTTTTAATACTTTTGTGAGAATTAAAATTCTAATCGTCACTCCACATCGTTATCCTATGATTATTCGCGAAGACATTCTATTCCTGATGTTTGCAAGATTTGAGGAATGGTCTAGTAGCCCGGAAGATTTTCTATGTTTTATCAAGCTGACAGCCATGCTGATCGAAGCTGATTCAATCGAGAGCGGAGGGAAGTCGGTTCCCGCTATAACCATTGAGAGTGAGCTTGGTGATATTTTCATCAAAGCCATAGGTGTTGATTTTCCTCCCTATAAAACATATACAGACATGGAAAAGCAATGTTCTCTGAAAGAGGATATATGGGAACGATTTAGAAAAATAAGTAAGGGTATCAAAGATGACGTTGATGTTTCAGATCTTATGGAAGAGACTGGACTAGCGCCCAACGAAATAACCAGGACACTTCAGCTAGCGGATTATGAAATGACACAATTTCTCATTGATGCATTGAGACCCCATATTGATTTCAAATAGCCTTTATTGTAAGATGAACAGGAATGGGAGTTTCATGATGCAAAATTTACGGATTTGGTTCTGAGACGGATACAAGATACAAATCCTGAATAATATCAAACGAGGCTTGTAATTGAAAGCCGGACCTTTGTAATACTTTTATAGCAGCCTTGTTTTGTCTATTTACCACAGCTGCTATTTTCTCAATGCCCTGGCGCTGTACTTCCTTAATAATTTCTGGTAACAGTTCTGTCATTACCAATCTTCCACTAAGCATTTCAAGAAGATAAAATTCAATGAAATACGGATATTCAGGCAGCTGGTAATGTTCTTCAACAACTTTTGGAGCGATCAGGTCAACAATACCAATCACACGATCCATGTCTTTCGAAAAAATAAAATGTAAGTGGTTTCGTCCTACATGGTGATTAATGAACATGGTTTTTATATAATCTTCGGCTGCTTCAATATTATTCAAGCGCTTTTCAGGAACAAACCTGAGAGTAAAAGGGTCAGATAGAATAGGAAGGACTTCGAGAGCTAATTGTTTGTAATTTTCAACATCGCTGGTTCGAAATGAATGGACTCGTAACTTCTCCGTTTCAAAACTTATGGGCTGTAACATTTTTAATTAATTCTTTTCTCGGAGGCAACAAAAGTGCCAAAACTATTGATATCGATTTGATTCTTAAAGTTTGGTTTCGAGTTCGCTCTACAGTTTTTTGAGTACCTGGTCCTGTAGAGAACTGATCATTCGTTTAATTTCCATTAGATCGGTCTGAGTGTCTGGCACTTCCTGCGTTTGATAACTGTGAAATTGCCATATTTCCAGTACTTCAGAAACGGTAACGGTATATGGGGCGTACAACTTATTTAATGATTCCAACAATACTGTTCCCTCTGAGCCGATCGTTACCAGCTTGAATACAAAATCCTGCTCTCCCTTTAATACCACAATGCATAGTGTGCGCGGTTTTACCTGTAACCAATCGGCAACAAATTTACAGATCACATCACAACCTTCCGGAATAGGCAGCATGGAATCTCCGGTTGTTGGGAACATACGGAAAGTACCCGATTTCGGTAGATTCGGCATGGAGAATTTTGGTAATGCGGCAATAAATTCCGGATCATTAAAGCCTGTTCTGTAGCCAGCCTTTGCTTTGACAGGGACATACTCCATATTTTCCTTGTTATTTTTATCTACAGAAATCGCCAGGACACGAATATTTCCTCCCTGCAAATAAATATCACTTCCTGCCTCTAATTCCCGAAGTTTAAGCTCCGAAATTTTAGAAAGGTCGATTTTTAGCAAAGAATCAATACTTATTTTAAATGTGTTTGAAAAATGTATGAGGTCTTCGGGTTGAGGGGCTTTGGTCTGCCCATTTTCCAGTGCATTGTACTTAGAACGCCCAATACCAAGGATTTCAGCCATTGCTTCCTGGCTTAATTTCTTCCGTTCCCGTAGGAATTTAATATTGGTGGGGAAAAAAACTTTTTGGTTGTTCATTTTGTATTGCTATTATTGATGTCAACACTTTGTCACTAATCGTGTCAAATGTAGGAAATTAAATTTAATTGTGATGGAAGCGGCGAATAAAAAAGAATTGATCGAAAAACTGCGGCAGGATATTCTTGTCATGCAGGGCTTCCGGCCTGTTTTGGATTACAACCGCCGGGATACGGGACTTGGCTCCCTGGAACATGCCTTTCCCAACCAGATTTTCCCAGTTGCTGCGGTACACGAGTTTATCAGCCCCACAGTTGCCGACGCTGCTGCTACAACCGGCTTTATGGCCGGACTGATGGGGCATTTAATGCCAAAGGACGGCACCTGCCTTTGGGTGGGTACCGGGCGCCAGTTATTCCCACCCGGTTTAAGGGCTTTTGGCCTTGATCCGGACCGGATCATTTTTGTTGATCTGCAATGGGACAGGGATGTACTGTGGGCGGTAGAAGAGGCTTTAAAATGCGAAAAACTAACCGTTGTCGTAGCAGAACTGAAAGAAATTAATCTGACCGAATCCAGGCGGCTGCAGTTGGCTGTTGAAAAAAGCAGGGTAACCGGCTTTTTGCACCGGCGCAATCCGCGTAAGATAGATAACATAGCCTGTGTATCCCGCTGGCAGATCACCCCGGTTGTCAGTAATCTGTATGGTCTTCCAGGTGTCGGTCATCCATGCTGGAATGTGGATCTGCAGAAAGTTCGTAATGGACAGCCCGGCAACTGGCAATTGCAATGGGTAGCTGGTCACTTCAAACATATTGCACCTGCCACTACAGCCGACAAACAAAAGAACTTCATTCACCAAGCCGTATAATATGTCCAGGCGCTATTTAACAATATGGTTCCGTCATTTAACGACGGATCAGCTTGCCATCCGTAAACCAGAGCTGAAAGGAAAACCTTTCGTGCTGGCGGCGGCGGAGCGCGGACGCATGGTTGTGAAGGCATGCAGCGCTGTAGCCAGCGCTAAAGGGATAGAACCGGGCATGGTCGTAGCAGATACAAGGGCTATACTGCCGGAAGTGGAGGTATTAGATGATAACCCTTTAAGGGCTGAAAAATTACTGCGCGCATTAGCGGAATGGTGCCTGCGCTATACCCCGGTTGTAGCAATAGATTTACCGGATAGCCTGATACTGGATATCAGCGGCTGCGCCCACCTTTGGGGAGGAGAGCCACCCTACCTCAAAGAGATACAGACCAGGCTTCGGTCAGCAGGTTATGAAGTCCGTGCTGCAATTGCAGATACCGTGGGCGCTTCCTGGGCCGTATCCCGGTTTGGACAGATCAGTCCAATTATTCTGCTGGGTGCCCATGCTGATGCCATTTTACAATTGCCCCCGGCAGCGTTGCGCCTGGAAGCAGGGATACTTGCCCGATTACAAAAGCTCGGTCTTTACCGGATAGGCAGTTTTATCAATATGCCACGGACTGCACTGCGCAGGCGTTTCGGTGCCGACCTGTTAACCCGGTTAGACCAGGCTTTGGGAACAGCTCCCGAGCAGATTGAACCGATACAGCCCGTCGTACCTTTCCAGGAGCGCTTGCCCAGTTTGGAGCCGATACGAACAGCTACCGGTATAGAGATTGCCTTGCGTCGTTTATTGGAAGCCCTTTGTCAACGCCTGTTCCGGGAAGGTAAAGGACTGAGAAAATCTTTATTCAGGGGCTACCGGATTGACGGTGAAGTGCAGCAGATCGAAATAGGCACCAATCAGCCGGTCAGAAATATAGAACACCTGTTTAAATTATTCCAGCTTAAGATAGCAACGATCAGACCTGGATTAGGAATAGAGCTCTTCGTTCTGGAAGCGCCGGTAGTAGAAGACCTTTCCATTCAGCAGGAAAGCCTGTGGGCAGCCAGCAATCAGAAACATACTGCTATTGCTAGTCTTTTGGATAGAATAGCCGGCAGGTTTGGCGCAGGAGCAATACACCGGTATCTGCCAGATGAGCATTACTGGCCTGAACGTTCTATTCGGGAGGCTTCCTCTTTACAGGAAAAACCGGCCATTACCTGGCCGGATGATCAGCCAAGGCCGGTATGCCTTTTAGCTAAACCAGAGCCTATCCAGGTGACTTCGCCCATACCGGATTATCCCCCCATGCTATTTATTTATAAAGGCCAGATCCATAAGATCAGAAAGGCAGACGGACCGGAAAGGATTGAACGGGAATGGTGGATCGAACAGGGGCTGATCCGGGATTATTATAGGGTTGAGGATGAGCAGGGCGCTCGTTATTGGGTATTCCGTTCAGGCCATTATGAAAATCACGAACCGGAGTGGTTTATACATGGATTTTTTGCTTAAGTGAAAGGAGGATGTTATGAGTTATACAGAATTACAGGTTACCACAAATTTCAGTTTCTTAAGGGGAGGAGCACACCCCGAAGAAATGGTAGAACAAGCTGCAGCGCTTGGCTATACTGCCATTGCCATTACCGATCATAATACGCTGGCTGGTATTGTACGGGCGCATGTTGCAGCAAAGGCAATTGGCATGCGCATTATTGTCGCCTGCAGGCTGGATCTTATCGACGGTCCGAGCCTGCTGGCGTATCCCACGGATCAGCAGGCATATAGTAATCTTTCTGCAATTCTCACCCAGGGGAACCTGCGGACCGAAAAGGGCAGCTGTGAGATATACAAAGCAGATGTATTTCGCTATAATGCAGGTATTAAATTTATAACCGTACTCCCTGGAAAATTAAACCATGAATTTGATTTTGATCCAGCTTTCAAATCCGCTGTAAAAGAATATAAGAGCATGTTCGGTGAAAATCTGTACCTGGGCGCTTGTTTTTCTTATAAGGGTGATGATGCAAAGAAATTATTCCGGATTGCTGAATTAGCAGAGGATATAGGCGTACCTATGGTAGCCACAAATGATGTACACTTTCATAGCCATCAGCGGCGGGAGCTTCAGGATATAGTAACCTGTGTGCGGGAGAAACGTACGATTTACAACGCGGGTTATCTGCTGCACCAAAATGCGGAGCGGTATCTGAAGCCTGCCCAGGAAATGGAACGTTTGTTCCGCCAGTATCCGGACGCAATCAGGCGAACACAGGAAATCGAAGCGGCCTGCACCTTTTCACTCGATAGCCTGAAATATATAGAGCCGGAGGAGAAGATCGTTGACGGACTTACACCACAGCAGCGGTTAATAAAATTCACCCTCGAAGGCGCGCATAACCGCTATGGAGCAGTAATACCAGAAAAAATTCAAAAGCAACTTGAATTTGAATTTGCGTTTATAGAGCGACGAAAACTTGCTGCTTATTTTTTACGGGTTTATAAGTATACGCAGAAGGCACAGGAACTTGGCATTCTTTACCAGGGGCGGGGCTCCGCTGCCAATTCAACGGTGTGCTATTGTTTGTCCATAACTGCAGTTGATCCCATGAAATCGCGCCTGCTGTTTTCCCGGTTCATGTCTGATGCCCGGGAGGAATGGCCCGACATCGATGTCGACTTTGAACATGAGCGGCGCGAGGAAATTATCCAGTACATCTATGAAGATTATGGCCGGGAACATGCTGCCATTGTTGGCACAGTTACCCAGGTGCATTGGAAAGGAGCAGTGCGTGATGTCGGTAAGGCAATGGGATTATCCGTTGATGCTGTAGACCGGTTATCGAAGTCCGGCTATGAGCTGACACCGGAGTGGCTCGAAGGTAAAACAGGTTCAAGCGAAGGCTTTGATCCCAAAAACCCGCACCTGTTAAAAGTATTGGACTTGACGCAGCAATACGTCGGTTTCCCGCGTCAGCTTGGACAGCACACCGGAGGCTTTGTGATCACCGATAACCTGCTCTCGGATATCTGCCCTGTACTTAACGCAAGGATGGAAAACCGGACACAGCTGGAATGGAATAAGGACGACCTGGAAGCATTGGGTATTTTAAAGGTGGATGTATTGGCACTCGGCATGCTGACCATGATCCGAAAGGGTTTTGATCTTGCAAAGCAACATTATGGGCTGGATTTAACCTTAGCCAACATTCCCCAGGATGACCAGAAGGTATATGATATGGTTAGCCATGCCGACACCATAGGTGTTTTCCAGATTGAAAGCCGTGCGCAGATGTCCATGCTACCTCGTTTACGTCCGAAATGCTTTTATGACCTGGTGATTCAAGTGGCTATTGTACGACCAGGTCCGATCCAGGGCGATATGGTACACCCTTATTTGCGCCGCAGGAATGGAGAGGAGCCGGTAGAATATCCATCCAAAGAACTCGAAGAGATACTCGGCAGGACCTTGGGGGTGCCGCTTTTCCAGGAACAGGCAATGGAAATCGCGATTGTCGCGGCAGGCTTTACACCGGCAGAGGCTGATCAGTTGCGAAGAAGTATGGCATCGTTTAAAGCCAATGGCAAACTGCATCTGTATGAAAAGAAACTGGTAGACGGTATGGTCGCCCGTGGTTATGAAGAGGAGTTTTCAAGACGGGTATTCAAGCAGCTCCAGGGCTTTGAGGGCTATGGCTTTCCGGAAAGCCATGCAGCATCCTTTGCATTGCTGGTCTATATATCTTCCTGGCTGAAGTGCTATTACCCGGAAATATTTGCCGCCGGATTGTTGAATAGTATGCCAATGGGATTTTATCAACCTGCCCAAATCGTTATCGATGCCAGAAAACATGGGGTTGAAGTGCGCCCGGTTGATGTCAACCTTTCAATGTGGGACAATATATTGGAAGAAAAAGCTGGGAAATACTGTGCCATGCGATTGGGCTTTCGTCAGATCGGCGGTATACGGGAAGAAGAGATAACCTTGTTGATAGAACAGAGGCACAAAACTTATAGCCACATGTTTACGTTAATGGAGGCAGGATTGTCCCTGGCAACCTTGGAAAAACTTGCGGATGCCGATGCCTTCAGGTCTATGGGCATGGATAGGCGGCAGGCTTTATGGGAAGTTTCGGCACTTGCTGATCGTCCTGTAGGATTATTTGAAGGCCATGAAGTAAACCATGCAGAAGAGCAGAATATCCAGCTCCCTAAAATGTCCCTCTCAGAACATGTGGTCCAGGATTATGGTAGCACTGCGCTATCACTCAAAGCACATCCGGTAAGCTTTGTACGCCAGGAACTGTTCAATCGCCATGTGTTAAGCAATAAAGAACTGGCACTATGGCCGGACGGGACGCTGGTACGGGTGTCTGGTCTGGTACTAGTCCGGCAAAGACCTGGCACAGCATCAGGGATATGTTTTATTACTATAGAGGATGAAACCGGCGTAGCTAACTTGGTGGTGTTTAAAAAGCTCTTCGATCACTACCGGAAGGAAATATTAAGATCGAGGCTACTTATGGTTGAAGGCCAGTTGCAACGAGAGGGAGAAGTTACACACGTTGTAGTAAAACGCTGTTTTAATTTATCTGACCTGTTGCAAGGTTTAACTGAGACAGATCAGGAGCCAGATGTGCTCACGTTAGCGCGAGCAGATGAGAATAGTGGAGAGCCTTTCCGCAAGTATGTCCCCAAATCAAAAGGAAAAAAGGTGATACAGACAGAGCTCTTTGCTGGTGGCAGAAATTTTAAATGATAATCACATGCAACATAAACTTTTTAATGATTATGAGCAGCTGATGCTGCCACAGGAATTGATGGATTATACGCCCGGCTTCATTAGCCGGACAGAAAGTGATATCCTCCTGAACCATCTATTAGAAACGGTTCCCTGGCAGCAAAGCAAAGTAATGATGTATGAAAAAGAAGTACTTACGCCAAGGCTTTCAGCCTGGTTTGGTGATCGTCGTATCCGCTCAGAAGATAAACGCACTCCCTTACCCTGGACACCGGAACTCTTATCTTTGAAAGCAAAAATCGAAGCACATACGGGCATGGTGTTTAATGGTGTCCTGTTAAATTATTACCGGGACGGAAACGATTCTGTCGCCTGGCATGCCGATAAGGATACCATTCCAGGATTGAAAACAGAAATAGCTTCAGTAAGTCTTGGGCAGGAACGGAATTTTGATTTCAGGAATAAAGATAATCATAGGCAATGCTATTCTATAAAACTGGAGCATGGCTCATTACTGCTTATGAAAGGTGATCTGCAGAAATACTGGGAACACAGGATCGCCAAGTCTGCAACACCTATGAAAGGGCGTATTAACCTGACTTTCCGAAAGGTAATAAACCAGTAATCAACTTACATATGGATTCTATTAGTGGCATAGTTTTGGCTCGGTTAAACAAATACCTTGGAGGAGAAAAAAATTAAATCGGGCATAACAATCATCTAAATAATCGCTATGAAAAAAATCTATTTCTTATCCCTTATACTCTTTTTATTTGCAGCGAAATCCTTCGGACAGGCCGCTAAGCCTGATATTTTATATTATAATGAGGAGGCTGTTCCTGTAGCTGAGAAGGATGCGACAATAAGGATCACAAAAAAAACTTCAAATGATGGAAGTTATACCTTGGATAAGTATGATCTAAAGGGTAGGAAAATGATGGCGTTGGAAATCTATGGTACTGAGGGTTTACCCGTTGGCACATGGAAGGTTTACGACACGAAACAACAAAAGATAAGAACCTTTAGCTATGATACTGCTATAAAATATCAGGCATTAGTGAAAGAAAATGAAAAGAGTGCAGGAGCGCCAACGATATATGCGGAGGCTCCACCATCAATGGGTAACCCATCAGAAGCTGAGCCAGGACTGTCAGAGCCGGTTTTAAAACCCGGTAAATACAAGAATTTCTCGGAATATTACATCCGGGAATTTTACCTTAACGAAGCTGTAGCGGCCTATTTAAGTGATGCGCAATCATTGGGAGTCAGGGCAGTAATAACAATTGACCCGGTGGGAAAGGTTACTGATGTGAAATTCAGACGTGATCCCGTGGGGCCGTTAAAACGTGAAATGATAAGGGTATTTCTCAATTCGCCAGAACTTCAGCCAATGATCAAAAATGGAAAGCCTGTCGAAACAAAAGCAGTATTTACTTTCCAATTAAGGACAAATTGAAAAAGAGAACAAGGCTTTCGCCCGGTTCCCTATTAACGCTCTCTTTAGCAAAATGCCGATAATAATTTAATTATGCGAATCCTTACTAATGTTCATCAATCGGTAAATGCAAAATGACTAAGCTATCCATTTAATTATACCATCAATATAGTTTTCATTACCATAGTCAACAACAATCCCAACACTATGTCTTGCCCTGGTAAGCGCAACATAAAATTTAGGAATAAAAGCTTCTTTTTCATTATCAATATCATTTTTGATAATGGTACCAGTTTTGAGATACTTAATTATAGGAGCCGTGGGGTGGATTAAAACTCTATCAAAACCAAGCCCTTTACAATTTCCGAAGTTCCATTCCGGTTCTTCAGCCAACTGATAACGTAACACGATCGGGTTGTAATCATTTTGGTATTTAGGAATATCTCGTGGTTTGACCAGATAAATACCGATATGTTCTGACTTAAAATCTCTGCACTCATTGCAAACGCAAGGCGCGCTTTCAACGTATTGAGGATATAGTTTTGACGCAAACTTACAAATTTCCGCATTGTTTCGATGAGAATACATTAGAGTCGTTTCATCGATTTCACACAGCTTAGAACATTTGTCAATTATAAATTCTTTGATTTTACCATTTTTATAACCAGGATGCTTCTTTGGATTGTGCGTGAGATATGTAACTTGTCGAGGATCACCAATAAGAGTTGTTATTACACTGCTTTTAAACAAATCAATAAAGAGCTCAAGGTCGTAGCCTGCCATATCTTGCACTTCATCAATAAAAATATGACTGAAAATCCTTTCAATCCTCTTAATCACCTTTCCAGCACTTGCTTCATTGCTTTTTTGGACGAATTTTGAAATTTTGTCTGAAAAGATTTTCGTTTTTTTGTTAAAATAATGTTGGTCAAATTCTTTTTCTTCGGAAAAAGTAATAGGGAAACCCTTTGAACTTTTAGCTTTAACACCGGACTGGCTGCTTACTAAAAGCATGCCATTAATTTTCCCCTCAAACAACACCCCTTGATAGGGCTTTACACCATGCTGAATAAGGAATGAGAACCATGTCTGAATGATTATATTCTCTGGAATAAACCCATTTATTTCGTAAATCTTTTTTCTAATCTCCTCCTCATTTGCCTCAGTATATGTTGTAATCAAAACTCTGCTCGTTTTAATTTTCAACGCCTCTTTCACAAGGTGGGTGGTTTTTCCTGAACCTGCTGCAGCGAGTAGCAGTTTATTTTTTTTCAATGGCATCCAGAATATATTTAGGGTATTTTAATTTAGCGGGTGAACTGAAAATTTTTAAAGCACAATCCGTTTTGTTCGCTTTCATATATATATGCCATTGCTCCTCGGTTCTGTCTTGGTCGAAAATTTCCTTGAATTTCTGTAACCCATTTTCCTTAAGGAATTTGGGTTCTAGAGTGTTGTAGTTGAATTTTTTGCCCTTGATTTCAAGACTTCCTGTATCAATTACTTCATCAAAACAAATTTTTATGTTCGTCTTTCTGTTGTCTCCTAAATAAGCGGAGTATTTCTTTTTTAGTTCAGGAACTTTGCCATCGTTGTCAGTAACCACACATACTTCTTTCGAGATCTTATCTGCAATTTCTAAAAACCTAAGAAAGCTCGTTCCTACGGAAATCACATCGACCTCATCCTCTATTGGCATTTTACCACTATTGGCATCCATATAAGCTCGTTGGACAATTAATTCATCACAGTCTCCCTCCACCAAAATTGCCTTTTTACAAAGAATCAGTCTCAAAGTATCGTATCCTGGTATTTTTTCGAAGAATTCTTGAGTATCCGCGTTTAAATCATCAAGCCTTAATGTACTTTTATTGGCTATTAGAATAAGATT
The DNA here is from genome assembly GCF_001721645.1 of Pedobacter steynii. Taxonomy (NCBI): domain Bacteria; kingdom Pseudomonadati; phylum Bacteroidota; class Sphingobacteriia; order Sphingobacteriales; family Sphingobacteriaceae; genus Pedobacter; species Pedobacter steynii. The sequence continues at coordinate 5,865,516 of NZ_CP017141.1, read as the reverse complement.
TTTAAGCCCCAATTTATTAGCTACAAAACTGCTATGCGTAGAGATAAGGATTTGTTTTGTGCTGCATTTATCATGAATATATCTTATTAACTGGTTTAGTTTCGAATGAGATAAATGGTTTTCCGGCTCTTCTAGAAGAATTATGTTTGCTTCTTCAGTTTTTTTATGTTGAAGAGCTAGTTTCGTTTTGATAATGGCTTGTTCACCTTTACCAATGTGATGAAAAGGAATATCGTCGACACATGTCAAAAAACTATGCTCCCATGCATCTTTTGACGAAAGGTCGATTGTTAATTGAACATTCTTAGAATCGATACCTTTTCCACCTATAACTTGATTAACTTTTATTACTGCATCATCTTCTAAGAATGCAGCTTGCAATTTCCGGTGCGCCTGGGCTAAGTCATTCTTATGAGAAACCTCTAGATGATTTTTTATTATGTGGGATATATATATATCCGATCCGTTTTTATACCGGTTGCTACTGGAGTCAATAAGTGCTGACTTAATTGGAATAGTTCTGGGAGTGATTTTTTCACGAGCGCACGTTTCCCAGTTAACGCTATAAAACTCTATTGGCAATGCCGAAACCACAGGACCAGTGATATATTTATTATACTCATTGCGAAAACTATCATCTAATGCAATTTTCAAGGAAATACAACATTCATTCTGATTGGGACTATTGCCATCACCCTCAAAAAAGGACATATTCTCTCCTGTGATAAAAATTTTTATTGAAATTTCGGGCGGTGGGATAGGTTTTTTGTTTTTTAAAGATTCTAAATAATCCGATACCGATTGTTGATTAAAAAGATATTCAGAAAGCTCGTTTTTAATATACTTGCCGTTGGATAAACCCGAAAGAGCTAAGTGTATAGCTTCAAGAATGGTAGACTTTCCCGTTTCATTATTTCCAACAAGTATATTTAAACCGTCATTTAGCTTAATTGAGACTTGGTCCTTATAAGACTTGAAGTTCTTTATCGTCACTTTATTTATATACATATTGGCGTTAATTAATGAGTTTAATTTATAGCAAATTAATCATTATTTAAATTAGAATCGTGTTTGGCACCTAATTACAATACTACTAATTAATGAAGGCCAAAATTTATGTATTACTAGTCTGTCTTATATAAAGCAACAATCAAAAGTACTTTGTCATTTTCGATCAACCAAATTTGAACAGTTCACAATTAAGCTGGATAAATATTTCTCTCTTATTACAATGATTGAAATTGTTTTCTATTCCTTCTTATCCCATTCCAGAGAAGAAAATTGATTATGGAGCCAACCCAGATTTCTTCAGTTTCTAGGTGTTGTTTTTTTTAACTATTATGCTTCAAATTCCATATCCATTCTGAGGCCAAAGTCTTCCAATTCCTTAGTGGACTACCTTTGCTGTCACACCATCCGACCAATTCATATTTGAGGTAAAAAAAATCAGCCTGCTGCTCATTCAAACCTTTTTGAATAAAGTAGATCGTCACGAATATCCTTGACGGAGGAACTTTCCTTCCCAACCCAATTTCAAGCTGTTCCTTTTGTGTCATAAATATTGATTATTCATGTTTGTTGAATTTGCCTTCCTCAAACATCCTTTGAATATCATCTTGGTCATAATATATCACGCTTCCGATTCTTGTGAAGGGGAGTGTCCCGTTGCTTCGAAGAGTAAGCAACTTGCCTGCCGAAATACCACCCAGCATCTTGCGAACCTCCCAGGTTTTTAGCCACATTTTTGTAGATACGGCCTTATTTCCTCCGGATAGTACATTAATTGCATCCAAAATTTCTTTCTTAAACTGTTCCAGGTCTCCAACAGTAATCAGTTGGTCCCTGTAAATCCTATTCCTTTTTTCTCCCGCGCTGTCCATCTTCACAAAATTTAGTAGTAGGTAGTTGAAATTGCAGATGGTATCTCTTAAACAAATTGAACCTCTGAATCACCTCGTCGTTAACCAGCAAATCTTGCGGAAATGGTTATATTTTTTTGATACTAGGTTAGGACGTTTCAAAAAAAGAGCAATCCAACGTGTTTGTTGAATAGCTCTAATGATTATGCTGCTCGTCCTTGCATTAGCGATGCGGGCATTGAAATATGTAATCGTTCTTTTAACAGTAACATGTCCTGGCTGATTTTCTTGGCTACAATCTTCGCATAGATTTGGGTTGTCCTGATAGACTTATGTCCCAAAAGCGCACTTACAGTCTCCAAAGGCACTCCATTAGCCAGCGTTACCGTAGTTGCAAAAGTATGGCGGGCAGTGTGGCTCGTCAGTTCTTTTTCGATTCCACATATCTCCATAATTTCCTTCAGGTAGGCATTAAACTTCTGATTGCTCTTGATAGGAAACAATGTGTTATCAGCAAGGCAAACAGGGTGATTCTTATAGCGAACAATCATTTCTTTAGCGATCGGTAGAAGTGGTACGTTCTCTCTACACCATGTTTTTTCCCTGTTTTTGATAATCCAGTCTTCGCCATCAAAAAATTTAACTATATGTTCAGGACTTAGATTGTGGGTGTCTTTAAATGCATAACCCGTAAAACACATAAAAAGATAAACATCTCTTACTTCAGCCAATCGGGGGATTGTAAGTGACTTATTATACAATAGCATAATCTCATCTTCGTTGAGAATGTCGCGATCGGGATTTAGATAAGTACATTTATATCCCTCGATTGGATTTCTTAATAACCAGTTTCTTTCCACAGCTGTTTTAAAAACATGTTTGGCATTTTTTACATACTTCATTGCAGTATTGCTTTGAAGGTCCTGTTCCAGCATAAGAAAGTCTGTGAAATCTTCGGCAAATGCATATGCCACAGTATCTAATGTCATGTCTTGTATCTTATACTCAAACTTCAGAAACGCCTGAATTTTACGCTTTGTAACTCCCCATCTTTTAAGTGTACCAATTGACCTTGCTTTCTTGTCAACTTTTTTTGCCAATTTTTCAATAACGAAATCAATTGTCTGAATTAGTGACTTCTTTTCGGTAGGAGTTTGTTTTCCCAAAAAAGCCTGTTTGACCATCGCTGAGGATACATAATCGTTCTGTGTACATAGCTGATCATAGTGCTGTTTAAGTCTGCTCTTTACCCGCAGAATTGTTGCGTTGATTTGCTGTGCGATAGCCGAATTACCATTGGCGATGCCAGCTTCCTGATTCCACAACTTTGGATTGATTTTTTGCCCGAGCGAGAGTTCCGCTCTTTTTGAATCTACGGTAAGACGAACCGTAATAGGGGTAAGGCCATCTTTTGAAGCCTTAGATTTCTCCAAGATTAGTAAAATGGAGAGTTTTTCATTAACCTTCATAACACACATTTTAGGGTGGACGATAAATCGTTCGAGCCTAAAGCCCATCTTCACAAACCTCTTCAGGTTTTTTCTAGGGTACCAATTTAAACAAACATTATCGGTACCCGAATAGGTACCCTTTGCGCTTGTTTATCATTGTTTATGTTTGTTATGCTTTTCTTTAAAAACAGCGTTTTTAGGCGTGTTTAAACGAGAAAAGCCACTCCTAAGAGTGGCTTTGTGATTCCGCTGGGATTCGAACCCAGGACCACTACATTAAAAGTGTAATGCTCTACCAGCTGAGCTACGGAATCATATTCTTTCCCTTGTTTCGGGAGTGCAAAGGTAGAAAATTTATATTAAGTTGCTAATAAAAATAAAAAAAACTTAAGATATTTTGTAGTTAATTTTTCGGTGTTGTGTTAGCTGTTTAATAATCAATTGTTTAGCGTCAGGGCACATTTTGCCTTGTTGTTTGCTTTGAAATTCGCACTGCCATAGGTTTGGCTGTGCAGCTTAGCCGCCGTCTGAGCTGTTTTACAACTCTGCAAACTCCCAGGCACTTTGATAAGCATTGTTTTCCTCAGCATAATCGATAAAATCTGCATAAAAAGGCAATCGGGAAAGTGTAGCGCTATCTCCAATCACTACCAGTTTCTTGCGCGCCCTGGTCATGGCCACGTTCATCCTGCGGATGTCTGAAAGGAAACCGATAATGCCTTCATTGTTACTCCTGGTCATACTGATATAAACCAGATCGCGCTCCTGGCCCTGGAAACTATCAATCGTATTTACCGAGATCCTTTCTCCATATTGCTGAAGCGCTGCTGAATTCAATAAAAGCTCCTTCATCAGCAGGATTTGCTGTTTATAAGGTGAAATTACCGCAATTGTTGGAAATGTTTCTGTGGTATAATGTCCGCCGAGTGTTGCAACCAGTTGGGTAAGGTGTTTAAATAGAAAAGCAGCTTCCTCAGGATTGGTAGAACTTGTTCCTTCTAATTTTTCTTCAAATCCACATCCTGCTGTATCGACAAAAGCTAAAGGACTATCTTCAGAAAACAACAGGCGATCCGCTACTGAACCATGTGCTTTTAATTTATTCTCGTAAAATACCTTTGAAGAATAGCCCATAATGGTTTTGTTCATCCGGTATTGTTCTTCCAGAAGTGTTACCGATTCCGGATGCAGGGCAATGGATTTTTCAAGCAGGGTAGTACTTAAGCCTGATTTTGCAGCTTCATTTGATTTAATGGTAGGAGAGAGCTGACAATGGTCTCCGGCAAAGATGACTTTCTGAGCCTTCATAATCGGGATCCAACAGGCGGGTTCAAGTGCTTGTCCGGCTTCGTCAATCACCAGGGTATGAAATTTCAGGTTTCTTACGGTGTAGTGGTTGGCGCCAACCAAAGTTGCGGTTACCACCTGCGCTTTTCCCAATACGTCGTCAATGATATACTGTTCCGTATTGCCCACTTCTTTCATGATCTTGTGTGCTTCATCGAAGAGTGCCTTACGCTGTTCTTTTTCTGCACGGCCAAAGTTACGCTTGTATTTATGCGCCATGTTTTTGAACTCATTTGCCTGCTTTTTAAATGCCCGGATCTGTTTCATGCTGGGATGCTCAGACATTTTTCCGTCCAGGGTTAGGGACAGCAAGCGGTCTGAAACCCTGGCAGGATTTCCAACGCGAACTACATTTAAACCTTCTTCGTCCAGTTTTTCAGTAAGCAGATCTACTGCGGTATTACTTGGGGCTACGACCAGAATCTGTTGATGATTTTGCTTGAACAGCGCTTTTATCGCTTGTACAAGAGTGGTTGTTTTTCCTGTTCCCGGAGGACCATGAACAATGGCCAGCTCCTGAGCAGACACAATCTTGTTTACCGCCTGTTGCTGTACCTCATTTAATCCCGCGATCTCATAATGGTGGATCTGATCAGAAAAAGTCGGACTACCTTCACCAGTCAGGATTTTAATCAGACGGCTTTGGTCGGTCTTTTCAATGGACGAAGCGGCATGTTTAAGGGCAGCTTGCATTTCATCATAACTGTTGTTGTCAAACAGCACATCAATGCCCAGCTTACCATCTCTGGTCCAGTCAGGCAACTCATCTGTCTTTAAGGTAATCTTGAGCTTATTGCCGCTTTGGTGAGTAATTGTGCCTTCTACGCGATCTTTAGGATCATGATTGGAAAACAAAACCGCCGAAGCCCCAAAGCGAAGCTGGTGTGCCAGCTCCTGATGAGTAGTGCGTTCTATTTCTACAGTTAAATAATCGCCACGACTCATTTCTGACCCTCTAATGGCGATCGGATACCAGGAAAGACCATTGCTTCTTCGTTCTGCAACAGAAGAAGATTCCGTTAATTGTAAGTACGACCTGAGGTCTTCTTCGCGCTCAGTCTTCAGTAACTCAAGCAGCTTTTTGAAATATTCCAATCGGGATTAGGCTAATTTTTTGTCCATAATATAATCTTCCATCAGGAAGCCGTCACCGATATCGATGTTTTCTTCCCCAACTTTCTCAAAGCCGATTTTGCTGTAAAAATCAAATGCGGAATTGTCTCGGTTTACATTGAGGGAGAGCGTGTTATTTTGATTTTCCCTGGCCACATCAGTAATGGTGTTCATCAACAATTTGCCCACACCTTTACCTTGTGCTTCAGGCAGGATATAGATTTTATGGATTTTTGTTTTTGATGAGCCTTTATAATTGAGTTCGTAGGAAGCATAACCCAAAGGAATGTCTTCGTCTTTTACGATCAGAAAATGATGTCCTTTTTTTTCCGTCTGTTCTGTTAGAGCGGGGGTACTATACATCATTTCCAGCATATAGCTGATTTGTTCTTTTGACAATATGGCCCCGAAAGTATCCGGCCAGGTCTGATGTGCTATCTCCTGAATGATGGGATAGTCCTTGGAAGTCGCGTTGTAAATACTAAGCATTGATAAAGGTATTTAGAAAATTTGTTGATCGGGAATATTTAGGAATAAAGATTCTAAAGTTTTGCTGACCGCAGGCTTACTGATGTCCTCCAGCGTATACTGGTCCAGGTATTTGTAAAGTTCTTCCATGGCGCCGTCCAATATAGATTTAAGGCCGCAATTTCCGGCAAGAATACAAAGCGGACTTTGACAATTGATGAGGTCTTCATCGTTTTCAAGCAGGCGGACGAGTTTGCCGATCCGGTAAGTTTCTACTGAACTATAGAGCTTAAGCCCACCGCCTCTGCCTCTTTGGGCATCGATAATCTGGTTGTTGGAAAGAAACTGAACCACTTTTACCAGGTGATTTCTGGAGATGCCAAAGCGATCGGCCAGTTCTGTAATGGTGGTTGCCGGAAGGTGGTCCGGTTTCTGACTCATATACATCAGGATCCTTAATCCATAATCGGTAAATTGGTTCAGTTTCATTGAAATTATATATTAATTCATTTGAATCGTTTGAGGGCCAAATTCTTCGAAAAACAAATTTTTACGGTCTACGCCCAGGGCAGAAAGATCTCGGATTGTTTTTTCTATAAAGAGTTTGGGACCGCAAAGATAGTATTCTGCTTCGGGTATAAGTACCATCTCGCTGATTTCAGAGACTTCCATGTGACCGGTTCTGGTTCCTTTATCCTGAATGGAGTTATTTTCGTAGAAGACTACATGTTCAAACCAATCGTGTGCCTCATCCCATTGTTTCACCTGATTGCGAAAAGCATGTACCTGTTCCGAGCGACAAGCATGGGCCCATCTTACCTGGCGTTGCTGATCAGAGCGGCTTAAAAAATCCATAATCGAAACAAATGGGGTCTGACCCACACCACCGCTTAATAATACGAGAGGAACCTGATGTTCCGTATTTAGCACGAAATCTCCTGATGGGGTACTTACTTCGACGGTATCACCTTCCTGTGTATGCTGATGAAGAAAGTTGGATACCGTCCCCATGGCTTTGTCTGCGCTTCCTGGTTCTCTTTTTACAGAAATGCGATAGTACTGATGATCCGGAGCAGAGGAAATGCTGTATTGTCTGGGCTGATAAATACCAAGCGGCTCGATGAAAACTTTGATGCTCAGGTACTGGCCTGGTTGGTGTAAGGCAACTTCCTGTCCATCTTCAGGACGTAAATAGAAAGAACTGATCTCGTCGGACTCAATGACCTTTTTATCGATGATGAATTTGCGCCACCCGGTCCAGGCACCGGGAGCAGATGCCTTTTGCAGGTATATGGATTTCTCCAGGTTGATCATAATGTCTGCAAGCTGGCCATAGGCCTTGGCCCATGCAGTAATCAGGTCTTCTGTATCAGCCTCTCCCAATACTTCTTTGATAGAAGCAAGCAGGTGATTGCCAACAATGTCGTATTGTTCCGGTGTAATCTGCAGGCTGGTATGTTTATCGCCTATTCTTTGCAGGACGGGCAGGAGTACACCTGGATTTTCTATGTGCTCTGCATAGGCTAGTACTGCAAGCGCCAATGCGGTCTGCTGACTGCCGTTTTGCTGATTGCCCATGTTAAAAGTATTCTTTAGTTCAGGGTTATGACTGAACATTCTTTTGTAGAAATGTTGGGTTAACAATACTCCATGTTCTCTTAAAATTGGTACGGTGGCCTTGATTAAGCCAATCTCTGATGTTGTAAGCATAATGTGTATTTAAAGTTGCATCAAAACTACAACTTTAAAATGTACACTATAATTTTTGAGAAATTATCTCAGGAAATGACATTCAGGGGATAATAGGCAGGGGGTATATATATTGTCGTAATTGCCCCCTTTTATTGTCTTGTACTGCCTCTTTTGTGGAGTATATAATCGCTTAATTTGGGTTATTGAATTAATCGGATATTTCCGATTCATCATTATTTAAACCTGATACTAAAAAACAAAACATGGCTACAATTAATCCTTATTTAAATTTTGAGGGAAAGACAGAAGAAGCGTTCAATTTTTACAAATCCGTATTCGGAGGAGAGTTTACCGTAATTCAGCGGTTTAAAGACATGCCAGACGGAGATAAGATGTCTGTTGACGATCAAAATAAAATCATGCATGTTTCTTTACCTATAAACGGAAACGTCTTGATGGGAACCGATACGCTGGAATCTATGGGACAAAAACTAAACGTTGGTGATAATTTTTCTGTCTCGGTAAATACAGACAGTGAAGCAGAATCTGATCAGATTTTTAATGCACTTGCAGTAGGTGGAGAAATCATCATGCCTTTAGAGAAAGCTTTCTGGGGTGCTTATTTTGGAATGTTAAAAGACAGATTTGGCATCCAATGGCTGGTAAATTTTGATTACAACGAGAAATAATTCTAAATGAATCACATGTATAGTCTATGGCTATACTTTAGTCCGTATAAATGCTTTTATCGAAAGGCATTTATACGGACTAATTACGATTTGGAAATGCTTTAAAAAGAATGCTGATGGTTAATCGTCGTAATAATCCTCATTATCCTCATCATCATCCATTTCCCTCCAGGGCTCATCAATATCCTGGTCAAATTCATCGTCATCATACATCCTTTGTTTTTCATCCCCTTCCTCCCTTGGATCAGGATAATTTAAGTGGCTTGTTTTCATATCGTTTTGCAAATGAGTTACTTAAAGTTAAGTAGTTTCTTGCAAATGTGTTTGTCATATTTTATTTTTTTCTGAATGGAGCGCAGACTGATATAAAGGTGGCGATTTATGCCTGATAGGGAATCTCCCTAATACAAGAAGTCAAATACCTTTCTGGCAATTTTTTGGTTTTTGTAATTGATACGGGCATCGGCACTCATATTAAAATAGAACGCTTTGCTTTTTTGAAGGTAGGCGATGTCTTTTTTGTTCAGCGCTATATAAAAAGGATATTTGCGATGTGACCCGGCCGGATAATTAGATATACTGCTGATGTAACCACTGATTTCAATCTGTTTATTATATTCTTCAACGGTTAATGACACTGGATTGCCTATGGTCAGTTTTGAAATTTCAAATTTGTCAAGGTAGCCAACTGCATAAAGTTCATTGTCGTCTGTAATATCAGGAGCAATATTAAAGAGTATTTCATGTTGATGAACACGGTCATTTACCTGCGGCTCATTTTTGCTTCTGGAGTAATAACCGGAAACTACTGCCCTGAGGGGGATCATCTTTCCTGATGGGTATTCCTGAATCACTAACAGTTGTCTGCCGTTTTCAATTTTATCCTTCGGATTTAATGTGAGGTTTTTAATGATGCCTGTAGCCGGGCTTTTTACGGCGTATAGTTCGTGTCTTGTATTGAAAATCACTTTGCAGCTGAGTTGTTCCCGGTATGGAATTACGAAGGATACCAAAACTAAAAGCGCAAGGGTAGAGAAAGTGACGATAATGCCCCAATTGAAAAACCAGGAAGAGGGCCTGCTGATGATGTCATTTACCTTTGCCTGAATTAACTTAATTTCTTCATCCATAATGGGTATATTAATTACCTAGTTCCAGTTGATTTTTGATGAGTGTATAGTAAGCACCGTAATGATCTACAAGTTGCTGGTGATTTCCGCTTTCAATGATTTTACCTTTGTCCAGGACATAAATCAAATCGGCATTCCTGACGGTACTTAGGCGATGTGCCACTACCACCACCGTTCTGCCCTGGAAAAAATCGTTGAGGTTTTTAATAATTACTTTTTCGTTATTTGCATCTAAAGCATTGGTAGCCTCATCAAAGAATAAATATTCCGGAGATTTATAGACGGCCCTGGCAATAAGGATCCTTTGTCTTTGTCCCTGACTAATGCCCATTCCTTCGGGACCGATCTTTGTGTTGAAGCCGAGTGGCAGGTTGGTTGTGAATTCCAGGACGTTGGCTGTTTTTGCGGCGGCTAATAAGCGCCTTTGATCAATCTTATCGTCGCCCAATGCGATGTTTCGGGCAATTGAATCGGAAAAAATATATCCATCCTGTAAGACCGATCCGCACTTTTCACGCCATTGTTGCTCATCAATTCCTCTTAAATCATAATCGCCCAGCGAAATCAGGCCGGAGCTGGGTTCATAAAATTTCATTAACAGTTTGATTAGGGTAGTTTTACCACTTCCGCTTAATCCGACAATAGCGGTCGTTTTCCCCTCAGGAATTTTTAGGTCAATCCCATCCAGTACTTTGAAATGATGTGTGCCATCATATTTGAAACTGACATTTTTTAAAGTAATCGAACCCTGAGGCAGGTCATTGGCAAATGCCGGGATGACAGCGGTTAGGGGTGCGATTTTCATCTCGCCAATTCTGTCTAAACTGATTTTGGCTTCCTGATAAGATTGAATGAAGTCGATGGCTGAGTTTAAAGGGGCGTTAAGTTCACCAATAATATACTGAATAGCGATCAGCTGGCCGAGTGTCAGGTCTCCTGATATGACGGCACGTGCGGCAATTACCGTAATGATAATATTCTTGATATTATTAATCAATCTGGCGCCCAGGCGTTGATATTGTTCCAGAGAGACAAATTTTAAATTAAGCTTAAATAGTCGCGCCTGTATTTCCTGCCATTCCCATCTCTTCTGTTTTTCGGCATTGTGCAATTTGATGTCCTGCATTCCATTGATGATTTCAATTTGCTTGGACTGATTTTTACTGAGTTCAATAAATCTTTTGAAATCTAAAATCTTTCTTTTCTTTAAGAAAATGATGACCCATCCAATAAATAATGTGCTTCCGGCCAGGTATATCACTGAAATAACTGCATTGTAATAAGCAAGAACACTGATGAAGGCAATGAATATAATGGCCTGAAATACCAATCCCAGTGTTTTGGAGGTCAGGAATTTTTCTATACGTTTATGGTCGTCAATGCGCTGCAAAAGGTCTCCTGACAGTTTGGTGTCAAAATATTTAATTGGCATGCGCATGATCTTTGTCAGGAACTCCGAAACCATGGTTACGTTTATTCTTGCTCCTATATAGAGCAGCAACCAGCTTTGGATAAACTCTATGGTTAGTTGTCCTGCATAAATTGCGAGCTGCCCCAATGCGAGCAGAATTACGAAGTCGACATCTTTGGCTTTGATTCCGGTGTCAATTATTCCCTGGGTGAAAAAAGGCAGAATCAGACTGAGAGCCGTTCCTGCAAATAATCCGAGTATGATTTGCAGGAGAATTTTTCTATACTTAAACAGGTGTTGAAAGAAATAGTAAAGCCCCTGACTTTTGTCGGATTCTGATTTATTCCAGCTTTCGGGTTCTATTGTTTTAAACGAAGGAAGTACTTCGAGTAAAATTGCGACGCCAACCTCTTCATTGTCAATGGTGTCGCTGATCCAGTTCTTCTTAAACTCTGACAGGCTGATCTTTTGTTTGGAAGAGCCGGGGTCGGAGAGAAAAACGTATTTTTCCGTAATCCGGTAAACCACTAAAAAATGATTTTGCTGCCAGTGTACAATGCATGGGAGTGTGGCTTTCTTTTGCAGGGTTTCAAAGCTGATTTTAATCGCTGTTGTACTTAAACCGAGTTTTTCGGCTCCAGTGGTGATTCCTAAAACACTGACTCCTTCGCGGCCTACATTACACAGATTTCTTAATAGGCCGAGCGGATATTTACGTCCGTAATGTGCGGTAATGATCTGCAGACAACTGGGGCCGCAATCAATGGAATCATATTGTGAAAAGTGAGGAAAGTTTGCCATTCTAAGAATACCTGAAAGCTGAAAATGAAAATCAAAGAAAGCTCACTATTGTGAGCTTTGGGTCAGTTTTTAAGGTTTAGATGGGTCTGAAATGATGTAAAATCCCCGTTTATTGTATAGCATCGCCAAGAAGTACAATCCTGCTTCTTTGGGCCAGACTGTAGTCAGTTTTTCCAGCAAAATATCGGTATTGATGACCTGATTGCTATTGAGCTCAGCGATGATTTCTTCGATATACGGATGGTGTTTGATGGTTATTTTTGCACCTCTGGCGTACACCGTAATCTCCGGTTCATTGACATTATAGTAGAGTTGATAAGGAAAGGGAACCTGAATATTCTTGTCGTTTAATTCATTGTAATGATCATCCACTTTGAAAGAACTGATTTCTTCCATGGTCATTGGAATTGCCCGCCAGCCCCTGTTGCTGAATAAAGCCAGCTTGAACTCTGAAAATGTCTGTTTCAATAAGTCTTTAAATGACAGTTCAGTAGCCCGGGGATTACCGCTTACAATTTTATCAATGATGCTGAAATTTAATTGATGGATGTCTTTCTCCAGAGGAGTGATGTCTGTGAGCTGATCGTTTGGAAATTGTAATTTAACTGCAGAAATTAATGTTTCCAACAGCGCTTTGTTACTATGGTTGTCAAACCATACCGTAAGTCCTGTGGATATTTCGTCGGTCCGCCCGATATGGTATTGGTCCCAGGGCATAAAGTAAAGATCTCCTGTGCCAAAGGGAAACTCCTTTGCTTTGGGCAGGACTTCTTCCAGAGTTTTATCCGCCGGATCCAGCCCTTCGAACAGGCTGGCATCCCAGGTGTACATGATTTTTTCTCCTGGCCCCAGGTGGAAATGAATCACGTTTGCGCCATAATGGTCCTGGTGAATGCCCAGTGGGGTAAATCCATAATTACCGATAAATACCGTAGAATGCATTCCGCTGGAAGGAATGCCAAGCGTATCCAGTAAGGGGTGCATTAAGGCCGAAAGCTGATCTGCGATCTTCATGCTGAACTTCTCGCTGGAATTCAGTATGATGCCAAATTTATTTTCCTGAAAAACATCTTTTGTCCATGTGGAGCCATCGTCACCAACCGCCGGAAGATTGGGGTAGACACTTGACTTAAGGTAATCAGAGCCCATTTTTTTTCCATCCAGGTATACCCGGAAACCATATTCATCCGTCTGTTGTGTACAAATGAACCTGATCACATCCATAATTGATGTTTTAAAGTCCAGTACCTGTTGTGCCGACAGAATTCCTTGCTCTACTCCCGGAAGTTTAAAATTATTTGTTTTTTCTAATATCTTTTGCCAGGTAGCCAGATCTATAGGTTGTTCGGTTGTGGTGGATGTTTCCTGTAAAATGATGGTTGCCATAGGGGTTGATTTTAATAAATGATTGCTCTTTTAATATAGAAAAGGTTAAGGGTGTACAGTCCGGCTTCTTCTGGCCAGAATTGATTGAGCCCCTGAAGCAGGTCTTCAGTCAGGATTTCCTGTCCGGTGTTTAACCGGTCTATAATTCTCAGGAGTTCTTCTTGATATTTGATTTCAATTTTTGTTCCTCTGGCAAAAATCAGGACTGTATCATTAATAACCCGGTACGACATGGTAAATGGGTAAACGGATTTGAGGAGTTTACCTTTTAAATGGTAAAAATTGCTGAGGTCATCGTTTTGATTCAATTCCTGATCCAATGGGATTGGTCTCGTTTTCCAACCTTGGTTGCTATGAAGAGCAAGTACGTAATCCTTGTATATGTTTTTTAGAATAGCATCCAGGCTTGATTCCAGATTTTCCTGATCAATATTCAGTGCGGTTAGCACCTGATCGAAGCCTTCATCGGCGCTAACTTGCCGATAGGGCGGGACGATTACCCGGCTGTCTTGGTCCTGTTCAGATTTGATATGTTGTATTTTGAACGATCTGAGAAGGGTAGTTAAGAATTTGTTCAAGGGCATATTGTTATACCATACACTAATTCCTACAGAAAAATCTTCCGTATTTCCGATATGGTATTTATTCCAGGGCATAAAATAGATGTCACCCTTTCTAAAGTGATATTTTGTGGCAAGTGGAATTAATGGGACTACATTTTTATTGTTCTGAGCATTTCCGGTTAACTCTTCATATTCTGCCATTTCCCAGTTGTACATGGTTTTGTCGCCGGGGCCTAAATGCAGGTGCATGACATTTTCTCCGGGATGATCTTTGTGGATACCAAGAGGTGTAAAGCCATAATTCCCAAGAAATATCGTAATGTTAATTCCTTTCAAAGGGATTCCAGCCATCTTTAGGAGTGGATCCAGGTAAAGCGCAAGCTTTTCTGCAAGATCATTTGAAAACTTCTCTCCGGAATTAATGATCAGTCCAAATTTCTGTTTATCGAAAACTCTTTTTGCCCATTCCTCAGGTGTTTCGGATGCCAGGGGAGGGAAGAGAAAAAGATGATCTTTCATATAGGCTTTATCTTTTGATATGCCTTCGATATAGAGCCTGAAATCGTAGGAGGTATTTTGCCTAACAAAGATTTCGTTGATGATGTTTAATGTTAATTTATTGAAATAATTAACTTCATCTTCAGTAAGGACATCGTGGATGGTAAAGGATTTTTTAAAAAAATCAGATTTATCAAGGAAGTCTGTCCACCACGCTTCGTTCCAGGCGGGATGGTTTCCTTTCGCGGGAGCCAGGTCAATTGTGTTTTCCATAAAACAATCAGTTGATGATTAGAAAATCAATAAGCCGGAATTCCGGCTTATTGTGGTTCAAAAATTAAAGAGTCTCAGGGTCTAATTGTCTTTCTCTTTCTCTTTCTTTTTCTTTTTCAACAGTTTCAGCAGCACCGCCAAGAAGTTTTTCTTGCTCAAGCGGAGAGATTACTTTTGCTCCTAAAAATGATTTAGGATCAAAATCTTGATTGTTTTGATTTTTCATAATACAATAGTTTAAATTAAATGATTTACCAAATTAATAAGCTTATGTTGGAATAGAAAGAAAATCTGGCGTAAGTATCTTTTGTAAGGGTGAAATTGAGTATTCCCGATGTTTATATATATTTAAATTATAATTTTATTTCACATTTGTGATAAATTATCTATATATTTAAGTAAATTGAAAAATCTGATTTTTTATTACAATAAAACGCTCCATTTTCTTATGTTATTTCTCATTAATTATTTATTAAAAGGTAAAAAGTATAATTTATGTTTTTTAGGTGTCCTGATCATTCTGTTCCTTTCTTTGAGCTCATTTTCCGGAATTAATACTTCAGCTAATCTGGTAAAGCCTGATGTAAAGGCCCATTGGTTTCAGTCGGTTGATACAGGACAACATGTTTCCATAAATGGCGTAATCCGGGATGAGCAGAATAAGCCGGTTGAGTATGGTACCGTTAGCTTACTGAGATCTGATTTCAGTCTGGTAAAAAGAACCCTGGCCGATTCAACCGGGAGGTATAGATTTAAGGATGTCATAGCGGGGACTTATCTGATTGAGGCTACACAGATAGGATACCTGAAAAGCCGTTCAGGTCAATTTCGGCTTTCGGGTTCAGAAATATTTACTGTGCCGGTTCTTATCCTGGCCTCTTCACCTAATCAGCTTGCGGAAGTAAGTGTGGTTTCCAAAAAGAAATTGTTTGAGCGTAGAATCGACCGGACGATTATTAATGTGGAAAGTAGTGCGTTGGCAACAGGAGGGTCTATTACAGATCTACTTGAAATTGCACCAGGGGTATCCGTTGATGATAACCAGATCACTTTAAAGGGTAAACAAGGGGTAATGGTGATGATTGACGATAAGTTAGTTAAGCTCTCTGCTTCACAGGTTAGCGCCTTTTTGAAAAATATTCCCGCCAGTTCTATTGCCCAGGTCGAATTGATCTCCAATCCATCGGCTAAATACGATGCGGAGGGCAAGGGAGGAATCATTAACATCAAAACAAAGAAAGGCAGCAGGACTGGTCTTAACGGCAATATCAGTTCTGGCCTTGTGGTTGGGACTTATCCAAAATTTACAGAAGAACTTACCCTCAATTATAAGTTTAAAAAGTTAAATGTATTTAGCAATTATAGCTACCAACATAATAAAAACAAGAACAGGTACCACAGTAGTAAAGTGATTAGGGGAGAAGATCCTCTGGCCTATGAACAGGATGAGCATTCAAATTCCCGGTCGAACAGCCATAATGCGAGACTGGGAGCGGACTATGATCTGAATGATAAAAATACGATAGGGGTACTGGGAACATTAAATACCAACAGGGATCGTTCTGATTTTTTGCAGCGCATAAATTTTAACGACTTTAATAGCCGTCAGCTTGATTCCAGCCTTTCGTCGCAAAATAACGGATTTGCTAAGTTGAATACCTACGGATTAAATGTCAATTCACGGCATGTATTGGGTGTTAATGGTCATGTATTGTTATTAAATGCAGATTATACCAATTATCGTTCTGCAAATCCGAACACCTACAGTAACAATTACTTTAATTCATCAGGAGAGCTGGTTAGAGGGCCTGAAAATATAGTAAATGATGCGGCTGTAGCGATCGATCTGATCACGGCGAAAGCAGATTATAGTTACCGGATTACGCCCTCTACTAAACTGGAGACCGGAGGAAAAGTTGCATTTACTCATTCCAATAGCGACATTCTCTTTCAATCGGAGAATTCGGGCAGAGAACTGATTACCGATCCCAATCGCAGCAATACCTTTGATTATCGGGAGAACATCAGCGCATTGTACCTGAATTACCTTACTAAATTGGGAAAACAGACCGACTTACAGGCCGGTTTAAGAGCAGAGCATACCCATTACTCCGGTAAATCCATCACCACTGGTCAGACTGCTGGTAGAAATTACCTGCAGTTTTTTCCCAGTCTTTTTATCCTCCACAACTTTGACCCGAATACTTTAAGTTTTTCCTATGGCCGAAGGATCGGTCGTCCAAGCTATGAAGACCTGAATCCTTTTATTGATTATTCCTCTCCATACTTTTATACGCAGGGCAATCCCTTACTAAAGCCGGAAACAACGCATTCTTTAGAGCTGAATTATAATTATCACAGCAACCTGAATGTCAGTCTGGGCTATAGCCGTACCAATGATTATTACAATTACTTTACTTCACTTGCGAATAGCAGTGGTGCTACCAGGCAAACTGTAGATAATTTTAAACATTACAACACCTGGAATTTATCCCTCAGTTATCATAAAGAGTTGATTAAATGGTGGAATCTTACTGCTAATGGAGATGCATTTTACGATAGTTATCAAACTCCTTATCTGGGTACGTTTATCGATGTGCAACGTGGAGGCTATAACTTTAATATCTTAAATGCTTTTCAGCTGCATCCAGACCTGTCTTTGGAAATCCTGAATCTTTATAAATCCAAAAGGATTGTACTTGCGCGTACCATTGATGGTAAATATCGTGCTGATGTAGTTATGAGGTACAGTTTGTTGAAGAATAAGGCTATTATTAAATTGGGAATTACTGATATCTTTTATACTTATATCAATCAGGGGGTCAATGAATTTGAAAATCTATCGGCAACGTATTATAACCGGAATGAGAACCGAAGATTTAATGCGAGTCTCTCTTATAGTTTCGGCGGTAAGGGCACAGCGCCGAAGAAGAATAAAAGCAACAAAGAGGATCTTGAAAGAATAAAAAACTAAGTGTCATGATATTAAAGTGCTATATAATTGATGATGATATTGCTACAATCCGGACCTTGAGCGAATATATAGATCGCCATTCTGAATTGGTACTTGTGGGGTATGATACGAATCCCGTAGCAGGTCTGGATAAAATAAATAACAATTCTGTAGATCTTGTTTTTTTAGGAATTAACGAATCCCTGGTAAACGGGCTGGAACTAAGTTCTTTAATCAGTCATTCTGTTTACAAAATATTCATCACTGCCTTGCCTGATTTTGCACTGGCTGCCTTTGACAACAATGCATTTGATTATTTATTGAAACCTATTTCTAAAGAACGATTTTTAAGATGTGTTAAAAAGCTCAGCAGCTATACTGAAAAGACCCATAAAGCAGAAAAACAACAGCTTGCTTTTATCTATGTTAAAAGTGAGAGCAAAGGGAAGCTTGTCAAAATTGAATTTGATGAAGTGTACTATATAGAGTCGAACGATAATTATATCATTATAAACCTCGCACATGCGAAACACAAGGTTTATATCCCACTCAAAGCTGTTTTGAACAAATTCTCAAGCAGTAATTTTATCAGAGTTCATAAATCATTTATTGTCAACCATTCCAAAATCAGCTATATTCAGGGGGCTCAAATAATTTTAAAAGATAAAACCACACTTCAATTAGGCAGTTCTTATAAAGATCGGTTTTTGAGTCTTGTTGAAAAATATACCCTCAAACACCATAACTCTGATTTTGAATTAAATGGTTAGACCCATAAAAGCAGCGGAATCAGTTGCCAAAATGCCAGTACAACTACAAACTGCAGGGCGAATAGCAAGGCCAGTAAATCGATACCGGAGGCTTTATACCTGTCTTTGTTTTTAAAATGCGCCCCGATCCCGATAAGTAAGGCTATTGGAAGTAACGCGGTGACTATTGCTGTGAGGATACTTGCAGGTGTCACATCACCAAGTGCAACAAAACTCTGTGTCAGAAAAAAAGGCAGCGGCAGTAATAAACAAAGTATAGACAGAAAAGGAACGACCCTTGCTTGTTTCAGGAAGGTAGTTCCTTGTTTGAAGATTTGGATCCAACCGCCGAAAAAGAGATAAAGAAAACCGAGGACGCCTAGAATAAAACTCATCCAGATCGTCCACAAATAAATCGAATTGATTTTTTTATAGGTCTTAAATCCTGTGGTAAACAGAGGATTGCCTTGTTTATCTGAATAGAAAACGATGGAGGATTGCAGTTTGTCTGAAGATTTAAACAAATGGTGTCCCGTAGGAAAAAGCAGCTTGTCGTTCTTTTGAAACTGACTTAAAACAAGTTCATTTTTCTGAGGCAGCAGGGTTAAAAAACCGGTCAGCAAATCCAGGTAAGCAAAGGCTTTGAATTTGTTGCGTACCGGGATATAATTTCCTTTCCAATTGCTCATGTCGGCCGGCATAGCGGGTACTGTTGGGCTGCTTGCCGGTTTCTTTTGCAATGCCAGGGACTGGATTAAGATCTTGTTGAAGACTTCGTAATCTGCGGTTTCACTGTCCATATTATGGGCCACAAAGAATCCTTTTTTTTCTTCCGGAAAAAGGTAGAGCATAGCATGGTAACCTATGGTATTCCCGGCATGAGCCAGGCCAGTCACCTGGTTATGATCTCTTTTCATCAGGCCTAAACTGTAGCCACTTTGAAGGCCATGTTCTATGGCGTTGCTGGCCGCAGGGGATCCCATAGCTTTAAGTAAATCTTCCCGGATAAAAGGAAAGCGATGAAGCCTGCCATCGCTCAGCAGAAAGCGAATAAAAATCCCCATATCATAAGCAGTGGTGGTAAATTGTCCTGCAGGCCTCAGGTACATAGGAACGGCTTCCTGGCGTTGCATCTGGTCCAGATGGCCCATTGCCAGGTCCTTATCCCCATTTTTACCCAGTTGAGTAATAAAGTTGAAAGTACTCCTGGTCATGCCCAATGGTTGTAGCAGGTAATTATCGAGGTAATCTTCGTAACGTTGTCTGGTTACGGCTTCTATGACCATAGCGAGCATGGTATATCCCATATTTGAATAGGAGAATACACTGCCTGGCTGATTATAGATTCGAAGGACAGAAGGATCCCGGCTAAAGGTTTCAGATAATGGGGTGTTAGGGCTAACTTTTTTGCTGAACATTTGCCAGAGTCGTAGGTCCTCCAGACCGGAAGTGTGGTTTAACAGATGTCGGACCGTAACCGGATTCGTGGAAGCCCAGGGATTTTCAAAATGAATACCAGGCAATATTTTTTCCACCGGGGAATCAAGATTTATTTTATGAATGGTAACCAGTCTCAGGATCCCGGTAGCCAATAAGGTTTTAGTGACGGAACCTACCTGTACCCGGTCTGAGAAAGCAAGGAGGCGTTTCGATTCATAGGATTTAATTCCGTAGGCGTCGGCGGAGATGTGCCCGCCGGAATCTACTGTGGACCAGACTGCACCGGTTAATTTTTCTTCAGCAAGAGCGGTCATCATTTTTCCCCTCAACAGTAATTTACTGTCTTGCGCAATAGTGGAAAGGCTGATGAGGAGAAAGAGAAAACTAAGCGTAGCTATTCTGACCATATTTTGCAAATCTATTGTTTTTGAACCAGCTTTCTCACCATTTCTATTTGAGCGGTAGTTGCCCGGTTTTTGTCGTAGGTCAGGTAAATGGTATTGGTGGCTGGTTTATGACCTGTCCAGATTTCTTTGAGTTGTTTTTGTTCGATTAGCTCTTTGACCAGGTAGTCTGAGGCGATGGTTAGTCCATTTCCAATACTGATTCCTTTGAGTATAGAATTGAAATCCGGAATGATGAACCGGGGTTTGATAGCCGGGCGTTTCCTGAAATTTTCCAGCCAGAACCTCCTGATGATAGCCAGGTCACTACTGTAGGCGTACCAGTTTTGTTCACAAAGCCAGCGTTCTGCTTTGTCGCATTCTCCATTGGCAATATAGTGGTCAAATTCATCGGTGTCCATATTGTAATTCGCCACAAGCACAAACCTTTCTTCCCTGATTGGTTCATAAACAATATCCTTTTCATCTGTACAGTGGGTTGCAATGACAAAGTAAAGTTTTCCTTTACCTAGTTTCTCCATCAGGTTTTTAGTCAGCCCGAATTCAAAAACAAAATTGGCCGGGGCTTTACCGATTTCGGAACTCAGCAGCGTATAAAAAAATTCTTTGGGCGCGCCAATGCAGGTGAGGGGCAGATTAGAGGAACGGATGTACCTGAACTCTGATTCTACCTGTTCCAATTTATCCATGGCTTCGATAATCTGGGTGTAAAATAGCTTTCCGTAATCTGTGGGAACCATTCTTCTGGGCTTGCGCTCAAACAGCTGCTTTCCGATATGCGCTTCCAGGGCGGATAAATGCTGACTTACGTTGGGTTGTGAAATCAACAGTTCCTGCGCTGCGCCAGTCAGCGTTCCCGTATGATAGATTGCTTTAAAAGTTCTGTACCATTCTAAATTTACCATAACTCAAAATTATAGATAATCCCGGTCTTTATCTATAATTATATTTATACTAATGTATAAATCATGTTATTTCATTTATAGTTTTAGACTGCTCACCTTTGTGTTGTCTAATTCAATAAACGAAATCATGAACAATAAAAATATAAAAAGTAAAACGGGAATGCCACTGGCTTTATGGGCATTGACCATTAGTGCCTTTGCGATTGGTACGACGGAGTTTGTGATTGTAGGCTTATTGCCTACAGTTGCAAAAGATTTATCAATTTCCATTCCATCGGCGGGATTGCTGGTTAGCTTTTACGCGATTGGCGTAGCAATAGGTGCTCCGGTATTGACCGCCTTGACCAACCGGTTTCCACGTAAGCCATTATTAATTTATCTGATGTTGCTTTTTGCAGCGGGAAATTTACTGGCTGGAATTTCGCCAGGCTTTATTCCTTTGGTGATGGCCAGAATGGTTACCGGATTTGCACATGGTGTCTTTTTTGCCGTTGGGGCTACCATAGCTGCAGCCATCGTCCCGGCAGATAAAAGGGCCAGTGCAATAGCCATTATGTTTGCCGGTTTAACCGTAGCGATGGCTATTGGCGTTCCTCTGGGCACTATGATTGGACAGCATTTTGGATGGCGCGCTACTTTTTTAAGTGTCGCCGGATTGGGACTGACCGGACTCCTGGCTAATTTGTTTTTATTGCCTGGAAACATCAAAAATGAAGCCGCGGCACCTATAAAACAACAATTTGGTATTCTTGGCAATAAGAAGTTGCTACTGGCTTTTTTTACCACCGTCTTCAATTATGCGGGGGTATTTCTGGTGTTTACTTATTTATCACCCCTGCTTATGGAGTTAACGGGTATGTCGCAGAATATGGTGAGTGTAATGCTGTTGATTTATGGAATCGCAATCGCTGTAGGTAATATCGCCGGCGGTAAACTGTCTAATAAGCTGCCTCTTAAAGCGCTATTATGGATGTTGGTTTTGCAGGTTGGGGTGTTACTGATCTTTAGCTTTACGGTACACCATACCATTCCGGCAGTCGTTACTTTATTTGTGATCGGTGCTTTATCCTTTGCTACAGTTCCAGCCTCCCAATTGTTTGTTGTCCAGACCGCTGAACGCATCAATCCATCCATGATGAATGTTGCTTCTGCCTTTAATATCGCATCCTTTAATGCCGGTGCCGCTTTAGGTGCTTATGTTGGTGGCTGGGTGGTCTCTTCGACTTTAGGACTGGGAGCTGCGCCCTGGGTGGGCGCTTTGTTTGTACTTGCTGCCATTGGTTTGGTGATGCTGAGTGCCAGAGAAGAAAAGCTGACCGAGGGTACTTTTACTCCGATGGAAAGCAATGCCGTCATCTTTCATTAGGATTTACTTTAGCCTGGGCACTGGGGTCAGGACACACATCGTTATTAAAAATTATTTTAGCACATCAATATATCAAAATGAACTATAACCTCTTAAACAACAGGATTGTCAGATCGGTCTTATTGTTAATATTGAACATTACGCCATTAACTACCATGACTGCAGTAGCGCAGGAAAACGTCAGCCAGAAAGGTTTAGACCAATCGCGCCTGATAAAGATAGATGAAATGATTCAGCGGCAACTGGCAGGACAACACATTGCCGGTGCAACCGCATTAATTCTTAAAAATGGAAAGGTAGTGTATCAAAAAGCCTTTGGTTATGCGGATGTAGAAACAGGCAGAACTATGAAAACGGACGATATTTTCCGCATTGCTTCTCAATCCAAGGCCCTGACCAGCCTGGGAGTGATGATGCTTTGGGAAGAGGGTAAATTCCTGCTGGATGATCCTTTATCTAAGTATGTTCCTGCTTTTAAATCACCTGGTGTGTTGTTGTCTTATGATGCGCAAAAAGGAACTTATACGACCAGGCCTGCAAGTCGTGAAATCAGTATTCGCGACTTGCTGAGACACACCTCAGGTATTGCTTATCCAGCTGTGTTCAGCGATCCGGTAATGTGGCGTATTTATGAACGTGCCGGAGTACCTTCAGGAATTGGGACGACGAAATCCACACTTAAGGAGAAAATGGAATTGCTGGCCAAAATGCCTTTACAACACGATCCAGGTGTAGCTTTTACGTATGGGCTCAACATTGATCTGTTAGGTTATCTGATTGAAATATGGAGTGGACAGCCATTGGATGTCTTTATGGAAAACAGAATTTTCAGACCATTGGAAATGAAAGATACTTATTTTCACCTTCCCAAAGAAAAACACAGCCGTTTGGTGAGTTTGTATGAGCGTGTACAGGAAGAAAATCAATTGACCGGGAGCCTGATTAAGGTAAAGCACCCCTTGTACGAAGGAGTAGATGCAGATTTTCCAAGGCTTCAGGGAACTTATCTTTCTGGTGGAGCTGGGTTAAGTTCTACAACGGCTGATATGGCCAATTTTTATATGCTTTATCTGAATAAAGGGGTTTTTAAAGGCAAAAGGCTGATTGGTACTAAAACTATCGGGCTGATGCTCAGGAATCAATTAGGTGATCAGGTAAAAATTTCGGCAATGCCGGCCCAGTCAGAAAATTTTCAGTTCGGCTTAGGAGGATTTGCACTGGAAACCGAGAAAAATGATTATTTGTCGGCATTAAGTATAGGCTCATTTGGTTGGGGAGGAGCTTTTAATACGCATGGCTGGGCAGACCCTAAAGAAGGGCTCATTGCCTTACTTTTTACTCAGGAATACCTTTCTCCATATTTTAGTATTGGAGAAGAGTTTCAGGTAGCAGTTTATCAGGCCATCAACCAATAAGGTATAGCAATTCCGGAGAAATTCGACAGCGCCGGTATTTTACAGATAAAATCTGTATTTGCTGACGGTTTCTGTTGAATTTCTCCGGATTACTGAAGCGTTCTTAATTGTCTTGTTCGGGTAACAATTTCCAGGTCACCAGGTCTCTCTTAATTTTTTTAATCACCGCATTGGAAAGTACCCTGTTTAACACAATTTTAGCACCTGCCCAGATCAGAAATTTACTGGAGCCACTGAGGTCAGCCAGGTTCAATAATATAGCTTGTATACGGTCTTTTAGTCTGGATTTGTATTGGTCGATATCCTTTTCTTCCAGGATAGGCCAGCTTCCTCCGGATTTAAACTTCAGCTGAGGAAAGCTATAATCAGTCGTTTCTGCAAATATGGGAATGATCTGATATCCGTCATCTTTAGTGGATTTAAAGCGCGCCCGATCTGCATTTGCATAACCTTGTCTGAAGATCTCGTTTTCCTCCAATGCGCTTTCCGGAATGGTAAAGTAATCTCTGAGAAAAATTTTACAGTTGTGCCTGCCCAGGAAATAGTCGTGCACCCTGAATTCTTTATTTAAAAAACCACCAAAACCATTTAAAGTCCCACAGGCAATCGCGAGCTCTCCGGTTACATTGACCATTTCTCCTTCAGGGCCGTTTACGAATCTGGAAGGAGCGATGAGGAATTGTGCCGCACAGCTTTTACTTAAAGCATCAGATATTTCCACGGGTTTTGAGCGCATCTGATTGATCATAGAGCTTAGCGTAAGCCCCATTACATTCATCAAGCCCTGAAATTTAGAGATAGGCTTCGGTTTTTGAGTAGGAAAAGGTTCAATCATCACTACTGTTGAGGTGAAGGTGCTGAAATCCCTATAAGCTTTGGCTTCCTGTCCGGTAAGTTCAAAGAGCACATCACGCACTTTTTCGAATGGTTCATTATTGATCAGTCCACCGTCCACATTCAGGCTTTCATAATTGCCCGGATCTACCGGGTTATTGCTCAGGTATTTTTTTAACCAGAGGTTGGCATTTACATAAGACGCATCTCTGCTGAATAATCTTGATTTCAGGCCCACAGGAAAAGCACCGGTAGCGATTGCAGCATCTCTGGCCATATCCACATTGATGTTGTCTTTGAGGTTTAGGGGCACCCAGCCGCCATTGGAACCCAGAATTTCTGTTTCTGTCAGCTCAAAACAAGCATAGTCATTATGAATAGACATATGGTATTTTCTGGTCTGCGGTTTATCGGGTCCAAAATCTGCAGTGTATTCAAAGCCCTGCAGGTTGGTCAACGTGCTGAATATCTTCAATCCCGGTTTAATATAGCCGGGGAGGGGCAACCATTTTGTTTTGTCGGCTTCTGTGGTAACCACCCTCTGGGCAATTTCATCAATAAAGGCGGAATTCAGACCAGAGGTTAATCCTCCGGATTTAATGTCCGAAGTATCCAGCATTTTGTCCAGTACATCACCCTGACTTAGATCTACCCAGGTATGGTAAAACTTGTTTTCAGGATGCTCAGCAAGAAGATTTTCTGAAGGTTTATCGATAGGGGTATGTGGGCTGTTGAGCACTGTAGTGGTCAGGATGCTGGTCATACCTCCGGCTGAAGCACCTCCCATGACGGGAATCTGCACTTTATGAACAGGAACACCTGGTTCATTTTTTCTTTTTTCCCATTCTCCAAGCGCTTCGAGCAGGTAGTCCATGACACCAGCCGTATAAGAACCTGCGGATACCGCACCTGCCATGCAAAGGCCTAAATAAAAGGTGTTTTCGTTTGAATTTTCGGATGACATAATTTGAAAAAAAGGGATGATTAATGATTGTAAATTAAACAAAAATGGCAGGTAAATGTTCTCTTATTTATCATTCTATATTATTTATTCCAATCGCCGTATATTAGCTGGCATGTCCGAGTTACTCCATAAACATATCGAAAAACACCTGCCGGTTACCGACGAGGAATTCCAACAGTTTTTAGCCCCTTTTTACCAACGTAAAGTAGAACGGAAGCAGTTTCTTTTAAAGGCAGGAGAGGTCTGTAAGTTTGAAGGTTTCGTTACCAAGGGTTGTTTAAGGGTATATTACCTGGATGAACAGGGACAGGAACGGATTCTATATTTTGCAGTAGAAGACTGGTGGGTAACCGATATTGATAGTTTCACCAATAATATCCCCTCGATCTTAAACATAGAAGCGCTCGAAGACAGCGAAGTATTACTCATCACCCAACCTTATAAGGAAGCGTTATATGAGCAACTTCCTTTTGTAGAGAAGCTGTTCCGTATCATGACACAGAAGACGCATGTTGCCCTGCAGAGAAGAATGATTTCTGCATTGGGTAAGACTGCTGACGAGCGTTATCTGGAGTTCATCGAAAAATATCCTCAGCTGGAACAACGACTCACTCAATTACAGGTGGCTTCCTATCTGGGGATTACCCATGAGTTCCTGAGTAAGATCAGAAAAAAGCTGGCCAGACAACGGTAAATTTCTTTTTTGAACTAGTTCAACTTTTTCCGGGTTCTGGTGTTCTAATTTTGCCTTCCTAATCTTCAATGACTTATGAAAGCAAATACACGATTTAATCGAAACCAAAGGATGCTGATCATCTCCGGAATTTCTGCACTCTTGTTTTTTCAGGCTTGTGCCGGGAACGGAGGGACTGCAGATAAGCAGGCTGCGGCTATTGATTCTGCCTATGCATTGATCGGTAAATCCGGAAAGATTACCTATACCGACTTTACCGCTGAAGTGGCGTATTTAAACGACAGCACGGTGCACTGGACCGCAATCGATAAAACAGGTAAAACCAATCAGGGTACCGAAAAGATTTCTTATAAGCAGTTGAACGATCATCTTTATTTTCTGAACTGGATTGAGCAGGACGGGCTAACGGTAAGCCAGGTGATCAATACTAAAGAAGGAGAGGTGGACGCTTTTCTCAGTTATAAAGATGAAAAATCTACAGCTGGCAGAGCAGCACAGTTTCTGAAAGGAAAGTTTGAATTTAAAAAATAGAAATAATGAAATTAATATATGTGATGGATCCGCTTTGCGGATGGTGTTATGGAAATTATAAAAATACCCTTCAGACTGCTGAAAAGTATAAAGGCCAGATAGATTTTGAGCTGACCCCGGCAGGAATGTGGGCTGGGCATAATGTCCGAAGGCAAAGTAAACAGATGGCCGGTTATTTTATTAAGCATGATCAGCAGATCGCCAGTCTGACAGGAACTGCCTTTGGAGAAGCTTATTTTCAGTTTATTCATCAGGAGGAGGTAGTGCTGGACAGCGAGATTCCTTCCAGGGCAATTGTGACTGTACAACAGTTCTGGCCGGAAAAAAATGTGGTTTTTGCCGCTGCAGTCCAGAAAGAAAGATATTTCTTTGGTAAAGACCTGAATGATGATGTCACCTATAGGGCAATTCTGGGTGGCCTCGGTATGGAACCTGTGGAATTCTTCAAACATTTTCACAGTCCGGAAATGAAAGCGGCTACTCAGGCAGCCTTTGCTAAAGCATCAGATTATGCCATGTCTTATCCAACCTTATTATTGGATACCGGAAATGAACTGGTACTGATAGAACAAGGTTATTCGTCTTTCGAAGAAATTACCAGTCGGATTGAAAGCCAGCTGGCGTTGAAAACCATTTAAAATTTATTCACAACAACTAATGATCATGAAAAAAACATCATATACACTGTTATCAACCTCTATTTTATTCATCTCAATTTTGTTAAATATGAATGCAACAGCTCAAACATTTAAATCTATTGAAGGCGGGGCGTTAAGGCTTAACGTTTACCATGCCGCCGAAACCAGCTTCGGCGTAGCCTCAGTGATCGTCAGCGGCCAGACCGATGCGGTACTGATCGATGCGCAGTTTACGCTTTCTGATGCAAAGCGCGTAGCGGAGGAAATCAAAGCCAGCGGAAAAAATTTAACCGCAATTTATGTCAGCTATGCCGATCCTGATTTTTACTTCGGTCTGGAGGTTTTTAAAAGCTACTTCCCGTCGGTAACGGTATATGCCACGGAGACAACGATTGAACGCATTAAACAAACTGCACAGAAAAAGCTGGATGTCTGGGGCCCTCAACTGGCGGAAAATGGAACCAAAAATGTGGTTTTGCCACAGCTGTTGAAAGGAAATGGCCTGGAACTGGAAGGAAATAAGCTGGAGATCGTTAACGTAGAAGGTGCTGCGCATCGTGCTTTTGTATGGATCCCATCCATTAAAGCGGTAGTAGGTGGCATCAATATCTTTGGATCGGGGTTCCATTTGTGGCTGGCAGATGATGCTACAGCAGAAAAACGTGAGCAATGGTTAACCGCATTGGATAAGATCGAAGCACTTAAACCTGCAATTATTATTCCGGCACACTTTGGTGAGGCTGCTGCTTTAAATATAGAGTCGTTGAAATATGACCGTGCTTATATCAAAGCTTATGCTGATGCATTGACTAAAGTAAAAACTTCTGCGGAGCTGATTGAGCTGATGAAAAAACAATATCCTGCTGCAACTTTTGATATTGCCCTTCAACTGGGTGCAAAAGTAAATACAGGTGAGATGAAATGGTGATAGAAAAACAGTGGCTTACCAGATGAAGTAACTGATTTTTTACGGAATAACCGGACTGAGAAAATACTCAGTTTTCCAGATTTGTTAATAAAGCCCCGATTGGTAAAATATCGGGGCTTTCCGCTTTTAATTGATTTAAAAGCGATGCGCTTATCAATTAACGACCCTCATTTACAGGTTATGCCCGGGCTTTTAGAAGTTGACAGGAAGGCCGCGGATTAATTCTGCTTTCTCATCTGGTAATTTTCTCTAAATTCACATTTATTATGAATAAACGCTTTCTATGTCTTTTTCTCCTGGCCGCTGTATCGTTTAGCGACGTTTTTGCGCAGGGTGGCCCCCTGATTGAAAAGATGTTTTTGAACGTACGTGAAAGAAAATATGAACCGGTAAAAAAGTACATTAGTGCCGGGAAGAACCTTAACCTCAGGGCTAAAGGAAATTTCAGAGGTGGTTTAAAGAAGGACGATAAAGACTATTCCAATCTGGACTGGACCTTGTTGATGCTGGTCTCAGAGCATAATAAAATAGACCTGGTGAAACAATTGATTGCCAGAAAGGCAGATCTGAACGCGAAAAACGGAGGTGGCCATACGGCGCTATTTCTGGCCTGTGCTTCAGATCATCCGGAGGTAGCCGCTTTATTGATCAACAATGGTGCTAAAGTAACTGAGGCCGGATCAGATCCCAATGGAATGACTGCATTGCAATGGGCTTTAAATTATGGAAGGAGTGACCTTGCTGCCCTGCTTCTGAAAAAAGGCGCAGAAGTAAACCGAAGTTCCACAAATTCAGGGGAAACCATACTGATGACGGCTTTGAAGAAAAAAGCAATAAGTGGAGCAGTAGTCAGTACTATCCTGGATAAAACGGCAGACCCCGACCAACAGAACGAAGCAGATGGGACGACCGCATTGATGTGGGCATGCCATGAGAATGATACCCTCTCCATCAAGAAGTTATTAAAGAGAAAAGTAGCTGTAAATGCCCTGTCTCATCGAAGAGAGAGTGCATTGTGTTATGCCGCAGCAAATAAGGGCCTTCCGGTCGCTGTAATGGAATTGCTGATTCGTGCGGGCGCGACTGTAAATCTGGGCGAAGATGGAGGTGTGAGCCCCCTGATTGCAGCTGTAAATAACGGAGACCTGATCAAGATTAAATTTTTAATCAGCAAATCTTCGGATGTGAATTATAAGAGTGAACGTTTTGATGGTGTATCTGCGCTTTCCGCGGCAGTGAAAACAGGAAACTATGAAATAACGGAATACCTGATCAGGAATGGGGCGGATGTAAACCTGACCAATAATTATGGTGCTGGTATATTGCTGGAAGCAGCATCGAATCCGAAGAACCTAAAAATTGTGCAACTGCTGATTGCTAAAGGCGCAACAATAGACCTGGCCGATAAAACAGGCAAAACCCCGCTGATGCGTAGCATTGAAAATAATCGCTACGAGATCGCGATGTTTCTGATCTCCAGAGGAGCAAATACCACCGTGAAAGACCAATACGGTTATACCCCTAAAATTCTGGCTGCAGAAACGATGAAAAGGACCGGCGATAAACGTTGGAATCCTTTCATCAACCAAAAGGTCCTGCCCGTAGACGCCATCAGCAAATCAAACTGATGCTAAAATGAAATTTGAAATGAAAAAATACCTCTGCCTGTTTATGATAGGGCTGCAATGGAGCTGTTCCAGTGAACAAACAGACCAGATCCTGTTGGAAAAAGATCGTGTTGAACTTGCAAAGAGCCTGACTTCAGATAAAATTATTGTCTGGAAGTTTGGAAAAATTGGATTGCGTGCAGCAGGAGTACAGGATACCACCATGCCTGAATATCAGAAACATTCCAGAGAATTACAGTCGGTCTCCAGGAGTCTTTCCGGGATCGATCCGAAAAAGAAAGAGCTTTCCATAACAGAGATGGTTCTTTTGTACCGTGATTACCGGAATATTAAAAGCTTTGTCGTGGAAACCGATGAAGATATCTTTCCTCCTTTGATGGACGGAATCAATGCTGTGTATGCTGAGCCTGTGGAAAAGCAAAATCTGGTAAAACAGGCGGTAAAACGCAGTGAAGCGGATAAAATTTTCCTGCAGAATATGGAACATGCTATTTTGAGTATGCTGGTATTGGCTACAAGGGATTTAGGTGTGGAAATTTCTCTTTATGAATGCAGTAAAACCCAGCCAGATAAATTACCTGATAGTGAAATGAAAACCTTACTTCAGTTTGTCCGTGGTTTTCTCTTCTTTTCCAACCGGTTTTATTATTTATCAGAAGATGAGATGGGTAGCAACATCAAATGGCTGGAAAAAAATAAAGGTATTGATCTCCCATATACCAGAGCATTTTTTAATTGGGGAAAGCTGAATAATGAGCAGACCAATGTCGCTTTTCACAGTCTTAACCATCTGTTCAGAGGCTTTGACCGCCTGATGATGAAACGGGATATTGATGAAGAGCGTGCACTGGATGATTTCGAAGCCTTCCTCGCTGATGCGCATAAATTGGGTTTACAGACTGAACTGGTTTGGAGTATTGAAAGTTATGTGGCAATAAAAAGACGAAGAAATGATCAGGCTATTGCTGCGCTGACTAAACTAAAGGCCAGTCCGCTGCTCTCTGATAGTGAAAAGAAATCCATTGAAGAGTCTATCGGCTACCTTAAAGAGCGGGATCCCGATGCAAAACTAAATGGCATTTATGATAAAGTTTTTATCAGTAAGATCGGTACGAGGTATATGATGGCAACCCTTGCTAAAATTGATTGGAGAAAGCTGATGAAAGAAAATAAGGTGAGCCATACTGATGAGATTTTTGCCACCATAGACCGGTTCAAAACCCTGAGTGCCGAAATGGAAAAAATGACCAGCCAGAAGAATATTACCGATCAGGGTAAAGGGTTAAAAGAAAAAGGAAACCAACTTTTGGATAAAGTATCAGACTTTTTAAAGTAAGCATTCTTTTTATTCATAAGTGCCTCTCCTGAAACGAACCTTACGCTGGAAGATTTTTTTGGTTGTTAAAGCAGTATTATCCTTTTCAATTGAAAGGACTACCTTATAAGGAATGGAGAAAACCGGATAATTACTTTAGACATCTTGATATCTCTATATCATATATTATATCTGTCCGGAAACAGATCCCGGACAGTTGTAAATGATTTCTTAGTGTTTATAAAAACGTGCTTCTTCCAGATCCAGGCTACTTTCCATATCCCTGAGCACCTCATCATCATATTGTTTTGTTGCACGCAGTTTATTTAATTCCATTCTTCTGAAGGCGGTGAGGTCGAGCATTATTTTTTTGTAAAGCTTTCTTACTGAAGCCACCTGCTGTTTCTGCTCGGTAACGGTCTGTTCGGTAGCCCTGATGCTGCGCTCCATCTGCTCTTTAATTCTGGCTATGGTTTCAAAATCAGCCATTTCTTTGCTGTATTTACGATCCATATGTAAAACGGTCTCTTTGGCAATCAACAGGTGAATGGCTTCCTTCTGCTGATCAAAAGGAATATGATCATCTATTTCTTCCACTTTTAATAATTTCAGGAAGATCGGAAGTGTCAATCCCTGAAATACCAGGGTAACCAGAATGACAATAAAAGTGATGAACAAGATCAGGTTACGGTGAGGAAAAGCGGCTCCGTTAGTCAGGGTTAAGGGAATGGCCAAAGCGGATGCCAGGGACACTACGCCGCGCATACCTGCCCAACCGATGATAAATGGAAGTTTGAAACCCGGACTCTTCTCGTTCTTCCTGATTTTCGGGCTCAGCAATCTGGGGATAAAAGTTACCAGGTAAACGAGAATAATACGGGCTACAATGACAATTACACTAATCATCAATGCATAATGGATGGATTCTTTGATCGAATAACCTTCCAACCCTGCTACAATAACCGGCAATTCCAGTCCGATGAGGATAAAAACAAAGCCGTTGAGCAAAAAGCCTACCGTCGCCCATACTTCCTTGGTTTGCATACGTGTATGGTAGTTTAGGAAATCATTGGAACGAAAGGAAAGAAACAATCCACCGCTAACCACTGCCAGAACACCGGACCAGTGAAATTGCTCTGCAACAATATACATGAGGTAAGGAGCAATCAGCGTAATGGGAGTAGTAATGCTGGATGATTTTGCCCAGTAACGAAGTACGAGATAAAGGATATGTGCAATCGTCAACCCTACAAATACGCCCATTACTGCCAGAACGATAAAATCTGTGGCTGCTTTCTGAAATACAAATTGTCCGGTAAGGATACAGGCCAATGCAAAGCGGAATACCGTTAAGGATGCGGCATCATTGACGAGACTTTCTCCTTCAAGCATGGTGAGTCCTCGTTTTGGCATGCTGACACCCTTTAATACCGAGGTTGCTGCCACCGCATCCGGTGGAGAGATGATGCCACCCAGCAGGAAGCCCAGGGCAAGTGTAAAACCCGGGATAATGCTGACCGAGAAATAGGCGATGGCCACGGAAGTGATGAGTACCAGCCCAAAACCGAGCAGAAGTATGGATCTTTTCCATTTCCAGAACTCATTCCATGAGGTGTACCAGGCCGCTTCAAATAGTAAAGGGGGAAGGAAGATCAGAAATACAATGTCAGGATTAACATTTATCGGAGGAATGCCCGGAATGAAGCTGATCCCCAATCCGCCGATCACAAGGAAAATAGGATAAGATATTTTCCAGCGTTGGCTTAGCAGATAAAGTAGTGCCATTGCAAAAAACAAGGCAAGGATCAGGAGTAAATTGGCATGTATCATTTGACAAAAATAGAAAAAATCACTTCCTTTCTCCAACCTGTTGCCGCCACATGGCGTAGTAAAGTCCTTTTTGTTCCAGTAACTCTTCATGAGAACCAGCTTCAGAGATCTTACCTTTTTCCAGTACATGGATCATATCAGCATGCATAATCGTAGATAAACGATGGGCAATAACAATGGTGATGCGGTCCTGGCTCATGGACAAATCACGGATGGTGCTGGTGATTTCTTCTTCTGTCAGAGAATCGAGCGCAGAGGTTGCTTCATCAAAGATGAGTAGTCTTGGGTTTCTCAATAGCGCCCTTGCAATGGAAATCCTTTGTTTTTCTCCGCCTGATAATTTCAAACCACCTTCACCAAGCAGGGTATCAATTCCCTTCTCCGATTTTTCCAGCAGTTTGGTACAGGAAGCTTTGTTTAATGCATCCAGCAGCTCTTCCTCTGTTGCAGTTCCTTTTACGAATAAGAGGTTCTCCCTGATGGTGCCCGCAAACAATTGGGTATCCTGTGTGACAAAACCAATCTGACGGCGAAGTTCATTATAACTGATTTCCTTTGCATTGAATTCATTGAACAGGATGGAACCCGATACCGGGCGATACAGCCCGACCAGCAGCTTAACCAAGGTGGATTTTCCAGATCCGGAAGGACCAACAAAGGCAATGGTTTCTCCACTGTTGACATGGAAAGAGAGGTCGTCGATGGCATTGCTTTGTGCTGTTTTATGACGAAAAACAACCCGGTCAAATGATAAGTTTTTTAGCGGGCCGGTTTTTTTAGGCGATTCTGGTTTCCGTTCGATTGGTTTCTGCATCAACTGATCAAAATTATGAACAGAGGCTTCTACTTCGCGGTAGCTAAGGATAATGTTTCCCAGGTCCTGTAAAGGTCCGAAAATGGAAGTAGAAATGAACTGCATGGTGATCAGCTCTCCGGTACTGAGTTTGTTGCGGAAGATCAGCCAGAGCAGGATAAACAGAATGGATTGTTTCAACAGGTTGAGTGTCGTGCCCTGAAGAAAAGAAAGTGTCCGGACCCTTTTGGTTTTCATCATCTCCAGGTCGTAGATATTCCGTGTTTGTATTTTTAACCTGCGGATTTCGGGAAAGGTTAAGCCCAGGCTCTTTACCAGTTCAATATTCCGGAGCGACTCGGTAATTACACCTGCCATCTTATTCGTTTCCCGATTGATCGACCTTTGTACCGTTTTAATCTTTTTACTCAACAAGCCTGTCAGAGATCCCAGAACCAGGATTCCGATGATAAATACCGGTACGAGCATCCAGTTTTTAGTAATGGAATACCAAATCAGAAACCCCATTCCGACGATGGAAGAAAAGAGAATATTGATGAAAGCGTTGATAAAACGTTCGGTATCTGTCTTTACTTTTTGCAGGATGGATAGGGTTTCTCCGCTATGACTTTCTTCAAATTCCTGAAAGGAGAGGCGCAGCGTTTGTTTCAGGCCGTCGTTAAAGATTTGCATACCAAATTGCTGTACGGCGAGCCGGGTATAATATTCCTGGAAAGCTTTGGCGATTCTTGCTGCAATGGCAATAGCAATAGCGATACCCAACCAGTAAAGCACCCCGTTTACCAGTTCCTGTTGGCTTTTATTACCGGGGTTTGTAGCATATTCATCAATGATTTTCCCGAAGATGATCGGATCAGTCAGGCTTAACAACTGAGCTACAGCTGCAAGAATAAGGGCCAGGACGACCCACCATTTTTGCTCTTTAAAATATTTCCACAGGATCGGCATAGGAGATGAGAAGAGGGTGTATGTGAACATACGAATTATTGTGCCAATAAAAAAGCCTGAGCGGCTTCCATAGAATCAGCTCAGGCCTTTATTTACGTTAAAAGCGAATGAAGATTAGTCGTTATTGCTGACACTTAACTCCACTTCAATATTTCCTCTTGTTGCGTTGGAATACGGACAGATCTGGTGGGCTTTCGCTACCAGTTCTTCTGCTTGCTGCTGATCCACACCGGGAATGTTTGCGGCTAATTTTACCGCCAGTCCAAATCCGCCGGTTTCATTCGGGCCAATGCTTACTTCTGCGCTTATTGTAGTCGTTCCTGTACTGATTTTAGCAGTTTTAATCACCAGATTTAACGCGCTGTCGAAACAGGCAGCATATCCGGCAGCAAACAATTGTTCCGGATTGGTATAACCATCCTGCGCGCCACCCAATGCCTTCGGCATGCGTACTTCCAGATCCAACACACCATCTGAACTTTTAACTTGTCCATTTCTTCCGCCAGTAGCAGTAGCTGCGGCTGTATACAATACTTTCATTTTATCTTTTTTATGGGTTTGTGTTATTCGTTTCTATTTATTTTCAGCGGTTACTGACAGGATTTGTTTCAATTGGTCCCGCAATTGAAAAAGTTGATCTTCATCCGTTGCCAGTGCATTTTTAATGGCATCCGGAATTGACTTTGCCTGTTTTTTTAATGCCGTCCCTTTTTTCGAAATTCTGATGTTGACGACCCTTTCATCTGCTTCCGAGCGGTTCCTGGTCAGCAATTCGTTTTCTTCCATTCGTTTTAACAATGGGGTAAGAGTTCCGCTATCCAGCCATAACAATTTGCCCAGTTGTTTTACGGTAACCGTTTCATGCTGCCAAAGTGCAAGCATAACCAGATATTGAGGATAAGTAAGGTCAATGGCTTCCAGATGAGGCCGGTATATCGCAGTGATTTGTCTGGATAAGGCATATATTGGAAAACACAATTGATTTTCAAGTTTTAAACTTTCCATAGCTGTTTGTTTTGTTGTGTAAAATTAAGTTGTGTACAATTTAATTGCAAGCTATAATTTATAACATGACTTTTCTATGAGAGAAAACCTGAAGAATCCGGATGTTGGGCTTAGGCCGGATATAGTTTCAGTAATTCAAGATACGGATCGCCCTTAATTCCCAGGGCTTGTGCAAAGGCTGGTTCTGTTTTTAGTCCTTGTTTTTTCAGTTGAATAATATGCTGACGGAATTGTTCTCCATGAATGGAAAGCAGATTGTACTCCACATACATGTGAATGACAGCGGCCTGAGTTCTTGAAGGCTTGATCTGTCCGAAAATTTCTATGGGCCAATCGTTGATTACGAAATTTGCGATGACTGAGCTTTCATTATGGACAAAGCGTTCTTTCAATTGAAATTGATGGAATCCGGAGAAATGGAGTTTCAGATATTCCTGAAAATCCCGCCCATTCTGATAAGCGCAAATGATATCCAGATCGCTGCTTTCAATATCGATGTTGATGGGAACAGTTCCTGCAAGTATGGGATCAAAAGGAGTTAATATCTCCATGATCTGATGTTGCTGAAGCGTATGGTAAGCATGTCGCTGTCGTGGACTACCATTGGCCAGTTGTTCAATCGTATCAAATTTTGTAATCATTATGTTTTGCCCGTCAGAATAGGTTAAATGTACATTTTCCTTCCGTTTATGACAATTAGCTTCCTGATGAATCACTAATTATGATGCATGATATCATTTTTTATCGTTTTTAAAGCGCTTTTGCCTGTTATACTTTTGCCTTAAATCAAAGAACATCATTATGGAACAGAAACATCCGTTACCACCATTTACCTTCGAAACAGCGGTTCAAAAAGTTCAACTTGCCGAAGATGCCTGGAATTCACAGGATCCTGAAAAAGTATCTCTCGCTTATACGATAGATACCGTCTGGAGAAACCGTTCAACGTTTATAAATGGCCGCAGGGCGGTTCAGGAATTTCTGGAAACGAAATGGAAAAAAGAACTGAACTATAAACTTAAAAAAGAATTGTGGGCCTATACTGATAACAGGATTGCGGTGCGCTTTGAATACGAATGGCAAGACCAGCAGGGGCAATGGTTCCGGGCGTATGGAAATGAAAATTGGGAGTTTAATGAAAATGGCCTGATGGAAAAACGTTATGCCAGCATTAATGACCTCCCAATTGACGAGTCAGAGCGTAGGTTAGTTTAATTTCGATTTCCAGTCTTTGCCTGACGCACAGACTGGTTTTCTTTTGCATTAAAGCGATAGACAAAGCTTAGGCGATAACGTGCTGCATTTGGATTACTCAGCTGGTTTAAAACATAATCCTGTCCGCTGGTTACCGTGTTTGTCTTCCGGGTATTGAGCAGGTTTGTAGCATCTAAAATCAAACTTGCCTTATTTTCTAACAAGTTTTTAGTTAAACCCAGATCTATGAAATGGATGGCCCTTGTCCGGCTTTGTGCATTACTTTGTGCTCCGGTAAAGTTGTATCTTCCCTGAAAGCTTAGTTGAGCCGGGAGTTTTACCTGTGCGCCCAGGCGGGTAGTCGAAGCACCTCCGGAGAAATTAAAATCCTGTGTGCCGGATTTGCCCTTCTGCTCAAACTGATAAAGATTTAGTTCCAGGTTCAGGGAGAGCATTTTGAGGGGATTGTACAAGAGGCTGACTTCAATCCCCCTTCTTACTTCCTGATCAATATTAACCACAGAGCTGATAAAAACACCTTTTGAATTTCGGTAAGTATAGTCCTGCAGAGGGTCTTTTACATATTGATAGTATAAAGATGGGTTAAAAGTTAAGGTTCCCCAATTTCGTAAAAAGCCAAGCTCAAATACATCCGAATAGGAGGGATTCAGATTGGGGTTGCCTATAAACTGAGCATTGAAATCAGTGAGTTCATTAAATGGATATAACAGACCTAAAGACGGACGGTTGATGCGTTTACTATAACTAAATTGTAACGCGCTGCCTTCTTTAAACTGGTAACTGGTATGAAAGGTCGGGAATAGACGGAGGTATTCTTTGTTGTTGTTAAACAGATTTCCAAGATCTTTAATCGTGATTTTTGTCGCTTCAGCACGTAAACCCAGTAAATAAGAAAATTTATTGATTTTGCTGCTAAACTGAGTGTAAGCACTTCCGATCAGCTCATTATAATCCATTTTATTGTCAATGTCATCAATAACACTCCAGGAATCGATAAGTTCTTCTTCCGCTTTAAAGTTCGTGGTGACCAGTCTGTTTTCCAGTTTTAATCCCAACTCCAGGTTTGATTTATTGTTCAGTGGCTGCAAGAGATCAGTTTGTATGAGAAAATCCTTGCTGGAGCCTATTGAACCGGTTCTGATCTTTGGTCTTGTCTCCATTACGGGGGAAAGTTTTGAGGTACTCAGCGCCCATTTTTTATCACTGTTCCAAAAATCATATTGCATATCCAGGGTCAGTTTTTTTCCGGCTTCTTTGAATGTTCGGGTGTAGTTAAACTCCAGCTGGTTGTAATTTCTGGACTCTTTAGATTCTCCCTTACGCTGGATGGTACTGTCGGAAGAAAGCGCATTGCGGTAATCATAATCTAATGATGTTTTATCATGGTCTTTAGTCGCATTTTTAAAGAAGGCTGCAGTAATGGTATTGCGTGCATTTATAAAATAATCGGCACCCAGATAGAACAATTTCCCGTCGTCATGGCGGTCCTCGTCCTGCTGCCGGTTCAGGTGTGTGGATGCGGACTGCTCTTTGATCGTTTGTCTGGAACTGT
This sequence comes from Pedobacter steynii, assembly GCF_001721645.1. Taxonomy (NCBI): domain Bacteria; kingdom Pseudomonadati; phylum Bacteroidota; class Sphingobacteriia; order Sphingobacteriales; family Sphingobacteriaceae; genus Pedobacter; species Pedobacter steynii. Next base: position 5,826,707 of record NZ_CP017141.1, on the reverse strand, counting down.
AAACGCCTTTATAATCCGTATTTCTAAGGCCAAAGGTGGAAAACAGGTTGATTTTGTCTGACTTATAATTCAGACTTGGCGTGATTCTGGAATCATTAGGCAAACCGGTAACCAGCCTTGCCTGTCCGTTAAATCCGGCATTTTTATTTTTTTTGAGAATGATATTGATAATACCCGCTGATCCCGCAGCATCATATCTGGAAGATGGATTGCTGATGACTTCAATCTTTTCAATATGATCAGCAGGGATTTGCTCCAGGGCATTGCTTTGGGTTAATCCGGAGCGGCGGCCATTGATCAATACCAGAACATTGCTGTTTCCTCTCAGGCTTACCGCTCCTGAGGGATTTACAGAGACAGAAGGGACGCTGTTCAGCAATTCAGTTACCGAACCGCTTTGCAGCAAAACATCTCTTCCAACCTCAAACACTTTTTTATCCAGTTTTAAACTGAGTGCGGATTTTTCACTGTTGATGTTCACTTCATTGAGCAGGTTTTTATCTTCTTCCAGCGACAAGATGCCAAGGTCAATCTTATTTTCAGCTGCAGTTATACTGATGGATTTAATCAGCGGCTGATACCCCATAAACCTGAATTCTATACGGAAATTGCCAAATGGCAACTCATCAATTTTAAATGCCCCTTGTTCGTTACTTATCGCTTTAGCAACTGGTTTGTCTGCCTGGTCTTTAATGCTAATGGTGACATAGCTGGTGGGCAGTTTGTGCTGATGGTCTGTTAGCCGGCCGCTAACTACTCCTTTGTTTTTTTCAGGAGATAACTGTTGTGCATTTGCATTGAAGCAAAGAAATGCAAGAAAGAGAAAGAGTCGTAGTTTCATGATTTATCCGATATATGCTGCAAGATTAATCTCCCGGATGCTTTCCTTAATGAGAAAACATGCGAACTGCTCTATGACCTTGTGTAATACACTTTTCTCTCCTATATTCATCTTAACTTTACCACATGTTCCGACTTACTATATTGATTACGCTTCTTCTGGCTTTATCCTCCTGTAAAAATAACGTCAGTTATGAGGTATCTGACCCGGTATATAAGCGTGGCGATAACCCGTCCTGGGCAGCAAAAGAATTCAATTCAAGAGGCTGGAGTCCGGAACGTGGGCAAACAGGAACGCAGGTTTTTTGGCTGAGGGCCAATGTTTCTTTAAACAGGTCAGAGATGATCGAACATTTAGGAATGGAGGTTCATATTTTTGGCGCTTTCGAGGTGTTCTGGGATGGACAGAAGATTGGAGAGAACGGAAAAATAGGTGCCGGAGTTACGGAGCAGCCTGGTACAGAAAGCAGTTGTTTTTTGATCCCGGATTCCCTTGCGAAAAATGGAACACATCTGGTGGCTTTAAGGCTTTCACAGTCTTACGAACAGGATACTGATCGCAGATTTGGAATAAAAATTGAATATTACCGGCAACTTTTAAGGAATCCATTGATTATCATGTCCTTTATGAACATGACGGCAGGTGCTTTTCTAATCGCTGCCATTTATTATTTCTTTCTGTTTATCAATAGTAACCGGAAGGAGTATGCGATACTGATTTTCTGTATCACCTGCTTTCTCTTTTTTGCCCTGTTGATTATAGAATACCTCAAATTTTATGTCTCCATTCCTTATACCCATTTTTACCTTCGGCTGGAGACGATTGGCTTTCTTACTTTTGCCATTTCGCTGTTGGTGCCACTCTATTTTACCATTCAGTTTTCTTCCAAAAGAAAATGGATATTGCTGGGGGTATTGCTGATTACATTGATTGCAACATATCTGCTTAATTTAAGGTCTTATGACCTCACCGCAATGTATTTCAGTTATGCGATGTGGCTGGCATCGATGACCGTGGTCCTCGATGCCTGTAGGCGTAAAGAAAAAGGAGGGGCAATTGTCTTGGCCGGACTGCTATGTAGCGGGATTGTGAATTATTTTCTGGTGTATGATTTTGGTTTGTTTATCAGCTTTGCAATTATTGTACTCTGTATGCTTTACCTGCATGCTATTCGCGCTAAGGAAGTGGAACGGGAACATCAAACGTCGTTGTTCTTATCCGCCAGGTTAAAGCTGGAATTAGTAAAGAAAAATATTCAGCCTCATTTTATTAAGAATACCCTAACCTCCCTGATGGATTGGGTGGAGGAATCGCCAAGGGAAGGGGCACTTTTTGTTCAGGCGCTGGCCGTTGAATTTGATATCCTTAACCAGATTGCAGATGCGACTTTAGTACCGGTAAGCAAGGAAATAGAGCTGTGCGAAGTCCATCTGAAGGTCATGCAGTTTCGTAAGGAAGTTAGCTATGACTGGACAACAACAAATATAGAACTATCCGATATGATTCCTCCGGCAATTATCCATACCGCCCTGGAAAATGGGATTACGCATAGTGCAGCACCCGAAGATGGAATTATTCGTTTTAATTTAAACTTTGAGCGGGCTGCACGTTTTAAAAAATATACTTTAACCACAACCGCCAAAAACAGGCCTATGAGAAAAGATAAAACATCTGGGACAGGTTTTCAATATATCCAGGCACGATTAACAGAAAGCTATGGTAGCCAATGGGAATTTAATTCTGCTGCTATACCAGGCGGCTGGCAAACAGAAATAAAAATTTATAAATGACGATATTAGTTGTTGAGGATGAGGGCCGGATTGCGGGAAGAATTGAACGCATGAGCCGTAATTTTTTTGGAATAAAACTCCAAAAAATACACATTTGTGAATCGATAGAGGAGGCCCTGTCTTTTTTAGAGAAAAACGACATTGAGGTATTGCTGCTCGATTTAAACCTAAATGGAAGAGATGGCTTCGAGCTTTTGAAATCAATGGTGTCAAAGTCTTTTCACACCATTATCATTTCTGCTTATACAGAAAAGGCCATCACCGCTTTTGAATATGGCGTTCTGGATTTTGTTGCCAAACCTTTTGATGAAGGCAGGTTGTCTCAGGCTTTCCAAAGAATCTCTGCAGCTCAGAATCAGGGGGAGAGCGGGCTTCGCTTTCTGGCTGTAAAAAGGTCCGGAAATATTGTCCTGATTGATGTTAATGAGCTCCTTTATATTAAGGGGGCTGGAATTTACACTGAATTACATTTAAAAAATGGAAGACAGGAACTTCATGATAAATCGCTGGAGAAGCTGGAACAATTACTCCCGGCTACTTTTGAAAGAATTCATAAATCTTATATTGTTCCCATAACGCCAGCCATGAAAATCACCGTCAGCCCGGGAAGTAAATATCACCTTTTACTTGAAAACGGAGAGACACTTCCGATCGGGAGAACCAGATATGCAGATTTAAAAGAGAGGTTATTTCATTAATTATCTCTGTTCAGGGTATTCATTTTATCACTGGGCCGGTAGCTATATTGTGACAGGCGAATAGAGGCTATTCTTTGGCGATCTTTTAAAATTAAGTAATTTTAAGCTATATAGATTTGATATGAAACACTTATTCTCTGCATTATTCCTTTCCGCTGCCAGTATATTGCCATTATCAGCGCAACAGACTCAAAAACCGGTTTTACATGGACGGAACTGGATGGCTATTACGGGTAAGCCCTTAGCCGCCACAGCAGGAGCGATGACTTTTCAGAAAGGAGGGAATGCTGTTGATGCAGCTTGTGCAATGCTTGCTGCGACCTGTACCATGTGGGATACCCTAAGTTGGGGCGGGGAAACTCAGGTACTGATCTATAATCCTAAAACTAAAAAAGTGCTGGCGATTAATGCAATGGGAGTGGCGCCAACAGGAGCAACTGCAGACTTCTTTAAAAATAAAGGATACAATTTTCCGCCGGAATATGGAGCGTTGGCCGCAACCACGCCGGGTACCCCTGGAGGACTCATCTATATGCTGATCAATTATGGGACACTAAGTCTGGAGCAGGTGCTTGCCCCGGCAATGGAAATGGCTGCCGGTTATCCTATAGAAGCACAAGCTGCGAACAGCATGGAGCGTGGTAAGGAACTGATTAAACAATGGCCTTATAGTAAAAAAGTATTTCTGACACATCCCGGAGAAAAAAGAGAAGCACCTGAAGCAGGAGAGATCTTTGTACAGAAGGATTTACTGACTACGTTGACTAAAATGGTCGCTGCAGAAAAAACAGCTTTAAAACAAGGGAAGAATAGGAAGCAAGCATTAATGGCTGCATACGATCGTTTCTATAAGGGCGACATTGCAAAAGAGTTTGTGCGTGGTTGTCAGGAACAGGGAGGATTGATCACGATGGAAGACCTTGCCAAATGGAAACCCATTGAAGAAGAGCCCTTAACCGTAAATTACAAAGGGATTGATGTATACAAGCTACAACAATGGACACAAGGGCCCGTAATGTTGCAGGCTTTAAATATTCTGGAGAATTTTGACCTTAAATCAATGGGTTATAATAGCCCTAAATATATCCATACCCTTTATCAGGCGATGAATCTTTCTTTTGCAGACCGTGATTTTTATTACGGAGATCCGGCTACAACTCCTAAAGGGCCTATTAAAGGATTACTGAGTAAAGAATATGCAAAACAAAGAGCCGGGCTTATTCAGTATGATAAAAATAACCCTGATATCGGACCCGGAAATCCATATCCTTTTGAAGGAAAAACAAACCCTTATCTGAACCTGCTTAAGCAAAGAGGTTTTGACCAGGATACTACAAAACGCAATTTTGCTCCTAAACATGACCTTGGACAGTTAAATCAAATGCCGGATGATTTGTATCAGGACAGATTATGGCGGGGTACGACTTCAATAGAAGCAGCTGATAAAGAAGGCTGGGTAGTTTCTGTAACGCCAAGCGGCGGATGGTTGCCGGCTTGTATTGCAGGGGAAACAGGTATTGGAATGAGCCAGCGTATGCAAAGTTTTGTGTTGGATTCTACCTTAAATCCATTCAATTTAGTCGCCCCGGGCAAAAGACCCAGGGTAACTTTATCTCCGTCACTTGCCCTTAAAAATGGCAGGCCTTTTCTGTCATCTGCCGTGCAGGGGGGAGACACACAAGATCAGAACCTGTTACAATTCTTTTTAAATGTGACCGAATTTGGAATGAACGTGCAACAGGCTTCAGAGGCAGCTAACATCAACACGAATCAATTGTGGCTCTCATTGGGAGGCACAAAGACCGAAGACCGCAAGCCTAAACCAGGTCAGATTTTGTTAAACAGCAATACCAGTACCGCTACCCGGGAAGAACTAAAGAAAATGGGATACTTCCTGAGCTTTTCAGACCGGACCAGCGGGCCGATTAATGCAATTTACTTTGACTGGACACATGGCAGCCTTTGGGGCGGATCAAGTAATCATGGAGAAGATTATGGGATCGGCTGGTAGAGCACTATACCTGCTCTAAAATGATTCTTGCTTTTCCATCTTCATTTTTATAAAGCACCCAATGTTTTTGGGCATCTTTTTCGAGTTTATACAGTTTGTCATCAGATATAAATACTTCGGCTTCCTGGCTGCCCATTACCAATGGGGTTTTAAATTCTTTGGCGAAGATTTCTACTTTTTTTTTATCATCAGAAAAAAGAAGAAATCCAGCCATGGTAGAATCAGTCAGGTCTTTCATTTTATCTGTCAGTTCAAAAGGGCGTATACATCCCTGTTTTACAACCGACCACTGATAACCGGCAGATGCTTTGCAACCGTGTTCATCCTGGTCGCCACCCACCATTACTTTGGCTTCGGCCTTAGTCGTATCCTGTGCATTGCTTCCGGCCTTCTGACTGTTACAGCTGAATAAGGCAAGGGAAAATAGGGAAATTGTGAATGTGAGAATTGTTTTCATTTGATCATAGGTATGAGGTGAATTTATAATTATACGCCAACAAATGATGTGCATATTTGTTTATTAAAGTTAATGCAAAATTGTTTAACCACAGTTTTTAATCCTAATGCCTTCAATATGAGAGAAAATAAATATGATGATCCTGACTTTTTTGAAAACTACGGGCATATGCCACGCTCCGTGGCGGGGTTAAATGCAGCTGGCGAATGGCATGTTTTGCAGAAAATGATGCCTGATTTTGAAGGAAAGTCAGTTTTGGATCTGGGCTGTGGTTTTGGATGGCATTGCATATACGCCAAACAACAGGGTGCAAAAAGGGTTGTTGGAATAGACCTTTCTTCGAAAATGCTGGAAGCGGCTAAAGAGAAATCGGCAGGACTGGAGATTGAATATCAGCAGATGGCGATTGAAGATATTGATTTTTCTCTTCAGGAATTCGATGTGGTGATCAGTTCACTTGCTTTTCATTATGTGAAGGACTTTAATCTCATCTGTCAGAAAATAAACCACTGTCTCCAGCCAGGCGGACATTTTATTTTCTCACAGGAACACCCCGTATTTACTTCCAGACCCGAACAGGATTGGATCTTAGATGGATCCGGAAACCGGTTGTACTGGCCTCTGGATCATTACCAGCAGGAGGGGATCAGGCATACCAGTTTTCTTGGGCATACCGTGACGAAATACCACCGGACACTGGAAAGGGTACTGAATGTCCTGATCGACTCCGGGTTCATCATAAAAAGAGTTTCAGAACCTAAGCCATCGGAAGAAACACTGGAGAACTATCCGGAAATGAAAGATGAAAACCGGAGGCCCATTTTTTTAATGGTTTCTGCCATAAAAGAAAACTGATTGATTGCATTCAAAACCTGGTCATGATACTATTCAGAAAATAATTTTTACCTAAACAGAACTATTCGAAAACAATTTGTAATGTTCGTGTGTTTGTTTCTGGACTGCTAAAGAATCATGCCCTATGAATCTAGTACACTCTCTCCCGGTCGAGCAATTAGAAGCCTGCCCGGATCAAATGCATGCCGTCATGAACCGGATCATGCAGAAGAAATTTCACGCTACAGAAATTGGCGAATACTTCCTTGGAAATGTGCTGGTAGATAATCAAAAGGTAATGGTCAATGCGTATGCGAACCGCGTAGAATCGAAATTTCTTAATCAGAATGATAAAGAGGCGCATAAGCTTTGGCTGGCCTATTTTGAATTCTTTTTCCCACCTGAAGATGAGGGGATTGTGCTGGAACCCGAACTATTTAAAGCGATTGAACATAAAGACCACTGGAAGGTCCATTTCTTCTTTCAGTGCTTAAGGCCTTCCAGAAAGTCAGACTATAAATGGCATTTCTCAACTTCCAGAATTTATATGTCCGGTGCTGAACAGCTTTCCCCGATCGTATTTCATTATGCTTTTGAACTTAACATTTCAGGACTTAATATTTCTGGTTGTGACAGCGACAGCCAGGAGGACGGTAGTTTCACCCAGAAATATTATAACCGGTTTATGTTGTTAAGTAAGCGGGAGAAGGAAATTATCAGATTGATTGTGGAAGGAAAAAGCAGTTGTGAAATTTCTACTATACTTTACATCTCTCCCCATACCGTTAACAATCACCGGAAAAATATCATCAGAAAGCTGGAAATAAATAACCTCTGCCAGCTTACTAAGTTTGCCATGTCCTTTCATATCATCTGATCATCGCTCAGGTGTCAGTATGTTGAGCTTTTTTTTCTGATACAAATGACTAATGGTAGCTATTGTTGTTGCAACAAAACTTGCAGAGCTTTAATATCATCAAGCGCAAATAAAATGCGCTGAATTTCTTTCGGAATCTAATGACTTAGCTATGATTGACAAGGCGCTCCAATTGTTGAAATCAGAACTGACCAGTTACCTTATTGCAAAGGGCGACAATGCTGCGAGTGTCATCATTGACAATATCGGCTTGTCGGAAACCGCAAGTGGTGCCGGTCTGACCGATAGCATAGTGATCAGTCTGGTCAACATCGAAGAAGAAAGTACCCTTAAAAATCAGTCTCCTTTAAAACGTTTCCCTTCCGGAACTGCGATTTATGAGAATGCCCCGGTCTATTTAAACCTTTATGTTTTACTCAGTTGTAACTACTTTGGAGATGGGTACCTGCTGGCGCTCAAAAGGCTCTCTTCTGTAATCCGCTTTCTTCAGAGCAAAAACTCCTTCGCTACCTCGACATCCTCAAGTGGAGGATCAACAGACCCCAATGACCTGGAGGAGCTGACCTTTACTATGGAGCTGTATACACTGACTTTTGAACAAATCAATCATTTATGGGGCTCACTGGGCGGAAGGCAGGTTCCTTTTGCCATGTATAAACTCAGATTGGTGGCCATTTCTGAACATGCCACTGTGAGGACAGTACCACTGATCGAAGAAATTGAAACCAATATATCCACTTTATCCGGGCACAACTGATGAATACGGTTTATAAAATCTTATTTGAAATGCGATTGCTGCATGAATTTTACCTGACAGACAAGGAGGGTAAAACCATATTTGATTTTCCTGTGCAGGCAGACCGGATGAATTTTTTAAAGCAACGATTTGATGCCGATGATGAAAACATAGAAGATGAAATTGCTTTTGAAGTACCTGAAAAAACCAGGGTGCTGTTTGATAATTATCATCTGAAACTGGTACCTACCTATGCCGGATTTAAAGTGGCAGTTAACGTAATTCCTAAAAAAATAGCCGGCGGAACGGTTGTTTATGAACCAAAATGCACTTTGCCTGAGGATTTGTGCATCTCCGTTCTGGCAATTAAGAAAAGCCAGCGCTGGGATAGTTTCACGAATGCTAAAATGGAAAAAATCCTGCCTGGAACATATTACTTCTCTAATGAAAACACCGTGACAGGACCAAGAATCGTTCCTTTTTTATCTGCTGATGTTACTGCATTTGATGCAGGTGCAACCTATGAACAAGGAGAGCTGGTAAAATTTGCTGCCAATGACTACCGGGAATTCTATAAAGACGATGCCGATGCCGTACAATGGATTTCCATATCTGGTAAGGCCTTTGCCAATGAAAATGACCGGATGCTGCTACCGCTTAACTTCTATTATGCCTTTCCAAAAAATACAGCGGTCACTAAAGCCGATTTCTTACTCAAAGATAAAGATGGGAATACCATCGATAAATATCAGTTTAAAGGAAGTCAGCCCTTTCGTAAAGTTCAGCTGGCCATAGATCCAAAGAAAGTATTACAGATCCCCAGTCCTGCAGTCACAGATAAAATGGTGTATAGCCTGAAGGTGACCGGAAATGGAGGTTACAACAAAACGCATAAACTCATCTTTTACCAGGATGAACAGGAGATCCGGGACAGCCTGGCGCTGATTGTGATGAAAGTGAAAACATCAGTGCCGGCGTATAACCTGATCGACAACCTCGGGCGGTTGATCACGAGAAAACAACCTGATCAGACGGTCAGTCCGCTTCCACCGGTATTTGAACTCAATTTTAAAAGCAAGCCCTCCTTCTGGCGTTACATCAATAACCGCAGGAAAAATTTGAAAGTGGGTCTTCATCCCGATTTTCTACTTTCAAAAAACGGACTGCTGGTGACTAAGAAACCGAGGTCGCTGACCTGTAGTGCTACTTTGTTCCGTAAGCCCGATAACAGCTTGTATTATCTGCCGAACCCTGAACCCTACCAAACTTTAACCTTTGAAAATAATAAACTGTATAGTGATATCATGGTGCAGGAATCATCCTTGTTTCCTTTAGCACCTTAATCTAAAAATGTATTTAACCTTTTAAACTAAATAACATTTGTTATGCAAGATTATAAAACTCCGGGAGTTTATATCGAGGAAATTCCGCATCTCCCACCTTCTATTGCATCAGTAGAAACAGCTATTCCAGCATTTATCGGCTATACCGAAAAGGCGCAATGGAAAGAGAAAGACGACCTGAAAAACAAACCATGGCGCATCGAATCTCTGCTGCAATATGAACAGTTTTTTGGCTATCCTGATCCTGAAAAGGAAAGTCTGACCGTGGTGTTTGATACCACTGCCGGTAAAAATGAGGTGAACGGAAAAGTTGACGAAACCAAGAGGTCTAAATTCCTGATGTATTATTCCCTGCAGCTGTTTTTTGGGAATGGTGGTGGCGCCTGCTGGATTACTTCTGTAGGAAATTACACCGATACCGGAGGATTGATTATGGCGGCGGACTTATCCGACGGGCTGAAACAGGTGGCTAAAATTAATGAAGTTACCTTACTGGTGTTTCCTGACTCAGCGAACCTGGCAACCCTGACGGATTATTATGACATCCATACCCAGGCCATTCAGCAATGCGTGGATCTTCAGGATCGGTTTACCGTTTTAGATGTTTACCATGATGAAGCAAATCTGGAAGAGTGGGAGCTGGATATCCAGGCTTTGCGTGATACCTTGTCAGGGCCAACAGATTTTCTGAAGTATGCGGCAGTGTATTTTCCTAAAATATATTCTGGTGTGGATTATAATTATAAGGTGGTTGGAGATCAGTCTAAAGACAACGACGAACTGGTAAAAATAACAGGTATTGCAGGCGTAACAAAACTCTCTGAACTGCTGGCCACTAAAAACGCACAATACTTTCAGGCCAAAAGTGCCATAACGAATATCCAGATGTTATTGCCTGTTTCAGTGGCCATGGTAGGGGTGTATGCACAGATAGATAATGCTCGTGGCGTATGGAAAGCTCCCGCAAATATCAATATTGCCAATGCCATCCGGCCGCAATACCTCATCACACACAGCGAACAAATGGGCCTTAACGTAGATGCGCAGGCCGGAAAATCCATCAATGTGATCCGTTCTTTTGCCGGCCGCGGACCAGCCATCATCTGGGGCGCCAGAACATTGGCAGGAAACGACAATGAATGGCGTTATGTGCCGGTAAGACGTTTCTTCAGCATGGTGGAAGAGTCCGTGAAAAATGCAACGGAACAATTCGTCTTTGAGCCCAACGACCGCAATACCTGGGTAAGGGTGAAATCGATGATCGAAAACTACCTGACCCAGCAATGGAAATCGGGTGCCCTGATGGGTGCTTCGACTAAAGAAGCTTTTTTTGTGCACATCGGACTTGGCGAAACGATGACAGAACTCGATCTGTGGGAGGGAAGAATGATCGTCGAAATCGGTATGGCCGCTGTCCGTCCGGCAGAGTTTATTATCCTCAGGTTTATGCATAAAATGCTGGCTGAGTCTTAATCATCGAATTGTTATTTATTGAACTTAAATCTATTGTCATGTCTATAGAAAGCTCAGGTTCTCGGGAACCACAAAATGGGAATTGCAATGATGCAGAAGCAGAGACAGCAACACAAAAGACGATCCACCTATTGAAGGAGGATTATTGTAAAAGACTAAAAGGGAAAGTCGCTGAGCTCGGTGAAAGCGAATTGACCTATGATGGAGCGGTAATGATTTACCAGAAAAAGAAATGCGCTTTTGTGAAAACCGAAAAAAACTACCTGCTGGTCAGGAATCTGGAACTCAAAATCGGTGTGGAACTCATCGCTGCTTCGGAGGAAATAAAGAAGAATGTAACGGCAGATATCTCGCAGAATGACGCATTGGTACTCGCATTGAAAGCAGTAGTGAAAACTGCGAAAGAAGCAAAAGCAAAATTCGGAGAACTCAGAGAAGCAGCAGGGAAACTGGATGGTTGCAGAAAAGACAGCTGTACTGCGGTACAAATGAAAATATTGGGCTGTAGTGAGGGGGACGACTGTAATGACCACACGAAACAGGAGGACTCAGCCAGAAGGCCGGACCCTTGCCGCAATGTTTGTCAGATTCTGGACGACCTGATCACCATACCGGATAGCCTGAGCCAGGATATCGACATCGTCTTTAATTCGGCAGCCGAAATTGTAGGGATTCAGTCTTTTTCCAATATCAAATCCCTCGAGAAATTTCAACAGGATTTTGCCGCCAATGCGAAAGCATTCGATGACCTGATCCTGGCGCAAATCACAAGCGGAGGATTAAGTCTGAAAAAGGCGCAGGAGGATTTTGTTTTGTCTACAAAAACTGTCACCCAGTCTGGCTATGCATTGTATAATAAACGCAATGAGGTAGGCACGCTGGATGAAACCAAAGACTACCTGTGCCATCATGAATGTAAATGTATTGCGGGCTGTGGTTGTGACGGAGAAAAAGGAGAGGACGATAACAGACTTAAGAAATGTAAATGTGACATCTGCGATATCTGTAAAGAGGTTACAGAGGTGTATTCCTGTGAAGATCCCTCCAACAATTCATCCTGCGATTAAGCCTTGAGAGGCCGATGCTAATTTGTTAAATCATTAAAATCACTACTATGTTAGTCTACGATAAAATATGCAACATTGACAGAGATATATTTGATTGTTGTCATAAAAATCCAGGAACTGAAACCCCTGGAGGGGATTGTTGTTATGATGCCTGGGTAAAAGATCTGGTGCAGGTTACGGCCGACTGGAAGCAGGCTAATGCAGATGCCCAGAATAAAGAAACGGAATATAACCTGACCGTCGAAGAGCTGGAAAGGCTTAAAGTATGGTGGGCAGATTGGGAAGCTACCGATGAAAAAGCCGATGCGCTTTGTCGCCAGCTGGAACTGTTTACCCTACACCTCTGTAAGGTGTGTATGGTAACCGAAAAGACCAATGACGCCATTGAAATCCTGTTTTGTATGACGGAAGACCTGTATATCCGCGTGGATAAACTCAAAGCCTCTTACGACAAGCTGATTCAATGTATTCAGTGTCTTAAAAGACCCGAGCTGGCACCTGGAGTGGGGATCATGAAATGTATCGAGAACTACGGTGCAAAACTGGATGCAGTGATCCTGACAAGGGATGCCCTCATTACTCAGATTATAACAGCGCTGGAGCTTGCCTATGGCATGCACCTCAGTATTTGTGAAGATTATGGCTTGAAAGAAATCATCCTTTACTGGAAGAAAAAATTCAATTGTGGGGGCAGTTGCGGAGAGCAGCCTAACCCCAACCCTTATCCACAGCAACAGTCCAGGATTGAACATAGCGGGTATGCCAAAGAATGCTGCTGCCTGGAACCACGTATTTCATTGCCAATAGATGAAGATGAGTATTTCATCCAGCTGGAAAATGATTACAAAAAATTAAAGAATGAGGTGGTTCAGCTTAAAAAAGACCTCGATGCAGCTAAAGAGAAAAGAGATGCTTTACTGTCCTGCAAACAAAGTCTGGAGAAAGCAATCGAAGAGGTGAATCCTGCAAATAAGTGTAAATAAATACCATAAAAATAAAACCTACCATTATGGCAACGGATCCTAAAAAGAATTATCCTCTTCCAAAATTTCACTTTCAATTGGATTGGGGAGGAACAAGAATCGGGTTTACAGAAGTAAGTGGACTTGATTTTGAAACCGAGGTAATAGAATATAGGGAAGGCAGCAGCCCGACTTACAATAAAACAAAACAACCAGGACTTACCAAATATCCGAATGTAGTCTTGAAAAGGGGAACCTTTCTTGGCGACTTCGAATTCTTCGAACAATGGAAGAAAACGATGATGTTTCAGGAAGGTAAGGAGAAGTTCAGGAGGGATGTGACCATCCGGCTGCTGGACGAAGAACATCAGCCGATCATTTCCTGGACGTTGTCTGCGGCATGGCCTTCAAAAGTGCAATCCACCAACCTGAAATCGGATGCCAATGAAGTGGCGATCGAAACAATAGAGCTGGTGCATGAGGGACTGTCCATTGTAGAGGCGAAAAAATAAATCCAGCTGAGCCATGGCCGATCAAACTTATCAAGCCGTCAACTTTCATTTTGCGGTGAATTTTACACTGCAGGGGGCGAAGTCTGTCGACATCAAATTTCAATCTGTAACGGGTTTAGATGCCACCATTGATACAGAAACGGTGAAAGAAGGCGGGGAAAACAGATTTGAACATGTGATCCCTACCCGGCGTAAGTATGGTCCGCTGATTTTAAAACGGGGATTGCTGGCTCCGGGAACTTCGGGCGTTACAGACTGGTTAAAAAAGGCTTTTGACGACCAGATTTACGAAACATTGGAAACTGTTGTGATCAGTTTGCTGGATGAACAGCATCAATCCTTAATGCATTGGAAAATTAACAATGTATGGCCCCGAAGCTGGAAAATCGCAGAGTTGAACGGAACGAGAGGGGATGTCCTGATCGAAACCCTGGAACTGAATTATAACCGTTTGATCTTTCAAAAATCATAAATATGCCGATTGAAATAAGAGAGCTGGTGATCAAAGCCACGGTATTGCAGGATCTCAATAGCGATTCGGGGCAAAATAATGGTGTTCCTCCTTCTGAGGAGCTGATAAAAGTATGTGTTGAAAAGGTACTGGAAATTATAAAAGAAAGAAATGAGCGCTGATTACATGTCCGGAAAACTGGAGAAATTACTGATTTATTCCTTTACTGACCGCAAATTCCAGATTAAGGACGCGGAGCAGACGAATAAGCCAGCCTTCGTTGCGCCCATCAATCCCGAAACCTTTACCAAAAATTATAAGATTGAACATGATGTACAACGCCCGCATGGAAGCGGTGCACCGGAAGTAAAGTTTAAATCCACCGCACCCGAAGAGCTTAACCTGGAGTTTACCCTGGATGGTACGGGTACGATGGAAGGCTACTGGAAGGAGTATAAAGAAAAACCGGTCTACGAGCAGCTCAAGATTTTTATGAATTGCGCCTATAATTATCAGGGCGACATTCACCGGCCAAACTTCCTGCTGATCATCTGGGGATCGGAAATCCGGTTCCGTTGTGTACTCACTAACCTGGATGTAAATTATACACTGTTTAAACCGGACGGTACGCCATTAAGGGCGAAGTTAAGTGCCACTTTCCTTGATTACCAGTCGCGGGAAACACGGATTGCAGAAGATACACCGGCTTCTCCGGACCTTACCCATCACCGGACGATTAAACAGGGAGACCGCCTGGACCTGATGACGTATTCCATTTATAACGACCCTAAATACTTTATGCAGGTCGCCAAAGCCAATAACCTGATCTCGCTCAAAAAGCTGAAATCTGGCGGCGACATTTATTTTCCACCTTTTAATAAAAATGAAATCTGATGGAAGAACTGATCATACCCAATCCCTCCAAGCACGATGTATCCAGTTTTAATATATTACTGGACGGTACTGCTATGGATGCTTCGTATGAGGTGCTGAGCATTTCCATCGAAAAGGAAATCAACCGGATTCCGACCGCCAGAATTTTACTGAAAGATGGAGATGCGGCGCTGGCCGATTTTGAAATCAGCAATAAAGAAGATTTTGTGCCTGGAAAAGAGATTATTATAAAAATAGGTTTTGATGGCAACAATACCCAGGCCTTTAAAGGGATCATCACCAAACATACCATCAAGGTAAAAGAGAATGGAAATACCCAGCTTCTGATAGAATGCAGGGATCTTGCACTACGGATGACAATTGGTCGCCATAGCCGCTATTTCCTGAATGTAAAAGACAGCGAGGTTTTTGATCGGCTGATCGGAGATTATAATGGCCTGACGGGAGACATTACCAGTACGACTTTACAACATAAAGAATTGGTACAACATCACCTGAGTAATTGGGACTTTATGTTACTCCGCGCGGAGGCAAACGGGATGTTGGTCAACGTGGACGATGGAACAGTCAAAGTTTCCCAGCCGGATACCACGGCGGCACCGGTTTTACAGGTGAGCTATGGATCGTCGATCATCGAGTTTGAAGCAGAGATGGATGCAAGAACACAATGGGCTAACGTAGAAGCTGTTTCCTGGGATTACAAGACACAAAATCTGTTTAAAGCGGATGTTTCGGAAGCAAGATCCTTTACCCAACATGGAAATGTTTCGGGAGCGGACCTTGCGGCAGCTGTAAATCTGAATAAATTTGAACTCAACCATAGCGGCCATCTGATGGAGCAGGAACTACAGAATTGGGCCGATGGTACAATTTTGCGCAGCCGGCTGGCAAAAATCAGGGGCAGGGCGAGGGTAACCGGCTTTTCGGGGATAAAACCCGGAAATATGTTAAAGCTCAACGGGGTTGGCGACAGGTTCAACGGAAATGCCTATGTGACCGCAGTAAAGCAGGACATGGGCGATGGTTCCTGGTATACCCACATTCAGTTTGGGCTCGATCCGGAACGCTATAGCGCTGTTCATCCGGACATCAATGATTTTTCTGCTGCGGGTTTAATCGGGGGCATCAAAGGATTACAGATTGCCAAAGTCCTGCAGCTGGAGAACGATCCGGAAGGAGAGGACCGGATTCTGGTGAAGATTCCGGTGATCGACAATACCTCTAATGGCACATGGGTAAGGATTGCCTGTCTGGATGCAGGATCGTCCCGGGGTTCCTTTTTCCGGCCGGAGATTGATGATGAAGTGATTGTTGGCTTTATCAATGATGATCCTCGTCATGCGGTGATGCTCGGAATGCTCAATAGCAGTGCAAAAAAAGCACCATTGCCTGGAAAGGATGTCAACCATGAGAAAGGCTTTTTTACCCGCAGCAATATGCGCATCCATTTTAATGACGACACCAAAACCATTACCATAGATACCCCTGCAGGAAACAGCATTCAGCTGGACGAACAGGGAAGTAAAATCGAAATTAAAGATCAGAACAGCAATAAAGTAACGATGAACAGCAGTGGGGTTTCTATGGAGAGCCCGAACAATGTGGAAATAAAAGCAGGACTGAACCTGACGCTTAGCGCAGGGGCCAGTTTGTCTATCGGGGCAGCTTCTATCTCCCTGAAAGCGGACACGAGCCTCGGACTGGAGGGGGCAGCAGTAAAGCTTGCCTCGTCGGGAATTACAGAAATCAGCGGTTCATTGGTTAAAATAAACTAACAGATAGAATTATGCCTTCAGCAGCAAGAATCAGCGATATGCACGTTTGTCCGATGGTAACGGGGGTAGTACCACATGTAGGTGGCCCGGTCTCGGGACCTTGTGTGCCAACGGTTTTGATCGGAAGTATGCCGGCAGCTGTCGTTGGCGATCTGCTCATTTGCACCGGCCCGCCTGATTCCATTGTGAAAGGATCGGCAACGGTGCTGATTGGAGGCAGACCTGCAGCAAGGCAGGGAGATCTGACGGCACATGGTGGTGTAATTGTAGCGGGATTACCAACTGTACAAATTGGAGGTTAAATAAAACAGCAGATATGGACAATTCTTTTAAATCATTTCTTGGAACCGGATGGTCTTTTCCTCCGGAGTTTAACCCGGAATCAGGAGCTGCGGAAATGGTCAGCGGAGCGGAAGATATTGAGCAGAGTTTAAATATCCTGCTTTCTACCTCGCTCGGGGAAAGAGTGATGCAACCACAATATGGATGTGACCTTAACGACTATGTGTTCGAGGCCTTAAACAGTTCGATGATCGGTTACCTCAAAGACCGGGTAAGCAATGCAATCCTGTTTTATGAGCCCCGGATTAAAGCGGAGAGAATAGAAGTGACGGCGAGTGATTCTTTTGACCTCATTGAAGGGCGCTTTACCATCAGTGTGGAATATTCCATACCGGGCACCAATTCGAGGTTCAATTATGTATATGATTATTATAAAAATGAAGCATTAAAGCCTATATAGATGGAATGCAGCTCAGTTATACATCCTTTCCAGAATGATCCAGGTGTAAGCCAGCGTCAGCGGGTGATGGACGACCTGTTGTCTGGGGCTGCAAAAATAGATGGCAGAAGCTTAGCAGACCTGCTGGATTATTTTGTGCAGTTGTCAAGACACATCAATTATTATGATCCACAGATGAAGGTGACGGACTGGCAGCCATTTTTTCAGTCGAGCCTGCCTTTTACCTTGAGCGCGATTTTAAAGTACGACCGCAATAAGGTGAACGATAAACTTGCCTTTTATAATAACCTGTTCGATCAAAGACCAGGAAAAGCGAGCCTGCAATTGCTGTTTAACTACATTTACCATACTGTAATCAGACCGCTGAATACCTGGAGTACAAAATTCAGGAACAGTGGCCTGCCGATAGAACTCTTGCTGGATAAATTGATTAAAGACAAGCTGACTGACCCGCTTAAAGTATTTATTATCCATTTAAATGCCGGGGTAAAGTGGTATCATCTTAAAGCGCTGAATTTTAATGAGCTGCTGGACAATGAGGTTTGGGACCTGGACATTACCGATACTTATGCCAATTTTGATCCTGATGCATTTGCAGCCAAAGGAACGACCAAACGGAAACGCTTAATTGCACTCCGTGATGAAATGGTGGGTTTGGTTGCTTCATTTCTGGATGCCATACAGCTCATTGAAGGTACTGCCGATTTGAGTATGGAGCAAAGTTTCTTCCCCTTGAAAGAAGAACTTAAAGAAAAACATACTCCGCACCTGGCGCTGTTGTTCTCCTTTTTAAAGCTGTTTCAACACCTTCAGTCAGACCTGAATTCCTTCAGTAAAAAACACCTGGACTTCTTTTATAAGGAGGTTTTAGCCCTCAAACCCAAAGGAGCAAAGCCGGATCAGGCGCACCTTGTGTTTGAAATCCAGAATCAGCTGGATAACTACCTCTTAAAAAAAGGCTTACTGGTGAAAGACGGTAAGGATAGTAATAAAACAGAGATTCTGTTTGCCCTTGATGAAGAAATTGTAGTCAACAAAACGCAGGTCGCCGATCAAAGGACCTTGTTTCTCAATAACCAGATCCATGGTGACGATACCTTTGTGGAAGGGTTATATATTGCACCTGATGCAACCATGGCAGATGGCTTGACCAAAGCCTTCAAAGACGATGTGCCGGCCAGCTGGCCAACATTAGGTGCGCAATACAGCAAATACACCGATCCGGAGCATAAATTTGTAAAACCTTACCCCAATGCGCGGCTGGGTTTTATACTCGCTTCTCCGGTTTTACTGTTAAATGAAGGAACCCGGACGGTCAACATTACACTCTCCTGTAAGCTGCTGGATGACTGCTGTAGTTTCCTGATGACAGAAACCGCTAAGGGAAATCCATGCTGTGAGGAACATCCGAGTCCGGGAACCGGAGCAGGAAAGAATTCAAAAAGTAAATCTCCTCATTTCTTTGCCGCAACGGCTTTATACCACAAGGTGAGGGCAGCGTTGAACCAGGTGTATTATGAGGTAAACCGGGACTTGATTGCTGCAGCATGGAAGAAAGGCATCAGCAAGGAACTGAAGGTTGCACTGGATCAGATCCTGATTAAGGATCCCATCCCAGGTAAAGAAAAGTTATGCTATTGTCCTGTGGACACCTTATTGTTTGAAAAAACATTAACCGAAGCCGAGTTTTTTAAGGCCGTTCCTGATGTGGAAGAAAGGACGATGCTGGCGGAAATTTTTAAACCAGGCAAGGCATTAAACGTTCTTTTTAGCGGAGAAAAAGAATGGATCAGTCCGGCAGAAGTTCCGCTCATCAAGCTCAGTCCCCTGAATTTAGGTGCTGATGGGGCGTTTAAGATCAACATCACTGCTACCTTATTGCCGGAACAAAAGGCAATTACCTTTTACAATGCAGAAGCATTGAAGGAAGATTTCGATACCACCATGCCCCTGGTTAAAATTGAATTGAACGATAAGGTCAAATGGAAACAGGACGTACAATGGAGCAGCCAGGAGGAGTGTTGTGAAAAGAAAGCAAAAGAGCAATTCCAACAGGTTTCCTTATATCATTTCTTTAGAAATGTGAAAATCGCGGCGGATGACCAGACCAAAATCCATGTTCAGGTTTGCGGGATGAAGAATTTCATTGTGCAAAATGATGAAAGTGTACAGAACGTAAATGGACCGGTTTATCCATTTGGAACGAGACCGGAAGTGATCGATTTTGACATTAAGAATCCTTTGAATCCTCCTTTTTCGACCAGCGCCAACCTGATAGGCCCTAATTTTTATATTGGGAGTAAGGAGGTGTTCGGAAAAAAATGGGACAACATTTACATTAACCTGGATTGGAAGGATAAACCCACCGATTTCAGGGATTATTATAAAGGCTATTTAAAAGATGGGGCTTTATTCGGACTGGATGTCAATAAATTCCTGATCAACCTTTCCATTCTTGAAGATGGAAAATGGAAGGGAGAGAAAACACACAACAATGCTACTACGGTAGAAGTAGAGATCTTAAGCCAGAAATATCAGGACAGGAGGTTGTTTGCGAACGACGGTAAATTCAGCAGTTGTACGCCTGCCAATCCTTTTCAGCAGACAATTCATCTCGAGAATTCCTTTTTTGACCTGGATCAGAAATTTGTGGTAGACAATCAACCATTTGTAAAATACGGTGTGGATAGCTTTAATGGCTTTATCCGCCTGAACCTGCAGAATCAGGATTTTTGTCATAAGGTATATTCCTATGTACTTGCCCGGCAAATGATGGCTTTGGGAAGGCCTAAAGACGACAAGCTGGAAGACGCGATCTATTACGACATCAATAATGGCAACCTGATCGTATTTAGCACCAACGACATTAAAAACGATTTGCTTGCGGCTGGTGTAACCGCAAACCGGGTGGAAAGCCGCGTAAATGATAACCCCGATGGGATCATTTCGAAAATCGGCCCTCATGGAGACGGCCCGATCAACGATCCTAATGCGGAAGAGATTCGGGAAATCGTATATGCACCAAGCTTCCTGCACCTGACCGATAAAAACCTGACCGGGGATGTGACGGCTTTAAAAAACCAAATCGCCGCAATCAGCACGATCATTGCAGGTAATGACCAGTTTCAGGCCGTAATTCCTGCAGAACCCTGGACACCTGTATTAAAAAATATCGCACTGGATTATACCGCCACAGCAACAATTAAAGACATTGACCTGATTCACCTTTATCCTTATCAGCATACTTATAAGCCAGAGGAACTGGAATTGCAGCCGGCACTTTTTCCAACGTTCTGCGAAGAAGGTACGCTCTTTATCGGTCTTAAAGACCTGCAACCAGGCAGCAACCTGAACATGCTTTTCCAGCTGGCAGAAGCTACGGCAGATTCAGAATCTGAAAGAGTAGAGGTACAATGGTATTACCTGGAAAATAACTCATGGAAAACTTTACGTAAAGGCTTTGAAGTGTTGGAAGATGATACGGATGAGCTCACTACTTCAGGCATCATCAAATTCGCTCTGCCCGCCAATATGAGTAAAGAGAATACCATCCTTCCAAAAGGATTACATTGGATAAAAGTGGCCATTCCTTACAGCAGTAAATCGGTGAGTGAAACCATGGCGATCTATACTCAGGCCATCCGGGCAACCTTTACCAATGCGGATGCGAACGATAAACTTAGGCTGGCTCAGCCTTTGCCTTCAGGCGCACTGAGTAAATTGAACGAGGCAGATGCTTCGGTTAAAAAACTAAGTCAGCCTTTCGATTCTTTTGCCGGAAGGGTATCCGAAGGCGAAGGTCATTTTTATACCCGTGTCAGTGAATTGCTGCGGCATAAAGGCCGGGCGATTCAGAAATTTGATTACGAAAGATTGGCTTTAGAGGCTTTTCCTCAGTTATTTAAGGTGAAGTGTATTAACCATAGCTTCGCCTTAAATGCACACCGGTATTTGAACGATATGCCGATGGCACCCGGATATGTATTGCTGGCGGTCATCCCTGACCTCAACCAGTTAAAGGCGGCTCAGCAGTTTGAACCCAGAGTTCCGGTGAGCCTGCTGGAAGAAATACAGGCCTACCTGAAACAACGGAATTCTCCTTTTGCAAGACTGAGGGTGATGAACCCAAGGTATGAAAAGGTCAACTTTTGTTTGAAAGTAAAACTCAATCCCGGCAAGGATGAGAACTTTTATAAAGAAAAACTGAGACAGGACCTGAGAACGTTTCTGGCTCCATGGGCAATAGGTGAATATGATAAACTCAGCTTCGGACAGTGTATCAACCAATCTGATCTGGTGGGCTTCCTGGAAACGCGCGATTACCTGGATTATATCATGGAATTAAAAATGCAGCATGAGGAAGATGTGGGGGCAATTGTGAATGCTGAACAAAAGTCAATCTGCCCGATCAGTCCGCGGTCTATTCTGATAGCCGGCGATATTGATGTGTGCATTTTGCAGCAGGATTGTGAAAACTGGGGAAACAGCAAAGAGTATCCGCCATGTCATAACAGACCTGTTCCAATTGGAGATTATTGTAAGGATCAAATCAATTTTCGGCCCAACGCATAATTATGGCAAACGAGGAACAAAATATCAAAGTGATTAGCAAGAACAATTCTGGTTTTCCGGAGTACCTCGATTTTGAGAAATTACGGAAGGAAGGGATTGAATACCTGGGGCAGCTGTCGGGGAAAATCTGGACGGACCATAATGTGCATGATCCCGGAATTACCATATTAGAAGTCCTTTGTTATTCACTTCTGGATTTAGGCTACCGCACAAACTTACCTGCGAAGGATATTTTTACACGCAATCCTTCGGCAACGGGGAAAGATGATAATTTCTTTAGTCCTGCTCAGATTCTGGCCTGTAATCCATTAACCATCATTGATTACCGCAAATTACTGATCGATATTGATGGGGTAAAAAATGCCTGGCTCAGTCCGGCTACCGATAAGGACGATTTTTGTAAAACAGGGAGAGACACACAGCACACGTCGGCTGCAAACAGAGAATGTGAAGAATTTTTAAATGGCCTTTACCATGTTTACATTGAACCGGAAAAGAATGCAGCAACAGATTTCAAGACGGAAGCCGATGCAAAGCAATACTTTAATGCGCTCATGGATAAGGTAAAAAACACCTTGATGGCACACCGTAATTTCTGCGAAGATTTTGTAGATGTCTACCTGATGTGTAAACTTCCGATGGGGGTTTGTGCAGATATCGAATTGGAAGAAGGCACAGATCCGGAAAAAATATACCTCAGTGTTACACAGCGCCTGAGGGATTTCTTTTCTCCCTCGCCGCAGTTTTACACACTGCAGCAGCTGTTAGATAAAAATAAACCGATAGATGAGATTTTTGCTGGCCGCCCTTACGATGTCAACGAAAGCCATGGCTTCATTGATACAGAGGAGTTGATGCAGCTTAAACTAAAAAAGGAGATCCATCTTTCTGATGTTTACCATGTCATTCTGGACACCGCGGGTGTTAAAAAAGTAAACAACCTTGGATTGAGAAATTGCCAGGACAAGTCGTTGAAAACAAATTCAGACTGGAAGTTTAAACTCCCGGAAAACCACATTCCTGATTTTTCTATGGCCTGTTCCGGATTTCAGTTTACCAGGAATGGATTGGTCCTTGAATTTGATGCTAAAAAGTATGAAGGGCTGCTGAACATCAATTTTACGCATAATGGAAAGGTCTTGTATCAATCGCCTTCCGCATATCTGGATAAAGAAATTCCAAAAGGCATTTATCATAGCGACCTGGATGAGTATTTCCTGTTACAGGATGATTTCCCAAGAGTATATGGCATTGCCGAGGGTGGATTACCCGAAGACGCGTCCAGCCATCGGAAAGCCCAGGCCTTGCAGCTGAAGGGCTACCTGTTGTTCTTTGACCAGTTACTGGCCGGTTATCTGGCGCAGTTAAAAAACATCAGGTCCTTATTTGCCATGTCTTCTTCCGGGGATAAGGATCAGCAGCGAACTTATTTCCTAAATGAACTGGAATCCCTGCCTGAACTGAATCAGCTGCTTCGTTTTGCCATGGGGGCCGGGGAGCAGAATGGACTGGGGAAAGCGGGCAGTATTCTGATCCGCGTCATTTCAAAAGCAGAATTGCAGGAACTGATCAGCCAGAATCAGACAAAAGAAGTAGACCCTTCCATAGTTTCGGGGTATACTTTCCCATCCATGGCCAGACAGCAAATCGCCATCAACGGACTAAAAGACGACCTGTACAACCGCCAGTTTCAGCATGGTTTTTTGAATGAAGGTACTTCCTGTATCTATTACTACATCAACAGTTCATCAGATGAATTTTCATTGATCAGCAATAAAAGTTTTAAAACAGTTGAAGCGGCAGAACTGCACTTAAGTTCAGTTGTTTATGTTGGGTTGTTTGACGAAAATTACCGTAGTTTTATAAAAGATGCCGATCATGTTTCTTTTGACCTGGAGCTCAACATTGTGTCCTCCAAAGGGTACCTGCAGCGGATCGTGGAAGACCAGCAATTGTATTCGGAAAGGAGGAACAGCTTTCTTGACCACCTGTTGTCCCGCTTTGCCGAACGCTTTACAGATTTTGCCTTGTTCTCCTTCGGTAAACTCAATGCTCAGGATCGTTCCACAGCGACCATTAAGGCGAAAGAGGAATTCCTCTCCAATTATGATGAGCTTAGTGCCAACCGCGGAAAAGGCTACGATTACTTTAGAAATAAATGGAATAACAACAATATTTCCGGCTTTGAGCAGGAGGCGAAATATCTGAGCGGAATCGACAACAAGCAGTTGCATAGCCTCTGTAATTTCGTCGTAGAGCAATATGATGAACAGTACCTGGTTAACCTTAAAATTGCCGGGGAAACGTTCTTTGCCCTCAGAGAGAAGTTCGATTCCAGAGCAGAAGCAGAGGATGCTGCAAAAGGGGTATTGGCCGCTTTATCCAATCCGGACAAGTTGAAAACCCAGTATCTTGCACACGAAAAAGCCTATGTGTTACAGTTGCAGTATGACGATCGGAATGTGGTTCCTTTTATCGAAAAATATAAAAGCTCGCAGGAGGCTGATGCCGTAAAGGCTAATTTCAGCAGGATGTTCCTTGGAACAGCTCAAGAAGAGGATGTGTTCATTAGTAGCTATAAGTATAACTTGCATCTTGTTGATTATAATGGAGATATATTTAGAACATATGTCTCTTCATTCGCGAATGTTGCGGAAGCAGAAGCCGGGGCAAAGGCACTGATCCCAAAAATCAATGAAGCGAAAAACTGGCAGGCCGATCAAAAGCTGAAGTCAGGAATCGGTACCTTATATTTCAATAAAACGAATCCGGAGGCATTGAAATTTGTGAATGTTAAATCTTTCAAGATTGACATCAACAATACCATCATTGGAAAGCCAGATCTGTTTACCTATGATTTGCTGGACAGTGACAATACCTTTAAACTTTATCCTGAAAGGGAATTTGGAACGGCTAAGGAAGCACGCCAGCATTGCTATTTTGTCCTCAGTATCGCTGCAGACGAGGCCAATTACCTCATAGCGCCTAAATCGGGTAATTTTAAAATCAGCATTGTGTACAACAAGGAGCTGGAGGCCAGTTGTTATGCTGAATTCGCGACCCTGGAGGAAGCGCTGAAAATGCAGCAACAGATCATAGCACTGGTTCGCAGACGTGAATTTACTATAAAAACTGAGCCGGTAGCCAATGGCTGGCGGTTTAATTACCGCTTGGGTTACGATCCGGTATCGGATCTCCGTTTTACGAGTGTCTCAGAATATTCCTCTCCGGAGGAAGGACTAAAAGCGGCAAAGGCATTTCATCAGGCCATTCCAACCTTAAAAATCCAGCGCAATCAGGAACGTATATTTTTAGCGGTGGCACAAAAAAACAGCCACACACCTATGGTTGACCTGGTCAGCACTGCAACCGGGACAGAGCAGCAGGAGCAATTCCTGAAAAGGGCCCTGGAGCAACAAAAAGATATTGCAGGGCTCTATAAAAACAGTAAATCTCCTGCATTCCGCAGGGCGGTAGAAGTAGATGAGTCTAATGGCGAAGGCAGATATGTCTATCGGTTAGTAGACAAAGACAATGTCCTGGCTTTTTACCTTGACCGCTACGCTGATAAGGAACAGGCTGGCCTGGGCAGAAGGAAACTGGCCAGAACACTCCGGCGGAATCTAAAATACCTGCAGCTTTGCCTGGGAGGAGATATTGTTCATGAAATATCAGTGGGTAGTTCTAAAGCGCCACTATACAGGTATCAGCTAAAAGCGCACAATTACTGGTACACTTCCACTGAATTGAACGGCCAGGAAATGGTCTTGTTTGAGAGTTGGAGGGCCTATGCCTCTAAGGAACTTGCCATTCAGGCTTTTGAAGAAAATTACTTTTCTATTTTGGAACTGGCAACTGATCAGAACAGCTATGCCAATCAGATCAGTCTGGAAGAACCTCCTGCCACCATAAGTCAGCTTCCGGCAAACCAGACGGCAATTGTCTTTATACCCATCGCTACTCAAAAGGAAATTGAAAGTCAGGCGGGAGGAGCATCATTGAGAGAGGTAATGATCAACCTGATCAAAACTTATCCCATCAAGCGGGTGGAATATGGTTCTGAAGCCTTTGGCCAATTGTTTTGTGAAGTAGTCGATTCCACAAAAAACGACCCTTGTAAAACCGGAAAACCGCGCAAACAGGTTTATTATTTCAGTACCTATAGCAATCCTAAAGATCCGGGAGAATGGCAAAGTATGAAGTATTATGACTCGCCGGAAGCAACGATGAAAGATTTTATCTTCTTCATTTCCCTGCTTCGCTTTTCCGGAAACCTTTACGTAGACTGTGATTTATGTGATCAGCAGAAGGGACCTTTTTACCGGATATACCTGCGTGAGGTGCTGGCAGAAAGTAGTATAAGGTTTATTGATGAAGCTACGGCCTGGGGTAAAGAGGGAGTCGAGAAATTTATCTGTGCGGTACAGTCGGGCAGAGGCTTTCACAACTACCAGAGAAGAGAAGACTGCTGTTATACCTTTTACCTGAACTGCGGGGAAGACCTTGTAGTCCATCCTTGTGTTTACGATACCGCTAAAAAAAGAAATGAAGTACTGAATGAGATTTACAGGCAATTTAACGCAATATTGGAAAAACAATCCTATGGATTGAAGGCGGAAGGACAAACCTTGTTGTGGTTAGACGAAGGTGGTCAGCCTTTTGCTCTCCAAAGACTGGATAATGAGGATGCCTCCTGTGACGCTCTGATGGAAGTCCTGGACCGCATTGGGGCTGCCGACAGTATATACACTGAAGAGAGCGGTCTTTTGTTTCTGAAAGACAGTTCGGGTAAGGTCATTCTTCAGTCTTACACAAAAGACTACGGTTTAGCCCGATGGAAAGCTACCTTAACTGCCTTTGTTTACTTTTTCCCACTGGTAAAAAGCAAAGATGAAAAGACGGGGCGAAACCGTTTTGGAATAGAATTGAGATTTCCAGGCTTCAGTAGCTGCGAAGAGGAAGAAAAAGGCAAAGACCCTTGTAGTTGTGAGGAACAGAGGCAGTTAGAGGAGCCCCGGTCTTATACGGCATGGCGATCTCCATGTACTTATGCTTCCTGCGAAGAGGCGCTTCGGGTATTGGCAGAAGTCCGCCGTCTGTTGGGGATTTTTGAAAACTATCAGGGGGTATTTGATTGTGAGTGTAATTCTTTTGGCATTGCGCTTCATTTCAATCTTCAGGAAACCAGGCCGGGAACACATACACATGAGCTGAAGGGCCTGAATAGGATCACTGGCAGTCGCATCGCATTCAACCCGCAGTGTTATGAATCTGCACAGATGGCTTGCAGTGCTGTTGCCCGTACAAAAAAACTCAGTAATGCAGAGGGATTACATGTGGCGGAGCATATTCTGCTCAGGCCCCGTTGTCCGGGAGATTGCGAATGCAGAGAGAATTACTGGTGCGGAGAAGAGAAACGTCATTGTGGCTATAAATGGCTGGCTGATGATGAAGATCCCTGCAGTGAGGAAAAAGACGTTTGTTTCATTCCCGGTAGTGATCCTTATTCCTTTATTGCGACTGTAGTCTTACCTGCATGGCCGGAACGGTTCCGGACCGCCTCGGGGCGCATGTTGATGGAAGACCTGCTTTACCGGCTTGCACCTGCTCATGTGATGCTCCGTATCCTTTGGCTCGCACCGCATGATTTCTGTTGTTTTGAAAGTAAATATAAAAACTGGCACCTTTGGCTGGCCGGAAAGCAAGGCTGCAAAATGGATTTTTCAGTTTGTGATTTTCTGGACTTGCTGTTCAGAAGAAATTATGAATGCCTGAAGGATTGTGATACTTGTATGCCTTGCGGAAGTGATCGTCCAGAACAGACCCCTTGTTTTAAAGAGACGAAGGTCGAAAAAGATCCGAATGCCTTCCTGAACCAAGTTAACAGGACTTTTTGCTGGCGTACATTACAATGTGAAGAATATGAGTTTATCCCTTGTGAGACAGATAGAAAACAAATCGTAGAAAACATCCCTCAACCAGTGATCACTGTTGCAGACAGGAATGTTTTCCGGGCTAAAAGGGTCGAAGCATACCGGACGAGCACTGATCATATTGCCGAAAAACTTAAAAAAAATAAACTCGTAACCGATGTTCAGGCCTTCCTTCAGGAGAAAATACCAACAATTCCTCAGTTTGAAGCCATAGTAACGGCCATTATTCAGAATAAAAAATCGTCTGGAAAGGAGGTGGCTGCGCTCAACAGGCATCAGGTACTCCATTTACTGGAAAATGTGACCGGTTACGCACTGGATCATTTGTTTTTCAAAAAGGGAAAAGCGGCAGGACTGGAACTACTGAACCCGGCTTTTGAAAAAATGAGGAAGGCAAAAATAGATGTCGCTGCAATTTTTAACCATTGGGATGGACTGGAGCTGAAAAAATACCTGCCCAATCTGCATATAGAGGAAATAAAAACAGTATTCACAGGTACTAACAGGAAATGAGATGCGGCATGTGATCAGAAAACAACGGATTGACCTCCAGTTAGCTAAGCAGCTGGATAACTTTCGGATACAACAGCAATTCAGCGATCAGTTCTGGAAGTACCTGATCCCATTGTTTGAGCATGAATTTGATAAAATGGCGACCGAAGAGGAAGTCATTTCTCTGGATCTGGTAGAAATTGACCTGGGGGTCATTGCTGAATCCCAAATCAGCCAGATGGTTTGGCATCCTGATCTTTATGAGCTATTTAAAACTAAAATCAAAAAGGCCATTTTTAAGGAAGGAGAGTTGATTGGGGAGCGTGGGCATGGGGTTAAGCGTAGGGTCTCCGGACATACTTACCAGCAGTGGGTTTTCTATATGCAAAAAGGGTATTTGCCATGGAACCTGACTCAGGTCAATGCACAATGGTACGATCAGGTAATGGAGGAACTGGCTACTGATTATACCAGTACCGCTGTCTTGAGAAGAGAGATCAGGGAAAATGAAGCATTTTTGCTGCGGATCATCCGGCAACACCCACTGTCATTTCTGATTAAACTGGTGGAAATACTCACCGCTGAAAAGCAAACTCAGCTTTTTACCGCCGTTCATCAGCTTCATGACCGTCTGTCTGATTGGTCAATTCCGGGGAAAAAATCCGGACCTTCAAAAAAGGTGGCTGAACTGATGCGGGTGTTCCAGCTGAGCTATGAAGAACTCTGGATGGAAATTTTAAGGATTTCTACGGAAACAAAGGGTACAGCTTTATTTGCTGTATTAGAGCAGCGGATTCAGGACCTGATCAGTGCGGCTGAACTGGGCAAAACGGATGTGCTTTCAGGAATGAGTTTGCTGGAAGCCTTCTATAAGGAGCCGGATAAATCGCTGTCAGAAGGGATTTTGAGAGAAGCGATTGATGATGAAGGTGTTTTTACCATACATGCCGGATTGGTGCTCATTCACCCGTTTTTGAATTCTCTGTTCCAGCTTCTTGGTTTGCTTCAGGAGAAGCGATTTTTACATGTCGCAGCGCAGGAAAAGGCAATTTATTTACTGCATTATCTTGCTACAGGTGAAAATCAAGCGGATGAGTATGAGCTGCTCATACCTAAAATCCTTTGCGCTTATCCGGTTGATCAACCGATACCGGGGCGTATCAGACTCTCTGACGAGGAAATGGAAGAAGCGGATACTTTGCTGAAAGCAGCCATCGCCTCCTGGGACATTTTAAAGAATACCAGTCCGGCGGGACTTCGTGAAGGATTTTTACAACGTAGTGGAAAGTTGCAGATCCGGGACGGAAAAATCGGTTTACAGGTAGAAAAAGCGGCAATTGACGTGTTGCTTGATCATTTGCCATGGAACCTGAGCCTGATCAAGTTACCCTGGCTTCGGGAAATCGTTCAGGTAGAGTGGAGGTAGAAAAAGATAGCGTAGAGATAAAAGAAGAGTTAACGTACCATTAGAAGATAAACTATGAAAGCTGCTGAAGCTAAATCAGTGGCAACACCTGCCAAATCCGATACTCCTTTCTTTAATAAGGGGACGGATACGGCTATGCTCAGTGACAGCCCGGCGAAAACACCCTTTTTTCCTAAACAGAGCAACAATTCCTTTTTTGTGCAAACTAAGCTGACTGTAGGTCAGCCTAACGATAAATATGAACAGGAGGCTGATGCCCGGGCAGATCAGGTGGTACAACGGCTTGCGGCACCTCAGGTGCTGACAAAAAAAGAATCGTCCGTTCAGGCAAAACCAATAGCAGGTTCCATTAGTCCGGTGATACAAACAAAATGTTCAGCCTGTGAGCACGAAGAGCAACTACAAAAGAAAGAAGAGGAAGATTTAGTTCAGGAATCACCATTAGAATTGCGACGCAAACCTATTTTTGAAAGCAATGGAGAACCTCCGGAAGATAAACATTCGGTTCAGCGTAAATGTGCCAGCTGTGAAAAGGAAGAGGAACAAAAAGTGCAGAGAAAGGAAGAAGATCATGCTGCGCAGGTAGCACCGACATCGGTAGAAAGCAATTTGAACGCGTCATCTGGAACAGGTAGTGCTTTACCGGAAAGCACCCGTTCACAAATGGAATCTTCATTTGGTGCTGATTTTTCTAATGTGCGAATTCATACCGGTAGTGATGCCCAGCAAATGAGCGAAGATTTGCACGCTCAGGCATTCACACATGGCAATGATATTTATTTTAACTCAGGAAAATACGATACCAATTCAGACTCAGGGAAACATTTGTTAGCACATGAGCTGACACATACCCTGCAACAAAATGGCGAATCTGAGCCTGCTCAGCGGAAAATTCAACGATTACCAGGTTGGATGAGCGATGCTGCAGATTGGGTAAGTGATACCGCATCCGATGCCGCAGGTGGTGTAGTTGATGGCGCAGAATGGGTAGGAGGACAGATCGCTGATGGTGCAGAATGGGTGGGCGACCAGGCCAGCGCTGCCGTAGATTGGGTCTTTGAGCAAATAAGCGATCTGGTTAGCTCAGGAATCAATTGGCTCAATGAAAAATGGGAAAGTGTCAGGGAGTTTGGGCGGACCAGCTTTGAAGACATTAAAAACGGGTTTGGAAACTTGATCCACTTCATTACTACGCCATTATCAAGCTTTATGTCGGCATTGTCAATGATGAATGCCGATCTCCTGGGGAATGTCTGGAATTCAGCAAAAGAGGGAGCAGCTGCGCTTTGGACAGGAATTAATTCCGTCATCAATGGGGTATTGCAATTCGGACAAGGGGTCTGGGATACCGTTTCGGGATTCATTGATAACATTTTTGGGACTATAGAAGGATTATTTGACAACGTTGCATTTGACCTGTTGCCAGCAGGGATACAAGAACGGGCCCGCTCACTCTTCAGTGGCCTTCGGGCTTTATGGACTCAGTTTACCTCTTTCTGGACGGACCTTTGGCAACGCCTGACCAGTCTGATACAGGAGATATTGGCTGCGGTACGGTCCTTTGCCGATAATGTAATTGGATTCGCGATCGATAGGGTGATCTCCATGGTGCGGAGCCTTAAAGAAGTGTACGATTACTTCACTAAATTGTTTGCAGATCCACAGGCCACCATCCAGCCATTTCTCGACCAGATTGCTGCAAAACTAGACGCAGAAGCGCCTGGCCGTGCAGAAACTTTGGGAAATGACCTTGCAAAGGAACACTACCCCGGTGGGGCTGCGCAGGAAGGGGATAGCGGTACCGTTCAAAGAGTACCTATAGATGCCGAAGAGAGACGCACCGCAACGCTGGATGAAGTGGGTAGCGGAATTGTGTACTACATCTCCAGGGCCTGGGCCGAACTGGACCTTAAGAAATTGCTGTGGACCACTGTGGTCAATATGTTTTGGCCACCTGCTACGATCAGGGCGATCTTCAACCAATTTAGCCAACTTTGGTACGACGATTGGGCAACCACCGTTGACAACCTTTACATGCCAAGGAATTTCTTCGATGATCCCCTTGGATGCCTTCATGATATCTGGTCCAACTTTTTAATTCTGCTGGATTTCCCTTTGGCTTTATGGAGGAGGCTGAACTATGTTGTAGGGCTTTTAATTGGATACGTAGCCATTATAGTGATCCTGGTAGAAATGGTCTTAGGCGGAATTGCTGCGGCAGAAGTTGGCGTCGTTCCCGGTATTGTGGCCGGTTTCGTAGCAGGAGTAGCCACAATGGCACCGTTCGGAGAGTTACTGATGACTTCTTTCCTTGCTGCGGAAAGCGCTACCGTTATCATCAGCCTGATACGTCTGTATACTGCAAGGCAGCTTTGTGAAAAACGCCAGATTGATATTTTAACTTCAGTGGCAAGTTTTATCGCAATGGGGGTGGCATTGGTACTACAGGCGCTGATGGCACTTTTGGCCGAGCTGGTTACCTTGATTGCTAATTTCCTGAGAGGTGCTCCTCAAGGTGTTCCGGTACCGCAACCACGGCCTCAGCCCCAACCACAGCCTCAGCCGGCACCTCAACCGCAACCAACGCCACAACCCACACCGGTACCTCAGCCTCAACCAACACCGGTACCGGCGCCGCGGCCACAACCCCAACCCCAACCGGCTGCACCTGCTGCACCTGTCGGACCAGGAAGGGTAATTCCATTTCCCACCCGGCCACAACCTGCACCTGTCGCTCCCTCAGCTCCGGGGCAAATTGCTGCTAAATTTAAAGATGGCGAAAGCGATGGAACGGCTACAGAAAATTTAGTAGAAGATGAGGCCTTGTCAAATGTTGAGGTATCTCCAAACGGAATGCTGCAGACTGCGAGAAAGGATCGGATCAATCCGGATGCATGTGAGAAAAAGAAAGGCATTTGCTACGAAAGATCCCTGATGTTCGGCCTTACCAGAGGCTCAATGCCTTTTATGAGTATGACGCCAACTCCCGATGATCTTCGGATTGCTGCTTGTCTTTTGAGAACAGCTACAGGGACTACGGTCAGCAGTTTTAGAGCATTTAATATTGCAGTGGGAAAATTTTTGGTTAACAATACCATCGAATATGTAGCAGCTGCCAATATACCGGGAGGAGGTCTCCATTCTGAAGATATGATCTTCATCGAAGCCAACCGGCGATTTGGAGCTGGTAATTTCACACTTGCAGCGATTTTCTCAGAAAGGGTTCCTTGTCCGAGATGTTCCGGCTGGCTCAGGACCGTTCCGCTCAGTCCGGATTGCAGGGTCTATTGTATTAT
The DNA here is from genome assembly GCF_001721645.1 of Pedobacter steynii. Taxonomy (NCBI): domain Bacteria; kingdom Pseudomonadati; phylum Bacteroidota; class Sphingobacteriia; order Sphingobacteriales; family Sphingobacteriaceae; genus Pedobacter; species Pedobacter steynii. Next base: position 5,793,525 of record NZ_CP017141.1, on the reverse strand, counting down.
TAACAATGATTATAACTGGAGTTCCATCAGGAGAAGTTATAATAACGGCGTTTTGTTCTAACTAAATTAAAAACAACCATGTCAGAAAAACCACTCGCCCTTCAATGGAATCAGCTCATTCTCGATGCCATTAAATTTACTAAAACTTCGCCGCCACTGGCAGCCAGGGCTTTGGCGATGGCACATACTGCGATGTATGATGCATGGTCTGTCTTTGATAAATGTGCCATCAGCACTACGACGGCAAAATACATTAAAATGGCAGATCAGGACTGTATAAAAGAGTACACCAGAAAAGCATTCAGCTATGCTGCCTATCGGGTGTTGATGGACTTGTTCTGGCTGGTACTTCCTTCAGAAAAAAAAGACCTGTTCCGCAACTTGATGTGCAGTTGTGATTATGATCCTGATGATACGTCTTTGGACATCTCCCTGCCTCAGGGGCTGGGTAACCTGATTGGCCGCATGGTGATAGAAAGAGGGCATGGTGATGCGGCTAATCAGCAGGGTACATTACATATGCCGCATTGGTCTGACTATACCGGTTATCGGCCGGTCAATACTCCGGATCAGGTCAACGACCTGAGTTACTGGCAGCCGCTAAGAAAAGATGGGGGTGTTATACAACAATTCCTGACCCCACATTGGGGATTGTTGAAATCGTTCTCTTTAAATTTCAACTGGCAATTCCGGCCTGTTCCTCCGTTCCGGAAGGAAGACTTTGATTTCAGGCCTCAGGTGAAAGAGGTATTGGAGATCAGCGCAGCATTGACAGAGGAGCAGAAAGCAATTGCCTCGTATTGGGCGGATGGCCCGGGAACGTTTACTCCGCCGGGACATTGGTGTGAGATCGCACAATTTATCGCTGAAAGGGAACAATACCGGAATACAGCTTGTATCAAATTGTTTTTTGCCCTGAGCAATGCTTTATTTGATGCTTCAATTGCCTGTTGGGAAGCTAAATACCATTACAATTCCGTTCGTCCGATAACAGCGATCAGAACAATTTACAAAGGATTGGAGGTACAGGCCTGGGGCGGTCCGGGTAAGGGCACTCAGACGATCAAAGGGGAACAATGGATCCCCTATATTGAAACACCTCCCTTTCCCGAACATGTTTCCGGGCATAGCAGTTTTAGCAGGGCTGCGGCCACAGTATTGAGGCAGTTTACAGGAAGTGATCATTTTGGAGGTTGTACAACATTGAAAACAGGAAGTTCTGTTAGCGAGCCGGGCAAGGTTCCCTGTGCGGAAGTCCGCTTAGACTGGCCAACATTTACCAGTGCTGCCGAACAGGCAGGATTGTCGCGCATTTATGGAGGAATTCATTTCCCCCGGGGAAATGAAGAAGGACAGAAACTGGGGATTAGCATAGGTACGAATGCCTGGGAAAAAGCCCTGTTTTATTTTAATGATTAAATCTTAAAAGTATGTCTTACCATTCAAGAGTCTATCGTCAACGCAATACGCATGTGCATGATGATGTTAAGCCACAACCGTTTTTCAGCAATCAGCAGATCAACAGCGTGCAACGCCTGGCCACTGCTGATATACAGAGAGATCCTGTACCGGCAAACCTGAAATTGCCCTGTAAATGGGGGGACTATTTTTTTGAAGAATATAAGATTGCCGGAATACGCATTTTAATTGGAATGGCTGAAGCAGACCGCAAATCTATTGCCCCTGTAAAAGAGATCGCGGCAAGGATAGAGGCCGATAATAAAGCGATTCCTCTGGAGGCTTTTAAGGTAAAGACCTGTATCATCTCACCAAATACAACCAGGTTTGCACTTTTTAAAGGAGAACCAACCCTGATGATTGACCCTGCTGATGCCAATCTGCCTTCGCTTAGTCATGAAATGGGACATGCAGTGTTTCATTACCTGAGTCATAACAGGAATGCCACAATTAACAAGAGTACAAAGTCTGAGGATTGGATTTTAAATCTGACAGATATCTTTCTTCAGCTTCGGGGAATCACTTTGAAAAAGGATAAGGATGCCGAAATCACTGCCAACCAAATCGTTGATCCTACGGAATGGAGTCCGGGTGGAAGGGCGGAGCACCCCACAGACGTAGATGAGTTTTTTGCCAGTGCAAAGGAAGCTTTCCAGACGGATAAAAAAGCCCTGGAGAGCACCTTCGAAAAATACGGAAAACAAGATAAAAAGGTGACCGAACTGGGGAACCGCCTGATGGCTTTGCTCTCCTTCCTCTTTATGAACAACAAACTCACCCTGAAAAAGACTTTAGCTACCGGAAAGGAAAAGCTGAACGAACAATTGGACAATCTGGTGGAGCCTTCAAAAGTGGAAGACACCATGGGCGCCCATGCCCTGACGGCCAAGTTGGTTGATCCGGATGATAGAAAAAATTGTAAACCATCAGCAATGCCATGATAGCCCGGAAACTACAGTTCCTGTTTAAGAAAACGCAAAAATCCAGTGATATGAACCATAATGATCCCAGTCAGGAAACGACTACTTTTAAGACCTTTACAGACCGGAATGCCCCACAAGAATTACGCTATCTTGAACAATTGATATTATACCGGTTGAGCGTTTGGTTTCCTTCGGATGAACAGACGGAAAAGCCGGTTTTAGATTTAACAACCTGGTCAGGTCCGCTATCCGATTTTATAGAAAAGCATGCACTGAATGCAGATGAAGCTGTTTTGCTGCTGATCGGCATCACCCCGCATCTCCAATCTGACTTATTTGACCGGGTGATCGGATTTAAACTTCAGCATGCCGGGGATTTTCAACGGATAGGGGGAATCAGAGGGAAAGATTTCCGGGGTTTTCTACCTACCGGGGAAACGGTATTGTTTCTTCTGGGAGATGATGACTTTAAAAAACGCCTGGAGGTTCAGCAGTTGTTCTGGCCGGATCACTTGTTCGAAAAGAATAAGATTTTGTGGTTGGACGATCAGCCGCATGGGGAACCGGTGATGAGCGGCAAAATTATGCTTTCAACCGAGTATCTTGATACTTTCATTTATGGCAAGCCAATTCCGCCCAGGTTCAGCATGAATTTTCCTGCAAAATTGATTTATACCGACCTCGGCTGGGATGATCTGGTCATCAATGATGAACTTAAAGAGCAAATCAATGAACTGAAGAGTTGGTTGAAATACAACGATCAACTGATTGGGGAATGGGGAATGGGTGATCGCCTTAGAAAGGGATACCGTGCTTTGCTTTTCGGCCCCTCAGGAACCGGAAAAACCTTTACCGCGGGTTTGTTGGGAAAAGAAGTCGGTAAAGATGTTTATAAGATCGACTTGTCTATGGTCGTGTCCAAATATATAGGGGAAACGGAGAAGAACCTTGAGCTCCTCTTTGCCAGGGCAGAAGATAAGGGCTGGATCCTCTTCTTTGATGAGGCGGATGCCTTATTTGGAAAACGGACAAACGTAAGGGATGCCCATGATAAATATGCAAATCAGGAAGTATCTTACCTGCTTCAAAGGATTGAAGATTATAACGGAATGGTGATTCTCGCCACCAATATGAAGAACAACATCGACGATGCTTTTATCCGCAGGTTCAATGCTATCCTTAAATTTTCCTTACCGGAAGCAGAGGAACGGGCTGAAATATGGCGCCTGGCCTTTCCTAAGGACGTTCGCTTTTGCAATGAACAGGATGAAATTGTTGACATCCCTGAACTCGTAAAGAGTTACCCCATTTCGGGTGGCTGTATCGTAAACGTAGTCCATTATGCCAGTATCAAAGCACTCGAAAGATACAATGAGCAAAAAGCGGCAAAAAATATTTACCTGTCCGATGTTTTATACGGCATAAAGAAAGAATTGCTGAAAGAGGGGAAGCCTTTTAATTAGCTCCTCAAAATAAGGAAAATCTTATTTGCCAGCCAGTTGGCAGAGTTGTTCTCGCTGCGCTTTCCTTTTGTTTACGTCAGTTATAAAATTTATCGTTAAAACGGCATTAAAATTGACGTTTGGGAAATACACACAAATTTAAACAAAATGAGAAAAACAATTCTAGTCGTGGCAGCTTTTGCCATGCTTACTGCCTGCAAGAAGAAATCTGAGGAAATCACAATTCCTGAGAAATTATCCGAGAACATCGAACTGGTAGTTGAGGGAGAAAAAGAAGAAAAGCCGCCCTTGTATCAAGCATCTGAAACTTATAATTATTTGGGATTCGGATATGACGTTACAGACAGGTTCAACGACGAAGCTTCTATAAGGGCAAGTGTAGTTGACGTTGCAGCCTTTGATGCCAGTGGATCCTACAAGATTAACTTTGCCAGGGGCACAGAGGGTTCATGGACAACCATTCACGCTAAAGACGCGGTCGATCTATCAGCAAGGTTTTCCGATACCTATAAACCAACGAAGGGTTTGAATGTTTTTGGCAATACTATAGACAAGATCTTTCCTGGAACAGTTGCCACAGATAAAAAGTATGTTTACGGATACTATTCTAATTACATGGTGTGGAAAAGATATGAGTTTTATTATGATGAACGTGTAAATAGCTTTTTAACAGCAGGTTTTAAGAGAGATGTTACCTTGTTGAACGCTCAGGAGCTTGTTCATAAATATGGTACTCATGTTTTAGGTGGGGTACAATTGGGTTCAAAATTTGATGTCATTTATCAGGCAGAGGCTGCCGAAGGAAATAGAGAATCTATTGTTCTGGAAGGACTACGTTATGCACTAAAAAGAACATTTGGTTTAATGAGTGGTTATTTGGATAAAGTGAACCTTGCGAATTTAAATGCAAATTCTTCAGCCCGGATCTATTATAGTTCTATTGGGGGAGATAGCAGGAAGTTGAAACTGGAAACCTTAAAGGATAGGCAGATTTTGAATATCACAGATTGGCGTTCAACTACTACCGAAGATAATGCAAGATTTATTGGTGTTTTTAGGAATAATTTAATACCTCTTGATGCGCTTATTGATGATAACGTAAAAAAAGCAGCGGTAAAGTCTTATCTCGAACAATATTTGGCAGCTGGAATGGTTAAGTTGACAAATTAAAACTAATTCTAAAATTAATCAGGATATAAAAAAGGAGTAGAAATCTAATTCTATTCCTTTTTTTCATAGCATTTTCAATGCTCAGATCTTTTTAAAGGTTTAGGGTGCTTAAAGGCTCAGGGTATCGAAAATTTCTCCTCTGCTCAGTTTACCATTTACTTTGGCAATGACTTCCACTTTGGCCTTTAGGCACAGGCTATTGTCGGCGCTGCGAAAGATATCCTGAAAAAACAGCAGTTTCAATCCCTCACGTGCAATTCTTAGTTTCACAGAAAAAGTATCCCCGGCAGTCAGCGATCTTTTAAAATCCATTTCTATTCTGGAGACCATTAACAGGATGTCTTTTTCAGTCAGCTCTTTGAAGGAGGTTTTTTTCGAAGAAAGGTATTCATGCCTGGCATGTTCTAAATAATTTTGATACACGGCGTTATTTACCACGCCCTGCAGGTCACATTCGTAGTCCCTGACTTTTAATTGAATTTCAAAAATGTAGTCTTGCATACTGTTTTATAAGAGTTGAAATCAGAAAATGGGGGCTCATTTTTCTTATTGCCGATTCCATTTTAACTTTCCAAATCGTTTCCAGTCAGCGGTAAATACGGCGAATAATAGCTCAAATATTGCTTCCATATCAGGTAGTTTTGCCCATAAAGATACAAATAAAAATTTCCTGTCAGTTTCATGATTTTTTTCTTTCAATACTTTGATTACTTTTGCGCCCAAATGAGAGTAGTTGTATTTTTCGTATCCCTGTTTTTTCTTCTGCTTTGTGGCAGACAGGATCTTCATGCGGCTACGTCTCCACAGCGTAACAGCTACTCTACTAGTCAGACTCTTGCAAAAAGCGAACAGTTACATTTTGTAAATGCAGATCATGACATAACTATCATTGAGGAAGCGGATGTAGACTTAGATGAGGAACACGTTAGCGGTGAAGATCTTAAGACTGAGCTGTTACATAGAACCTTTGGTCTGCCTGACAGGTGGTACCTGAACTTCTTTCCCGCTTTAATTTTAAACGACTACCACAAACATTTTGAAATCTTCCCGCCATTTTGCGGACAATCTTCTCCTATCTACATCAGGCAAAGGGTTTTAAGGATCTGAGCAGTGCTGTCCATCGGTTAGCATCGTTGTACCTGATTGTCGACGATCTTTTCTGTTGACCGATGAATTTCTACGCCTAAAGGAATCTGAACATTCCGGGCATTTATTCGCTTAATTTCCATTTTACATCATCATGAAAAAAATAATCGTGTTCACGGCCGCTATTGCCTTGTTGAACCTTAGTAGCTGTACCTCTAAAAAAGAAGAAAAAAAAGAAGAGAGCAAGTTTACCGTTACCAATCCGGTCAGAATCGATACTTCCTTTACCAAGGAATATGTATCTCAGATCCGTTCTGTTCGTAATATTGAAATCCGGGCACAAGAAAAAGGATACCTGCAAAACATCTATGTGGATGAAGGACAGTCTGTGAAAGCCGGTCAGTTGTTGTTTAAGATTATGCCAAAAATTTATGAGGCAGAGTTGTTAAAAGCACAGGCAGAGGTGAAAGCCGCGCAGATAGAACTCCAAAATGTTAAATTACTTGCTGATAAGAATGTGGTGTCAAAAAATGAGCAGGCAATGGCTCAGACAAAGCTGGAGCAGGCGAAAGCAGAAGTTTCACTGGCGAAGCTTCATTTATCATTCACCGAAATCAGAGCGCCCTTTGATGGGACAATTGACCGCATACCCCTTAAATTGGGAAGCCTTATTGATGAGGGGGCATTACTGACCAGCCTTTCTGATAACAGTCAGGTTTTTGCCTACTTTAATGTTTCCGAACCTGAATACCTGGAGTATCAAACACATGTAAAAGCACGGGCAGATCAGAAAGTAAGTTTGCTTTTAGCAAATAATGAGCTTTTGAAAGATAAGGGAAACGTAGAAGTGGTGGAGAGTGAATTTGACAGTGAAACCGGAAATATTGCATTCAGGGCCCGTTTTCCAAATCCAGACAAACTGCTGAAGAATGGAGAGACCGGTAAAATTCAGATGAATGTGCCACTTCATCGTGCATTGATCATTCCGCAAAAAGCGACCTACGAGATCCAGGATAAGATGTATGTATTCGTGGTGGGCAAGGACAATGTGGTTCATTCCAGGAACATTACTGTGGCCAGTGAGATGCCCGATCTCTATGTCATCAGCAATGGCATTTCCGAGCAGGACAGGATTCTGCTTGAAGGAGTTCAGAAGGTGAAGGATGATGAAAAAATCAGATGTGAGTATCTGGCGCCACAGGAAGTGATGTCTCATTTGCGCCTGAAGGCGGAATAATTGTCCAGTTTGATATCTGTTATAAAAAATAAATAAATGTTTAATAAGTTTATACAAAGGCCAGTCCTTTCTATAGTAATATCGCTCATTATTGTGTTTCTGGGTGTTCTGGCTTTGAGCCATTTGCCGGTTACACAATTTCCTTCGATTTCACCGCCAAAGGTGAACATCACCGCAGAATATCCCGGAGCAAACGGTGAGCTCATGATCAAATCAGTCATTATTCCCTTGGAGAGAGCCATTAATGGCGTTCCTGGGATGAAGTATATGGCTTCTGATGCAGGTAATGACGGGGAAGCCTCTATTCAGGTAGTCTTCAACCTTGGAACAGATCCGAATCAGGCATCGGTGAACATTCAGAACCGTGTGGCTTCAGTCGTGAATAAATTACCACCTCTGGTTGTTCGGGAAGGTGTTAAAATCACCCGTGAAGAATCCAATATGTTGATGTACATCAACTTGTATAGTAAAGATCCTAAGATGGACCAGAAATTTCTGTTCAACTTCGCAGATATCAATGTGCTTTCCGAATTAAAAAGGGTTGATGGAGTGGGAGTGGCTGATATTTTGGGTAACCGGGAATATGCGATGCGGATCTGGCTGAAACCTGACCGCATGCTGGCCTATAAAATCTCTGCAGATGAAGTTTTAGAAGCCCTGAATCAGCAAAGTTTAGAGGCTTCGCCAGGTAAAACCGGAGAAAGTTCTGGTAAAAGATCACAATCATTTGAGTATGTTTTAAAATACCCAGGCCGGTTCACTACGAAAGAGGGATACGAAAACATCATTTTAAGATCAACTGCGAAAGGGGAGATCCTGCGACTGAAAGATGTGGCGAACATAGAATTCGGAAGCTCCATGTATGATATTTATTCCAACCTGAACGGCAGGCCTTCTGCAGCCATTACGGTAAAGCAATCTTATGGAAGTAATGCCAGTCAGGTTATCAAGGATATCAAGGCTAAAATGGAAGAGATTAAGAAAAGCTCTTTTCCTAAAGGTTTGGATTATGAAATCAGTTACGATGTTTCCAAATTCCTGGATGCCTCCATTGAGAAGGTGATACATACCCTGGTAGAAGCATTTATCCTCGTTGGCCTGGTGGTATTTCTATTCCTTGGTGATTGGCGTTCGACATTAATTCCGGCTATAGCGGTTCCCGTATCCCTGATCGGAACTTTCGTTTTTATGCAGTTTTTTGGGATTACGATTAACCTGGTTACCTTATTTGCCCTGGTGTTGGCTATCGGAGTGGTGGTGGATGATGCAATTGTCGTCATTGAGGCGGTTCATGCCAAAATGCAGGAACAACATATTTCGGCAAGAAAGGCGACAAAAAAAGTCATGCATGAAATCAGTGGGGCTATCATTGCCATTACTTTTTTGATGGCCGCAGTGTTTATTCCGGTTGCCTTCATGTCCGGTCCGGTGGGGATATTTTACCGTCAGTTTTCGATCACCATGGCAACGGCAATCATTCTTTCTGGTATTGTTGCCCTAACGCTGACTCCGGCGCTTTGTGCGATCCTGCTCAAGAATAACCATGGAAAAGAAAAGAAGAAAAATGGGCTGGATAGATTTCTGGACGGCTTTAACAACAAATTTGATAAGCTTTCAGGAAAATATCAAAAGACGCTTGCTTCAATTGTGAGCCGTAGAGTGGTGACGTTTGCTGTGCTGCTGGTCTTTTGTGCAGGGACTTATTTTCTGAATAACAGTCTTCCTTCGGGCTTTATTCCAAACGAGGATCAGGGGATGTTCTATGCCATTATTCAGACCCCTCCGGGGTCCTCATTGGAAAGAACCAATGAAATCGCAGAAAGGCTGCAAAAGATCGCCGAAGATGTGGAAGGAGTACAATCTGTTTCTGCGCTGGCAGGTTACGAAATCCTTACCGAAGGAACCAGTGCCAACTCAGGAACCTGTTTGATTAACCTGAAAAGCTGGGACGAACGTAAACATTCTGTAGAGGAGGTCATGAAGGAACTGGAGGAAAAATCCGAAGGGATTTCCGGTGCTACGATTGAGTTCTTTCAGCCGCCAGCAGTGCCAGGTTATGGAGCTGCGGGTGGTTTTGAACTGCGCTTATTGGATAAAGCCGGATCAGGTGATTTCAAGAAGATGGAAACGGTAAGCAGAAACTTTGTAAAGGAACTGAGTAAACGCCCTGAGTTATCTTCAGTATTCACTTTCTATAGTGCAGGTTTTCCTCAGTATATGCTGCGGGTAGACAATGACCTTGCGCAACAAAAAGGGGTGACCATTGAAAATGCCATGAATACACTCTCTACCTTGGTAGGAAGTAATTATGAAACCAATTTTATCAAGTATGACCGCCAATATAAGGTGATGGTACAAGCCCTGCCTCAATACCGGGCACTGCCAGAGGATATCCTGAAGTTGTATGTGAAAAATAACCGGGATGAGATGGTACCTTTTTCTGCTTTTATGAAGATGGAGAAAGTATACGGCCTCTCTGAAATTACCCGGCACAATATGTACAACGCTTCTGAAATAAGCGGATCCTCCGGACCTGGATACAGTAGTGGCGCAGCCATTAATGCGATTAATGAAGTTGCTGAAAAAACGTTGCCAAGAGGATTTAGTATCGACTGGGCAGGTATTTCCAAAGATGAAGTTTCCCGGGGTAATGAAGCCATTTATATTTTCCTGATCTGTCTGGGCTTTGTATACCTGATCCTCGCCGCACAATACGAAAGCTTTATTTTGCCATTGTCAGTTATCCTTTCGCTTCCCTGCGGTATTTTTGGCGCATTCCTGTTGTTGAAAATTTGTGGTCTGGAAAATAACATCTATGCCCAGGTCTCTTTTGTAATGCTGATCGGTTTGCTGGGTAAAAATGCAGTACTGATTGTGGAGTTTGCCGTTCAAAAGCATCGTGCCGGAGCAACCGTACTTCAGGCTGCGATGGAGGGGGCAGTAGTGAGGTTCCGTCCGATCCTGATGACTTCTTTTGCATTTATTGCAGGATTAATTCCCCTTGTCTTTGCCTCCGGTCCTGGAAAAATCGGAAACCGTACCATTGGCTCTGCCGCTGCCGGTGGAATGCTTTTAGGAACTATTTGTGGTGTGCTGATCATACCCGGCTTATATTACATATTCGGCAAAATCGCCGAAAAACATAAGCTTGTTAAAAATGAAGAAGAAAATCCATTAACCGAAGAAATCGATCACAATGTATAAAAATAAGTTATATCGATGTATAATTGCGCTGAGCGTTTGTCTTGCAATAGCAAGCTGCAAGGTGCCGTCGGTGGCGACATCCAAAGCGAACGTCACCGTTCCTGACACTTATGACAAGAGTCAGGATACAACCAACACTTCGGCCATTCCATGGCGCAGCTTCTTTAAGGATAAGAATCTGGTCGACTTGATTGATACTGCTTTGAAAAATAATCAGGAGTTGATGATTACCATGCAGGAAATCGAAATCGCCAGAAATGACATCCGGATTAAGAAGGGTGCATTGTTGCCGACCGTTGGGCTGGGAGCAGGCCTTGGAGTTGAAAAGGTAGGTAGATATACGAGCCAGGGTGCAGGTGATGCCAGTACTGAGATTGCTCCGGGTAAAGAAATGCCTGATCCATTGATGGATTATACTTTGGCTATTCATGCCAACTGGGAGGTGGATATCTGGAAAAAGCTGCGTAATTCAAAGAAAGCAGCGATAAGCAGATACCTGGCCACCCTTGAGGGCAAAAATTTTGTGCTGACAAATTTAATCGCAGAAGTTGCAGATTCCTATTATGAATTATTGGCCCAGGATAACCAGCTGGAAATCGTAAAGCAGAATATTGAATTGCAAAAAAATGCATTGGAGATTGTTAAAATCCAGAAAGAAGCATCAAGGTCAACAGAGCTTGCCGTGCAAAAATTTCAGGCTGAAGTCATGGCTTCCAAAAGTCTGGAGTTCGAAATCCTTCAGAAAATCAAAGAAACAGAGAGTAGGATTAATTTTCTGCTGGGTCGTTATCCACAGCCGATTAAGCGGGACAGAGGAAGTTTTTTAAGCTTGCTGCCCTCAGTTGTTAACTCGGGAGTTCCTTCTCAGTTGCTGGCTAACCGTCCTGATGTTAAACAGGCCGAACTTGAATTGGCCGCTGCAAAGCTGGATGTGAAAGTCGCAAGAGCAGAGTTTTATCCTTCATTTGATATTTCTGCTTCCTTAGGCTTACAGGCTTTTAAACCCTCTTATTTTCTTAAGTTTCCGGAATCAGTATTGTATTCGCTGGCCGGAGATATTGCCGGGCCGCTCATCAACAGAAATGCCATCAAAGCAGAGTTTTTTAATGCCAACTCACGACAACTTCAGGCGATGTATAACTATGAACGTACGATTCTGAATGCCTATCTGGAAGTTTCAAACCAGCTTTCCAGGATTAGCAACCTGGAAAAGAGCTATGGTCTGAAATCGCAGCAGGTAAACGCCCTGGACAAATCAATTGATGCTTCAAATGACTTGTTTAAGTCGGCGAGAGTGGATTACTTTGAGGTATTGATGACTCAAAGAGATGCGCTGGAGTCTAAACTGGAACTGATCGAAACCAAAAAAGAACAGATGAATGCCGTAGTTCATTTTTATCGGGATTTGGGAGGAGGCTGGAAATAAGGTCTGATCACAAGTTTTTGAATACCTATAAATGAAAAAGCCCCCGATAAAGTCTAAACTTTTTGGGGGCTTTTTTGCTTATTATACCCGTCCGTTTCTATTGGCCTGAATTGTATAAAATATGTCCTTTGAGACAGTTAACTTAGGTTATAAATTTGTTTTATGAATGAGGATAAAGTAGTAACCGTTAATCGTTCGCTAAGAAAACAGGTCGTAATTGTAGCCATGTCGGGCAATATGTTGCTTGATTTTGCCGGTCCGGCTGATGTTTTTACTAATGCAGACAAGTGTTTAAGTCTTTCTGGTTCAAAAATGGGCTATGATGTTCTGATTGTATCTCCAACTCCTGATAGGAAAGTTGCTACCTCAACTGGAATTGAAATTGTCTGTCAGTACAGTGCGATGGAAATTACAACACCTATTGATACCTTGATCGTTGCTGGAAATGACTTTCAGACTTTACAAAAGTCAGCATACACTGATTTTTGTAATTGGTTATCATTCGTAAGTGAAAATAATACACGCCGGATCGGATCAGTTTGTGGAGGCGCATTTGCTTTAGCTGAGGCCGGATTATTGAACGGAAAAAAGGCAACCACACATTGGCAATTGAGTGAGAGGCTAAAGAAGGAATATCCGCTTGTTGAAGTGAATACCAATGCATTTTACACTGGTGATGGACACATCTATACTTCTGGCGGAGTGTCTTCAGGAATTGATCTTGCACTGGCTTTGGTAGAAGAAGACCATGGAAAAGACATTGCCATTCAGGTAGCCAGGAGATTGATTTTTTACCTATCCAGACCCGGTTTTCAGGTTCAGTTTGCCAACTTGTTACCAGTGTATGAAAGTTCGAATATTGCTGAAAAACTGTATGACTGGTTTAACGAAAACCTGCACCAGCCGTTGGATGTCGGCCGGATCGCCGATCATTTAAATATGAGTCCGAGAAATTTTACACGGGTCTTTCATAAACAAACTGGTTTACCTCCTGCAAAATTCATTGAAAAACTAAGGGTGGAGACTGCCCGTAAATATCTGGAAGATACGGATATGTCACTTGAAGGCATAGCTGAAAAATGTGGCTTAGGCGGATTGGTTTCCATGAGACGAACCTTTCTGAGGCACTTAATGACTACACCTTCCGACTATCGGCGGGCGTTCAGGACCTCAATCAAAACACCTGGCATTAACGATGTCATTCAACCTAATGTATACCACAGAAATTAATAGAAACAATATGAAAATCGCAATTAACGGATTCGGCCGCATAGGGAGAATGACCCTTCGGGCATTACAAGATAAACCGGAAATAGAAGTTGTCGCAGTGAATGATCTGACAGACATCAAAACATTAACACATTTGCTTAAATATGATACTGCGCATGGACGGTTTCCGGGAGAGGTAGATAGCGAGGGCGATATGATGATCGTGAATGGCAAGCGTATACGCTTATTGAGTGAAAGAGATCCGGTAAAGCTTCCCTGGAAAGATTTGGCAATCGATGTAGTCATAGAATCAACGGGAAGGTTTACTGATAAAGCCTCAGCCTATTCCCATATCAATGCAGGAGCAAAAAGAGTATTGATTACTGCACCCGCCTCTGGTGGTGTAAAAACAATTGTACATGGCGTTAATACAGGGTTAATAGGAGATGATTTGATTTATTCAACTGCTTCCTGCACTACTGGTAGCATCGCCCCGATATTATCTATACTGGATAAGGAATTTGGAATTGAATCGGGTTACATGATTACTGTTCATGCTTTTACCTCTGATCAAAATTTGCAGGATGCCCCCCATAAAGATTTGAGAAGAGCGCGGGCAGCATCTTATTCCATTATCCCTACAACTACGGGGGCAGCCAAAGCCATTGGCGATGTGCTGCCTGATTTAAAAGGTAAAATGGATGGTTACTCTTATCGGGTTCCTGTAATTGATGCTTCTATTGTGGATTTGTCAATTAACTTAAAAAAAGAAGCGTCTGTTACCGAACTGAATAACCTGTTTAAATCTTATGCTGATAACTCGCTTAAAGGCATCATGGAATATACAGAAGAACCTTTTGTTTCTTCAGATATTCTGGGTAACACACATTCCTCAATTGTTGACGGCAGTCTCACCAAAGCTATTGGAAAGTTTGTTAAAGTTGTTGCCTGGTATGATAATGAGGTAGGGATTTCCAACAGGATAGCCGAATTAATTCCTTTGTTGTAATCAGGAATGTGGTGTCAAAACAAAGTCCCTGCTCATCTAATAGTTTGCTGTGGCTGAGATAGATATAGGAAATTTAAAGGGGTTTAAAACGAAAAAGGCTTAGATTTTTCTAAGCCTTTTTGTGATCTCGCTGGGATTCGAACCTGGTGTGAAAATCAACGTTTATTCATTATCTGGGAGGTATTGTATTTGGTACTCACCGGAACACTCACCTTTTTATTATATGTTTTTGCTGCAAATGCTATTTTCTAAAATACATGATTTATTTTAAGAAATACAATTATATATTATTTCGTAATTCTCTGATTTTTTCCAGCTCAATTACATCGATTTGATCTTTTGGCCTGTTTACTGCTTTTTTATTAGCTATTAATTGATTGATATGCAAAAATGGAACTTTTATATTATCAAAAGCTGCAATGGATGCAAGGTCAAGACACTCTAAAAAAGAAAGAGACTCTAATCCTTTCATAGTAGTCATAATATCCAGTTCGATTGCGTTATCTATATAGATACTCGTCCATCCAGGTACAAATTCCATAGTTTCAAAAGATGGAAAATCGCCATAATCCAATTCGTTGAATGCAGCTCTAAGATTTTTCCTATTATCTAATGTGTCGTATAACCAAATATCCAGATCATCTGTACTTCGATTAAAGCCATGAAATCTTGTGGCAAATCCTCCAACCATAATATACTTTACACTATGATTATTTAATGAGTTCCAAAATCGAAGCAATACTTCATCTAAAACATCCATAAAATTATTTATGAATAATAACGGCCTTATCTAAAAGACTATTTGTACGTAACATTTTGGTAAAGAGTTTAAGCTTATCAATATCAGAACGGAATATATCTTTAAGCAGACGCTCATTATCAGATAATTTGGTAACGCATGTTCTTGGAAGTTCGTTAAGATTGTCTTTAGATTCTTTTTTCATCTCGCGCCTAAATTATATTGCAATTTACACATACCATCTGAATTACACAATCTCAGTTAGAACTGAAGATAATATTCCAATTGAATTCAGTAATATCCAAATCAATTTATGATCGTATCTTTCGGCTGTTAAAAAAAAACTCTATTTTCGAAAGCATCAATGTTCAACAAAATGAATAACTTTAATAGTATGATATGGTATTTAATTTCAGGTTTATTTGTCATTTTGGTAATAGCGACACTTGGGGCGATATTATCGAGAAAACTCAATTTCAAATACTCTTATTTAGTGCACTTTCAGCGATTTTATACATCATGCTTGCTTATCTCATCTGTAGAATAACTGATTTAAACACAGCGCTAATAATTAACTGTTTTTTAGCATTATTTGACAGTACTATTGGATTTTTATTGTCTATTAGATTTAAATCAAATAGTGGTTATACAAAAGAACAATCTATAAAAATGATTGGACCTAAAACCTCAATTGGCGTAATAGTATTTGCTTTGATCTTCACTTTAGTTGGTTATGGAATCACCTTGTTTTAAATCTTAGATAAATGTTCATCTTAATACCAGTTCTCATAAAGCTTTAGAGCATAAGTGATTGAATGACAAATAATCCAATTAATAGCATATCTGCAAAAGAGGCCAAAAAAAATATCGACAGTGGAATTCCCCTGAGAGATGTATTTATCACCGGAATTTTAAATATAGGGGGCGGAAGCGAATGGGACAAAGAGATTATCATCGAAAATTGCATCATTGAAAATCTCTTTTGTATTGGCACACAGTTTAATAAGCATGTAACAATGAAAAACACCTATGTAAAAGCTGCTTCATTTGATTTTTGCTATTTCATTGGAGGCTTGATCATTGACAATTGCGTATTTGACGAATATTTAGATTTCAATGCTGGTGGACACAACTCTAAAGGCAATTTTATAACAATTAATGGTAATCGTTTTCGTGGCTTTGTCAATTTCTTTGATTGCTGGTTTAATGGAGAGATATCTGAACAACAATATATTTGAGAGTGGTACAAATATTTTGAGTAAAACGCTGTGGGTATCCTTTGATGTTCCCATTACAGCCCATAATAATGTTGGAGATCTAGGTATAGAAAGCGAATGCAGAAATGAAAAATTTTAGCAGTCTGAAATAGAATCAATGCTAAATGCCCTTGGTTAACTCCAAATGCAAAAAGCCTGCGTTTCTGTGAGAGTTTTTACGATCCCGCTGGTAGCTGCCTTCTGCAGTTTAAGTGCTAATTGAGGCTCTAAGCAAAGGAATCGGAAGCTATTATTGTGGGTTTTAAAATTTTCTCTTGAATGTGCAAGGAGCGATTAAATTATATAATCAGGCTTTGATTTCAATACAAACTCATCATTTATAAAATTAGCTCGTATATAGCTATTAGGTTCTAAAAAGGTCGAATTGTCCGGTTGGGACATTATAAATAGCACCCATTCTTTAAATTTCGGAAAAAGCACCTTTAAAAGCGTATCGATTTTATCTTTTTTATCAACGCTGACAGTGCCAATTGTTATGTAAAGTCTATCATAGGGTATATTCATATTTGGAAGCCAATAGCAACATTCAAATACCCTAATTCCCTGCGGTCCCCCTTTTGAAACAAAATAATTAACCGAAATATCTATATCCAAGCTTAAGTTCTTCAAAGAGCTCTTGGATCTGAGAAGATTTAATTATATAGCTTAAGCCTTTAGGTACCTTTGGTTTATTTATTGTCATAGACAGCTAATCTAATACAAAATATTTCCTCGTCGTATTCCCGCGCTTAAAATATTTTATTCGGAAATCAATACACACATTTAAGAGGCTTAATCTTCACTCAATTTATTAAAGGAATTATCTTTTCTTAAGTTCATCATTTTAGAATTGTCAATTTCGGTTTGTTTAACTATCCATTTCGATCGAAAATTTTCAGGAATGATGCTCTTTTCCCAGACGTATAAGAATAATGTATCTTTATTTGATTTATATAAGAAGGGCTCAAGTCCTTTAAAAATTATTTCCTTCGTAGAATCAGATTCAAATTCTTTTTCAGGAGAGGTTGAAACAACAGTGAGTTGATGATCGCCTGTTACACCCCAATTTTTAGTTTTGATATAAATTGTAGATTTCTTATCCTGTGAAAGAATGGGAATAATTCTATATGTAGGTCTACCAAAATCTCTAACCGACTGATCAAATAGAAAATACACCAACAATATTATAGATAATACAACTACAAGAATAATTGAAAATAATCTCATTAAAAGCGGAGTTTATCAATAAACATAATTTCTAAGATAGCCCATTTAGAATAATTCTTATAAATATCTTTTAACGCAAAAAGCCTCAATTTGCATTGAGGCTTTCGTGATCCCGCTGGGATTCGAACCCAGGACCACTACATTAAAAGTGTAATGCTCTACCAGCTGAGCTACGGAATCAAAGCTGTTATTTCAGCTTTACTCTAAGCGTTTCCGTTTAAAGTGATGCAAATATAGGGCTACTATACCTATAGTGCAAATTAAAAATCCATAAATTATATACTGCGCTGATTTTTAGCCAGATTATTTGCATATCGCCCGTTTCGGATCTAAAAACGCGGCTTATCTTTTTAAAAAATTAACTAATAATTGGTTCAGTTCATCTTTATGGGTGATAAATAATCCATGCGGTGCGCCTTCGATTACATAGTATTCCGCATTAGGTAATAACGAAGAAGTAATCGCACTGGTCGCTTTGATTGGAACAGTTTTATCGTCATCTCCATGGATGATCATTACAGGAACAGTGATGCTGAGCAGGTCAGTCCTGAAATCCGTTTCAGAAAACGAACGTACACAATCAGCCGTTGCTTTTGGACTGGCTACAATGGCAAGCTGGTGCATCCAGTTCTGAATCTCCTGACTTACCGGTTTATTTAACGTGCCTTCACTGAAAAACTGCTTGCCAAAACCAGTCAGAAATGCCGGACGATCCTGGTGAATACTGGAAACGATCCCATCGAATACCTCTGCAGGAACACCTTCCTCATGGTCATCTGTTTTTAAGAGCAAGGGAACAACAGAGCTGATCAATACCGCTTTATTAACTTTAGATGCCCCGTATTTACCTAGGTAACGGACTACTTCGCCACCACCCATGGAGAACCCAACCAGGGTAACTTCAGAAAGATCCAGGGCATTGATCAGTTCATTCAGATCGGAGGCCAGTGTATCGTAATCGTAACCATTCCAGGGTTTATCCGACTGGCCAAAGCCTCTTCTGTC
Source organism: Pedobacter steynii (assembly GCF_001721645.1). NCBI lineage: Bacteria > Pseudomonadati > Bacteroidota > Sphingobacteriia > Sphingobacteriales > Sphingobacteriaceae > Pedobacter > Pedobacter steynii. The sequence goes on along the minus strand of NZ_CP017141.1, from coordinate 5,775,113 downwards.
GTATGCAATACAACGATAGCCACTGTAAACAATCGAAGCGACCTGATATTCCCACATTTCATGTGATACCGGCCATCCATGTATTAAAATCACGGGTTTACCTGATCCCAGGTCCTCATAGAATATATTCACAGACTTACTGTTCTCTGGATTTCTTTTGATATACGGCATATTTCTTTATTAGTTTCAATTCCTATTAATAACACCATAGGCCACTGTTATGTTTAACTAAATCCACAACAGCTCGCGATACTAATTTAATATCCCCATCTTTGCAAAAAAAGATCATACTAAATGAATAAAGCAATTTTTCTGGATCGTGATGGCGTACTAAATCACGAAATATACGATTACATCTGCCGGGTTGAAGATTTTGAAGTTCTGGAGTACCAGATTCCACCCCTGAAAAAACTACATGATGAAGGATACCTGCTGATCATTATCACCAATCAGGGCGGGATTGCTTTAAAACGTTATACGGAAGAGACCCTTGCAGAGATGCATTCAATTCTGGGAAAAAAGTTTGAAGAACAGGGCGCGATGATTACCCATGCTTACCATTGTCCGCATCATCCTACCGTTTCTGAAGAATGTGTCTGCAGAAAACCTAAATCGGGAATGATATTAGAAGCAATTGCTACCTACAATATAGATCCGGCCTTGTCGGTCATGATTGGAGATAAACCAAGAGATGTAGAGGCGGCAAATGGGGCAGGAGTGAAGGGGATTCTCATCGAACCGGATGAACAGATCAGTTATGAAAACATAAAAAAAGTCCTGTCGAATTAATCAACAGGACTTTTTTTTGATCAGTATATCGCTTATTTACCGGCAGCTTTATCATGATCAGCTAAGAACTGAGCAAGACCGCTATCGGTTAATGGGTGTTTTAATAAAGCAAGAATTGCAGAAAGTGGTCCGGTCATTACATCCGCACCTAATTTAGCGCAGTTGATGATGTGCATCGGGCCTCTTACTGAAGCTGCAAGAATCTGAGTTTCGTACTGATAGTTGTCAAAAATCAATCTGATGTCTTCGATCAATTGAAAACCATCTGTAGAGATGTCATCCAAACGACCTAAGAAAGGAGACACATAAGTAGCACCTGCCTTGGCAGCTAATAAAGCTTGTCCGGCAGAGAAGATCAGTGTACAGTTGGTCCTGATTCCTTTTGAAGAAAGGTATTTGATTGCTTTAACACCATCTTTGATCATCGGGATTTTAACTACAATTTTCGGGTCCAGTTTAGCTAAAGCTTCACCTTCCTTAATCATGGAATCAAAATCAGTTGAAATTACCTCTGCACTCACATTTGCATCAACAATTTCGCAGATTGCTTTGTAGTGGTTCAGCACATTCTGGTCACCGGTGATACCTTCTTTAGCCATAAGGCTAGGGTTGGTGGTTACGCCGTCTAAAACGCCAAGGTCTTGAGCTTCTCTGATTTGATCCAGATTAGCTGTGTCTATGAAAAATTTCATAAAAATTCAGTTTAAGAAAATATATAGTTTTATTTAACTCGCTGTGGTTGTTAGAAAGAAGATTATGCATTAAAAGCATGGTCTATCTAAAAAAAGTAAAAATGGGCAAGCACCTTTTATCGCACCGCTACAACCTTCTACCCTTGCTTCGTTCCCGCCCTGGGGGAGTTCAAAGGGAGCTGATCGTAAAAGACTTGCCCGTCACAAAAGTAGGAAAAGAACTGAATCTACAAAAGTAAATATCGCTTTTATTTCAGTTTTTTTACGCCATTTGAGGTAATTGATTGAGATTAAACCCATTGAATGCTGAATTATTTTTAATCTTTTTTTACATTTTCTCCCCTTTCAGCATAAAAAAGGAAAAATCTTCGGATCTGATCCTTTAGTTTAGAATGGGAGAAATGTTATGCATGAATAATAACCGTTGTTAATATTGTAATTTAAATCGATGTAAATTACTGATATCGCAAAATACAGGCATTATAATTGAAATGTGATGTATATCTCCTAAAAAATATAACAATATTATAATTCCTTGATTTTTTTTCGTAACTTAGTGTCCGAATCACACTATACCCAACCACAATACTAAATTAAACTTATGGAACAAACACAAGATCAGCAAGGGTTATACGACCAGCGTTTTGAGCACGACGCATGTGGCATTGGTTTCGTTGCCCATATCAAGGGCAGAAAGTCGCAACAAATTATTTCCGACGCCATTACCATTCTTGAGAATCTTGATCACCGCGGAGCTTGCGGAGCAGAAATTAATACCGGAGATGGCGCAGGTATTATGATACAGATCCCTCACGAGTTTCTGTACGACGAATGTCTTAAGATTGGGTTCAGTCTGAACGAGTCCGGAGACTATGGGGTAGGCATGTTATTCTTACCCAAAGATGTGAAGGCAAGAGAAGAGTGCAGAGAAATTATTTACCGTGCGGCAGAGAAACTGGGCCTGGAAGTATTAGGCTTCAGAAAAGTGCAGACCAACACCGAAGGTATCGGCGACATGGCATTGTCGGTAGAACCTGAAATGGAGCAGGTGTTCATTGGACGTCCTTATGCAATCACAGCAGGGGCAGACTTTGAACGTAAACTTTATGTATTTAAAAATTACCTCTCAAAAACCATAAATAATACGGTAAAGGGAATCAATGGCGAGTTTTATATTGCCTCATTCTCTTCACGTACTATAGTATATAAAGGACAGCTGACCTCGCTGCAGGTGAGAAGTTACTTTACAGAGCTAAGTGATAAACGCGTAGTTTCTGCGTTTGGCCTGATCCATAGCCGTTTTGCAACCAACACTTTTCCTTCCTGGAAGCTGGCACAGCCCTTCCGTTATATCGCTCATAATGGAGAGATTAACACCTTACAGGGAAACCTGAACTGGTTTAGAGCAAGTGTGAAGTCATTGGCTTCTTCTTACTTTACTCCGGAAGAATTGAATATTTTACTTCCTGTAATTGATGAATCCAATTCCGATTCAGGATGTTTAGATAATATAGTAGAACTATTGCTTCATGCAGGCCGTTCGCTGCCACATGTACTCATGATGTTGATTCCTGAGGCATGGGATGGTAACGACGATATGGATGAGCTTAAACAAGCATTCTATAAATTCCATGCTACCTTAATGGAGCCATGGGACGGACCTGCAGCAGTATCCTTTACAGATGGTAATCTGATTGGTGCCACCCTGGATAGAAATGGTCTTCGTCCGCAAAGATACGCCATCACTGAAGATGACCATGTGATCATGGCCTCAGAAGCAGGCGCATTGGCTTTGGATCAAAGTAAAATCATCGAAAAAGGAAGGTTAACCCCTGGGAAAATGTTTGTAGTAGACATGGAGCAGGGCAGGATCATCAGTGATACGGAGATCAAGCAACAGGTATGTGGCCGCAGGCCGTATGCAGATTGGTTAAACCAATACCAGATCCGCCTGGAAGAACTTTCTGACCCAAGAGTGGTGTTCAGTGGCCTTTCTCAGGAATCTATCTTTAAATACCAGCAGGTGTTTGGTTATAGCCGTGAGGACATTGACCTGATCCTTAAACCAATGGCCAGAGATGCCAAAGAGCCAATCGGTTCTATGGGAACTGATATTCCATTGGCGGTATTGTCTCAGAAACCTCAACACCTTTCTTCTTATTTCAAACAGCTGTTTGCACAGGTAACGAATCCGCCAATTGACCCGATCAGGGAAAAGGTGGTGATGAGTCTTGCCGGCTTCATGGGAAATAACGGGAATATCCTGGAAGAAAAAGCAATGCAATGTCATTGTGTGGGGATCAAACACCCGATTTTAACAAATCTGGAGCTGGAGAAACTCAGAAGTATCGATACAGGTGTTTTTCAATCTAAAACATTACAAACCTATTTCAGGGCAAACGGAAAACCGGGAGCAATGGCAAAAGCCCTGGACAGACTTTGTCGCTATGCGGTAGATGCAGTAGAAGACGGTTTCCAGGTGATCATCCTGTCTGACCGTGCTTTAGATTCTGAACATGCTGCGATTCCATCTTTATTGGCTGTTTCTACCGTTCACCATCACCTGATCCGTAAAGGTTACAGAGGGGATGTAGGTTTGGTCGTAGAAGCCGGAGATGTTTGGGAAGTACACCATTTTGCTTGTTTAATCGGTTTTGGTGCAACAGCAGTAAATCCTTACTTAGCAGAAGAAACCATTACAGGTTTCGAAGCTGAGCTGGAGGTGAAACCAGCCAAACTGATTCAGAATTATATTTATGCCGTAAATAACGGATTATTGAAGATCTTCTCGAAAATGGGAATTTCTACTTTACAGTCTTATCACGGTGCACAGATCTTTGAGATTCTGGGAATCAATAAACAGGTGGTCGATAACTATTTTACCGGTGCTGTTTCGAGAATCGGTGGTTTAGGCCTGGACGAAATTGCTAAGGAAGCATTGATCAAACACAACCGTATTTTCGGTTCTGCAACCCGTCCGGATACTATCCTGCCTACTGGTGGTAACTATAAGTGGAAACGTAAAGGAGAGCAGCATTTGTTCAATCCGCAGACGATCCATTTATTACAGAATGCAACCAGAAAGAACGATTATAACGTTTATAAACAATATTCTAAGCTGGTAAATGAACAAACGCATCAGGCTTATACCATTCGCGGTTTGTTTGAGTTCAATTACAAACGCCCGGCGGTGCCTTTGGAGGAAGTGGAGCCAATTGAAAATATACTGAAGCGTTTTGCGACAGGAGCAATGTCATTCGGTTCAATTTCACATGAAGCGCATTCTACACTGGCTATTGCCATGAACAGGATCGGTGGAAAAAGCAACACCGGAGAAGGCGGTGAAGACGAATTGCGTTATGAAACATTGCCTAACGGTGATTCTATGCGCTCAGCGATCAAACAGATTGCTTCCGCTCGTTTCGGAGTAACGAGTTATTACCTGAGTAATGCAGATGAGTTACAGATTAAAATGGCACAGGGTGCAAAACCTGGTGAAGGCGGACAGCTACCTGGTGATAAAGTGGACGACTGGATTGCAAAGGTTCGTCACGCTACACCTGGCGTAGGTTTGATTTCTCCACCTCCACACCATGATATTTATTCAATTGAAGATTTGGCGCAGCTGATCTTTGACCTGAAAAATGCCAATCATAAAGCCAGAATCAATGTGAAGCTGGTTTCTAAAGCAGGAGTAGGTACAATTGCTGCAGGGGTAGCAAAAGCACATGCTGATGTGATCCTGGTTTCCGGATTTGATGGAGGAACAGGTGCTTCACCGTTGACTTCTATTCAGCATGCCGGTTTACCATGGGAGCTTGGTCTTGCAGAAGCACATCAGACATTGGTGAAAAACCGTTTGCGCAGCAGGGTAGTCCTTCAGACAGACGGACAGCTGAAAACAGGTAAAGATATTGCCATCGCTACACTTTTAGGTGCTGAAGAATGGGGGGTAGCTACTGCCGCACTGGTGACTTCTGGTTGTATCATGATGAGGAAATGCCACCTGAATACCTGCCCTGTAGGGGTAGCAACCCAGGATCCTAACCTTAGAAAATTATTTACAGGAGAAGCTGATCATGTGGTAAACCTGTTTATGTTCCTGGCTCAGGAACTGAGAGAAACAATGGCGGAACTGGGCTTCAGAACGGTAGAAGAAATGGTGGGTCAGGCAGATGCACTGAGCTTACGTCAGATTGATCCGACAGACTGGAAGTTAAAAGATCTTGATCTATCTGCAATCCTGTACAAAGCTCCGGACAATGGACTGAGCCTGTACCAGACCGAAGAACAGGATCACGGCTTAACAGATATTCTGGACCATGCTTTAATTAAAGCAGCTGAACCTGCTTTGTTAAATAAAGAACCAATATACAGAGAGTTTGAAGTAAAGAATACCAACCGTGCATTGGGTACGATGTTGTCTAACGAAGTCTCTAAAATTTATAAAAGTCAGGGATTACCTGCGGATACGATCAATTTCAAGTTCAAGGGTTCTGCAGGACAAAGCTTTGGTGCTTTTGCTGCTAAAGGGATCTCTTTGCAACTGGAAGGTGAAGCCAATGATTACGTTGGAAAAGGACTATCGGGAGCACGGTTGTCGATCTATCCATTCAGCACGATCAGCTATGTGCCGGAACAAAATATCATCATTGGTAATGTGGCTTTGTATGGCGCAACCTCAGGTGAGCTGTATGTAAGAGGACAGGCGGGTGAACGCTTTGCCGTAAGGAACTCCGGTGCTACCGCAGTAGTAGAAGGTCTGGGCGACCATGGTTGTGAATACATGACTGGTGGTGAAGTTCTGGTAATCGGAGATACAGGAAGTAATTTTGCTGCCGGAATGAGCGGTGGTGTAGCCTGGATCTATGACGTTAAAGGTGAATTTGCTGGTAAATGTAATAAGGAAATGGTGGATCTTGATCCGCTGGATGAACAGGATGAATTGCGCATTAACATCTTGCTGAAGAAACATATTCAGCTTACAGATAGTAGCATTGCGAAATTTATTTTAAGCGATTGGACTACTCAGTCTGCTCACTTCATTAAGGTATTCCCTAAAGAGTACAAAGCAGTATTGATGAATAGGGCAAAAGTGAACGTTTAATCGCATGAACCAGAGAAAATTGAAACACAAAATGACTAGAACCACTAAACTAAATATAGCTTAACTATGGGAAAAGTAACCGGATTTTTAGAGTATGAAAGAACTGCTCCTGTAAAAGAAGATGCTAAAGAACGTTTAAAGCATTATAATGAATTCGTACAGAATTATGAAATAGAACAGGTAAACCGTGAAGCAGCAAGGTGCATGGATTGTGGTGTTCCTTTTTGTCAGTCGGGCTGCCCGCTGGGAAATGTGATTCCGGAATTTAACGATGCCGTATATAAAGGAGACTGGCAGCTGGCATCAACCATCTTGTTGAGTACCAATAATTTTCCTGAATTTACCGGAAGGATTTGCCCTGCGCCATGTGAATCAGCATGTGTACTTGGGATCAACAAATCGCCTGTATCTATCGAAGAAATAGAAAAACATATTATAGAGATTGCCTTTAATAAAGGGTACATCAAAGCAGAACAGCCTTTAATCCGTACGGGCAAAAAGGTGGCAGTAATCGGATCCGGACCGGCAGGTCTGGCAGCTGCAGCACAACTGAATAAAGCCGGGCACGAAGTAGTGGTTTATGAACGTGATGATACACCTGGAGGTTTATTGAACTATGGGATTCCTGATTTTAAACTTCAGAAGGACGTGGTGAGCAGAAGGATAGCCCTGATGGAAAAAGAAGGGATTGTTTTTAAATGTAATGCCAATGTTGGAGTAAACGTAGAGTTGAATACTTTACTCAGAGAATACCAGTCTATCGTATTGGCCGGAGGTTCGACTATTCCAAGAGACCTGGGAATTGCAGGCCGTGAGGCTAAAGGTGTTCATTTTGCAATGGACTTCCTGAAACAGCAAAATAAACGTGTCAGAAGTATAAATGTAGATGGAGATGCAATTCTTGCTACAGGTAAAGATGTGATCGTAATCGGTGGTGGAGATACTGGTTCAGATTGTATCGGTACTTCTAACCGTCAGGGGGCTAAATCTGTGATGCAGTTCGAAATTATGCCGATGCCGTCCCAGCATCGTACACCGAATATGCCATGGCCAACTTTTCCAATGCTCTTAAAAGTAACCTCTTCACATGAAGAGGGTTGTGAGCGGGCCTGGGGAGTAAATACCAAGGAATTCATTAAAGATGAAAATGGAAACCTGAAAGCGTTAAAAGTAGTGGATGTAGAATGGGAAATTGATCCTGCCGGAAGACCCTTGAACTTTAAAGAGAAAGCCGGAACAGAACGCGATCTGCCTTGTCAGCTGGTATTATTGGCAATGGGCTTCCTGCACCCTCAGAAAGAAGGTCTGATTGAGAAGTTAGGTGTTGAGCTGGATAACAGAGGAAATGTAAAAGCTGAAGAAGGTAAATATCAGACCAATATCGCTAAAATTTTTGCTGCCGGAGATATGCGCCGCGGACAATCGTTAGTGGTATGGGCGATATCTGAAGGTCGTGAAGCGGCCCGTAAGGTAGATGAATACCTGATGGGACATAGCAGCCTGGCATCGAAAGATGGCATACCTTATGCATAAATAAACAGATTCAATCTGTTTTCAATAAGAAAACCCGGAGGCATTCAGCCTGCCGGGTTTTTTATGTTATGGCTTGTTTTGACTATCAAAATTGTTAAATGCGAAGCAGATTAAACAGAAATATTTGCAAATGATGATCCTGTATTTTACTTTTTGGTAGTTAATCTAAGGAAAGTTAATTTTCGATATATTGTATGGAATAAAATAGAAATACTGGCTTTTTTAGTGGTATTATGTTTGTTTTACAATATTTAATAAGTAAACGGTTGCGCCCGACTTTCCATAAAATTTCAATAAAAGAAATCAAAAGAAAAAATAATCATAGAAATATAAACAGGATAATTTTTTTGCCTGAACCACCAAATTTTATATTGCCAATTCTTTAATTGAATCCTCATTTTTATCCAAAAAAGGCCAAGTTTATGGAGGTTTTATGGTGTAAATTGTTGATTTATTGATGTTTGTGTTTTTGTGTAACGGAAATGAGACAGTATTGGTCTTTTAAAGTGCTTAAAAGCTTAAATTAAGGTAAGTATCTAATTTAACTGACCTATGAAAAAACCATTACTATCATTAATGATGCTCTTGTTGTTTACGATAACAGTTTGGGCACAAACACGGACCATTACCGGTACCGTAATCGCCGCCGGCGATAAACAACCTCTCCCAGGAGTATCCGTAAGGCTGAAAGGACAAAAAGTAGGCACCCAAACAGGGGCAAACGGAAGGTACTCTATTCAGGTGAGTGGTACTAACCTGAGTTTAGAGTTCTCCTACCTGGGTTTTAAAACCCAAACGAAAGCAATTGGAAGCAATGACCAGGTAGATGTTTCTTTAATAGATGATGAAACAAATTTAAATGAAATTGTTGTTACTGCGCTTGGTATTAAGCGGGAGAAACGAACGTTAACCTATTCCACGCAGGAAGTGAATGGGAATGCTTTGGTTGCGGCTAAAGAGAACAACCTGATAAACGCCCTGGCTGGTAAAGTTGCAGGAGTACAGATCACCAATTCAAGTGGAGCTGCGGGTAGTTCTTCTAAAATTGTAATCAGGGGTAATACCTCACTTACCGGAGAAAACGGAGCCTTAATCGTGGTAGATGGAGTACCAATTAACAACTCTGAAGCCGGAAATCCCGACGGAGCGCTCAGTGCGGGTGGAACGGCAAACCGAGCAATCGACATTGACCCCAATATCGTGGAGAATGTTTCTCTTTTGAAAGGTGCGGCCGCGAGCGCCCTTTATGGTTCCGCTGCTGCAAGGGGGGTAGTCATTATCACCACAAAAACAGGGAAAGGGAAAACCTCTATAGCTCTTTCTTCTGGCATTACGCTTGATAATCCTATATTTCCGGAGTTCCAGGATAAATATGCACAAGGTACGAATGGAACATATGTAGATGGAAATAACGGGCAGCTAAGCTCCGGATCATGGGGCCCTCTGATTGACGGGTTAATGGTGAATGGAAAACCGGTTACAAAACACGATCCGAGAGAGGAGTTCTTCAGGCAAGGTTTCACGACAGACAACACGCTTGCTGTCAATGGTTCAACGGATAAGTCCAGTTACCTGGTTTCTTATTCGCTTCTGAATACAAAAGGTACGATGCCAGCTACAAATTTTGGCCGTCATGCTTTCTTTACAAAATTTACTCATGAACTGACCAGTAAGGTGTCGGTTATCGGGCAGCTGAATTACGTGAATACTGTTAATGATCGTTTGCCGGAAGGAAATAGCCTGGCGAGTCCTTTCTGGACGGTATATTCTGCGCCGATTTCATGGGATCCTTTTCCTACTACAAATCCGGACGGAAGTCAGCGTCTGTACCGCGCGGCAAGAAATAATCCTTATTGGCTGGTAGACAATGTGAAATTCAGATCTGTTGTAAACAGGTTCCTGCCTGTATTTACGATAAATTATAACCCGCTTCCCTGGCTCAGCATTACCGAAAGGATTGGCGCAGATATCTTTAATGATGCAACTACCTATCATGAAGCTCAGGGTATTGTTGGAGGAGAATCTGCAAACGGTAAAATGTACAACCGGGAGATCAATTTCAGACAGTACAATCATGATTTAATTATCGAAGCAAAGAAAAATTTCGGAGATGATTTTTTTGGAAGCATACTATTGGGGAATAACATCCTTTCTTCTGATCAAAAATCAGTATTTGATAAGGGGATTGGTCTGTCTGTAAAGAACTATTATAACATTGCCAATGCCTCAACAGTCATCTCCAGGATAACGGAACAGAATTATAGAAAAGTTGGGGTTTACGCACAGATGACAGGGGAGTATAAGCGAATGCTCTCACTTTCACTAACCGGCCGATACGATGGTACTTCGGTTCTCAGTAAGGATAAACAGTTCTATCCTTACGGTTCTGCCTCTGTGGGTTTTATATTCACAGAACCTCTTGGCTTAAGCAGCAATTCTATCCTGAATTTTGGTAAAATACGCCTTTCTTACTCTTATGTAGGAAATGATAATGTTCCGCCTTACAGCATAGGCAGACCTTATATACAACCCACAATTGGTAATATTGAGTTTCCCTACGGTGGAGTTAACGGATTCCTATTGAGTAACGTACAAGGTGATCCTAATCTGAAAAACGAAGGGTTAAAAGAGTTCGAGGCCGGATTGGAGCTAAAAATGTTTAAGAACAGGTTTAACGTTGAAGCAACTTACTTTAATAAGAATAGTATCGATCTGATCAGTACTACACCCATCACACCATCAAGTGGAGCCAACTCTGCGGTTATTAATGCGGCGAGTATGTACAATAGGGGGATTGAATTAATACTTAGTGGCACGCCGGTTAAAACAGAAGATATCACCTGGGTAATCGGACTTAACTTCGCTAAAATCAATAATAAGGTGACGGAGATTGGTCAGAATCTGGATAATATTCAGTTTGCGGGTTTTGTAAGCCCCGGGGTTTTTGCCTATAAGGATCAGCCATACGCCGTAATCTACGGTTCAAAATACCGTCGTAATGATGCTGGAAAGCTGGTTATCGATGCCGATGGATATCCCATTATTGATGAGGCGCTGGGCCCGATCGGAAATACGGTGCCTAAATGGAATGCTGGCTTAACAACCACCTTTACCTATAAAGGCATTAGCCTTTCTGCAGTACTGGATATGAAAAAAGGTGGAGATGTATATAATCTGGATAATTTCTATCTTAATTTCTATGGGGTCACTAAGTTAACCGAAGACAGGACCGGTAGTAAGGTATTCGACGGGGTAACTGAAGATGGACAGCCAAATACAAAAGTAGCGGCGATAGATCAGGCCTATTATCAAAATAATTATTCTCAGGTGGATGAAAACGGAGTGGAAGATGGGACTTACGTGAAGTTAAGACAAGTGAGTTTATCTTATAATTTCCCGGCTTCCTTATTAAAGAAAACTCCGATTAAGGGTTTGAGTGTTTCTGCTACCGGACGAAACTTATGGTTCTATACACCGCATTATACCGGTTCTGATCCTGAAGTAAGTTTGTATGGTACGGGGAATGGTGGCGGCTTTACCAATTTCGTCACCCCATCTAACCGAAGCTATAATTTTGCTGTAAAAGTTACTTTCTAAATCGAACATCATGAAAAAGACATATTATATATTCATCGCATTTTTATTATTGGTATCCGCATCAGGATGTAAGAAATTTTTAGATATCAATAAGGATCCCAATAATCCACTGGACGTACAGGAAGCTTTGATTCTGACACCATTGGAACTTTATACCACCACCAATATTATTGGAGGATTTCCCGGCAGCGTTTCGGCATACTGGACACAACAACTGGCAATTAATCAGCCGGCTCCGGAGATTGATTCTTACCGGATCACACCGAGTGATGTAAACAATACCTGGAGCTTTGATTTGTATCCCGCAGTTTTTATTAATGCCAGGATTATGATTGATAAAGCCGAAAAAGCGGGCAACAACGGTTATGCAGGAATCGGAAGAGTTTTACTGGCCTATAATTTAGCTGTTTGTACTGATCTTTGGGGGGATATTCCATATTCTGAAGCTTTTCAGGCATTAGGCAATCTAAAGCCAAAATATGATTCGCAGGAAGATATTTACAAATTAATCCAAAGTCTGCTTGATCAGGCGATTGTGATCCTGAATACTGCGCCTGCAGGAATTCGCGTAGGAAGTGATGATTTGATCTATGGAGGAACTTTTGCTTCCTGGAAAAAGCTGGCTTATACGCTTAAAGCAAGGTATTACCTTCGCCTCAGCAAAGCTGCCGGTTACTCTGCTGCCACTCAGGCTGATCTGGCGCTTGCCGCTTTGCAAAATGGATTTTCTGCAAATGCCGATAATGCTAAAGTCAAATATTCAGGCGAAGCAAAAGGAGAGAACCCATGGTATCAGGGCACTTTGCCTGGAGCCGGTGGGGTAGTCCTTTCCAAAACTTTTGTGAATATGCTTAAAGCGAGCAACGACCCCAGGCTGCCATTTCTGGCTTCTCCGGGATCTGGAGGAGATTATGAGGGCCGAGAAAGCGGAACGGTTCCAACCACAGATCCTACCATTTATGCCAGTGTATCACCGAGGGTAGGAGGCTATACAGAGGCGGATGAAGAAACAGGTAAATCAGCTCCGGTCTATCTGGCCACTTATGCGGAAGCGCTTTTTATTAAAGCTGAAGCAACATTGATTAAATCAGGCGCACTGGCTGCCCAGCCGGTTCTGAAAAGCGCCATCGAAGCACATATGAATCTCTTAGGAGTGGATGCAGCAGACAGAGATGCCTATACTGCAATTCATTCGGTTCTGGATCCGGTAAATCCGCTGAGGAGCCTGATCAAGGAAAAATTCGTGGCCAGTTTTTTATCACTGGAAGCTTATAATGACTGGCGCAGAACGGGATATCCTGCATTGAATGTGGTTCAGAATGCATTCAGGCCATACATCCCACAGCGTTTTCCTTATCCTTCACAGGAGATTACCTCAAACCCTCAGCCTCAGCAGAGTATCCTGACTTCGGAAAAGGTATGGTGGGCAAAATAATTGTGCTCAACGCGCTTTAACACCCGGTAAATAAAAAGGGTTGCTTATCAGAGATAAGCAACCCTTTTTATAATGGAAATATACCTATTTGTCGTTCGGATTTTTCTTTTTGTCCAGTAGCATAGCAATGGTTTTTTCAATTCTGCTGATCCTTGTTTTTTCCTGTTTGGCCGTTAAAATCCAGAGCACATATTCTTTCTTATGAGAATAGGCAAGTGATTCAAAATAACTAAGCGCCAGGGGATGTTCATGTAAGGCTTTACCCAGATCTGCCGGAGGAAAAACCTTTTTATTAGCCACATCCACATAGTTTGAGAAATCATTTTGCTGAATAAGTTCATTTCTAACCGGCGAGGCCTTCACCAGGTCTATTGGCTTCATCCGGATGCCTGTCCAGACTTCAGAAATAGAAACTGAGGCACAGGGTGTCAATTGATAAACTTTAACCTCATCCCATGGGGCCATCATGTGAAGGTCGCTCTCCATCCCGGAGCTTTTCTTAGGGTAGGCAATCCAGAATAAAGTATCTGCTTTTAGTCTAGCAGAAAGAATGCTCAGCTGTTCTTTTAACTCATGACTATTCTGTACAAACAGCAACAAAGCATCAAATGTTTTTTCTGCGTTAAAGCTCAATTGTATCGAATCAAAATCACCCAGTAATTCGGCTACATTTTCCGGAGCATTGTCAACAAGGAGTTTAAAACCGGCCTTAACATGTAGTTTTTTAAGCAATTTATTGTCCATCTTTATCCTCCTTTAATCAAGAAAATCAATTACAACCTTAGTTTAGCAAAGAAGTCCCAGAGTACAATACCGGCAGAGATCACAATATTGAAGGAATGCTTGGTTCCAAACTGTGGGATTTCAATACATTCATCAATCTGTGCCATTACTTCATCACTTACTCCATTTACTTCGTTTCCAAAAATCAGGGCATATTTCTGATCTTCTTTTGGTTGAAACGTATTTAGCATAGTGCTTCCGGCAGCCTGTTCAATCCCTATGATAAGGTATCCATCCTTACGCAAAGACGCTACTGCATCGATGGTACTTTCAAAATGCAGCCATTCTACAGATTGGGTGGCACCCAAAGCAGTTTTTTCAATTTCACGGTGAGGGGGCTGAGCGGTAATGCCACAGAGGTATAATTTCTCAATTGCAAAGCCATCTGAAGTCCGGAAAACAGAGCCGATATTGTGCATACTGCGTACATTGTCCAATACGACAATAACGGGTAGTTTCTCTTGTTCTCTAAATTCTTCCACACCTACACGGTTCAGCTCGTCTAATTTTAATTTTTTCATGGATATACTTTGTTATTAAATTGCAGAAGCACCGTTACCAATCTCGCTGATATAGATCGCAGCCGGGTAGCCGATTCGTTCTACATAGAAATCAGTTAGTTGTCTGGCGAAATCTTCCTCCTGACCTTTCTTTAGCAAGGCAATTGCGCATCCTCCGAAGCCGGCACCTGTCATTCTGGCGCCGATTACATGCTCATAGCCGCTACAAAATTCAACCACTGCATCCAGTTCTGCACCGGTAACTTCGTATAGATCCTTCAGGGATTGATGAGAAGCATACATTAAGCGCCCAAATTCCTCCAGATTACCTTCGTTTAAAGCTTTTGCAGCAAGGTTCACCCGGTCATTTTCCCGGATCACATGTGTAGCCCTTTTCAAAACGGTTTCATCTGTAATCAAATGACTGTGCAGGGAAAATTTCTCGGCATTCAGTTCACAAAGGTTGTTGAGCTTAATCTCCTCATTGAGTTGAGCTAAAGCGGCCTGACATTCAGCAACTCTTTCATTGTACTTGGACTCTGCCAGTTTTCTTGGCTTATTGGTATTGATAATAGCCAGTGAATACTCACCAAGGTGGCAGTCTACAGACTTGTATTTCAAGGTATCACAGTTTAGCACCAGCGCTTTATCGGTTTCTCCGAAAGCCACCGCAAACTGATCCATGATGCCACAATTTACACCAATGAACTCATTTTCTACCTTTTGCGCAAGTAAGGGGATTTCAATTTTTTCATAACCGAGATTGAAGTAATCGTTCAGGGCATATGCCATTGCAACTTCTATTGAAGCAGAAGAAGACAATCCGGAACCAATAGGAATATTACCGTAAAAGAGCAGGTCCAGTCCGGTGGGAATCTGGTGTTTTTTGAGGATTTCATGAAAAACGCCAAGAGGGTAATTGTACCATTCTGAACCGGTTTTTGTATAAGCGGGCTGCAATGCAATTTCATGTTGTTCGGGAAAGTTCAGGCTCTTAAAGCGGATCACCTGATCCTGATTCGGCGCAATGCTCAACCAGGTCCCTAAAGTAACTGCGCAAGGCATCACCAGTCCGCCGTTATAATCGATATGTTCGCCAATAAGGTTTACCCGTCCTGGGGTAAAATAGTTAGCCTTTGGCGCCTGTCCATATAGCTCTAAGAATTTCTCGGTCAATTCCGCTTTCATTGTAATATTTTGATTTAATTTTTTGATTTAGGTAAAGTATTGATAGTATTGTTTTGAAATAACAACCGCCCTAATATACAATTTATGGAAACAAAGCTAATCAAGACCGGGAAATTTATTGACGGTAAGGAGATCCTTGGTATTGAGTTAACAAATACACATGGCACCTATGTAAAAATATATAATTATGGTGCGATCATTAATAAGTTTATAGTAACCAATAAACTTGGCGAAAAGCAGGATATTGTTTTGGGTTTTGATGATTTTGAAGGATATATCAGCGACGACTATCTGGAAGGCTACCCTTATCTGGGAGCTGTAATTGGTCGTTATGCAAACCGGATTAAGGGTGGGAAATTTAGCATTGACGGAAAAACTTATCAATTGACACAAGCCAAGGGAGGTGATTGTCTGCATGGAGGTGATACCGGATTTGACAAACGGGTCTGGGAGGTGCTATCGACCATCGATCCTAGTCTGACCTTACAATACGTAAGTCCTGCCGGAGAAGAGCATTTTCCGGGAAATCTGACCATTCAACTGACCTTTAAGCTGACTGACGATAATGAACTGATCCTGGATTTTAAAGCCAGTACAGACGAAGCTACAGCAATCAACCTGACCCATCACAGTTATTTTAACCTGTCTCCTGATCTGGGTTCAATTGGAAACCACTTTCATAGAATGCCTGCAAGCCATTATCTGGAGCAGGATGATAACTATGTTGTTACTGGTAACTTGATTCCTGTAGAAGGCACGATACACGACTTCCTTGGCGGAAAACGAATTGCTAAGGACTGGGATCCGGAAGAAGGTTACGATCAGACTTACGTTTTGGATAAAGAATATGGGGAACTGACCCTTGCCTCAGAAACTTCCGAAGAAAAAAGCGGCTTAAAATTATCGGTATATACTACAGAACCGGTAGCACATCTTTATACCTCAAAATACCTGTCGGTGAAACATGGAAAGGGCGGGGCAGCGTATCATCCTTATGAAGCTTTTTGTGTGGAAACCCAACATCATCCGAACGGAATCAACATTCCATCTTTCCCAAGTACGGTACTGAGGCCAGGGGAAACTTATAAACAAACTACAATTTATAAAATAGAACATAGCTAAATGAAGGTCGATATCTGGTCGGATGTAAGATGTCCGTTTTGTTACATAGGAAAGAGGAAGTTTGAATCTGCGCTGGCCGAATTTGAACATCGCGGAGCGGTAGAAGTGGAATGGCATAGCTTTGAGCTTGATCCGAATATGGTTACCGTATTGGATAAAAGTTCAGAAGAATACCTGGCCGAGCGTTATGGAAAGAGCAGGGAATGGGCCGCAGAAAGTCACCAGCATGTAACTGAAACTGCGGCGGAAGTTGGTCTGGACTTTAATCTGGAGCGTTCTGTTATCGCCAATTCCTTCGATGCACACCGTCTGATCCAGCTGGCAAAGTCAAAAGGTTTGGGAGATGAAATGGAAGAGGCGCTATTTAAGGCTCATTTTACGGATGGAAAGAACATCGACGACCGGTCCTCTTTAATCGGAATCGGAACAGAAGCGGGGCTCGATGTTCAGGATATGACAGCGGTTCTGGATAGTGAGGATTTTGCTGACGAAGTCAGATATGATGAAAAAACAGCAGAAACAATAGGTATCCGTGGTGTTCCTTTCTTCGTTCTTAATGAAAAATTAGGAGTCTCCGGTGCCCAGTCTCCGGAAACATTTCTCGCTGCATTAACCCAGGCCTGGAACGAGGCTAATCCGGGTTGAGTTCGTACTGAATCCATTATCACTAAACGATAACTCCATAGCGAGTCCACCTTTTTGCAGTAAAAACGTGGACTCACTGTGGACTCACTGTGGACTCAGTGTGGACTTAACGTGGACTCAGTCCGAACGCATATCGCAGCCAGTACAGCCTTAAATGGGGTTGGGTACATTTCTTGAAAGTTAAAACAGGGGCAGGGAAAGTTTTACATTGAAGCTGTCGTCCTGATGATTATCAAATTTGAATTTTACAGCATTTCCATACAATTGTACGTAATTTTCCTCATAAATTTCCAGATCGCTGATGAGTTGAGGCGTAGCTTTCTGTGCATAATTCATTTCCATCAACAACTCATCGGCTTCGATGAGCAGCATGATTTCAAGGGGTACAGGTTGCTCATTTGAGACTTTACAGAAAGGCTCCAGCAGATTAATCAGTGCGAGAGGGGCAAGTTGTTTGTTTTCAGCTTCTCCCTGTTGATTGTATACGATCTGCAGTTGGTTGTTGAAGCTGGTAAAGTGTATGAAGGATGCGAAAGCACATAGCTCTTCCTTTAAAGGTGTTTCGGCCTGTCTGCCCCGGTAGAGGCGGTATCTCAGCAGATCGGAGAAGGTTAGAATTGCTTCTGGCGTATGCTCTTCAGGGACCCGGGCAGATTCCTTTAACTGATGTAAGGAACGCAATAAAAAGTCCGGACTGATATTGGTCTTCAAAAAATCAAGTTTAACCTGTTCAATTTCTTTTTTTTCTTTCTCCAGTTCCAGCAGAGTATTGTTTTCTTCATTCTTCTCCATGAAAAACAACATGATAGAGAAAAAAAGAAAATTAGCCAGGTATCCGCCCAGGTTGTTCAGGTAGTCGGGAAAGAAACCCTGGCTTTTGACAGGGTCCGGGTCAGAATATTTGATAAATGCCTTGCTGTAAAAAACATCCAGTGCGGAAATACTGAGATAACCAGCGATCACCAGAAACCAGAAAAGGAAATATTTATTGCGCTTAAAAAAGTAAGGAATAAGGTACAGGCAATAGAGATAGAAAAATGAAGCAATCAATAAATTTGCCAATAGAAAATTATTGAAAATAAGGAAAAATGTAACCGGTTCCTTAGTTCTTAATATCGTCCCTACAACCAGTACCCAGATCCAGTAAACGACATGCGCTACCCATCGGTAATTATTGAAATAGATCCACCTGTTTCGCTCATTAATCTCTAATTGTACAAAATTGCTCATGTGCTAAAAATTAAGGATTAAATCGACCTCGAAATGATCAGGGTTATTATTTATGGTTAATTTATGGCGACGGGGATACAAAATCTCCAGCCTTCTTTTCACGTTTTTTAAGCCAATTCCACCACGGTACTCAGAAAAGGTCTGATGAATGGGGTTGGTTGGCTTGCTGTTTTGAAGATTAAAACGAAAATCCTTGTTGGTAACCTCTATTTCCATGTGAATCCATGAATTGCCAAAACTGGTTTTGGTACCATGTTTAAACGAGTTTTCGAGGAAATTAATCAACAACAGAGGAGCGATCTGATGACCCCTAATGTCCCCTTTAATGTTAATGGTCACTTTGCATTGCTCTTCTTTATGTCGCAATTTCTCCAGGGCAATATAGCTGTTGGTAAAGGTGAATTCATTTTCCAGAGGCACAAGATCTGCTTTACATTCGTATAACATGTAATGAAGCAGTGATTCCAATCGCTCGATAATAACTGGTGTTTGCGGAGACTTTTTTAAGCTCAGTGCGTAAATGTTATTCAGGGTGTTAAACAGGAAATGCGGATTGATCTGCGATTTTAAAAAACTACTTTCAAGGGCAATTTTCTGAGTCTTAAACTGTTCCAGTCTGCGGATTTCTTTCTGGCGGTCATATATATCCACAAAGTAATAAAAAGCGATAAAAACTGACGATAGAAAGATATACATCATCATCCTTCGCTCCATCATCCGGAGTATTTCGAAGTCGGGATTTACACGCATGACAGGGATTTCATTGATCACCAGCCTGCTACCCAGGATATAAATCAGAAATCCAAGCAGAACACTCGTTAGCAGGTAAAACCAGAATATGTATTTCTTCTTGCTTTTATAGAGGGGAATGATCCATAAAAGAACGATATAAGACTGGCAGAATACAGCGATAAAAAAGATCGTGAAGGTAAGTGCTGGAAATGGGGCCGGAAACTTAGGGTTGTTAAATATTCCGCTCTGAACCATTCTTAAATAGTTTAGCGATAAAAACAGTGCCCAGAACAACACATGCAACATCCATCGGTATTTTGAGAATGTCTGGGAAAAATGTTGCTTAAAAGCAGGTGTCATCTGGTGTCGGTTTAGTTGCGGTCGGTTTAGGTTCGGGCAGGCAAAGTTATAATAAATTTACTTCCTTCGTTCTCCTTACTTTCGACAATGATACTTCCTTCGTGTTTTTCAATAAAATCTTTGCACAAGACGAGCCCTAAGCCCGTTCCGGTTTCATTATTAGTGCCTAAGCCGATCATTTTTTTTTCGATGCGAAATAGATTGTTCAGTGTTTTACTGCTCATTCCTACACCATAGTCAACGACTGAAATCCGTACTGATTCACGGCCGTTATGTTCGTTGATGACGAGCTCAGAGCGAATTTCCACGCTTCCAAAATTCGGCGTAAACTTAATGGCATTGGAAAGCAGATTTCTAAATACGGTATGGATCATGTCCATATCTGCAGAGATGGAAAGGTACTTTGATACTAAATTGATTATTTCAATGTTCTTTTGAGCCGCTACAATTTTAAGGATTTCAATGCTCGACTGGACGGTTTCATACACATTGAGCCGCATGGGTTTAAAGTGGAGTACACCGGCCTGGTTGGTCGACCATAGCAATACATTTTCTAACAATTTGGAGCTGTTGTTTAAGCTGTTTTGTAAAAGATTATACATCTTTTGCCGCTCTTCATGATCACTTTCAAATAGGCCTTCTTCCAGGAATTTTGTCAATGCGATTGCAGAATTGAGCGGTCCCCTGAGGTCGTGTGCCAATATAGAAAAGAACTGGTCCTTACTGGCATTTGATTTTTCCAGTTTCACATTTGATTGAGAAAGTTTCTCATATTGGTGCACCAGTATCGATTTCTGGGACTTAATTAAGCGGTCTTGCTTGAGGCGGGTCAGGTTGTTGTTCCAGAATACCCGGCCAATTGCATAGGTTACGGCAATCACGCAGAGTGCATCTATGGCAATCAGCATGACTTCCTGTTGATCCGGTTGGGTTAAATATACCCCGTAACAGAAAAAGAGATAAACAACAGTCAGATATAGGATCAGATTCAGCGGACGAATGAGTAAAGTCGATGCATTTAAAAGACAGGCCAGAAGAAAAATGATAATGGTCCTGTCCAATGCCTGGTCATAAATCGAACAAAGTGCCCCGGCAGTGGCAAAGACCAAAAATACCAGGTGAGGGAACAGGCTAATCAAAAGAGTGTGCTCCCTGGAGCTGCGTTTTAACCATAAACCGCTTAAAAATAAAATCAGACAGATCAGGCCCAGATAGCTATTTAAAGCGAAGAAATTGTCCAGAGGGTTTAAGGTGTGCGGTTGTTTACCAAAAGTATTGTAACTGAAATATAAGTGGATAATGATCGTAACCGGAACAAATAGTCCGGTGATGGCGGTGGCTCTGCTGAGGTTCGCTGTTCTGACCTCTTCTTCAATGATCATTTTGTCGAGAGCAGGTGTTTTGAAACGCTGAAAAAAGGAGGGGAGAGTCTTTGCCATTTGATACTGATAGCAAATTTATTCTTTTATTTGACAAATAGCTAATCTTTTGAAAATGAGTTATTCAACCTCTTTCTTTCCTTGTTTTTTGAAGGAAAGATATAAGTATTTTGTATAGAAATATTTAATCGTAAACAAAAAGATTGCCTTAAATAATGTTGATTTATCATTACTTAAGGCAATCCGGTATTTTTTAAATTAACTTGTCCAGCGAATTCCAGATGATCCTCAGACTGGAAAGGATCACGATGACCGCTACTCCGATAAACATTTTCTTCATTGGGAGTTTGCCCACCAGACGGGCTGCGATTGGAGCTGCAGCGACACCACCTACAATTAAACCTAATATAGACTGCCAATGACTTACCCCAAGAATAAAGAAAAAGGTGACTGCACTGGCCATGGTGACGAAAAATTCAGTTAAGCTGACTGATCCGATCACATATTTGGGTGTTCTTCCCTTTGAGATCAGGGTGGAGGTGACCAAAGGGCCCCATCCGCCTCCGCCAAAAGAATCCAGAAAGCCTCCTGCGCCGGCAAGCCAGCCTGCACGTTTAACTTTTTGAGGTTTAGGTTTTTCCTTAAAGGCATTACTGAGAATCTTAATCCCCAGCGCAAGGGTATAAGCGGAAATTACCGGTCTGATATACTGAGAGAAGGCTTCTCCTGCATATCCAAGTAATAATGCCCCGGCAATAGCCCCCAGTACTCCCGGAATTAATAAGGTCTTAAATAGTTTTTTATTGACGTTACCAAAGCGATAATGACTGAATCCGGAAGCACCACTGGAAAACATTTCCGCGGTATGGATGCTGCCGGAAATTACTGCCGGGTTTAATCCTCCCGACAGGAGTAAGGTGGTTGATACTACCCCGTAACCCATGCCAAGTGCACCGTCCACCATTTGAGCAAGGAAACCTACCGCCAGCATCCAGAGAAACTGATCGTCCATCTGCCCGTAAAGCTCTTTTCCAAAAGCAACAACAGACGCATAGGAGAGGTAGGAGGTAACAGCATATCCGATAAACAAAGCGGCAAGAAGAAACAGGCAGAAATAGGCGATTCTCTTCCACTTTTTCTCCTGAGATCTGCTTCTTTGTAAGGCCAGGCCGATATCGTTATCTTGTAAACTCATTCTAATTGTTCTTTTGAAAATCTATTTGGTTAACAAACCGTCAAAGGTGACGGCTGCATAATAAAGCCCGCCAAGGGTGGGGCCTCCTGCATACTGTACATATTTTTTATTAAACAGGTTGGTACCTCCAACTTTGAGGTTTGCTTTTGCCTGTGGAACCCGGTAGGTGACCTGTGCATCAAAAGTATGATAGGCAGGTACAGTTCCGTTTACCAGCGGACTTTCCCATAAAAATTTCTCCTGCCATCTCCACACGATGTTAAAACCAAGATTTTTTACAATTTCGCGGTTCCCAAAGGAAATGTTAGTGGTCCAGTTTGGGGTGTTGAAGCCGGTAACAAAGACATCTTTTTGTTTGTTTTCTGTGATGTCATTATAGCTTACATTTCCGGCAAGTGTGTATTTTTTATGAAAGTTATAAGTCAATCCAAGGGAAGACCCGAAGTTGTTGTATTTGTTTTTTGCATTGGTATACACACGGTAACGGGTTTGCTGTCCGTTTCTGTTGGCAGCTAACATCGCAATTACCGCTTCATCCGTCCCGACTGTAGCTTGAGTGGATAGGGGATTGTCGGCATTTTTCTGATAAGGGACTGCTACTTCCACCTGGCCTAAAAATCCGGTATATTGATTGCTGTAAGCATCAATATCTATGACCAGTTTATTGTCAAGCAACACACTCTTATAGCCAACTTCTACAGAGTTGATTCTTTCTGGCTGAGTGGCAGTCAGTGTGGTTGCCTCTAATAGCGCGCGGTTTTTTAAAGCAGCATCATTAGCCGTTATTCCGGTTGCAACATCCTTATTTACTGCAGCATTAAAAGTGTTAATTGAAGCAAGTGTATAGGAGTTGTCCAGGTAATTCAGGTCTTTGTTGATGTACTCCAGTCCGCCAACTCTTCTGATATTTCCATTGTTTACAAAAGAAAGCGCCTCGAAAAGAGCCGGAAAGCGATAGCCATTCTGGAAGGAAGCCCGGAAGTTGTGCTTTTGGGCAAGGGTATATACTGCTGCAACTCTGGGGTTAAATTTGGCTTCAAATTCCGGGTTATAATCTACCCGCAGTGAACCGAATACTTTTAACCGCTCATCAAAAAACTTTTTGGTTACCTGGGTGAAAGCGCCAAATTTCTTATAGTATACATTGTCGCCAAAACTGCCATCGGCCAAAGGCTGGTTTCGCTCTGCATTTGGTCTTTTGAAGTCGACAAAGTTGTTTCCATCGGGAATCACTTCGTAAATCCGGGCGTCGGCACCTACTAAAAGATCTACAAATTTTACTTTGCTGGATAGGTCCCATTGTCCATCTGCATGATAGGTACGGCTCAATTGACGAAGCCAGGCACCTCCCGTAGCAGGTGCATCACCGCCAACAACAGCTTTATGGTCCCAGTTGTTGATTTTTACGATGGTATTTTTCAACTCATTGAATGCCGGAGTTCCGGGTTCTACACGGCCTGCATCGGCAGCACTTCTGGCTGTTCTCAGGGCCTGAGCCAGGGGTACTCCGCTATTAATTTCATTTTGAAGCGCGGTTTTAAACTTTGCTCCCCAGACGGAATTGGTACCTCCACTGGTAATATCAAGGTTGTCCACAAGGGGTTTGATATTGTAAGAGTCGCCGGTATTTTCTACTGAAACATAAGTTTTGATGAAGTAATCTGACCCTTTAAGTTCCAGTTTATGGTTCTGAACTACGACATTATCCAGCTGGATCTTGTTTCCGCGTTGAAATACACCATCCATTTTACCTACACGGTACTGATAGGAGAGCTCCGCATTATCTGTAATCCGGTAGTGTAGGGCAGCATCAAATTTAAGGTTGTCGACTATAGGGTTGACTACATCTTTCTCATAATATCCCGTACGTCTGACAATGATACTTTGGTTTCCTGTTTTTCCGGGAATGTTGTTAATGCCGCTGATGGTTACTGCATTACTTCCATTGTCGTCCCCATATTTATTCCAGGCATCATATGCCGGGTTGTTTTCGTTTCCTGCCAGTTCCGGGAAGGATGGATTTGCGGTGTTTAAATTGTTCGGGTTCTGATCTGTACGGGTATCCGAAAGCCAGTCTGTTCCGCGGAGATAACTCAGGTTTACTTTAAAAGCGAACTTGTTGTTGAATGCTTTTGCATATCGCAATGCCGTTTCTGAAAGATGACTAACGCTTCTTCCGGTTCCGCCAACATGATTCAGTCCGTTTTTCGTATAAATACTTAATCCCTGGTATTGAAAAGGGCTTTTGGTGATCAGGTTTGCCATTCCATTGATGGCGTTCATGCCATATAAAGCAGAGGCGGCGCCCGGGGTGATTTCTACACTGGCAATATCTAATTCTGTGGGGCCTATTGCATTACCAAGCGGCACTCCGAGGGTGGCGGCCTGCATATCTACGCCGTCCACAAGTTGTACAAAGCGAAAGTTGTTTGGGATATTAAAACCCCGGGTATTGGGTACTTTAAATGTGATGCTGGAGGTAGTCATCTGAACACCTTTGACATTCTCCAGTGCATCATAAAAACTGGGAGCCGGAGATTCTCTGATGGCCCTGATGTCTAGTTTTTCAATGGCTACCGGAGATTTAAGTATGCTTTCCTGTACTCTGGATGCCGTAATCACGACTTCGTTCCCGAGGATGGTCTGTGTAACGAGGGCAATGTTTAATTTTGATCCTGCGTCATTTACCTGGAATTCCTGAGATTTAAATCCCACGCTGGTAAACACCAGGGTAAAAGGGAATTTTAGTTTGGAACGGAGTTTAAATTTACCGCTGCCATCGGTATTGGTACCGGCAATGGTTCCCTTAATCAATACGTTTACTCCTGGAAGAGGAGCACTGTTTTCCTGATCTGTAACTGTACCGCTTACCTCAATAAGCTGGTTTTCCTGTGCATTTAGTCTTAGCTGACTGAATATGGTAATTAAAAAGATGAGGGTAAAAAGAATGGTTTTGTTTGTGGTTAAATTTGTTTTCATTAAATTTTTAGGAATAAGGGTGGTGTGAAGGGTTATTAATGCGGTTGTTGGAGGATGGAATCGATAACATCAGGCAACAGCAACACCTATATTCTTCAGCATTATTTCTAAAAATAACAGAGATCAGATGGAGTAATTGTTTGGTCATATATAAAATCTATGGAATTAGTAGGCAATATTATAATATCTTTCTGAATAAACAAAACTATTTAGAAAGATTCTGCTGTTTTTCTTTGATTTTGATTCAATTGTCCCTTAATTAGCGCTGGTTAATCAAGCTTTATCTCCTATGAAATTCATTTATTCCATCCCGCTTACTGTACTGATCTGTTTGTTGTTTTCCGGATTTTCCTATGCACAAAGCAGTGATACCACGTTGACTTTCCATCGTAAGAAGATTGATTCCCTGGATCAGAAACTGATCGAAATTCTGGGAGAGCGGGAGCGGGTGGTAAAAGAAGTTGGTATTTACAAAATGAAAAATAATATCGCTCCGCTTCAAAAAGGACGGTTCAAACAAATATTGGATAAGAATGTTAAAATGGGAGCAGAGCAAGGATTATCTGCGAAACTAATCATTAGCGTCATGAATGCCATTCATAAGGAAAGCCTGATGATTGAGCGTGCAGTAAAAAAAGAAGAGGAATAATGAAAAAAACGACATTATTGACTGCGATGTTATTGCTTAGCCTGGCCGGTTATGCACAAAAAAGTGCGTTTGTCGGAAGCTATAATGGCACAAAGCCGGAAATCGCTCAGGAGCTTTTAATTTTACCTGACCACCGTTTCTTATTCTCCCTGAGTTACGGATCAGTAGATCAGGTGCTGACCGGCAGCTGGACGGAGGAGGGAGGGAAGTTGAGCCTGAAAGAAGAGAAGACCTCGGTAGATCCTTTCCTGATCTTTGGCGGGTACAATAGCAGACTGGGAAATGGAAAACATTTCACTTTTAAAGGTTATGCCGATAATGTCTCTGTTGCACTGAGCGTTGAGGATGTCTTTGATGCAAGCAGCTTTAAATTGCTGCATTCGCGTGATCAATCTGTTTTCAGTCGTACTAATCATTTAGACTTTACTGCCAAACCTGTCCATAAATTTTTCCTTTCCAGAGCAGTTTCCAACGCCCCCGGGGAAGAAAGTAACCAGGTTTATGCTTTCCATCCTCAGTCGGAATGGAATGATTTTGTATTGTATTATAGCAGTGCAGCAGACTCTCCTCCTTTATCTCTGAAGGCTGAGCTAAAAAACGACAGTTTGTTTTTATTTGAAGAAGAGCGGGAAGGACGTTATTTTGCTGTAAAAAGAGAGTTGCCGGAAAATCTGACCCCGGAAAAGCTGGATGCTTATTTTAAGAATTCCAGGGTTCCTGATTCCTTGTCTTTTCCCGATAGCACAGGCAAAGTACAGACCTACCATATTTTGAGGTCCACTGAACACTTTAAATCGGCATTGACCATTCAGGATAAGGATGCCTATTTTAAAAGAGAAGATGAGGGATCAGCCCTTGACCCTATTCAGACCAATCCTGTTGGGGAGGTGACCGGAATTGCTCCGCCTAAAGTTACTGCGCCTAAAAACAAAACCAGGAAGAAGTCAATTCCGAAAAGGCCTCTTTAGCAGCCTCATTTTCCATAGAATTATGCCGCCCGGGAGATCAACAGACGGGTTTTATTCTGAAATCTGAAAAAAAGCAATGTAGAAGCGGTTAAAAGGCCAAAAGTAAGCCCATACCAGATTCCACTAACCCCCCAGTCGAGTTTAATACCCAGCAGATAGCCCAATGGAATTCCAATAATCCAATAGGCCACAAAAGTAATGATGGTGGGGATATTTACGTCGCCGATTCCTCTCAGTACACCCAGACCAACGACCTGAGTACCGTCAAATAATTGGAAGAATCCTGCAATGATCAATAGCTGTGCGGCAATATTGATTACTGCGCTATCTTCTGTGTAAATATAGGGAAGCAGGTTATTGGCAACAATAAATAAGATTGCAGTAATACTCATAAAGAGAATAATGACATGATAACTGGCAATAGCAGATTGTCTGAGGTCATTGAAATTTTTCTTTCCAAAATTGTTTCCTGTTTTGATGGTGGCTGCTGACGCGATTCCGCTGGCCATCATATAAGTTACTGAAGCCAGGTTGATGGCTACCTGATGAGCGGCCTGTTCCACGGCACCGATGGTTCCGATCAGGATGGCGGCACCACTGAAGGCACTGATCTCAAATGAGTATTGTAAAGCTACCGGAGCACCTATTTTAACAATTTTCAGCGCCCTGACTTTGTCAAAGAAGGTCAGCTTAAAGCTTTTGATATAAGCCTTAAAATACTGCGATCTCATCACATATATGGACATTACAGTTGCCATAAGGCAACGGTCTATCAATGTGCTTAAGCCAACTCCTTTAACCCCCATAGGCGTAATACCGAACATCCCTTTAACAAAAATGATTCCCAGAACAATGTTCAGCAGGTTGCCCCAGATGGAAACAAACATCGCTTGTTTGGTAAATCCCAGTCCTTCTGCAAATTGCTTAAAAGTCTGGAAAATCATCAGGGGAATAATGGATATCCCCAGATACCCCAGATAGGGTTTTGCATAGGCAACCACTTCCGGGGATTGGCCGATGTGGTCAATGACCAATAAGGTGCCCAGATGCACAAAGGCATAAAGCAGGATAGAAGTGATCACATTTATGATGAGGCTGTTGGATAGGAGCTTGCCGCATTCATCGTAATTTTTTCTTCCGTTTTCCTGGGCCATTAATGGAGTCAATCCATAAGAAATTCCCATTCCAAGAACCAGGATCAGCATAAAAAGGCTGTTCACAAGAGATACTGCTGCCAGTTGTACGGTACCGGCAAAGTGTCCAACGATTACACTGTCAGCTAAATGAACGAGCGTATGCCCAAGTTGTGAAACTACAATTGGCATAGCCAGACGTAAATTGTCTGAATAATAAGGTTTATATTTTGAATAAAGTTTACTTAGCATTGTTGCAAAAGTCGGTAATTCCGGCTTTATTTTTAGGCGATGTAAAATAATTTTACATCCAGTTGTTATTGTATTGACGTGAAATATTCTTCTTTTTCCGAAGTGTGTGGCTGAATTACACCGCTTATGATCAGGTTTACGAGTACTTTTTGTGCCTTTTTATAAGAGCTTCTGGTAATTTTGCTGAACTCTTTTAAGGTAATCCGACCTTGTTGCCCCAGGTATTCAAAGAGTTTCTTTTCGTAGTCCGTATAACTGATGAGCTGTCCGTTCTGATCTCCGCTTTTTTTGATGACATCTACAATGATTTTACTGGCCAGAAGGCTCTTATCCTGTACCCGGAAATAAACCCACCATTTTTTATTTTCATCCAGGGCATAATGTGGTTTGGTATCACTGGCCTGGATGCTGACTACCAGGACCAGTTTGTCGTCCACATAAATCTCCTCAAACTCAGGTTCTATTGCCGGCCGGCAGAACTGATGGGCGGATTTAGTGATCATATACCTTTCTTCATCTTCGGATTTTACTCCTTTAATGGTTCCGTCATCAGCAACTCCGATTAATAATTGTCCGCCTTTATTGTTGGCAAAAGCGACGAGACTTTTGGCAATCTTTTCGTTGCTGGTAATTGTTTTCTTGAAATCCAGGGTAGTTCCTTCGCCTTGCAGGATGAGTTTCTTGATATTCATTGGACTGTGACTTAAACATAGGGTTAATAAGCAATGCGTGGTTCTTCTCCCTGATGCAGGTTTCTAACGTACACTTCATTCATGACCGTTGCACAAAGTTCCCCCTGTGAATTGGTGATTTCCATTGGGTAAGCTTTAACAAACTTCCCGACGGTATTTAACGCTTCAATTGCCTCATTTAACATATCATCATTAACCGTGATGGTAAAAAATAAATCTCCCCGTCCCGGTTTGAGGTATTGAATAGACGCACTTTTCAGCCATACCCGGA
The DNA here is from genome assembly GCF_001721645.1 of Pedobacter steynii. Lineage (NCBI taxonomy): Bacteria > Pseudomonadati > Bacteroidota > Sphingobacteriia > Sphingobacteriales > Sphingobacteriaceae > Pedobacter > Pedobacter steynii. The sequence continues at coordinate 5,745,882 of NZ_CP017141.1, read as the reverse complement.
CTTTAAAGCCTTGTCTCTGGAGGAGCTGGTCAAACAATAATGCGTAAAAAGGATCGGTAGCGGCATAAATGGTTCCTCCAAAGATGGATCCGTTATAGTTTTTATTGAAAAGGCTTTTATTGATCTTTACATCCACTCCCCGAAAATCTTTATGGAATCTCTTTACCCATATGCGCTGGAATAATAAAGGAGGGTAAAAACAAAGGCCCCATTTGAGGGTTTTTTCTGATACAACCATGATGCTTAAATATCAGAAAGTTTATTGAACTATGAAATTTTAATCTGGTTACTAAAGTAATTTTTTAGTAAATTAGAGATATGTACGTATACGACACCCTTACCGCCGCAGTTTCAGATCTCGAAAAAAGAGGTTATGAATACGATTTTATTCTGGGTCCAGATTATATTGAATGTAAAGCCATCGATATGCAGCTGATGCCGGAAGAGTTTGAGATTGATGAGTTCTACCGTTTTGAGGGGATGAATGATCCTGGGGACAGCGCAGTGATTTACGCCATTTCTTCACCGGTGGGAAATCTTAAAGGGGTAATGATAGATGCCTATGGTGTGTATGCAGAAAATGTCTCTCCTGAACTTTTAGATAAACTAAAGATGCATCATGAGTAAAAAATGAAACTTTTATGGTTTCTCCTTGTTCTTTAAGTGTACCAAAAGGAAATCCTATGAAAAAATTAATTTTTAATGTGGCTTGCGCAGCAACTATGATGATTGCTGTTTCCGCATGTAATTCCACAAAGAGTGTTTCAGGAGGTTCTGATAGCACTAAAGTCGATACATCGATGAAACTCAGAGATACCACTAAAGTGATGGACACCACAAAAACTTTACCTCCGGACACGATTAAGAAACAATAAAAAGGCGAAAGTTTTTAGTAAGGTGACATAGAGAATGGCCAGGTCTGATGATCTGGCCATTTCGCATATAAAACAGAATAAATTTCCTGGTTAATTAAATTTGTTTGTACTTTCAGCGCATCAACAAACCTCCACAATGAGTACTGAAGCCAACAATAAAAACGTATTTCTCCTGGTATTGGTCGCCGCGCTTGGCTATTTTGTAGACATCTACGACCTTCTTTTATTCCTGATTATTAAAAATAAGAGCCTGGCAGCGCTGGGTGTTCCCGCTGATAAGATCACAGAAACAGGCCTGAACCTGATGAACTGGCAAATGGCTGGTTTGCTGATCGGAGGTTTTTTCTGGGGAATTCTTGGCGATAAAAAAGGCCGTTTATCCGTGCTTTTTGGCTCCATTCTGATGTATTCTCTCGCTAATATTGCCAATGGTTTTGTGACCAGCATTCCAATGTATGCTGCATTTCGCTTTATAGCAGGGGTAGGGCTTGCAGGTGAACTGGGAGCGGGTATTACCCTGGTCTCTGAGAGCATGAGTAAAGAAAAGCGTGGATATGGAACGATGCTGGTTGCCGGAATAGGTTTAAGCGGCGCTGTTGCTGCTTATGTGGTAGGAGATTTATTCGAGTGGCGGAATGCTTTTTTTATCGGCGGTGGGCTGGGAGTGTTGCTCCTTTTATTGAGGATCGGAGTTTTTGAATCCGGGATGTTTAAAAACATGGCGGAGAAAGCGGTTTCCAAAGGTAATTTCATGATGTTACTGACGAAAAAAAGAGGTTTTAAATACCTGAATTGTATTTTAATTGCGGTACCGGTATGGTTTGTTGTAGGCATTCTGATTGGGATCGCCCCTGAATTCGGAAAGGCGTTACATGCGCAGGAATACCTGGATAATGGAAAAGGGGTCATGTTTGCCTATATCGGAATTTCGATCGGGGACTTTCTGACGGGTGCCTTGAGTCAGGTATTCAAAACGAGGAAGAAAATCGTATTTATCTTTTTAACGCTGACTTTCGGAAGCATGCTTTTATACCTGCTGAGTACGGGCTGGACCGCCAGGAACTTTTATACATTCTGTTTATGTACGGGTATTTTTACCGGATATTGGGTGGTATTTGTGACCATGGCGGCTGAGCAATTCGGTACGAATTTAAGGGCTACAGTGACCACTACAGCTCCGAATATGGTACGGGGTTCACTGATCCTGGTTACGATGTTGTTCCAATGGCTGGCCGGAAGCATGGGGATTGTGAATGCCGCGCTTTGTGTAGCGGTGATTACGGTAGGTATGGCGTATATCGCCCTTTATAACCTGGATGAAACTTATGGACGTGATTTAAATTTTATTGAGGAATAGTGTCAAAAAAATGTACTATCTCAACTTTTGGGCGGACAGCGCTTTTTTTAAGGTTAACTTTGAGCTTAAGTTTTAAAGAAAATGGGGTTTAAAGATAAAGTAGTTGCAGCTTACCAGAAAATTCAGGATACCATTTGTGAAGGTCTGGAACAGGCCGACGGAAAAGGACGTTTCGAAGAAGAATTATGGAGCCGCGACGGTGGTGGTGGTGGCAGGACCAGGATTCTGCAGAATGGAAATGTGATCGAAAAAGGAGGCGTGAACTTCTCTGCAGTACATGGCAAATTACCTGAGGCTATAAAAAAGGCATTTAAGATCGAAAGTGATGATTTTTTTGCCACAGGAGTATCTATCGTGATGCATCCCAATAATCCTTTTGTGCCGATCATACACATGAACATCCGCTATTTTGAGATGGATGATCAGACCAGGTGGTTTGGCGGGGGGATAGATTTAACCCCTCATTATGTAATTGATACAGATGCCAGGTTTTTTCATCATTTGCTGAAGCAAACCTGTGATGGGTTTGATGCTGCCTTTTACCCTAAATTTAAGGCGCATGCAGACGATTATTTTTTTATTAAACATAGAGAAGAGACTAGAGGTGTAGGTGGAATTTTCTACGATAAACTGAAACCTGAAAATACGGGAATGGATTTTGACCGCCTGCTGGAGTTTTCTGAATCGGTAGGGAATACCTTTCTTCCCGCTTATACGGAACTGATCGATAGAAACCGGGATGCAGACTTTAGCCAGGAAGAACAGGAATGGCAATACCTGAGGAGATCCAGGTATGCCGAATTTAACCTGGTCTATGATGCAGGGACTAAATTTGGTCTGGAAACCAATGGCCGTATTGAGTCTATTCTGATGAGCCTTCCTCCAATGGCGAAATGGGTGTATAATTTTCAGCCAATTCCCGACAGCCCTGAAGCTTACACGTTGAGTAAGCTGAAAAAAGGCATTGAATGGGCTTAATTCGCCTTTTTATACCCGAAATATATACGACAAAATTTTTCCACAATGCGCCTTAATGGCGCATTTTTTATTAAATTCGCAAGGTTATAAGAATACCACGTTTAAATCGTTCTTAGGGAACATTACTATTTATGGCAGAAGATTTAGAAAATCAAGAAAACGACAAAATAATTAAAATCAATATTGACGAGCAGATGAAGTCTGCTTACATCGATTATTCGATGTCGGTTATTGTATCAAGGGCTTTACCTGATGTTCGTGACGGATTAAAACCAGTACACCGCCGTGTTTTATACGGAATGCTTGACCTGGGACTTGCAAACAATAAACCTTATAAAAAATCTGCCCGTATTGTTGGGGAGGTATTAGGTAAGTATCACCCGCATGGTGACTCCTCTGTTTATAATACCATGGTAAGGATGGCCCAGGAATGGAGCCTGAGATACCTGATGGTTGAAGGTCAGGGTAACTTTGGATCTATCGATGGTGACTCTCCGGCAGCGATGCGTTATACGGAGGCCCGTTTCCAGAAGATCGCAGAGGATATGCTTGCAGATATCAATAAAGACACGGTAGATTTTCAGTTGAACTTTGATGATTCCCTTCAGGAACCAACAGTTCTTCCGTCTAAAGTTCCGAATTTACTGATCAATGGTTCCTCCGGTATTGCGGTAGGTATGGCCACCAATATGCCACCTCACAACATTACAGAGACCATCAATGCAACGATCGCTTATATTGAAAATAATGAGATCACGATCGCGGAGTTAATGAAGCATATCAAAGCACCTGATTTTCCTACCGGAGCCATTATTTATGGTTATACCGGTGTTCAGGAAGCCTTTGAAACTGGTAGAGGCCGTATCGTAATGCGTGCTAAAGCGGAGATTGAAGCCACTAAAGACCGGGAAACCATTATCGTGACTGAAATTCCTTATCAGGTAAATAAGGCGATGATGATTGAGCGTACCGCTGAACTGGTAGGTGAGAAAAAAATTGAAGGAATTTCTAACATTAAAGATGAGTCTAACAAGGATGGTATCCGTATCGTTTATGAAATTAAACGGGATGCGAATGCTTCCATTGTATTGAATAACTTATTCAAGCAAACTGCCTTACAGACCTCATTTAGTGTGAATAATATTGCGCTTGTAAATGGCAGGCCGCAGATGTTAAACTTAAAAGACCTGATCCGTCACTTTGTGGACCACAGGCATGATGTGGTGATCCGCAGAACCAAATTTGAATTGGCAGAAGCGAACAAAAGAGCACACATCTTACAAGGTTTATTGATTGCTTTAGATCATTTAGATGAAGTAATTAAATTAATCCGTGGTTCTGAAACTCCTGAGGATGCCAGAACAGGATTAATGGAAAAATTTGGTTTAAGCGATATCCAGGCGAGAGCAATTCTTGATATGACCTTACGTAGGTTAACAGGACTGGAACGTGATAAGATCAAAGAGGAATACAATGAGTTAATGAAGCTGATCGAACATTTACAGGCCATTCTGGATTCTGAAGACCTGAGAATGAAAATCATTAAAGACGAATTAACCGAAATGATGGAAAAATATGGTGATGAGCGTAGAACTCAGATCGTACATTCCGCAGAAGACATGAGCATGGAAGACTTCATTGAAGATGAAGACGTAGTGATCACAATTTCTCATGAAGGTTATATCAAACGCACACCGGCTACTGAATACCGTACGCAGGGAAGAGGTGGTAAAGGTTCAAAAGGAAGTGATTCCAGAAATGAAGACTTTATTGAACATTTATTAGTGGCTTCAAACCACAATTATATGTTGTTCTTTACCGAATCAGGACGTTGTTTCTGGTTAAGGGTATATGAAATCCCTGAAGGATCAAGATTGAGCAAAGGTAGAGCCATACAGAATATTATCAATATTCCTAAGGAAGAGAAGATCAAAGCATACATTAAGGTGAAGAATTTGAAAGACCAGGAGTATCTGGAAAACAATTACATCATCATGTGTACTAAAAAAGGAACGATTAAAAAGACCTCTTTAGAAGCTTATTCAAGACCTCGTGTAAATGGTATCAATGCGATTAACATCAATGAAGGTGATCAGTTACTGGAAGCGAGTTTAACAACAGGATCAAGCGAAATCGTGATGGCTTTACGTTCAGGACGTGCAATTCGTTTTAACGAAGAGAAAGTAAGACCAATGGGCAGAACGGCTACGGGTGTTCGTGGAGTTACCCTTGCACACGATCAGGATGAAGTAGTTGGCATGATTGCTGTTGATGATCCTAATGTAACCATATTGGTAGTTTCAGAAAAAGGTTATGGTAAACGTACTGATATCGAAGATTACCGCGTTACTAACAGAGGTGGTAAAGGTGTAAAAACCATTAGCATTACTGAAAAAACAGGTGCGCTGGTAGCGATCAAAAACGTAACCGATGCAGATGATTTAATGATCATCAATAAATCGGGTATCGTAATCCGTATTGTGGTGAGTGAATTGAGAGTAATGGGAAGAGCTACCCAGGGTGTTCGTCTGATTAACCTGAAAGGAAACGATGAAATCGCTTCGGTTGCTAAAATTGAGCATGAAGATGAAGAGGTGGAAGAAGGTGAAGGTGCAGAAAGTGTGGTCGTTACTGATGCAGTAGCCACAGAGGAGCCTGGTGCAGAGACTGAAGAAGCAGCTGAAATCGAAGAAGAAGAGGAAGATGACACTGAAGAAGAAGAAAACTAAATTTTTGACCATAAATTAACAAGATGAAAAAAGTACTTTTTAGTATATTGTTTGTAGGTGTAGCCACTTATGCAAATGCGCAAAAAAGTGAAGTAAATGATGCGAAGAAAGCATGGGCGCTTTTAGCAATTGCTAAAACTGAAACATTAGCTGATAATCTTAAAACACTTAATGAAGGTTTAGCACATACTGACAAGGCTATCGCTCATGAGAAATCTAAAGGAATGCCGGAAGCCTGGTCTTACCGGGCGCTATTTGCTTCCAGAATTGCGTTGGTAGACTCAGTGGACGTGAACAATGCCAAAGCAAATCAAAAAATTGCTGAGGAAGCAATTGCTCAGGCTAAAGTTGTAGATACTAAAGGTGAGGAGAAAGACAATATTCAGCAAGCTGAAGTAAATGTGAGTAATGCATTGAGAAACAGAGCAATTTATGCTTTCAATAAGAAAGATTTTGCTTCTGCATTAGATGCTTTTAATGAGATTACGGCTAAAAACCCTCAGGATACTTCCATGTATGTAAATGCTGGTGTAACTGCTAAAGAATTGCAGAATTATCCTGAAGTAGTTAAAAACTTCAAAAAAGCCATCGAACTTGGATACAAAGATTCAAAAGTGCTTTATTCTGAAATCGTGAATGTTACTTTCGATAAAATGAAAGATAGCGTAGCAGGTTTAGCAGTATTGAAAGAGGCTGGAAGCAAATTCCCGGATGATTCTTATTTCATCGGCATGGAAACAGATCTTTACATCAAAAAAGGTGACATCGCTAAATCTCAGGAGATGTTAAACAAATTGATTGCAAAAGATCCAAAAAATGCAATTTACCAGTATTTAATGGGAGATACCTATTACAAACAGGCTTTGGCAATTCAAACGCAAAGAAATGCTTTAGATGCTAAGAAAACTAAAGAATTTAATGCACTTGGCGCAAAAATGACCGGACTGATTGATCAGTCTATTCCTTTCTACAAAGCTGCTTTGGATTTAGATCCGAAAAATGAAAATGCATTGGAGAATTTAAAGATCATTTATTTGTTTAAAGACGATAAAGTGAACTATGAAGCTACCAAGAAAAAATTAGATGAATTAAAAGCAGCAGCTAAGCCTTAACCGGTGTTAATATGCTAAGTAAAAAGGAGGGGTAATTTTTATCCCTCCTTTTTTTTTATAAGTTTGTAAGTAGAACACGTTTTTATATGAGGAAGATCTATTTATTTAATGCTGTATTGCTGGTTTTATGGAGTGCGACCCCTGCTTTTTCACAAAAAAGCCAATTGCAGATCGCTAGAAATAGTGTAGGAAAACTGCAGATTGCCATTGGTAACAAAGCAGATGAGAAAAACCAGCTGGGGATATTGGGAGAGGGGATAAAAGCGGCAGAATCTGCTCAAAACGACAAAAAGACGAAAAAATGGCCTGAAACATGGGCTATAAAAGCATACCTGAGTTCGTACGTGTCTATTATAGATTCTGATGTAGCGAACTCCGACAGGTATTATAACCTGGCCATCGAAGCGATAGACTCGGCTAAAAGACTGGATAAGTTTCAGGCAAATTCACGCTTAATTGCAGCGTCAGTTTATAATGTTAATATCAAAAAGCAGGAAAAAGGAAATACTGCATATGCCAATAACGATTTTTTATCAGCCTATGAGTTGCTGAAAGAAGTGAGCGATTTCTTTCCTACGGATACTACACTGGCCATCAATACCGGATTGGCAGCTCAGAACATTCAGTCTTTCGACAAAGCATTGACTTATTTTAAAAGGGCAAAAGACAATGGTATTAAAAATCCTGCGCTATTTCAGAAACTTAGCGGGATATATTCCTCAAAGTTTGAGCATGAACTGGCTGTAAAAACATTGGAAGATGGGATTAAAGCAAATCCTTATAATGTCTTTCTGACAAATGATTATATCAACCTGTTATTGGATACTGAAAAGTATAATGAAGCGATCAAAGTCATAGAATCTACTTTAAAGGTGGAAAGCAACAATAAATTATTGTACTTCTTATATGGGTATCTACATCAGAATAACGCGAACAACAGCACCGCTGTGCTGGCATATAATAAAGCGTTAGGTATAGATGAGAACTATTTTGATGCACTTTATCAATTGGGACTGGCTTATGTGAACTCTGCCAATGAAGCATTGAAATCCAAAAAAGCCGAAGGTGCCCCGACATTTTCATCTTATATCAACAGAGCTGAGGTTGCTTTATTACAGGCCCATGAAATTAATCAGAATGATAAATCTACGGTGCAGCTGCTGATCGATATTTATACCCGTAAAAACAGATTGGATAAAGTTCAGGAACTGAAAAGTAAACTGGAGGAGTTTTAGCTATTTTTTACGGTTAGTGTATAGAGAAAAAATAACAGTTAAGAAACTGTAATATAGGTGTTTATAATGGCGGATTATAAAAGAGTAGCAGCAGAAGCGTGTTTACAGTTTCTCAAACCAGGACAAACCATAGGAGTGGGGGCAGGAAGCAGTATTTCTCACCTGATCAATTTTATCAGTCTGAGTCCGGATTTAGCTGATCATTTGATTGTTGTTTCTTCTTCTTTTAAAACACGGGCTTTAATTCAGGAAAAAGGGCTTCAATTGCAGGTTTCAGCTCAGCTCAATCAGAAACTGGATATTTATTTTGATGGTTGTGATCAGTTTGATGAAGCATTAAATGCTTTAAAAAGTGGTGGCGGAATTCATACCAGTGAGAAAATTCTGGCTTCAATGGCCGGGGATTTTATTTTGATTGGGGATGATTCAAAAATGGTTTCTAAATTAGACCATACTTATCCCTTAGTCATAGAAATTTTGCCTGAGGCATTAAAGGCTGTGACCGATCGTTTAAAATCAGTTTATCCAACGGCATCAGTCAAGCTGCGTATCACTGACAAAAAAGACGGGGTTGTGATTTCTGATAATGGAAATCTGCTGGCCGATATGTTTTTTGAAGAATTGCCGGAAATCTCTGCACTAAATACAAACGTTAAAATGATTCCCGGAGTTGTAGAACATTCTTTGTTTTACGGGATGGCAACTAAAGCCATAATTGCCGGTGCACAGGGGACTGTGATCCTTAATAAGAAAAGAGAGTAATATTCTGATGATAAGCCAATTGATGGGCATGAGGGTAGTTGTTTAATAATTCTACTTAACATAATATTAATTATGAGACAATAATAGTGTAGGAGCTGATAGGGTGGTTTTTGCCGATATTAGTACTTATACCTGAGAATATGATGTGGGGATCAAAAAGGTATTACTAATTTTAGAAATGGTATTTGCATATTGAGAATCTGTAATTAATCTTTTCCATTCAGAGTCAGCCACAAAAGCAGCCCATCCTTTGTTGCGTTCTTCCATGTTGTTGCAGCTGACCATATAAGTCAGACGAGGCAGCTTGTCGCCGGCAATCACTTCACCAAAGAATACAGGATTTAGTTTCGCACGCTGGAAAATAGGAAACTCTCCATCATTGAACATCTTAATTTTTCTTCTTACCGCATCTTCGCTATAGCCTTCATAGGTTCTCAATTCAAATATCCGTGGTTCAGCTGACGGGATAGTTATGGCAGGCCAACCATCAAAAGAAAGCATTAAAGAAGACGTAAAACGGCTGTATATAGGTTTATCGGCGGGTATGCCGTTATATGCAGCGCTATTTTTAAGGTAATCCGGATCTGCCTTTACTTTTGTATTTACAGAAAGGTAATTTTCAAGTGAAGAATAAGGTGTTAATAAGTAAAATTTAGCTGGTTCCGATTGATTCCATTCCTTGAAAACACCGACTGTTTTTACTCCGTATTTATTCAACGCAGGAATAAGCGCTGTCTTAAAGTAATTCTCCAATTGTCCCTGGTCAGAACCGAAACGCATTTCATATTCACGCCATTCGTATACTTCTTTTTGTGTTGAATTTTTATCACCTGCAATTACAGGGCTGATGGTTACTGCTAAGCCTGCGGTTACGGCAAGCGACGACTGAAGAAATTTCCTGCGTTGCATAATGATCATGATTTTAACTATAATAAATATATATATAATATTTCGTATTTCTAAGCTGGTCCTTATCCGGGAAAACCTTTTTTTAGATCTGAGGCAAACCCGCTTAATATTCTGATAGGTTTTTGTTATTTTGCATAAAACCGCTAAAATTTGCAAATTTTGTAAATCATGGCATAGTTGATGATTATACCCCTATTTTTAAGCTATGTTTAATCGTCCAATCAGGAGTATCCAGGATTTCTTATTAAGTACCTATTTTGCCGACGGGCTCCGGATTACTTTTGGAGTGCTCTGCCCCTCCCTTATTCTCGCCCAGTTTGGCATGTTACAATACGGAATGACCTTATCCTTAGGGGCTTTGTGTGCCAGTATTGTAGATACCCCGGGGCCAATTGTACATAGACGGAATGCGATGCTGGTGACCACCGTCGCAATCACCGTAATTTCTATTGTGGTAGGGCTGACAAATAGTAATGTGTATTTTATTGGTACACTGCTGTTTATCTGTAGTTTCGTCTTTTCTATGTTTTTCCTGTATGGGCTCAGAGCTGCAGCAATCGGTACAGCAGCTTTGTTGGTAATGGTGCTGAGCATCGATGATATCAGGCCATGGAAAGAGGTGCTGGTATTTGCATTGCTCATTTTTACAGGTAGCGTCTGGTATACCCTACTGAGCTATTTTGTCTACAGAATCCGGCCTTACAGACTGGTTCAGCAGACGCTCAGCGACTCTATTCATGAAATCAGCGAATTCTTAAGGGCCAAGGCTAAATTTTATCATCAGAACACTGATTATGATGAAAATTATGCAGACTTGTTGCAGCTACAGGTGCTGGTGCATGAGAAGCAGGATGCCGTGAGGGAAGTGTTGTTCAAAACCAGGGAAATTGTACGTGAATCTACTCCTGAAGGTCGTTTTCTTTTACTGGTATTTGTAGATATGGTGGATCTGTTTGAGCAGGTGATGTCTACTTATTATAACTATGAACAGTTACATGATCAGTTCGACGATTCAGGAATATTAGCCCATTATGAGGCAGTCATCAGAAAAATTGCTGCTGAGCTCGATGAAATTGCTTTCGCCCTGAAAACCGGAGGTACCCCTCGCCCACCCATTTCCCTGATTGAAGATGTATCTAAGCTGAGAAAAGAGATTATACATCTGGAGAGTGAGAATACAGACGGCAGATACAATACTTTGGGCATTATCGCCCTCAAAAATATTGAAGTCAATATTGAGAACATCCTGTCCAGGGTAAAAACCATTAAGGGCTATTTCAATAAGAAAGAAAAGAAAAACCTGAAAGCGAGAGAAATTGATGTCGAACGCTTTGTGACCAGGCAACCGATTGATTTAAAATTGCTATCCGAGAACCTGACTTTTACTTCTTCAACCTTCAGGCACTCACTGCGGGTGGCTATTGTAATGCTGATTGGGTTTATTGTGGCCCGTTCATTGAATTTTTCACATAGCTACTGGATTTTATTGACAATCCTGGTGATTTCCAAGCCAGGGTTCAGTTTAACAAAAAAGAGAAATTATGAACGTTTGATCGGCACGGTGGCGGGTGCATTTATAGGAATGGGCATACTGGTCTATATTCATGATAAAAATACCCTTTTCATTATCCTGCTTTTTTGTATGATCGGTTGTTATAGCTTTCAACGGAAAAACTACGTGGTGAGTGTTTTGTTTATGACGCCTTACATTCTGGTCCTATTCGATTTTCTGGGCATGGGAGGTTTATCAGTGGCCAGAGAAAGGATTTATGATACGTTAATTGGTTCCGGAATCGCCTTACTCGCGAGTTACTCTTTATTCCCTAACTGGGAGCACCAGAAGCTTAAAGAGGCAATGGTGGATACGCTAAAGGCAAACATGAATTATTTTGAACAGGTTACTTTTTTATACGCCGATCAGGTTCATAACCTGACCAATTATAAAGTGGCAAGAAAAGAAGTATACGTGACCACGGCCAATCTGGCCTCTCTTTTTCAAAGAATGTTCTCTGAACCAAAAAGCAAGCAACTCCTGATGAAGGAACTTCATCAGTTTACGGCTTTAAACCACCTGTTGTCTTCCTATGTGGCAACCCTGTCCTTGTATAATAAAGAACATGCTTTTCTGATTACCAATTTTGACGACCTGAAACCGGTTGTTAACAATACGACTTACCTGATGAACCTTTCCATAGAGGTTTTATCTAATCATACCAGTACAATCAGCAATGTTCCTTTAATCCGGCAAAATATAGATAAAGAGCTGAGTCAGCAGAACAATGAAGTCATCATTCATGAGCAGTTTGATCTGATTCAAAAGGTGGCTTACGACATCTTTAAGTTGTGTGAAAAAATTAAAATATAAAACTTTAGTTCCTTCAGGATTGTTGTTTCCGTATTAAAGCAATTTTAAATTATGGAAAAAATATATACCGCATCCGTTACCGCAAAAGGTGGACGTGATGGTCATATCAAATCAAGCGACGGAACAATAGAATTCGATTTAAGAAAACCAAGAGAGATGGGCGGACAAGGTGGGGCTACGAATCCCGAGCAGCTATTTGCTGCTGCCTGGGGACCTTGTTATTTAGGTGCTTTAGGGGCTGTAGCAGAACATGACGGTGTAGACGTATCTGAGGCTACGGTAGAGGTTCATGTATCTTTCAATAAGGATGATAACGCTTTTGTATTATCAGCTGATCTGGATGTGCATATTCCTGGTATTACACAGGAAGAAGCCCAGAAACTGGCAGATAAAGCACACCGTGCCTGTCCATATTCAAAAGCAACAAGAGGAAATATTGAAACACGGGTAACTGCAATATAAAACTTAAACATAAAAAAAGACCCCGGATGATTTATCCGGGGTCTTTTTTTATGTTTATTAAGCTGTAGTTTCTACAGGCTTATTAATGGTATTCGCAGGTCTGCCATTTTTAAAAGCTTCCCTGGTTTTTAATCCCAGGATTTCAAACATTTTCATGTCATCACTAAAATCAGGGTTGGGTGTAGTCAGTAATTTATCTCCGGCAAATATAGAATTTGCACCAGCCATAAAACAGAAAGCCTGTTCCACGGTACTCATCTCGTTTCTTCCTGCAGACAAACGTACGACAGATTTAGGCATGATGATTCTCGCCGTAGCAATCATTCTCACCATATCCCAGATCGGAATTCTTGGCTGATTTTCCAGCGGTGTTCCTTTTACCGGTACCAATGCATTAATGGGTACGGACTCCGGGTGTTTAGGCAAATTTGCCAGCGTACGTAGCATGGAAACACGGTCTTCATCGGTTTCACCAAGACCAACAATACCACCACTACAAACGGTTAGTTTTGCTTTACGTACATTGTGTAATGTATTTAACCTGTCGTCATAAGTTCTGGTAGATATAATCCTTTTATAGTCATCTTCAGAAGTATCCAGATTATGGTTATAGGCATATAATCCTGCATCAGCAAGGCGTTGTGCCTGCCCTTCGGTCAGCATACCCAGTGTACAGCAAACCTCCATATCCAGTTCGTTCACTGCTTTAACCATATCAATTACCCGATCAAAATCTCTATTGTCACGCACTTCGCGCCATGCAGCACCCATACACAAGCGGGAAGCCCCTCCGGCTTTTGCTTTTTGGGCCGCATCCACTACCTGATCCACTTTCATCAGCGCCTGAACTTCCAGGTCAGTATGGTATCTTGCTGCCTGAGGACAATATGCGCAGTCTTCAGAACATCCTCCTGTTTTTATTGATATTAATGAGCTGATCTGAACTTCAGAATAATCCTGATTTTCACGATGTATGGTGGCAGCTTCGTAAACCAGGTCCAGAAAAGGTTTGTGATATATTTCTGATATCTCCTCTTTGGTCCAGTTGTGTTTTGTTGGTTGCATATAGATTGTAAAAAAATTAAAGTAATAGTTTGCTTGCTAATCCCAGCAAGAGCAAAAATCCGAAAACATCTGTAAATGTTGTAATAATTATTGAAGAAGCAATGGCCGGATCTATTCCAACTCTTTTTAATATTAAGGGAATACCTGCTCCGGTAACTCCGGCAATGAGTAAATTGCCCGTCATAGCCAGGAAAATCACCACTCCAAGAAGTGGATTACTATCAAAAAACACAGCGAAAAGAAACACAATTAAGCCGGTAACAGCTCCATTGATCAATCCAACGGTGAACTCTTTTAATACCGTACGGTAAGCCTGGTTGTCGGTCAGGTCATAGAGCGAAATTCTCCTTACCGTTACTGCGAGTGCTTGTGTTGCTGCATTTCCACCCATTCCGGCAATGATGGTCATATAAGCTGATAGCACCGCGATTTGCTCAATCGTAGAGCCAAAATGCCGGACTACCGCAGAGGCCAGGAAAGCGGTGCCAAGGTTTAGGATCAGCCAGGGCAAACGGGATTTTACAGCCTCTACCCAGTTACCACTCAGTTCCTCATCTTCAGAAACCCCGGATATCTTTAAGATATCCTCGGTATTTTCATCTTCCAGAACATCGATCACATCATCAAAAGTAACCCTTCCGAGTAATTTCATATCGTTGTCTACTACGGGAATACTGGTGATATTGTATTGGGAAATCAGTCTGGCAACCTCTTCCTGATCGGTGTCGGGTGTTACCCAGGCTACTTCCGCCTTAACGAGCTCTGTAATGTGTACATTGCCTTTTGCTTTGATGATGTCTTTTAAGGAAACAATTCCCTGAAAAACATTGTCATCATCTATAACGAATATGGTGTAAAATTCTTCGATCTCTTCACTTTGACGAATGATCTCATCAATCGCATCCTTTTTGGTTAAGTTCAGGTTTACCCGGATAAACTCGGTGTTCATCAAACCACCGGCAGTCTTTTCGTCATAGCTTAACAGATTCCGGATATTGGAGGCATCATCCTCACTTAAATCTTCCAGAATTTCTTTCTGCTCGTGTTCTTCCAGCTGAGAAATGATGTCTGTTGCATCATCGTAATCCAGCTCTTCTACAATCTCGGTACGTTTGTCGGGATGAAGCTGGAGTAACAATTCCTCCGGGTGAGATTCTTCATGCATTTCCGAGATCACCTCAGATGCAATCTCTACAGATAAAAGATTGATGATTCTCTGCCGGTCGTCTTTGGTGATACTTTCGAATAGGATGGCTATTTCCGACGCGTGATATTCCTCAAGAATAACTTTAAGTTGTTCATCATCACCATTTAAGGCGTTCTTAATTTTAGATACGTCTGTTTTGTCCAGGTCGAAAGATTGCATGCGTAGCCAAAGTTACAATAATCACACTTATTTAAACCATCCTTTACGCCAGAAATATATGATTTGTAAGACAGCAATTGCCGCCATTACGATCATCGTATACAGATATCCATGTTCCTGATAAAGCTCAGGCATGTTCTGTGGCAGTAATTTACCGGTTATAGGATCAGTACTTGCAAAGTTCATTCCATAAATCCCTGCAATAAATGTGAGGGGAATAAATATGGAAGAAATAATGGTCAATACTTTCATGATTTCATTCATCCTGTTGCTGATAATAGAAAGATACATATCTATATTACTTGCAGAGATCTCTTTTAAAGATTCTACAATATCAATAATCTGAATACAATGGTCATAAGCGTCCCGGATATACATTTTTGTATGATCGGGGATTAAATGAGTATCACTACGGAGAATGTCATTCAGTTTATCGCGTTCCGGCCAGGCAACTCTTCTGATATTGATCAGGTTTCTTTTGATCAGTTGGGTGTCAAACATAACCGTTTTATCCGGTTTGTCAAACAGACGGTCTTCAATATTATCCAATTGATCTCCCCAGGAACCCAGAATTTCAAAATAAGTATCGATGATCATATCCATCAGGACGTACATCAGGTAACTGCTGCCACTGGTACGGATATTCCCCTTCCCTATTTTTAACCGCGAACGCACCGGATCAATGCAATCTTCGTAATGTTCCTGAAAGGTAAATAAGGCATTATCCGTTAGTATGAAAGAATATTGTTGATTCTCCAGATTCTGGTTCTCATCCAGCTGCAGCATTCTGCTGACCGCAAAAACATAGGTGTCATATTCTTCCTGTTTTGGGCGCTGGTAAGTTCTGGTGATGTCTTCCAGGATCAGTTTATTCACTCCAAAGTCCTTCGTCAGGATCTCAAACATCGCCAGCGACTTAAACCCTTTAATTTCCACCCAGAAAGTATGATTTTTATCGGTGAGGATGTGTTTAAGATTGTTGAGGTCATTAAGCTCCTGTACTTTATAACTCTCCGCATTGTATTGGTGAAGGTTGATGATGGGTTTTAAGGCCTTTTCATCAATATAAATCATCCCCGGACTGGATCCGGCGTGAGGTAAAGCATAATGCTGACGTTTTTTCTTGTGCTTTGGAGGTTTGGCCATATTTATATATATGATTTTGACTGTGGACCCTGGTTAAACAACAGGTCAACGATGCTTAAGTTTGGTTTGAATCCTTCCCTGTCGTCAAACACCTGGAAGTAAGGCTTGAACTCCCCCTCTGCTTTTTTGAACAGCGTTCTGCCACGGAAATCCAGTTCTTCCGGGATCTCATGGTATTCAGTAGTCACTTCAAAGCTGGCCTGGGTTTTTAATTGCCTGAACAGCCATTGCAGGATTTCCAGGTTATAATCGAAAAGAAAATCGAACTTCTGATGGTAAAATCTGGCAAATTCATCTTCATAATATTCAAAATAGGCAGAGTTACGGTAACAACTCTCCAGGCTCTTCCAATGGAGTCTTTGCCATTTAAAATCATTGCTGATCTTTACATCTTTAATTTTTGTATGGATTTTCGATCCACGTATCACCGGGACAATCAAATCCAGACTGCCATTCGGAGAATAAATTGTAGCCCTGTTCCTAAAAGTCTGTTTTGGGAAATGCTCCTCTTTTTCCATCAGAAACTCATTTTCGAAACGCTTCAGTTCCTTAAAATAGCTGACTGGCGGAAGATAAAAAAGGGGGAATATAGCTGAACTTTGCATCTGATAATTTATGTTTGCATTCTTAATCCGCCAAAATAATGATAAAAAAAAGCTTTTCTCATATAGGAGTAGTTTTTTTAAGCTTTTTATCCCTTCTTCCAACTCAGCTGTTATACCTGATATCGGCCATCTGTTACTATATTTTATATTATGCAGTGGGCTACCGGAAAAAGGTAGTGCGGGAAAATCTTATGAATTCTTTTCCTGAAAAGTCAATTAAAGAGATCATTGTGATAGAAAAAGAGTTTTTCCGGTACCTTTCAGACCTCACTTTTGAGATCATTAAGATGTCTTCTATTTCAAAAAAAGAACTTCAGAAGCGGGTTAAATTTACCAATCTTGATTTGGTAGAAGACCATTTTAAAAAAGGTGAAAGTGTTTTGGCCTGTACGGGACATTATGGTAACTGGGAATGGGGAATGCTGGCTTTAGGATTGAACCTGTCGGAGAAAGCATATGTAATTTACAAGCCGTTGAATAACACCATTTTTGACGAATGGTTTCTTAAGATGCGTGGTAGATTTGGCAATATAGGTGTTCCCATGCGACAGACATTGAGGATGTTAGCCAGTACTAAGAACAAGCCGAGTATGTTTTGTTTTGCCAGTGATCAAAGCCCGGTTCGTGGCGAGTCGCACTATTGGATTGATTTTTTAAACCAGGATACGGCGGCATTATTAGGTCTGGAAAAGATCGCTATGCAAACCAACAGGCCTATCTTTTATTTCAAGCTTAAGTTTATAAAAAGAGGATATTATGAAGTGGATTGTGTATCCATCTGTCCAAAACCGGAACATACAGAAAAGTACCAGATCACCAATACACATTTCGAATTTTTAGAAGATATTATTAAAGAGGAACCGTCTTACTGGCTATGGAGCCACAGGCGATGGAAAAACAAACGAGAATACGCATAATGACAGACGCAAGTGTAGCAGTAGTGATTTTGAATTGGAATGGAAAGGCTCTGCTGGAGAAATTTTTACCGGGAGTAGTTCGGTCTGAATACCCAAATTTACAGATTATAGTAGGTGATAACGCTTCTACCGATGACTCGGTGTCTTTTGTAAAGACAAATTATCCGGAGATTCGCATGATTGAGAACGATAAAAACTATGGTTTTGCCGAAGGGTACAGGAAATTGCTGGAGCAGGTAGAAGCTGATTATTATGTGCTGCTGAATTCAGATGTGGAAGTTCCTGTAGACTGGATCCAGCCGGTGATCAGCCTGATGGAAAAAGACGATCAGATCGCTGCAGCACAACCTAAGATAAAATGGCAAAAGGATAAGTCTAAATTTGAATATGCCGGGGCTGGTGGTGGTTACCTGGATCTACATTGTTTTCCGTTTTGTCGCGGGCGTCTTTTTGATACGGTAGAAGATGATCATGGCCAGTATAATGAAGCGAAGGAAATTTTTTGGGCAAGTGGGGCCGCACTGTTTATCAAAAGCAAATGCTGGAAGGAAGTAGGCGGCCTGGATCCTGATTTCTTTGCCCATATGGAAGAAATTGATCTTTGCTGGCGCTTAAAAAACCTTGGATACAAGGTGATGTATTGTCCTGATGCGGAAGTATATCATGTTGGCGGAGGAACCCTGAATGCCAATAATCCTTATAAAACATATCTTAACTTTAGAAATAACCTGATCATCATGCAGAAAAACCTTCCTTTAAAGGATGCGTATTTCAGGATTTTTATCCGGTTCTTTATTGATTTTGTTGCGCTATTGCATTTCCTTGTCCAAGGTAAAGTGGATTTCGCAATGTCAGTGAGTAAAGCTCATGTCCATTTCTTTAAGTACTTTTCCGCAAATGCGAAAAAAAGGACCAACCGGCAGCTTCGTTATCAGGAACATACCGGACAGTATTCTTCCAGTATTGTATACGCCTATTTTATTAAAAAGATCAGGTTCTTTAGTGATTTAGGTATTTAAAAGAACTGTGCTCTGTTTATCATTAAAAATCTGCTTATCAATTAAATAAACAGAGCACAGCAATTTCAGGAGTAATTAATCTTTCTTCTCCGGAACGAATAGAATAGCCCCGCTCCTGTTGGCAACGCTAACCAGTGCCTTGTAAATATAATCGCATACCAGTTTTTCTCCGGCTATATTGATCAGTTTTCTATCATCTTCCGGAGTATGGTATTGTGGATGTCCGCCGGTATGAAAACCCAGGACCGGAATGTTTTTTTTGTAAAAAGAAACGTGATCTGAGCCACCTACATCGTAAGCGTTTACAATTGGATTGATGCCGATCTCCGGACCTAAGCTTTTCATCAATTCCATTCCTCCGTCAAATGTGGCTGCACCACCCATATACAGGTGTTTCTCGCTGTTCATTCTGCCTACCATATCCATATTGATCATCAGTTTTACCTGTGATAAAGGAACTAATGGATGTTCTGTGAAATATTTTGAACCCAGTAAGCCTTGCTCCTCTGCTCCAAAAGCGATAATCAGGATACTACGTTTGAGGTCTTTTCTATTTGCTGCAAGTTGTTCCGCAATCTCCAACAGTGCCGCAGTGCCACTTGCATTGTCGTCTGCCCCATAATGAATGCCAGTGGTGTCTGGCTTTTTGGAAGAGGCCCCTCCCATTCCCAGGTGATCATAATGCGCACCCAGCACGATAAATTCTTCTTTTAACTTCGGATCGTTTCCTTCTATATAACCGATCACATTCTGGGTCTGCACATAAGGAGTATCTGTAACTCCTTTTTTTACCCTTATCTTTGCCCTGAATTCCTGAAGATAGCTGCCTTTATAGGCTTGGATACCCGACTTTTTGAATTGTTTAACGAGGTAACTGACCACTTTTTCATTTTCTGAAGTGCCAGGAAAACGTCCTTTCATTTTTGGTGAAGCCAGAAACCAGATGTGTGATTTAATCTCTTTTTCTGTAATGTCGGATTGGGCAAATGCAGTAGCACTCATGGCTGAGCACAAGGCAAGTAAAATAATTCTTCTCATGAGATTTTAGCTTTTCAACAGGCTTTCAATAGCTAAACGGTACCCGTCAAGGCCAAATCCTGTTAATACACCTTTGCAGTTTTTACCGGTCAGCGATACATGCCTGTATTCTTCCCGGGCGTAAATATTTGATACATGTACTTCTACTACAGGCGTGTTAATTGCTGCAATTGCATCTGCAAGTGCTACAGAAGTATGAGTGTACCCTCCCGCATTGATCACAATCCCATCATATTCAAAGCCAACTTCATGTAATTTGTTGATCAGCTCGCCTTCAACGTTGCTTTGAAAATAATCAATTTCTATAATGGTGTAAATTGCCCTTAACTGTTCAATATATTCGTCAAAACCTAAACTTCCGTAGATTCCCGGCTCACGAATGCCTAAAAGGTTTAAATTTGGGCCGTTAATAATTTGTATCTTCATTAGCTCAAACTTAAAGCTAAAAAGTTACAGTAGAAAATTTTTGTGTGATTAATAAGCCCTACTTATCCTCCTTTAAAGCGTACCTGAAACTGGAACGTTCCCTTTCTGCTAACTCCATTGAGGCTTACCTGAATGACGTGCAGAAGTTGTTTCAGTATTTCAATTCAATTGATAAAGATCCTCCTGTTCAAGAGATTAGTGTTGCGGACTTAAAGTTATTTATATCCTGGATCAATGAGCTTGGTATGTTGCCTGCAACACAGGCCAGGGTGGTCTCGGGAATTAAATCTTTTTTTAGTTTCCTCCTGCTGGAGCAGATCATCAAAGAAGATCCTTCCGCCCTGCTCGAAACCCCAAGGCTAAGCAGAAAGTTGCCGGATGTCCTTAATATTGAAGAAATCAATGGTTTAATTGCTGCAATTGATGCATCGAAACCTGAGGGGATGAGAAATAAGGCAATCCTGGAGGTGCTTTACAGTTGCGGTCTGAGGGTAACGGAATTGATTAACCTGAGGATATCTAATGTCTTTGAGGCGGCTGAGTTTATTAAGGTCATTGGAAAAGGGAATAAAGAACGAATTGTACCTATCGGACAGTCTGCGCTGAGGTATATCAAAATCTATCTGGAAGAAAGCAGGGTTCATGTTCCCATTCAAAAAGGACAGGAAGACTTTATCTTTTTAAACCGCAGAGGGACGGCTTTGTCCCGGATTTCTGTATTTACGCTCATTAAAGACCTGGCTTTAAAATCCGGATTGAAGAAGAGCATCAGTCCGCATACGTTCAGGCATTCTTTTGCCACACATTTAATAGAAGGAGGTGCCGATTTAAGGGCCGTACAGGAAATGCTCGGGCATTCCAGCATCACCACTACTGAGATTTATACCCACCTGGACCGGGATTACCTGAAGGGAATCATTACCGAATTTCATCCTAGAACTTAGCGCAGATCATTCTGTCTTTACCCTGCATGTCTTTTCTTAATTCTATGGTAGTAAATGATTTGTGTTTTAACATCTGAATCATTTCTTTAGAAAGGTATTCATTAATCTCGAAAAATAACGACCCTTCTCTCTGAAGGTTGGTTCTGGCAAAATCAGCTACTGCTTCATAAAATAATAAGGGGCTTTCGTCGGGTACAAACAAAGCCAGATGAGGCTCATGAGCAAGAACATTCTGGTGCATTTCGGCCATTTCCTTTCCAGTAATATAAGGCGGATTACTGACAATAATGTCGAATTTATCTTCAGTCCGGAAGCTGAGCAGATCTGCATGAATGAAGTTAATGGCAGCGTGATTCAGCAAGGCGTTTTCTGAAGCCAGCCTTAAGGCATCTTCGGAGATATCTACTGCGGACACCCGGGAATTCTTCAGGTGTTTCTTTAGGCTGATGGCGATGCATCCACTTCCTGTACCAAAATCAATGACTGAAGGATTTGAGGGATGCCCTGAAATAATCCAGTCAACAAGCTCTTCTGTTTCAGGTCTTGGAATCAGGACCGACTCATTAACTTTGAAGGTCAACCCATAGAAAAAGGCTTCTCCCAAAAGGTATTGTATCGGTCTATGTGCTTTCAGCCCTTTTGCTATGGCCAGGAATGAGGCTTCCTGAGCTGGTTCAGGCTCTATATCCCAGCTCAACATCAGTTTGCTTCTGTTGAATTGTAACAGGTGTTCTGCGGCGATAGAAAAAATAGACTTAACTTCCTCTTCCTCATAAACATCTCTTAATTCTGTCTTAAAATGATGTAATAACTGGCTTAAATTCATGCGGTACAAAAGTAAGTAAATCGAACAATATACCTTACTTTTGCTGCAATGGCCGACGAATTATATATGCAAAGATGCCTGGAGCTGGCTAGCCTGGGAATGGGAAATGTAAGTCCAAACCCGCTGGTAGGTTGCGTCATCGTAGCTGAGGGACAAGTTATAGGTGAAGGGTACCATGAGAAAATCGGAGAAGCCCATGCAGAGGTAAATGCGGTAAAAGCAGTTTTTGCCAGGTATGGAGATGCCGCTCCTTTGCTATTGGAGAAGGCTACTGCTTATGTTTCTTTAGAACCATGTGCTCATTTTGGCAAAACACCTCCCTGCGCTGATTTGCTGATCAGACATCGGATCAAAAAAGTAATAATCGGAAACCGAGATCCTTTTGAAGCAGTAGATGGTAAAGGAATTGAAAGATTAAGAGATGCGGGAGTTGAAGTGGTTTCGGGAGTTCTTGAAAAGGAATGTTCCTGGGTAAACCGTCGCTTTTTTACCAGGATCCTGCAGCAAAGACCTTATATCATCCTGAAATGGGCCAATACCGCCAATGGGTATTTTGCGCCTGTAGCAGAAGAACAACGCTGGATTAGCGGGCCGCTTGCCAGGCGACTGGTTCATAAATGGAGAACAGAAGAAGATGCGGTGATTGTTGGAAAGAGAACAGCACTGGTAGACAATCCACGACTGGATGTCCGTGAATGGCCGGGTAGAAATCCAATCCGCATACTGATCGATAAGAACCTGGAGATTCCTGCTGAATCTCATCTTTATAATGATGTAGCTAAAACTATTGTTTTTAATGAGTTAAGGACTGATATTGAAGGGAATATCCATTTCATTCAAATGGAAGATATGCAATATTACCTTCCACAGAAGATCGCTTTTCAATTGTACCTCATGGACATTCAATCTGTAATTATTGATGGGGGAGCAAACCTGCTCAATCAGTTTATCAACGCTGGATTATGGGACGAGGCCAGGGTATTCAGCTCTTCCCTTTCCTGGGAAAACGGGATCTTGGCCCCTCAAATAAATGGAGTGATTACAGATGTGCAGCAAGTTGGAAATGACCGGCTGAGCATCTACCAAAATAAAAGTTAACTATGATATTTTTAATCATCAGTATCTGTTGCAGTGTTACTGTCGCCGTATTATTAAAGCTTGCCCGCAGGTATAAAATAAATGTTCTTCAGGCAGTGACCTGGAATTATTTGTTTGCAATTGGATTGAGCTGCTTTTTTTTTAAACCTTCTTTAAAGGAGCTGACCAGTGCTCCGCTCTCCCCTGTTTATCTGGGACTTGGTGTTTTATTACCCCTCATTTTCTGGTTCCTTGCCGCTTCAGTGAGGAATATAGGAATTGTAAAAACAGATATCGCACAGCGATTGTCGCTATTTATTTCCATTGTTGCTGCTTATTTTCTTTTTGGAGATCATTTTAATACCCTTAAAATCCTCGGACTGATATTGGGCTTTATGGCTATTGTCCTGACTTTATACCGCAAAACAAAATCTTCTGCAACTGCCGGAAACTGGATCTACCCGGTGCTGGTATTTGTAGGTTTTGGGGCAATAGATATCCTGTTTAAACAGGTTTCCCAGATCAAAGTGATTCCTTATACCAGTTCGCTGATTCTGATATTTGGACTTTCCTTCCTTATCTCATTGGGGGCAATCCTGTACCTTTCAGCTGTAAAGAAGCAAAAGCTGCAACTCATCAATTTTATCTGTGGCTGTATCCTTGGCTTTTTTAACTTTGGAAATATTCTCTTTTACCTGAAAGCACATCAGGTGATGGCGAAAAACCCATCCACAGTTTTTGCTGCAATGAATATTGGAGTAATTATTCTGGGAAGCCTGATCGGTATCCTCGTCTTTAAAGAAAAAATGACTAAGCTCAATTATATAGGGCTTGTACTTGCCCTCATCGCGATCATTTTAATCAGACTATCCCAGAATTATGCTTTTTGACGATACTTATAAAACTATAACTACTCCTTCTGAAGGACTTTTTAAAGACCGTGGAAGTAAATTTATCGCTTTTGCTTATCCGATAAGATCGGAAGATGAAGTAAAAGCACTGCTTGCAAATCTTCGTTCGGAGCATGGAAAAGCAAGGCATTTTTGCTGGGCATTACGTCTCAGTCCTGATCGTGGTGTTTTCAGAATTCAGGATGATGGCGAGCCTTCCGGAACTGCGGGAAGACCCATTCTTAATGCCTTGTTGTCTGCAGATCTGACCAATATACTCGTTGTGGTGGTTCGTTATTTCGGAGGAACCTTATTGGGCGTTCCAGGTTTGATAAATGCCTATAAAACGGCTGCCGTAGAAGCTATTCAGACTGCTGAAATAGTAGAAAAGACAGTCAATGATATTTATGAGCTGACTTTCGATTACCTGATGATGAATGATGTTATGCGTCTTTTCAAGGAGGAACAGCTCAATATTTTATCCCAGGATTTCGATAATTCCTGCAAGATCAAATTTGAGGTAAGGAAGGCAAACCTGAATGTCGTTTTAGGCAAGCTGGAGAAGATTGACGGCGTTAAAATCACCTATCTTTTCACTTCCTGATAAATTTATGGTCATCGGTTAATCATGAGTTTTTATTTATTACACTTTGTATAGGTAAACTCATGGTGGTTTCATAGGTTTGTGTGATCAATCTCCAATATTATGGGAAACAAATTATCTGAAGCAGACTTAATCATCAATCGGGATGGTACAATTTACCATCTGAACTTATTACCTGAAGACCTTGCCCATACGGTGATTACTGTTGGTGATCCCGATCGGGTGTCGGAGATATCTAAGCACTTTGACCGCATTGAGCTGAAAAAGGGAAAACGGGAGTTTTTAACACATACCGGTTACCTCGGACAAAAAAGGATTACAGTGATTTCTACCGGTATTGGAACTGATAATATTGATATTGTTTTTAATGAACTGGATGCGCTGGTCAATATTGATTTTGAGACCAGGGAAATTAAGAAAGAACTCATTTCTTTAGATATCATACGTGTTGGAACTTCAGGAGCCATACAATCAGATTTGCCAATGGGCACTATTCTTGCCTCTTCTTTTGGATTAGGTCTGGATGCATTGATGAAGTATTATGTCCATGAGCTGTCAGTTGATGAGCGTCCGATTCTGGAGGCTTTTCAGTCACACGCTTCACATATCAAGGGGATCCATCCTTATCTGACTGCCGCAGATCCCGGCTTGCTCAGTCGCATCGGAACAGAAATGGAACAAGGCATTACGGTGACTGCACCTGGATTTTATGCTCCTCAGGGCAGACAGGTACGGGCCAAAAATGCAATTCCTAATTTCATTGAGTTATTGAATACTTTCCGTCATGGGAAGTACAGGATTACCAATCTGGAAATGGAAACGGCGGGTATTTATGCCCTTGCAAAGGCCCTTGGTCATAAAGCACTCTCTGTAAATGCCATTCTGGCGAGCAGGGTGAATTTTGAATTCAGCAAGAATCCGGATAAAGTGGTAGAAAAAGCCATTAAAATGGTATTGGATAAATTGAGTTAATGGCCTGTTGGTAACAAATTGTGTTTGAGTGATTTCGAGAATTTTCAAACAAAATGATACCGGCCGTGTTGATTTGGTAATATAGAATGAAGAATTATGTTTGGAATATTAAAGAATAAATTAGGGATTATAGCGGCAAAATCATTGTTAAGTGCATACGATACGGAAGAATTAGACGCAGGCAAAAGAATAGTTTCGATCATAGCGGGTGCTTATATCTTTCAAAGAGGAGTCAGAACGATTTCAAAACATCCATTTATCGGGATACAGGAAACTCTATTAGGAGGAATATTACTTTATAATGGTGCGGTTGGCATCAATAAGAAAATCATTAAAAAACCAAGGGAGCTTTCTGATATCAGAAGGAATCAGATTCAGGGCAATGATCCTGATAGTGCCGACCCTGCCTTTGTTTAGGAATGGATAAGGCCGGAGAACTCCGGCCGTATCAAACCTAAATTTTATACGACTTACGCTTTGTCTATGAGCGATTTATTGATCGTATGTTGAATATCTGTATTTATTTCAGTAAAAACAAAAGATCTGCTAAAATTTTTCAATTGATTTTAGCAGATCTTTTGTTTTACTCCTTTTGATTGTAAATTGCCGGTTCCTGGTTCTTGAGAAGTGTTTTTTACAGGTTTACTTTTTGCGGCATAAAACCCGGTTTATTTTGATGATTTAACTGGTTTCGACGACATGTAAAAAACCAGCTTTCCTCCTTTTAGAATGTCTTCATGCTTAATGCTGTTTCCGGTCACCAATGCACCATTTAAAAGAACTTTTTGTACATACACGTTTTTATCGCTTTGGTTTATCGCTTCCACGGTGAAAGTATTTCCTCCTTCCAGTTTTAAGCTGGCAGATTTAACAGAAGGACTACCCAGGGAGTAGTCTCCTGAACCCGGTGCTACCGGATAAAATCCCAAAGAGGAAAACATATACCAGGCACTCATCTGACCACAGTCGTCGTTTCCACCTAAGCCATCCGGGCTGGGCTTGTATTGCATTTTTAAGATCATTCTTACTCTTTGCTGTGTTTTCCAGGGTTGGCCCGCCCAGTTATACAGATAAGCGACGTGATGGGCCGGTTCGTTTCCATGGACATAGCCTCCGATAATTCCTTCACGGGTAATGTCTTCCGTATCTGCAAAAAACTCATCCGGAAGGTGCATGGTAAATAAGCTGTCTATACGGGCAGCAAACCGTTGCTTCCCTCCCATTGCAGCCATTAGCGACTCCGGGTCCTGAGGAACAAAAAAGCTGTAATTCCAGGTATTTCCTTCAATAAAGCCTTGTCCATGTGTGCTCAATACGTCAAATTCTTTTTTAAAGCTACCATCGGCAAGTCTTGGACGCATAAAGCCAATGCTTTTGTCATATACATTTTTCCAATTTCCTGAGCGCTTTAAGAACTCTTCATATATTTCCTGCTTACCCAATTTTTTGGCGATCTGGGCGATACACCAATCGTCATAGGCATATTCTAACGTATTGGACACAGAGGTTCCACTATTTTCTGCCGGAATATAGCCCTTATCAATATAGACTCCTATGCCTTCATAATTACGGTGATTGGCCGTTGTGATGCAGGCTTCCAGCGCCTTTTGCGCATCTCCGTCGTAGACGCCTTTAATGATGGCGTCAGCAACCACAGAAACACTGTGGTATCCACTCATACACCAATTGTCGTTGGCATAATGCGACCAGATCGGCAACATTTTTAATGTACTCTGATCATAATGGGCCATCATAGATTTGACCATGTCGTTATTTCGGGCCGGCTGGATCAGGTTGAAGAAAGGATGTAACGCACGATAGGTATCCCACAAAGAGAAGGTCGTGTAATTGGTAAAACCATCCGCTTTATGTACGTTTTGATCCAATCCTTTATATTCTCCGTTCACATCACCGTAAGTTGTAGGATTGATGAAGGCATGGTACATCGCCGTGTAAAAATTCACCTTATCATCTTCTGAAGCAGCAATGTCAATCTTATTCAGTTCTTTATTCCATTCGGTTTGTGCCTGTTTTTTTACCTGATCAAAATCCCATCCGGGGATTTCTGAACGCATGTTTTCCAGGGCATTGTCCTGGCTCACCGGAGATAAAGCAAATTTCACTTTTACCTGTTCCTGATCACTGGTGTTAAAATCAAAGTGCATCCGGATCCTTCTTCCTGCGATCTCCGGGAAATTGTTGTTCTGGTCGAATTTTCTCCAGAAACCTCCGTAAACCTGTTTTTTGTCAAAGTTCTTTTGTCCGTATGTTTTGAAAGGTTTGGAGAAAGACATGGCAAAATAGACGGTTCTTGTTCTCGCCCATCCGTTAGTTTGACGGTAACCGGTAACCAGGGTATCATTTACAACCCTGACATAGGTCCATACGGTTTTTTCATCGTAATTGTAAATGCCCGACATCAGATCCAGAATGATGTGCGAGGCATCAGATTTAGGGAAGGTATAGCGGTGCATACCCACCCTTTTACTTGCTGTCAGCTCTGCCTGAATCTGATGGTCTTCGAGTTTGACTTTATAATAGCCCGCTTCTGCGGTTTCATTCTGATGAGAAAAGGCGGAACGAAAGCCGCTTCCCGGAGCATCTGCCGTTCCCGGATTCATTTTTAATGTTCCCTGGGTAGGCATTATCAGAAAATCCCCAAGATCGGAATGCCCGGTACCACTGAAGTGGGTATGACTAAATCCGACAATGGTCTTGTCTTCGTACTTATAACCTGCGCAGTATTTGTAAACATCCCCGTTATATTTTCCATTGAGCTCATAAGATAGGGTGTCTGTATCCGGGCTCAGCTGAACAGCGCCAAAAGGAACTGTTGCTCCCGGATACGTGTGGCCCATCTTTTGGGTGCCAATAATTGGTTTTACATATTTTACCAGGTCCTGTTGCGCCTGCGTAGCGAGCGCCGGAAATAGTAAACAAAACAATAAAGCTTTCTTCATTTTCGTGTTTGAAATTTTTTATGATAAACCTAAGATAGAAATAATTGTGAAAGAATCACCTCTATTGCTTTGCTATAACGTTTAATCATCACTTTAATCATTTTTCCTTTTTACAAGTAACTGACTTCATAAATGAGGATGTATCACTAAAAACCGTTATTTTTGCGTCAGAATAAATTATAATGAGTAAACTCGGTAGAATATTGGTAGCCATGAGTGGCGGGGTAGATAGTTCAGTAGCAGCAGTAATGTTACATGAACAAGGATATGAAGTTATCGGATTGACCATGAAGACATGGGACTATGCGACCTCAGGTACCAGCAGTAAGGAAACCGGATGTTGCAGCCTGGACAGCATCAACGATGCCCGTACCCTGGCCGTGAATTACGGATTCCCACACTATATATTAGACATCAGGGATGAATTCGGTGATTATGTAATTGATAACTTCGTTGACGAATATCTTGCAGGCCGTACTCCTAACCCTTGTGTATTATGTAATACCCATATCAAATGG
Organism: Pedobacter steynii; assembly: GCF_001721645.1. NCBI lineage: Bacteria > Pseudomonadati > Bacteroidota > Sphingobacteriia > Sphingobacteriales > Sphingobacteriaceae > Pedobacter > Pedobacter steynii. The sequence continues at coordinate 5,716,725 of NZ_CP017141.1, read as the reverse complement.
GAAGCTTTATTGAAACGTGCCAATAAACTGGATTGCGAATTTATCGCAACAGGTCATTATGCCAATGTAAGGCAGCACGACAATGGGCGTCATGTGATCTCTAAAGGTCTCGACGAAAACAAAGACCAGTCTTATGTACTCTGGGGAGTTTCTCAGGAAAACCTGGCCCGTACTAAATTTCCTCTGGGTTCTTTTGCCAAGGCAGACATCAGACAAATGGCGCTGGATATGGGACAGGAAGAACTCGCTAAAAAAAGCGAAAGTTATGAGATTTGTTTTGTGCCGGACAATGATTACCGTGCTTTCTTAAAGCATAAAGTTGGTGATCTGGAAGACCGCGTTGCGGGTGGTAATTTTATTACCAGCAATGGAATGGTGGTTGGGCAACATAAAGGATATCCTTTTTACACCATCGGACAAAGAAAAGGATTAGGTATTGCCTTTGGTGAGCCGATGTTTGTGACTCAGATCCTTCCGGAAAGTAATACTGTTGTTCTGGGAAGAGCCGATGAGCTGGAACGCAGAGAAGCATTGGTTAGAAATGTGAACCTGATTAAATATGAGCATATTTTAGAACCCATGGAGAATGTGGTGACTAAAATCCGGTACAAAGATGCAGGGACCTTAAGTACTATTGTACAGGAGAAAGATAAAATGCGTGTGGTATTTGATCATTCAGTATCTGCAATAGCACCTGGTCAGTCTGCCGTATTTTACGAAGGAAACGACCTTCTTGGAGGCGGTTTCCTTTGTTAATTTTTATTGATTTTAGGTTGAGCTAAGCTTAACTATCTAATTGATCTGAAATGGTATAAGGTGCAGCAGTTTTAATACGCTTGCCCTTATATCTTTCAAAATAATAATCCAGTCTGCCGAGGTTAATTCCAGCAAAACCGACCTGATTTATCGTAGTAATTTTACCGTCCAGATTCTGAAGGTCTTCCGGCTGATCCATAAACGTATGGGTATGCCCGCCAATTATCAGGTCTATATTCCTGGTATTTTGAGCCAATACCCGATCCGAATCCCTATTACTGTCGTATCTGTAGCCCAAATGGGACAAGCAAATCACCAGGTCACATTTGAGTTCGTTTTTAAGCAGATTTGCGGTTTTATTCGCTGTCTCTACCGGATCCAGAAACTGTGTTTCTGCATAATTCCTGTCTCCTACCAGCCCTTTGAGTTTAATGCCTATTCCAAACACGCCAATCTTAATGCCCTGTTTCTTAAATATTTTATAAGGCTGAGTGGATTTGTTTAATATGGTATCCGAGAAGTCATAATTGCTGCAAAGGATAGGAAAATTGGCATGTGGCAGTTGTTTGTAAAAACCTTCCAGTCCGTTGTCAAAATCATGGTTTCCCATTGTTGCGGCATCATATTTCATTTCAGACATCAGTCTGATTTCCAGTTCACCACCATATTTATTGAAGTACGGCGTTCCCTGAAAAATATCCCCTGCATCAAAAAGCAGGACATTTTCTTCCTGAGCGCGGATGGCTTTAATCAAAGCAGAACGCCTGGCTGTTCCGCCCAGTCCCTGGTGTCTGGAACCATCCATAGGAAAGGGCTCTATCCTGCTGTGTACATCGTTAGTATGCAGAATGGTTAGCTTAACCAGGTCTCCGGCCGCAATGGCATCAAAGGCATTTAAATTCAGGGCAACAGCTGCTGCTGCCATTCCTCCCGTTTTGAGGAAGTTTCTGCGGTTAATCTTTAGTAATTCTTCCATCTAATTTCGGATTGATCGTTTTTCCTGCGGCTTGATGCTCTTTAATGTAAGTAATCAGCGCATCGCGCATTCTGATTCCCAGGATTTTTTTGTCTATTGGGTTTTTGAAACTCTGTACATTATCTCCTCCCTCGGCTACATAATCTGAAGTCAGGATTTTATAGTTTCGCTTCGGATCTAAAGGTTTTCCATTAATCATTACCTCAGTGGGACGGTTGTCAACAATTTTCATGCGCAACCCGGCGACCGGTTGCCCGCCTGTTCTAGCAATATAACTGAGCAGGTTCTGTACGTCTGAAGGCCCCAGTGTAAAGACCATCATTTCATTTTCAAAAGGCATCACCTCAAAAATATTGGATACTTTAATATCCCCTTTCGGGATGTCAACCCGTAAACCTCCATTGGTAGAGGGCATGGCGAAATCCACAGCCGGATCGTATTTGAGTACCTCATGAAACAGGGCATCAGCAAAAAAGTTTCTCAGGAGGTTTTCGGGGATCTTATCATTCTTCGTCATCAGCACCTCAGCATGTCCGATTACGGTATTCATCTCCTGCTCCATCTTTATCTTGTAAGGCAGATAGGTTTTGATCAGGCTGCTGTCGACCGCCCGTTCCCCATTCATTTTATACTCCGTACGGTTACTTTTTACCAGTCTGTAATTGGCTGTACCGCAGGAAATCAGAAAGAACGGGATGCTTGCTAAAACCAGGTATTTTCTTAGTGGTTGGATATACTGCATAATTATTTCAAAGCCCAAAGTTAAGTTAATCTATGCGTTTTGGGGTTAAAAAAAAGAGAAATCCCGGTTAAGGATTTCTCTTTTTAATGTCTTAAAGGAAAGAATTGATTATAAATTTTTAGTCAGTTCTTCACTCATTGGGGTTACTTTAGATCTGAAGCGGTGTACCAGTTGTCCTTTTTCATTGATCAGGAATTTTTCAAAATTCCAGTTGATGTCCCCTGTGAAATCAGGGTTCTCAATGCTGGTCAGGTACTTGAACAATGGGTTGATGTCTGCTCCTTTTACGCTTACTTTTTCACTTAGTAAAAAGGTTACGCCAAAATTCTTTTTACAGAAATCCTGGATCTCTGCATTGGTAGCCAATTCCTGTCCGCCGAAATTACCTGCAGGAAAGCCAATTAATACGACTTCTTTACCATATTGTTTGTGTAGTTTTTCCAGGGCTTCATACTGTGGGGTATAGCCACATTTCGAAGCGGTATTCACAATCAGGATCTTTTTTCCTTTAAACTTGGACAGCTTTACTTCTTTACCGTCGATGGTTTTGAAGCTGAAATCATAAATGCTTTTTGCCGGTGGCGTAAACATCAGGCTCAGTAATATTAATAATGTATTCATTCTTGGTTTTTTTATAATGTATAAACGAAGTTAAGCACAAAAAGATTTAATATATATAATTAAATAGTAAAGATATGATCCGGTTGTTTCCGGCATCCTGCTGCAGGCGGATCAGGAAGAAAGCCCGGCGGAAGCGGTCCCTGTAAAAGAGTATGGTTCTCATTTTGGTTTAAATATGCTCTAAGTCACCACTTTATCATGGGTAAAATGACACATTTACAAATATTATTACTATAAAAGTCGTGTCGAATTTTGAAATTAGCCTTATTTATAGCTTTATTTGCAGAAAAACGTTCTGAATGGCGAAGAATTTATTAATAGTTGAGTCACCTGCAAAAGCTAAAACCATCGAAGGGTATTTAGGAAAAGATTTCCTTGTTAAATCAAGTTACGGGCATATCCGGGATTTGGTAAAGGGGGACATGGGTATTGATGTAGCCAATAATTTCGCCCAGACCTATGAGGTTCCTGCAGATAAAAAACAGGTCGTAGCAGAACTTAAGAAATTAGCGAAGGAGGCCGAAATGGTATGGCTCGCGTCCGATGAGGACCGTGAGGGAGAAGCGATTTCATGGCATTTATACGAAACATTAGGATTAAAAGAAAATAAAACGAAAAGGATTGTCTTTCACGAGATTACAAAGCCTGCCATATTAAAGGCAATAGAAACTCCTCGTACGATAGATTATAACCTCGTGAATGCCCAGCAAGCCAGACGCGTATTGGACAGACTGGTAGGTTTTGAGCTCTCCCCTGTTTTATGGAAAAAAATAAAACCTTCTTTATCTGCCGGGCGGGTACAGTCTGTGGCTGTTCGTTTGATTGTAGACAGAGAAAGAGAAGTCAATAAATTTAATGCTACTGCGGCATTTAAAGTTTCTGCACAGTTCAGTACCGGAAAAGGTAAGGAAGTAGTAAAGGCCGAATTGCCCCAGCGTTTTGAGCTGGAAGCTGATGCAGAGAAATTTTTAAATGATTGTATTAAAGCAGGTTTTAGCGTGGATAGTCTGGAAACCAGACCTGCGAAAAGAAACCCTGCTCCTCCTTTCACTACTTCGACCTTACAACAGGAAGCCTCTCGTAAACTGGGATATTCAGTGTCAAGGACGATGCAGGTAGCACAGCGCCTGTACGAAAGTGGAAGAATCACCTATATGCGTACCGATTCGGTAAACCTTTCTGAAACTGCATTACAAGCTGCTTCAGCAGAGATCAAATCGGCATGGGGTGATAAATACCATCAGATCAGAACTTATAAAACGAAAACAGCAGGTGCACAGGAAGCTCACGAAGCCATCCGCCCTACTTATTTCAACCACCATACCGTACCCGGCGATAGTTCGGAACAACGCTTATATGAATTGATCTGGAAGCGTGCCATTGCTTCACAGATGAGCGAAGCGTTGTTTGAAAAAACAACAGCACAGATTGCCATCAGTACACGTAAAGAAAATCTGGTTGCTGAAGGTGAAGTACTCAGATTTGATGGTTTCTTAAAGGTATACCTGGAATCAAGCGATGAAGAAGATGTGGAAGATTCCGAAGGGAACAACATGCTTCCTCCATTGTCCAAAGGACAGGAACTGAGCCTGAAAGAGATGAATGCAACGGAGCGTTTCTCCCGTCCTCCTGCCAGATATACTGAGGCAAGTATGATCAAGAAACTGGAAGAACTTGGCATTGGGCGGCCTTCCACGTATGCGCCTACCATCTCTACGATTCAGAACCGTGGTTACGTGGTTAAAGAAGACCGTGATGGTCGTCAGCGTTCCTTCAGTGCAATCGTACTGAGCAATGGCGTGGTGACTAAACAGATAAAAACAGAAATTACAGGGGCAGAGAAATCAAAGCTTTTCCCTACAGATATCGGCGAAGTTGTAAATGACTTCCTGGTCGAACATTTTAAAGGAATTGTCGATTTTAATTTCACTGCGAACGTAGAAAAGGAATTTGATGAAATTGCCCAGGGGCTTCAGGAATGGACAAAAATGCTCCACTCCTTCTATACTCCTTTCCATTTGGAAGTAGAAACTACCCTTGAGAATGCAGACCGTGCCAACGGAGAGCGTTTATTGGGAATTGATCCTGTTTCGGGAAAAAATGTATATGCTAAAGTGGGTAAATTCGGACCATTGGTGCAGATCGGACAGAATGATGATGAGGAAAAACCGCGTTATGCAAGCTTATCCAAATCACAGTCTGTAGCCACGGTAACACTTGAGGATGCATTGGAACAGTTTAAACTTCCTTTCCAGCTGGAAGATTACGAAGGTAAAGAAGTTTCTGTGGGGGTGGGCCGTTTTGGTCCATATGTGAAATGGGGCGATGCCTACATTTCCATTCCTAAAAACGAAGATCCGCTGTCGGTAGACAGAGACCGTGCCATCGAAATTATTGCTGAAAAGGTAAATGCTGATGCACCTGTGGCGCATTATGAAAGTTTACCGGTTACTAAAGGTAAAGGTCGTTTTGGTCCTTTTATCAAATGGAATGACCTCTTCATCAACGTACCTAAAGCTTATAACTTTGATTTCCTGAGCCAGAAAGATATCGAAGAACTGATCGGTAAAAAGGTAGAGAAGGAAGCAAACCGGTTTATCCAGCAATGGACAGCAGAAAAGATTGCCATTGAAAACGGCAGATGGGGACCTTTCATCCGTTTCGGTAAAGACATGCTGAAACTGGGTAAAAACCCGGCTACAGGAGAAAAATATACTCCTGAAGACCTTGCTGGTGTATCTCTTGAAGAAGTAAAGAAACTAATTGTAGAACAGGTACCAAATGCTTTCGAACCTAAAGCGGCCAAGAAAAAAGCAGCGGCGAAGAGCCCGGCAAAAAAGGCTCCGGCAAAAAAGAAAGCAGCAGTAACGAAAAAGTAGGCTTGCCCTGCTTAATGCAGATATGAAGAAAGATCTCCCTGAAAATATAGTAGAAGACATTGCCATTGCAGTGGTGTTGAAGAGTGAAAGTCCTGAAGTAAAGAACTGGACAGTGTACCTGGTTAATCTTAAGGATAAGCCACTGAAGAACGTTTTGATCAGCTCTAAAGGCTATGGTGAAAAGGATGGCAGAATGGTACAAACCTCTGTACTCAGACATTCATTGGGAGACCTTCAGCCGCGCTCTTTTGCCGGCGTTGAAGCGATAGATCCTGAAGTTTTTGGTTTAACCAACGAATATTGGTTAAGCTATTACCTGGACGAGGTGATCTATGATAAAAAGTTTATTTTTCTTCCTGAAAGTATCGTTGATGATAACCTGATCCGTATCCCATTGGTAAATATGCCGGGGGTGATGATAAAATAATTTCGGTTTAGTTTCCTATACCAATCCTTTTTGCTAATTTTCGTACACATCTCCAACTTTACTATAAAAGTGTATGAAATTCACGCAATCCCCGTTTATTCAAAAGAATAAAAAAGGAATTATTATCGGATCAGTAGCGGCAATCGTTATTGGCATTGCTTCCCTCTTCTTTTTTAAAAAAGAAAGACCAAAAGATTATAACCAGGCTTACTCAAAATACATAGAAGCCTATACCTCCGGAACCGTTTCCAAGAAAAGTTTTATACGGCTCCACCTCGCCAGTCAGGTGAAAACCATGAGTGATATCGGGGTGGCTGATTCCCGGGACCTCTTTAGCTTCTCCCCTTCTGTAAAAGGGAAAACCTATTGGATAGATGCTCAAACCCTGGAGTTCAGACCGGATGAGCCTTTAAAACCCGGGGAAGATTACGAGGCGACCTTCCAGCTTAATAAAGTAACAGAGACAGAAAAAGACCTGGAGGAATTTGAATTTAATTTCAGGGTAATCAATCCGGGAATGAGCCTGAGTCAGAATGGACTGGTTTCTCAGAACAATACTGCGCTGGATTATATGAAATTAAGCGGAGAAGTATTGACTTCTGATCAGGAAGATCCTAAACAAATTGAAAAGTCCCTGAAGATAGACTTCTCTCAATCCCTGAAAGTGAAATGGCAACACAATCCTGCTAAAAACACCTCTACTTTCAGCATCGACAGCATCAGGAAAACAAAAAAAGATAACCCATTAAAATTAATCTGGTCCGGTGATGCAATTAATGCACCAGGTAAAGGTGAAGAGGTATTGGAGGTCCCTGCTCAGGGTGTTTTCAAAATATTAAACATGAAAGCGGTACAGGATCTGGAAGATTTTGCACTGGTTCAGTTTTCTGAGCCTGTTCATGTCGCGCAGGACCTGAGTGGACTGATCACCCTTGCCCAACTGTCTGACCTTAGGTTCACCATTGATGCCAGTCAGGTGAAAATTTATTCGGCGGAGTCGCTGGAAGGCAATTATGCACTAACCGTAAATGCCGGTGTCGAAAATATCAATAATGTTAAGCTGCCTTCAGCTAAAACTGCAAATATTGTTTTTGAAAATAAGCTACCTTCAGTAACCATTGCAGGAAGTGGTAGTATCCTCCCTACTTCAGGTAAACTGGTACTGCCCTTTGAAGCGGTAAATTTAAAAGCGGTAGATGTAACAGTGATCAAGATCTACGAAAACAATATCCCGCAATTTTTCCAGACCAATAATTACAAAGACGGACAGGAATTACGACGTGTGGGTAAGCCCATTGTTCAGAAGACCATTCGTTTGGATGAAGATAAGGCATTGGACCTGCATAAGAAAAATAGATTTACCCTGGATCTGGATAAAATTATCCGTACAGAACCGGGTGCCATGTATCGGGTAACGGTTGGTTTCAGAAGAGAATATAACGTCTTTAAATGTGTAGAGACCAAAGCCGAAGACGGAGATACCGAGGGAGATTACGGCGACTACGGTGGCTATGGAGAAAAGATAGATGAAGACGACGATTTCTGGACCCGTTATGCCAACAATTATCCCAATAACTACCGTTGGGAAGATCGGGATAATCCATGTACCCCTTCCTATTATACCAGTGAACGCTGGGCCAGCAGAAACCTGATTGCTTCTAATATCGGACTGATCGCGAAACGCGGTAATGACAACAGTATGATGATCATTGCTACCGATCTTTTGACCGCTAAAACATTGAGTGGTGTTACTTTGGAATTGCTGGATTATCAAAAACAGGTGATCCATACGGTGAAAACAGACGGAGATGGAATGGCTTCATTTGATTTGAAGAAAAAACCATTCCTGTTAATTGCCAGGAATGGCGATGAGCGGGGTTACCTCAAGCTTGATGATGGAAGCTCGCTTCCGTTAAGCAGGTTCGATGTGGGTGGTGATGTGGTGCAAAATGGTTTAAAAGGATTTATCTATGGTGAACGTGGCGTCTGGCGCCCCGGAGATTCGGTATTTCTTTCCTTTATTCTGGAAGATAAACTGAAAAAATTACCAGGAGGTTATCCAGTCACTTTTGAGTTTTATAATCCACAGGGACAACTCGTTAAAAGAGCCATCAATGGAAAACCATTAAATGGATATTATGCTTTTAAAACGGCTACCGAAAGTACGGCCCCTACCGGAAACTGGCTGGCAAAGGTAAAAGCCGGCGGTGCAACATTCTCTAAAACAATTAAGATTGAAACCGTAATGCCGAACAGGCTTAAAATCAACTTTGATTATGGCAACCGACCTTACCTTGGTGTAGGAAACGGAGCTTCAGCAACCCTTTCGGCAGCCTGGCTGTTTGGTGCCCCGGGCAAACACCTGAAAGCCAAGGTTGATGTTAGCCTGAATACCATGCAAACCACTTTTAAGGGGTTTGAAAGCTATAGTTTTGACAACCCTACGGTATCCTTTCAATCGCAGGTGAAAACCATTTTTGAAGGAACCCTGAACGAGAATGGAACCGCGGCTGTAAATACCAATTTAAATGAAAACAATAGTGCTCCTGGAATGCTCAGGGCTAATTTTGCAATTAAAGTATTCGAGGCAGGTGGAAACTTCAGTATAGATAATTTTAGTATACCTTACCATGTTTATACGGACTACTACGGGATTAAAACTCCCGAAGGAGATCGCCTGAGTGGTATGTTGCTGACCGGACAGAACCATAAGATAGACATTGTGAATGTCAACCGGGATGGCAAATTGCTGGCTGGATCAAAATCTGTAGATGTGGAGCTGTATAAAGTGCAGTGGCGCTGGTGGTGGGAACAGGACAATGAAAATTCGTTTGCCAATTTTACACAGAACTCTTATAACAAACTGATCAAAAAAGAAACTGTTCAGATCAGTGGCGGTAAAGCCAGCTGGAACCTGAGAATTGAAGAGCCGGAATGGGGCCGTTATATGATCATTGTAAGGGACCACAATGGTGGCCATGTATCTGGTAAATCAGTATATATCGATTGGCCGGGATGGGCACAGCGTGAACAAAGCAGTAACCCTACTGAGGCATCCATGCTTTCCTTCACGGCGAATAAAACCAAATTTAAAGTAGGCGAAGATATTGTGCTGACCATTCCTTCAGGAAAAGACGGCAGAGCTTTGATTTCTATTGAAAATGGAAGTAAAGTATTGAAAACCTTCTGGACTGATACCAAAGCCGGACAAACGCAATTTAAGTTTAAGGCAGAGAAGAATATGGCTCCCAACGTGTTTGCTAATGTGACTTTATTACAACCGCATGCACAAACACTGAATGACCTTCCAATCCGGATGTATGGCGCTATTCCATTATTAATTGAAGACCCGGAAACGATTTTGAAACCGTTGATCAAAATGGCGGATAAACTGAAACCGGAAACGGAAAGCAGCATTACCATAACCGAGCAAAATGGAAAAGCGATGACTTATACCGTTGCCATTGTAGATGAGGGTTTACTGGACCTCACCAGGTTTAAAACTCCTGATCCTCATGGTATCTTTTATGCCCGTGAAGGTTTGGGCGTAAAAACATGGGATTTATTTGACTATGTCCTGGGTGCATGGGGAGGCAATCTTGAAAGAATCCTGAGCATCGGTGGTGATGGCAGTATCAATAAAAACCTGAACCCTGCGAAAGCCAACCGGTTTGTTCCGGTAGTGAAATATCTGGGGCCTTTTGCTTTGTCTAAAGGATCAAGCAATACCCATAAATTTAAACTGCCTCAATATATAGGTGCGGTCAGGGCGATGGTAGTTGCCGGTCAGGATGGCGCTTATGGTTTTGCCGAAAAAAGTGTACAGGTGAAGAAACCACTGATGTTGCTGGCTACCCTTCCAAGGGTGATCGGTCCTGGTGAAAGCTTTACTCTGCCTGCAACGGTATTTGCCACAGAAAAAAACCTGAAGAATGTAAGCTTACAATTGCAATCTTCAAACCTGGAAGTGATCGGTAGTAAAACCCAGCAGCTCAGCTTCAAACAACCAGGAGAGCAAATGGCTTATTTTGAAATCAAAGTTCCTGAAATAACAGGCATAGCCAAAGTAAAACTGATTGCGCAAAGTGGTGCTGAGAAAACTGCGTATGACGTGGAGCTTGACATCAGAAATCCGAATCCATATGTGACCAATGTGGTACCTATTGTGATCGAGCCAGGTAAAAACTGGGGTACTTCTTATCAGCCTGTAGGCATGGCAGGAACAAATACCGGAAGTGTGGAGTTGTCTGCCATCCCTCCGATCAATCTTAAAAAGCGCCTCAGCTACCTGATGCAATATCCACACGGTTGTGTGGAGCAAACTACATCGGGGGTATTTCCACAACTGTTTCTGAATAAGCTGACACCTTTAACAGAGCAGCAGAAAGTAACAACGGAAAGAAACCTGAAAGCGGGGATTAATAAATTGCGGGGCTTCCAGACCGGCGATGGCGGATTAGGCTACTGGCCGGGAGCAGGTACTTCCGACGAATGGGGAAGTAATTATGCCAGTCACTTCCTTGTTGAGGCACAAAATGCAGGTTATACCCTTCCGGTAGGAATGCTGGACGAATTGTTACGTTACTTAAAAGGCAAAGCAACCAACTGGGCGCCAAACAGCAGTAATTTCTATGGCGGGGATCTTTCCCAGTCTTATCGTTTATATGTGCTTGCCCTGGCTAAAAGACCGGAAATGGCGGCAATGAACAGACTGAAAGCCTTCCAGTATCTCTCTGAAACAGCGAAGTGGAGACTGGCTGCTGCTTATAAGCTTGCCGGGCAAACAGATGCGGCAAATAGCCTGATCAGAGGATTGGCTACAGAAGTAAAACCTTATAACCAGATGGGTGGAACTTATGGGTCTGACGTACGTGATCAGGCGATGATCCTGGAAACCCTGACCCTTCTGGGCCGAAAAGGAGATGCTGCAAAACTCATTCAGCCATTGGCCGCTAAACTGGGCAGGGACGATTGGTACAGCACACAGACTACCGCTTATAGTTTACTGGCCATTGCCAAATTCTGTGGGGCAAATACGAGTTCAAGTTCATTGAAATACAATTATAAGATTGATGGAAAAAGCGGAACCGTAAACTCTGCACAGTTCATGAACGTTACCGATTTGACCTTTAAGGGAAATGGCGTAATGATCAGCAATACAGGCGACCGTGTGCTGTTTGGACGTCTGATCCTTCAGGGACAACCCTCGGCTGGGCAGAACAACTTCCTGCCGAATAACGCAGAAGCTTTAGAAATGAATATCGATTACAAGTTGTTAAATGGAAAATCGCTTGATCCTTCTACCTTAAAACAGGGAACGGATTTTTATGCTGAGGTAACGATTAAAAATCCGGGAAGAATGGGCTATTATGAGCAAATGGCACTAACACAGATCTTCCCTTCCGGCTGGGAGATCATCAACAACAGGATTAACGACAGCGAAAGTGCAGTTGCTTCTTCGCCATATACGTATAGAGACATCAGAGACGATCGTGTATTCACTTACTTCAACCTGAGGGAGAATGAGACAGTTATCTATAAAGTGCTGTTAAACGCTTCCTATATCGGTCGTTATTACCTTTCTGCCGTTCAGTGTGAAGCGATGTATAATAACAATATCAGTGCAACTACGGCAGGGAAATGGGTGCAGGTAATTAAGTAGCATGTTTAAAAAGTTCAGTTACGAACCAAAACTGGTAGTCAGCGATATCATTTGTATTTTATTGCTATGCTGGTTTTGGTTTCTTTTGCCATCAAAATTATTCTTAAGTCCTACTTCATATGTAGTAGAAGCTTCGAATGGGACTTTATTGAGTGCAGCTATTGCCAAAGACGGGCAATGGAGGTTTCCTGTTGCGGATAGTATTCCGGGAAAATTCGAACAATGTATCGTGGCCTTTGAAGATAAACGCTTTTTCAATCACCCTGGAGTAGATTTCCTGGCAATGGCCAGGGCAATGCGGCAGAACCTGAAAGCCAAAGGTGTGGTGAGCGGCGGCAGCACTTTGACGATGCAGGTCATCCGCCTGTCGCGGAAAGAAAGTCGTACGGTCTGGCAAAAGCTGATTGAGGTGATATTGGCTTTTCGTCTTGAACTTACCCATTCTAAAACTGATATCCTTAAATTATATGCTGCAAATGCTCCTTTTGGCAGCAATGTGGTTGGTCTGGAGGCGGCTTCCTGGCGGTACTTTGGGAGAGCTGCCGGAAGTTTATCCTGGGGAGAAATGGCTACTCTGGCTGTCCTTCCGAATAGTCCATCTCTGGTTCATCCTGGTAAAAATGCGGCAAAGCTGATCAGGAAAAGAAATGACCTCCTGGATAAAATCGCAGCGCTCAAAATGATAGACCAGGAAACAGCGAACCTCTCCAAACTGGAGCCGATCCCCGGAAAGCCTCAGCAATTGCCTCAGAATGCCCCACACCTGCTCAACCGGTTTAAAGCAGAAAGGGTTTCCTTAAAAAACAATTCTACCCGTGTCCTTTCGACGCTGGATTATGACCTTCAGCTTAAACTGAATAGTTTATTGAAACGGTACAACAACAGGTACCGTGCCAACGACATCAACAATATTGCGGCATTGGTATTGGATGTCAGAAACGGAACGGTACTCAGTTATGTAGGGAACATTTATCAACCGGAAAATAAGGAACTGGAGAGTCATGTCGACATGATTAAGGCTGCACGTAGTCCGGGCAGTACTTTGAAACCTCTGCTGTATGCCAGTATGCTGAACGATGGTTTTATCCTGCCCCGCACCCTTATTCCCGATGTGCCTACTCAAATCAATGGCTATTCCCCTCAAAATTATGACCTGGGTTATGACGGGGCCATTCCGGCAGATCGTGCACTCAGTCGTTCTTTAAACATCCCTGCAGTCAAAATGCTGCAAAGCTATAAATATCAGCGTTTTTATGATAAGCTTAAGAAAATGGGAATCAGTACATTGAATCAACCTGCAGATCACTATGGCTTATCGCTGATCCTGGGGGGCAGTGAAGTAACGATGTGGGACCTGGCCAAAACTTATATGGGTATGGCAAGGACGCTGAACCACTTTAATGACTATAAAGGAAAGTATAATCCTCATGATTATGATGCTCCCTCCTATGTCAAAAGCAAGAGAGAGGATCGTTTGGATGAGGAAGAAACCGAGCTCAGTTCTACAATCGATCATGGTTCGATCTGGAACACCTTCAACGCGATGGAGGAGCTCATGAGGCCGGGTGAAGAAGGGCTTTGGGAACAGTTTTCCTCTTCACAAAGGGTAGCCTGGAAAACCGGAACCAGCTTTGGGTTCAGGGACGCCTGGGCGATTGGTTTAACGGCGAAATATGTAGTCTGTGTCTGGGTGGGAAATGCCGATGGTGAAGGCCGTCCGGGTTTAACGGGAGTTGATGTTGCCGCCCCGGTACTTTTCGATATCTTCAGGCAGCTGCCTGAAGGGAAATGGTTCCAGATGCCTAAAAATAAACTTCGGAAAATGAAAGTATGCAGACAGAGCGGATATAAGGCCGGAGAGTATTGCAAAGAGACACTGGAGGAGCTGGTGGCCCCGTCCGGAGAGAAAACAGGAATCTGTCCATACCATAAACTCATTCATCTGGACCGTACTTCCAGCTACCGGGTTACTGATCAGTGTGAGCCCATTTCCATGATGGTACATCAGTCCTGGTTTATTCTGCCTCCGGCAATGGAGTATTATTATAAGGTTAAAAACACGGATTATAAGGTATTGCCTCCTTTTAAGCCAGGTTGCTCAGACGCAGGTACTAACTTTGTAATGGAAATGATTTATCCAAAGAACAATGCCAGCATTTATATTCCGGTAGAGTTCGATGGAAGCCGCGGAAAAGTGGTTTTAAATGCAACTCATCGCAATAACAATGCGAAGATATACTGGCATATTGACAATGAATATGTGGCTACGACAACTGCTTATCATCAGCTGGCCATTGCTCCTGCTGCAGGAAAACATACTTTAACCCTGGTAGATGAAAACGGGGAAAGACTTGTGCAGTCTTTTACGATTCTGGAAAAAGAAAAACGCTAGTCATTTTTCAATAGTTTTCTTTCTACCGCACCCATCGTGATCAGGTATTGTGCAGCCATATAACTCGCCATTATAAAGACCCCGGCAAAGTCAAATCCCCTCACAAATTTATTGTAGGCGAGAATAGAATCTGATAGTAGAAAACACAATGCTCCAGCAAGGATCAGGTTAAAGCTAAGCTTGTTTACCCGTTGATTTCTAAACGCAGCCATCATCATCATCATGCTGATCACAAAGGTATACACCATCACCGGAAGCTTCATTTCTCCCAGATGCGGACGAAGAAAGAAATAAAAGGTAATGCTGAAAGCAGCACACAATATAATGGCAATCCTTGCTCCTTTCTTGTCCAGTTCCTGAGCAGATCTGAAGTCAAGATAGAAAGCGCTGATGTAAAATATATGACCAATAAGGAAGGCCAGCAGGCCATACATGAAGTAAGCCGTATGTTGCCAGGCCAGCATCAGCAGCACATCGCCGGCGAGAGCGAAAACCAATCCGGTAAACAAGCGTTTATGAAACCTTCCTTTTAAGCGGGTTTCCATATAGAGCATCACCAACAGAGAAAGTACAATGCAAGGTTTGATCAGATACCTGAGGGTACTTACTTCGTTAAATTCCGCATACACCTGCAGGATAAAGATCAGGGCAAATAAAATATTAAACTTCAGGTATTTCTTCAGCATGTACATTCTTTTTTTGAAGGTTATAAAACCAGATTACCGAGCAGATATTAAGGCCAGAAAATATAACCTGATAGCCGACCGGGAAATCCTGGAGCAAAACTATTAAAATCCCCAATATCAAACGTGCATATTCGAATTTAACCTGCCATTTCTTTTCTTCCAGCAAAGCTCCACAGGTAAGGAGGGTTAAGATCACGAATACCGTGCCGCTGATCAGGGCAGGTACGGGAATGCTGTTATTTAAAAAAAGAATAGCGGAACCGGCAATAAGGCCTACCAGAAACTGAACGATCACATATCCCGTCAACTGCTGATGGTACTGTGGATCGTATTTTTTATATTGTAGCGGGTCGATCTCCGGAGCGGTTTTAAATCCGCCTAGATGTGCAGGAAACCATCCCGGAGGTTTGATAAACACGTTGATTTTATCACGCCAGCGTGGACTTTGTCTTGCCGTTCTCCATAACTCATCCCAATAATGTACATTGGCCCATACCGGGTTCCAGCTGGCCAAGGGAGAGGTTATGCCATAATAAACCTCCTCTTCTTCTTTCTGAAAAGTACCAAAAATACGGTCCCATATGATGAGGGTTCCTGCATGGTTTTTGTCAATATATTTTGGATTGGAACCATGGTGGACCCGATGATGGGAAGGAGTATTTAAAATCCATTCCAAAGGGCCCATGCTTTTTATGGCCCGGGTATGAATCCAGAACTGATACAGGGTGTTGAACGAACTTAAGGTGAGGAACATCAGCGGATCGAATCCCACAAATGCCAGCGGTAAATAAAATACCCAGGAAAACCAGCCCTGAAACCAGGATTGCCTCAAGGCAACGGTCAGATTATATTCTTCCGATTGATGATGTACAATATGAGCAGCCCATAGCGCATTTACCTGATGGCTCATCCGGTGGAACCAGTAATAAAAGAAATCCACACCGATAAACAGGATGATCCAGATCCAGATAGATTGAGGAAGCTCAAATAATCTCCAATGTTCAAAGATGTACTTGTACCCGAAGAACAAGGCTGTTTTCATGAAAATTCCGGTAAGCTGCTGCCCGATACCCAGGCTCAGATTGGAAATGGAATCGTTAAAACGATAATAGTTGAGCTTTTTATAGAAAGACCAGGCCAGTTCTATCCCAATCAAAATGAAAAATACAGGAACAGATAAGGCAATGTAATCTACTTTCATTTTACTAATTTAATAAAAATGACGGTAAAAACGGACGGCATAGCGGGTCAAAAGAAACAAAAATACCTTTCAGGTGTTAGGTCATGAAAAGGAAAGAAATGAAAAAGGAAATTCCAAAACAGGAAGAAGGATCAGAGATGGATGTTTTTGAGAAAACATTGTTAAAAGACGAAACCGAAGCGAATGCGTGTTATGCCCTGGCTAAAAAACGTTTGCTGGAAGTTTTCAATTGGGATGAGCTTTGCGGATTCCCTTCGGCAACATTTACACTCACTGATGCTTCCGGAAAAACGGTGAAACGTGCGGCAATGGAGGGTGACCATTTTAAAATCAACATACCAGGTCCCGGAACAACTACGGGCGACGGATTTGACTGGGTAGTTGTAGAGCTCATCAAAGAAGAGCAGTCTTCAGCAGGGCAAACGATCATCATGAGAGCAAGACCGGCCGCCAATCCTTTACACCTAAATCCGGAAACCGCGCATTTTTTTAAAGATAAAGCAACATCCACTTTTACGGTTACAAGAGAAGGCCTGGAGGTCAGAGCAGAAGTGCATGGGAGAAACGAAGTTCCCAATTCAGATACCAGTGTGCTGATCAATAATGTCAGAAATGTACTGGTTGGATGGGGCGCCAAAATTGGATTTTCTTATCCACAGTGGAAAAGTCTGGTTACTGCATTGGTAAACCAGAAATAATCACTCATAGCATCCAAATAAAAAAGCAGCAAATACGATATAAGTCATATTTGCTGCCCTATATGGATTGATCTATAAGAATAGAATCTTAAACTGTAATAAGAAAAAAGCTATTAATAGCTTTTCTCTGTACGGTTGTTGCGTTTAAAGCCACCACCAGCTCCTCCACCAGTACCTGGTTTTTCCTGAGCTTCAGCAACTTTAATTCGATTACCGTTATAATCGCCACCGTTCATGCGTTTGATTGCTTCTTTTGCCTCTTCTTCTACCGGCATTTCCACAAAACCAAACCCACGACTTTGACCAGTCTCGCGATCTTTGATAATCCTAAGTGATTTTACTTGACCGAAATCACCAAATACGGCTGTTAATTCATCTTCCCCTACTTCTAACGGAAGGCCTGTAATAAATATCTTCATTAATGTTTAAAAATTTGCACAAAGTTAAGCATTCTTAGCTTAAATTCCAATGCTAGTGTCAGTTATAAGTATAATTATCAATTTAATCTTCAAACAACTGGAAAACGTTTTTTGTTTTAGTTAGCGGAAATTCTTATTGACCCTAATAATCCGGCCTGTTAGCGGGGAGGTCAACCTACTCAGTATGTGGTTGCAAAGCCGGAATCTCAGGATGATCTTCTTTAGGATAACTTTGATTTAAACAGATCGATGGTCCTCTCCCATGCCAGTTTAGCTGCAGCCTCATTATACCTTGTCGGAGAGGTATCATTGTTGAAGGCATGGTTCACTCCTTCATATATGAACAACTGATAAGGAATATGGTGGAGCTTTAATGCTGCTTCATAGGCTGCGATTCCGGCATTGATCCTTTCATCGAGACCTGCATAGTGTAACATCAGGCTGGCTTTGATCTTTCCTGCATCTTCTGCTTTTGCCTGTGCCCCATAATAAGCTACGGCTGCTAACAGATTGGGGTCATTTACCGCCAGCTTGTTGGCCATTCCTCCTCCCCAGCAGAAACCTACACAACCCACCTTTCCATTCCCATCTTTGTGTTTCCTTAAATAATCAAGCCCTTTCAGGTAATTCTGAAGGTTCTTTTCCGGGTCAAGCTGTCCGATCAGATCCCGGGCTTTATCTTCATCTGCAGGAGTGCCTCCAAAAGAAGAGAGTGCATCTACACCCAGGGCTAAAAAACCTGCTGAGGCTACTCTTTTTGTGACCGCAATCGTATGTGGATTTAATCCGCGGTTTTCATGGATCACCAGTACTGCCCCGAGGTGTTTCTTATCTTTTGGCCTGGCCAGAACGCCTTTCATCTCCCCTTCTGCTCCAGGGTAAGTAATGTTTTCCAGGCTAAGGGCTTCATCGTCGGTTTCGGCTGCTGCGGCATAATTGTTTTCCAGCAATGGAAGGATGGTTAAGGCTAGTGCAGTACTGCCGGTAAGAAGAGCCAGTTTCCTGATAAAGTCTTTTCTGTTGATGCCACTGTGGGTGTATTCGTCGTAAAGATTGATAATTCTTTGATCCATAATGAAAAGTTTATTGAATAATACCTCTACCAATATAGGAAATAGTAATCTTATAGCAGATTGATACTAAGAAAATTACTGAAAAATATTCTGCTTTTTTGGTATAAATTTCAGGGTAATATATTAAATTGGTTTAATGTTTGTAAAGCTAACAGATCAATACACTATGAACAGTTTATAAAACAGCGTATCAAAAAACAAAATCATGAAAAAACTATTTTCATTACTGACCATCCTGAGCTTCTGCGTAAGTTTAGGTATGGCGCAAACTGCCCAACCTGCACAAACCGTTGCCACACAAAAAGCCAAAAAGGAAGTCAGTAAGGCAAAGGCAGATGCGAAGAAGGAAGCTGCTGCAGCTAAGGCTGCTGCCAAAAAAGAAACAGTGGCAGCAAAAAAGGCTGCAGATAAAGCCGCTGCTTCCGGTGCGAAGCTTAAAAAAGACGGTACTCCCGACAAACGTTATACAAACGCTAAAGAAGTAGCGGCGGAGACATCGAAAAAAACGGCCAGCAAAGCTGCTGCTAAAAAAGAAGAAGCAGTAAAAGAAGTTAAGGCAAGCACTCCCGGTTTGAAAAAAGACGGTACTCCGGACAAGCGTTACACGGCAAGTAAGGAAAAAGCAGAAGCTGCAGTGAAAGAGACCAAAACCAGAGCTACTCAGGTTAAAAAAGAAGCAACTTCGACGGTAACACCAAAAGATTATAAGCCTACAGTGGACAGAAGTCTGCAAGGGCCAAACGGAGAACAGATTTTAACCGGCCCACGTGGTGGAAAATATTATATCAATAAAAACGGTAACAAAACTTATGTGAAAAGAGAAGGTTAATTCCGCTCTTTTGTTTCCTAAAAAAAAGGCGATAAGGTATACCCTATCGCCTTTTTTATGAACTGCAACCGGATTATCTCTCTCCGGTTTTATAAACATTGAATTTCTGATTTCTGATGGGTTGTCCTTTGATGGATAAGGATTCTCCTTTATGGTCCCGGGTTGCTTTGATCTCAAAAGGCTCCTCTGTTTTTTGAGCTGCTTCAAAAGCAATCTTCAATCTGTCGATAAAAGTATCTGCAGCTACCGCCCATTTTTTATCTTTATACCAGAAGTAGGCAAACACATTTCTTGTTCCCCCTTTTAGCTTTCCATCTAATCTGATGTAAGCGTTATTTGCCTCCTTTAATGGTTCAACAGCTTTTTGGTAAAATTCAGTGAAATTCTCGAACGTTGGTATAATATTAATAGTACTCATCTAATCTTTTTTCTTCAAAAATACATAAAATCTTCAGATCAGACAGAATGAGCTTTTATTTATGCTTTTTTAGATTTTACTTTATTTTTTGGTATCAATATTGTATACTTGGTTGACAATTGATGTGAAGGCTTTCTACTTTATGAAGGTTTAACAGGGAGAAATTATAAGAAAATTGTAAATTTTGTTTTAAAAAGTAATATATTCAGTCTTGAATGACTTCAAGTTTTGTTTTCTGTGTTTATGATCTTAGATTTGAAAAGTTTTTCCGTATTTGACAAATTTGTCAAACCTAAAGACTAAACCCAGGGAAAGATTATTAAAGACAGAGCTAATAACCTTTCTGAGAAACCAACAACACATCAACAAAAGCTCAGAGATCTAAACATACAGTACTAGCATGCGCAAAAAATTACACGATAGGATAGCCGCTTTTAAAGACGCTACAGCAATCAAGGAAAAAGGCTTATACCCTTACTTTCGGGCCATAGAATCAGGACAGGATACTGAAGTGGTAATAGATGGAAAAAAGGTGCTGATGTTTGGCTCTAACTCCTATCTTGGATTGACTAACCACCCAAAAATAAAAGAAGCAGCAAAAGCGGCAATTGATAAATATGGTACCGGATGTGCCGGATCAAGATTCCTGAACGGAACACTTGATATACACATCGAACTGGAAAGAAGACTTGCTGCTTATGTTGGTAAGGAAGCTGCTGTACTTTTTAGTACAGGATTTCAGGTAAATCTTGGAGTGATCTCCTGCTTATTGGACAGAAACGATTACCTCATCCTTGATGAGTACGATCATGCCTCCATCATTGACGGAAGCCGTCTTTCATTTTCAAGGTCTATTAAGTATGCCCATAATGACATGGATGACCTTCGTAAAAAACTAAGCCGCCTGCCGGAAGATTCGGCTAAGCTGATTGTTGCGGACGGTATCTTCAGTATGGAAGGTGATCTGGTAAACTTGCCGGAAATTGTAAAAATTGCAGAAGAGTTCGGTGCAAATATTATGATGGACGATGCACACAGTCTGGGTGTAATCGGCTTTAACGGATCTGGAACAGCTTCGCATTTCGGTCTTACCGATCAGGTGGACCTGATTATGGGTACTTTCAGTAAGTCATTGGCTTCTCTCGGAGGTTTCATTGCAGGAACTGAAGAGACCATTGAATATGTAAAACATAGGGCACGTTCTTTAATGTTCAGTGCAAGTATGCCACCTTCAGCAGTTGCAAGTGTCATTGCAGCTCTGGATATCATTGAGTCTGAGCCGGAGCGTATCGACCAGCTCTGGGCAAACACCAATTATGCAAAGAAGTTATTATTGGAAGCAGGATTTGATATCGGTCATACCGATAGCCCGATTATTCCGGTATACATCAGAGATAATGATAAAACTTTTATGATTACCAATATCCTGAGCAATAATGGGATCTTTGTGAATCCGGTAGTTTCTCCGGCAGTACCTTCGGATGCTTCCCTGATCAGGTTCTCATTAATGGCTACACATACTTTCGCTCAAATTGAAGAAGCAATCGAGAAAATTGCAGCGGCAGCAAAAGAGGTGCAGTTAAAACCTTCTCAGGTAGCTATATGAGGAATATCGTTGCTGTAGACAACAAAAAGAAATTAGCAGCTTTTATTGATTTTCCGCACGAGCTGCATAAAAATGATCCGAATTATGTTCCGGAACTTTTCATCGCACAAAGTGACATGCTTACCCCTGGTAAGCATCCATTTCACGAGCATTCAACTTTGCAGTTGTTTCTGGCTTATGAAGGCGATCGGGTTGTAGGGAGAATTGCGGGTATTCAGAACAACAACCACAATAAGAAAAACAACACTACTGAAGGACATTTCGGCTTTTTTGATTGTATCAACGATCAGGAAGTCGCAGATCAATTGATTGATGCGGCTTCAAAATGGTTGAAGGAACGGAACATGACCAGTATGGTCGGTCCGTTGAATTTCTCCACCAATGATATCTGCGCCTTATTAATCGAGGGATTTGATGGCCCACCGGTGGCCATGATGCCTTATAATCCTCCTTATTATCTGCAACTTTTAGAAAATTCAGGTTTTTATAAAAAGGTAGATCTAAGGGCTTATAAATTTATTGCCGGCGAATACAATGACCGTTCCTTAAAATTGGCAGAAGCCATTCAGGAACGCCTGAAACGCAATAACATCATCATCAGAAAGATCAATATGAAGGATTTCTGGAATGAGGTGATAAAAGTCCGCGAAGTTTATAACGCCGCATGGGATCACAATACTGGTTTTGTGCCGGCAACAGATAAAGAATTCCATTACCTGGCCAAAGACCTTAAAATGATTGTCGACCCTGATTTTGTGTATATCGCAGAACAGGAAGGGAAAATGGTGGCGATCTCACTTTCGGTTCCTGACCTCAATCAGGCCCTGATCAAAGTTAAAAGAGGCCGTTTATTTCCCTGGGGGCTGATCAAGTTATTATGGTATAAAAGGAAGATCAAGGGGCTTAGAATTATGGCCCTTGGTGTGATGGATGGTTACCGCAAAATGGGTATAGAAGCTTGTTTGTATGGACTGACCATTAAAACTTTCCAGGAGAAAAAATTTGAATATGCAGAAGCTTCCTGGACCTTGGAACACAATACTCTGGTCAACAGTGCAATTGAGCAAATCAATGGCAAGTTGTACCGGAAATATAGAATCCTGGAAAAAGCGATATAATCAAATCATTAAGAAATCCTACAAAAAACACGGATGAAAAAGGTACTGATTACCGGAGCAACTGGCTTTGTTGGTTATCATTTGATCAATAAAGCACTCGCTGCCGGATTAGAAGTGTATGCTGCTGTACGTCCGGATACGGATAGGACGCATTTGAAAGAATTTGATATACAGTATACCCACCTGGATTATAGTTCCGTAGACAGCCTGAAAAGAGAGCTGGAAGAAAAACAATACCAGTATATCATTCATGCGGCGGGAATCACCAAGGCAAAAACAAAGGAAGCTTATAATAAGGTCAATGCGGAATACTCCAGAAACCTGGCCTTAGCCGCAAATACCGCTGCGATAAATCTGGAGAAATTTGTATTTGTCAGTAGCCTTGCAGCATTGGGCCCGCTTACAGATTTAACCGCGGAGATTCAGGACGATACCCCCGGACGTCCGGTAACGAACTATGGGGCCAGCAAGCTACTGGCTGAACAATACCTGGCAGAAATATCAGGACTTCCATTGATTGTGATTCGCCCTACTGCAGTATACGGACCGAGAGAGAAAGATTTATTTATCCTCTTCAATAGCATCAATAAAGGATTGGAACCTCATATCGGTAGTTTTACACAACAACTGAGCTTTGTATATGTAACAGACCTTGCTACAGTGATCGTAAAAGCGCTGTTCTCTTCCCTGGTGTCCAGACAATTTAATGTTTCCGACGGACATGTTTACAACCGTTACGCGCTGGCTGATGGCCTGAAAAAAGCATTGCATAAAAAGACCCTGAAATTCCACCTGCCGGTCCCTGTTGTGGGAGCCATGGCAGCATTAATGGATATCTTTTATGCAAAGAGCAGGAATACTCCTGCTCTGAATAAAGAAAAAATGGCCGAACTTACCGCCATTAACTGGGCTTGTAATATCGGCCATGTAAAAGCTGACCTTGGCTATGATCCGGAATTTGACCTTGAAAAAGGACTCAATGAAACCGTTAGCTGGTATAAAAGCAACAACTGGTTATAGTTTTACTTTCGAGCTTAAAAATTTAAGGTATTTTTTATCATCTTCAAACAGCTCTTTACCTTCCAGTTTATAGGCATGGTGCAGGTAGTCTGTGGCATGTTTTTCTTCCTTTAGCTCCAGGTAGCTTTGCCCCATACGAAGCAATACAAACGCACTTGGATCTTCAGCCCCATAAATCTGGTAGGCACGGTGCAAATGATCTAAAGCTTCCTTATACTTTTGTTCGCTGAAATAAGCATCGCCGATAGAGGCCGATATCCAGGCCGTAGCCTCCCAGTCGTCCTTAGGCTGTGGTAATACGTCCAGCGCCTTATTAAATGCATCGATAGCGCCTGAGTAATTCTCTTTGTCCATTTCTGCATTACCTTCTTCACAATACTTTTCCAGAAGCTCCTGTTGTTCTTCCGTAAGTTCCAGCTGCTCCTCGTCTTTGTTAGGAACAAAATCGGCTTTAAAATCTTCAAATTCCTGGTCGTCCATCAAGGCAATCCTCAGGTAATCAGAATTCTCATCCTGGAAAATACGACTCCCTTCTTTTTCATAGGCAATACCAAAAAAGTCCCTGGCTTTGTCCAGCTCTTTCAGCGCATAATAAATTGCTCCTGTAGTTAAGAAATGACGCATGGAACTGATCTTTTGATGGCTCATTTTTTCTTTCAGGTAATCAGTCTCTTCCAGGAAATAAGGCAAGGCCTTTTCTAGTTCTCCCGTCTGTTCATAAAAAGAATAAATGCTGTCCAGCACTACCCCTCCCACGTTACTGTTCTCCTTAGGCCCGGAAATGGAACCGTTGATCTGCAACAACATTTGTTCTGCAGCTTCAAAATCTGAGGCCTCCGTTAAATCATAAACCTGGTCAATCTTATTGAAAAACTCTTCTTCTTGTTCGGCATTAAAATTCCCTTGTGTTGACATATTGTTTAAGCTTTAATGGTTTACGAATCTGGCTAAGATACTACTTTTGATTCTCCATTTGCTTAATGATTTTATTTACTTCAGTCTCGGTTGCGCGCAACTTGTTCTGACAGAATTCAATGAGCTCGGATGCCCGCTTTACCTTTTCGGCCAGGATATCTACTGAAACAGATTCAGTTTCTATTTCCTGAGCAATCTCGGCAAGTTCCCGGTAAGCCAACTCATAAGTTAAATTCGTTTTCATCGTATACTGATTTAGATTTTACAATAGTTTTTATTTCTACATTGGCCAGCCTTACCGTCAATTCTGCACCTGGTTCAATCTGGTCCGGATTTCCGGTGATTTTTCCGTCGACTTTAAGGATGGCAAATCCTTTATTCAGAATGTTCTGCGGACTCATAATCCTCATGACCGATTGAAAATGTGCGATATGAGCACCCTTGTTCAGAAAATACATTTTACTGTACGATTGCAGGTTTTGCATCAGATTGCTCAGGTCTTTTCGTTTATTGGAAATAATGATTCTGGGATTAGTCAGCATCACTCCGGATAAGTTTATGATGTTTTTATGATGGTCATGCAACAGGTTTCTGGTGGTGTTAATGGTGATCTGATTGAGACGGACCAACCTGTCTTTATGGTGATTAATCATCTGATAGCTTTTAATCAGAATCATTTTTTGTATGCCAATCAGGTTGTCTTCAAAAGCCCGGTTATGAGCAATGATAAATTCCGCGGCTTTGGTAGGTGTTTTGGTTGAGGTATGTGCCATTAAATCGGCAATGGTCTCATTTTTCTGATGGCCGATGCCGGTGATGATCGGAATCGGAAATTTGGCGATCGCCCGGTTGAGTTCGTAATTGTCAAAAATCAGAAAATCCGTCTGTGCACCTCCCCCTCTGATAATCACAAGCGCATCATAAGGTTTTTGTGATTCATAGACTTCGATGAGCCTGGCCAGGAATTGTTTGGCATTTCCATCTCCCTGAACCAGCGCAAAATAATCGTCGACATCAAACTGGTAGCCAAAAGGATTGTGCTGCAGCGTGTGCTTAAAGTCCTGAAAACCGGCAGAAGTATCCGAAGAAATTACGGCAATCCGCTGGATCACCTGATTCAGCACCAGTCCGCTGTTTCTGGTCAGGTACCCATCCCCCGCTCTCTTGATAAAAGCCTGGTTTTCACGAAGCAGTTTTTCCAGTGTTTCTTTTCGTTGCTGTTCAAACAGGCCCAATGTGAAATTGGTATCAATGTCCAGCACATTGAGCTGCAGGCCAAAAGAGGGATTATACTGTACAGATACCTGAATGAGTACATTGATGTCATTTTTAAATTTCTGACCTGTTGCTTTTTCGAAATTGGAAATATTAATTGAGGCATTGCCCCAGGCCCTTCCGGCTACTTTGGCCAGTATTTTTGCGGCCGACTTATCCTTCTCCACCAAATCAAAGTAATGGTAATTGCTTTGAGGTTTATAAGTATAATTGGTAATGTCGGCAATAATCCAAAAAGTTTTATGACCGAAAAATCCATCAATTACCTGTTGAATTTGGCCGGTCAGCTCAGACAGTTTTATAGAAGGAATAGTGTTCAAGGGTTATAAATATCTATGATAATTGTCTAAAGTTAGGAATTCTAAAAACAAATCCGGTGTTGTATCAGTTTATAATGAACGGATAGAACAATAAAATTTTTATGAACGAAAATACAAGAATACTATTGGGTGTATTTGCAGGGTTGGCAGCAGGTGCTGCATTAGGTTTATTGCTTGCACCGGAAAAGGGAACGGATACCCGGGATGAACTCAGTCTTTCTTTAAAAGATCTGGGCCATGGCCTTCAGGATGGTGCTGAAAATAAAATTAATCATTTAGGAAATATTAAAGATCGCCTGAGCAATGCAATCGGCACCAGCTTTGACAGGGATGATTATAACGATCATGTGGAGCACGTATAGACAGGATAAATGGGAAAAATTTACGATTACAAAGGGATCCACAATTTAAAGGACCTTAAAAATAAACAACAGGAGCTTCAAAATGAGGGGAATCTTCATGAGCAGTCGATCAAAGAGGGCGTTAAAACCTATATCCATCAGTATAGCCCGGGTTATCTGATTAATAAGTATACGAAAAAACCTAAGGAAAAAGTAGCTTCCCTATTTCATAAAGT
Source organism: Pedobacter steynii (assembly GCF_001721645.1). NCBI lineage: Bacteria > Pseudomonadati > Bacteroidota > Sphingobacteriia > Sphingobacteriales > Sphingobacteriaceae > Pedobacter > Pedobacter steynii. Next base: position 5,690,115 of record NZ_CP017141.1, on the reverse strand, counting down.
GAAATCCTGGTTCAGTGGAAAAAAGAAGAGTTAGTAAAGTGAAGTTAGACTGCTTCCGCTACTATTGACTTCAAAAGTATGTCTGACTCCACATTTTAAGGCGAAATTATTTCTTTGATGGCCAACGGGAAAATCAAAACAGACCGGGTAATTGTATTCCCTGACCTTTTCCTGAACAATTTCGTATACCGTTTTTCCGAATTCTTCGCCTGGATCGTCGGGTTTCACCTTAAAACCACCGATAATCAGTCCTTGCAGCTGATCCAGCTTCCCGGTTCTTTTGAGGTTCCAGAACATGCGGTCGATGCGATACAGGTATTCTCCTGTATCTTCCAGAAATAAGATCTTACCTTCAGTCTTTAAGTCTGATTTACTTCCTGCCAGGGTTTCAATGATGCTGAGGTTCCCCCCGATAAGTATTCCTTCAACTTTACCTGCCCTGTTATAACTTAGTGGTGGGGCACTATACCTCAGCTGCTCCCCGCTTAGCGCCTGGCGTATAGAGAGAATGGTTTCTATCTGAACGGGATCTGCAAGTGTCCAGTCTGCAGGAAAGCTGTTGCACATTTTGGAATGAATGGAAGCAATTCCATATTTACGGCTCAGGTGACAATGCAATACGGTCACATCACTGAAACCAATCACCCATTTAGGACTGGCTATAAAACGATCAAAGTTCAACTGATCAATAATACGTACTGCGCCATAGCCACCTCTGGCACACATAATCGCTTTTAATTCCGGATCATCAAGCATGTTTTGCAGGTCAAGCAGCCGCTCTTGATCAGATCCGCCGAAAGTGAAATCCCTGCGGTCTACAGTTTTTCCTACTTTAACCTTAAAGCCCCAGCTTTCCATCAGCTGGATGGAAGGCAGTATTTCTGCCATCGTGATAAAACCTGCCGGACAGGTGATCCCAATCGTATCCCCCGCTTTTAAGTAGTCGGGAATCTTTAAGCCAGATTCCGGCTCCGCTCCGCTTAAGTTTCCAAAAGATTTTAACGCAGGTAAGGTGAGCCCCATCATGGCCATAAAAGAAAGAAAATGTTTTCTGTTCATTTTGCAGATTGCTATACACAATGATAAGAGTAATTCAGGAAATACGGGCTTTTACTCCATCGTTTTCGTAATTTTTTAGTGTGATTAAGGCTGTTTTGGTGTACTTTATACGCTAAGTAAAGTATATTAGCTTAAAACACCAGTCCGGTTATCCGGGCTTGATGGATTTATATACCTCACCGAATATGAACAAATATCTGATCCTGGCCCTTCTCGGCCTGAGTATGCGGCTTAATGCGCAGACTGGAAAAGTCACATTTCTCCGGCATAAAGACGCAAAGAAAATAGACGTTAACATAGATGGAAAATATTTCAGTAGTTTTCTTTACTCCGATAATATCGAAAAACCAATATTATATCCTTTAAATACAGCAAGCGGGCTGACCATTACCCGTGGTTTCCCATTAAAGACCCGTGATCAGGAAAGAACAGATCATCCCCATCATGTAGGTTTATGGCTGAATTATGAAAGCGTTAACGGACTCGACTTCTGGAACAATTCCTATAATATTCCGGCGGAGAAAAAAAATAAATACGGATGGATCAGGTCTGTTAAAATCACCCAGGTAAAAGAAGGCAAAATCGTTTATACCGCCAACTGGGAAAGGCAGGACCAACATGTACTGTTAAAAGAACAGACGACCCTGATATTCTCCGGGACGAAAGATAGCCGTACCGTTGACCGCATCACCACGCTGACGGCAAAAGATACTGTTCTCTTTAAAGATGTAAAAGATGGAATGCTCGGACTTCGGGTAACGAAAGAGCTGGAGCTTCCTTCGGATCAGGTTGCTGAGTTCAGCGATAGTCAGGGAAACCTGACGAAAGTCTCTGCATCCTCAAACGGAGCAAATGGAGATTACCTGACCAGCGCCGGAAAAAAAGGAAATGACGCCTGGGGAACAAGGGCTGACTGGTGCATGCTCTCAGGTGTAAAAGACGGACAGGAAATTGCCGTGACAATAATTGACCATCCTGAAAATCCGGGATATCCAACCTATTGGCATGCCCGTGATTATGGCCTGTTTGCCGCAAATCCCCTTGGACAGGAAATATTCAGTAAAGGAAAAGAGCAGCTGAACCTAAAACTTCTGCCCGGCTCTTCTGTCACCTTTAAATACCGGGTGCTCATTACTTCTTCAGCAAAACCAACTGCAGCAGAATTAAAGCAGGAAGCATTGAAATTCAGTAAAATAAAATAAGAACCACCATAATACATGGCATCAAACCAAAAACACACAATGAAAAGAAAACAGTTATTAATTCTAGCGGCTCTATTACTGGGGACAGTCCCCCTTTCTACACAAGCCCAGAAACAAAAATGGCAAAATCTGTTTAACGGAAAAGACCTGACCGGATGGAAACAACTAAACGGACAGGCAAAATATGAAGCGGTTAATGGAGAGATTGTAGGTACCACGGTATCCGATCAACCCAACTCCTTTCTGACCACAGAGAAGAATTATGGAGACTTTATCCTGGAACTGGAGCTATGGGTCGACCCATCCATGAATTCTGGAGTTCAGATCCGCAGTGAAAGCAAAGCGGATTATTCCAATGGAAGGGTACATGGTTATCAGGTAGAGATCGATCCCTCAGACCGCCAGTTTAGCGGAGGAATTTATGATGAATCAAGAAGAGGATGGTTGTATCCGCTGGACATCAATCCTACAGGAAAAACAGCTTTTAAAAATAATCAATGGAATAAGTACCGGGTAGAATGCATCGGTAATTCTATACGTACCTGGGTGAATGGCATTCCAACAGCAAATGTGGTGGATGCCCTTACTCCTTCCGGATTTATCGCGCTGCAGGTTCATAGCATCGGTAAAAATGACCAGCCCGGTAAACAGATCCGCTGGAGAAATATCCGCATTCAGACTGAAAACCTGAAACCTTCAAAAAATGACGGGATATTTGTAGTGAACCTGGTTCCAAACAACCTCTCTTCACAGGAAAAAGCAGAAGGATATGCTTTGCTATGGGATGGTAAATCCAGTAAAGGATGGAAAGGAGCTTATAAACCGGCTTTCCCTGAAAGCGGCTGGCTAATAAAAGATGGTGAATTGAGTGTGCAAAAATCGAATGGTGGCGAATCTACCAACGGTGGAGATATTGTGACAGAAAAACAATACTCAGCTTTTGAACTAAAATTTGATTTCAAACTTACGGAAGGTGCAAATAGTGGGATCAAATATTTTGTAACCTTGACCGAAGGAAATAAAGGCTCAGCAATCGGACCGGAATATCAGATTCTGGACGATGCCAGACATCCCGATGCGAAGCTTGGAAAAGATGGTAACCGTACACTGGGTTCTTTGTATGACCTGATGACGAGCAAGAAGATCCCTAATGCACAAAAAAAGATCGGCGAATGGAACAGAGGCTTGATCAGGGTATATCCGGATAATAAGATTGAGTATTGGCTGAATGGCTATAAAATTCTGGAATATACCAGAGGTTCCGCAGAATTTCTTGCCCTGGTAGCAGATAGTAAATATAAGAACTGGAAGGATTTTGGAATGGCGCCGAAAGGCCATATCCTGATCCAGGATCATGGAGATCAGGTATCTTTCAGAAGCATTAAATTGAAACAACTTTAAATCCCCCATATTATGTTATCTTCAAGAAGAAAATTTATTAAACAATCGGCTATTGCAGCTGCTGGTACCTATATGGGAACAATGGGTTTAAGTGCAAAAAGCTATGGAAATATTATAGGAGCCAACGACCGTGTAAGGGTTGGTGTAGTCGGGTTTTCTGACCGTTTTGCAGGTTCACTCCTGCCCTCTTTTTTAAACCATCACAAGGAGTTGAATTTTGATATGGTGGCGGTATCTGACCTCTGGAATTACCGCCGGGGCCTTGGTGTAGACCTGCTCAAAACAAAATTCGGACATGACATCACGGCTTGTCGCAACAATGAGGAATTGTATAGCCTGAAAGATATTGATGCTGTGATTGTCAGCACTGCTGATTTCCAGCATGCGGTACATACCATCGAAGCGATAAAAGCCAATTGTGATGTCTATTGCGAGAAACCCTTTGCGGAAACAATGGAAGATGCAAGGGCTGCGTTGAAAGCAGTGAAAGCATCTAAACAAATTGTGCAGATTGGTTCCCAAAGAAGAAGCGGTGGAAATTATAAAGCCGCGTCCAAATTTATTCAGGATGGCAAATTCGGAGACATCACTATGGTGGAGCTCAGCTGGAACGTGAACCAGCCGGGCCGTTGGCGCAGGCCTGACCTGGTGGCAAAATTGAAACAGGAAGATACAGATTGGAAGCGCTTCCTGATTAACCGCCCTTTTGAGGAATGGGACCCAAGAAAATATCTGGAGTATCGTCTTTTCTGGCCATATTCGTCGGGAATGCCGGGACAATGGATGTCGCACCAGATCGATACAGTGCATTGGTTTACGGGACTTCAGCATCCAAGAAGTGTAGTGGCCAATGGTGGAATATATCAATGGAAAGATGGTCGCCGGAACTGGGATACCACCACCGCCGTATTCGACTATGGGAAAGAAAACGATCCTCAGAATGGATTTCAGGTAGTATTCACGTCCAGAATGCACAACGGCGATGAAAATCCGGCAGAAATATATTATGCCAATGGTGGAGAGCTAAACCTAAATACCAATATGGTTTCTCCTCAGGGGGGATTAAAAGCCAATGCGGCAAGCGCAATGAAGATGCAGCCTAACCTGCTTCCGGAAATAAAACTGACAGACATGATGGAGAAAGTGGTTGCCTCAGCAAATACAGGTGGTGATAAACTGACTTCCGCGCATATGAGAAACTGGATGGAGTGTATCCGTAGCCGGCAACAGACCAACGCGCCGGTAGAAGCCGGTTATTACCATTCTATCGCAAATATCATGACCAATGCTGCGGTAAGAACAGGAAAAAAGGCGACATTCGATGCAGCAAAGCAGGAAGTGATGGTGGATGGTAAAGTCTTTAAATATTAAACATGTTCAGAAGAAAATTCATACAAAATACAGGGATTCTGGCCGGTGGATTATTGCTGCCTAAAGATATATTTGGAAAAGTAGACATCTTGGATCCGGCAGGAAAAATCAAAATAGCCGTAATTGGCTGTGGAGACCGGGGAAAAGGTCTTCTTCATATTGCCCGACAGCTTCAGGAAGAATTTGAAGTGGTTGCGATATGTGATGTACTGGATTTTAGACTCAAAGAGACATTAAAACAACAGCCAGGAGTAAAACAATATAAAGATTACAAGACCTTGCTGGATGATCGGACAATTGGGGCGGTATTCATCTCCACTCCTTTGAACATGCATTTCCCTATTGCCGTTGATGCGCTAAAGGCAGGTAAGCATGTTTATCTTGAAAAAACAATGACTTACAACATTACCGAGGCTTTAGACCTGGTGAAAATTGTTAAAGCACATCCTGATCAGATCTTACAGGTAGGTCATCAATACCGCTATGCTCCTATTTATTATAAGGTAAAGGAAATGATAGATAAGGGTTATCTGGGGAAAGTAACCCAGGTCGAGAGTCGTTGGGACAGGAACAACAACTGGCGTAGGAATGTTCCGGATCCATCTTTGGAAAGGAAGATCAACTGGCGTATGTATAAAGAATATTCAGGTGGACTGATGGCAGAACTTTTGTCCCACCAGATGGATTTTATCAATTGGGCATTTGATACCCGCCCACAGGAAATCTTTGCTACCGGGGGGATTGATTTTTATAAAGATGGCAGGGAGACTTACGACAATGTCCAGGTGATGTTCCGCTATGAGAAGGAAGGAATGATCGGGAATTTTGGCACTACTTTAGCCAATGAGCGCGATAGCTATTTATTTAAATTGAAAGGGACAAAAGGAACCATCTCTTTATTGGTAAATGAAGCTATATTTTATCCGGAAAAGTCCAGTAAAAAGGAATTGGAAACCGTTGATGGGGTAACGGGAGCTACGAAAATTGTTTGGGATAAAGACGGTGGAATTCCGATAAAAACAGACTCGCCTGCCAAAGATGGTACTTATTATTCGTTAAAGGATTTTCATAAATCTATTGTAGAAAAAAGCCAGCCGGATTCAAACGTGATTACCGGAGCTACCACTGCCATATGTGTTCACCTGGCCAACAAAGCGCTATATGGAGAATCTATAGAGAAGTGGGATCCAAAGTATAATGTTTAAATAAACGGGGATATTCAAATATCCTTCTATAATCCTGCCCACAAAAAAGCTGGTAAAAGATGCTTACCAGTTTTTTTGTGGGCAGGTTACTTTGTATCTGTTGTTTAACAACAGGCCGAGCACCACCTCATGACTGCCCGTACTTGCCCGACCTAATTCTGAAGTGGTAAAATCATAAGAATATCCCAGTACAAAAAGAGAACTTACGTTAAAGCCTGCAAGTACCGCAATGGCATCATTGGAGCGATAACTGGCCCCTATCCAGAATTTATCTTTAAATGCGACTTTCATATTCAGATCTGTCGAAACAGGTGCCGGTGATACGTATTTAAACATAACCGAAGGCAGGCCGGCGATCTCATCACTAATAAAGAATTTATATCCCGCAGTAAGAAAAACATGTGGAGCCTGCTTTCCCTGGTCGTAACTGGTATTTCTGGTAAAACTAATCGGTCTGTTTAATAATTGCTGTGCAGAGAGGCCGGCAAAGAATTTCGGGCCATATAACCATACTCCTGCTGCCAGATCAGGTTGTATTCTGGTGTCTGCATTTTCCGCAATGGCGGGGTCAAAATTGTTTTCCAGGCTGATTTTTGAAATGTCCAGTATCAACCTGGAGACCCCTGCCGCTACGCCTACGCTAAGGTTTAGTTTTGGAGATAAACCAAGGTGATAAGCGTAGGTTACTTTAAAGTCACTACTGGTGATGGGGCCCGTCCTGTCCACGACCCCGTATATGCCAATACCATGATGTGGCTCTGAAGCCATATAGGTCTGCATATAGCTGCGCTTCATCGGATTATTTCCTTTTTCATCAAAAGAGTTGGAATTGCCATACAGATATTGTTTTCCTAAAGGCATGTGCAGGGAAAAATAAGCCGTAATCGGTGCCTGGTTTATTCCACGCCACTGGTTCCTGTAGCCGAACCTGACGTCTGTATAATTCTCTATTCCGGAAATGGCCGGATTCAACAGGTAATTATTGAAAACGTATTGGGTGTACTGTGGCCTTTGTTGTGCTCTGGACAACATGGTCATGGTCAGTAATAGCAGCTGGGTAAATAATAGTCCTCTCCTCATTTAATACAGAATAGTTGATCATCCTGAAATAGTTTTCTGAACGTAAGTAAAGGATAACTAGTCATGACACTAATCTAAATACATAACATTAGTTAAACAAATTTCTGATTAACAAATATTTTATCGTATAAAAAATAATATTTCAATATTTTAATATTATTGGTAACTAAGTCAAATTAATTATAAAACAGACTGATTATTGATCAATTGAGGAGAAAGGATATGGCAAAAAAAAAGCCTCCACTATTAATGGAGGCTTTTTTTCTCTTGGCTCGGACTACCAGAATGCAGAATACAAAGCAACAAGTAAGCTGACAATGATTAATGCGCCTATGGCAAATGAAGTTGATACTTTAAACATTTTAGCGTCGATTTCAAGTCCTTTAGGAACAATTCCTTTTTTGTTTTCATAAATACTGATCAGGTACATTCCCAGGATACATACTGCAAAAACAATCAGCATTCTGTCCATAAAAGGAATTTCAAATACTCCTGAAGAATTGGCTACTGCCCATCCATATTCATAAAGACCAGAGAGGTCAACCCATCCTGGTAAGAATTTAAGAATTACTGAAACGATGAAACCCCCAATAGTGGCGAACAAAGCTGCATTTGACGTGGTTTTCTTCCAGAAAAATCCAAGGATAAACATTGCAAAGATACCTGGAGATACAAATCCGGTATACTCCTGAATGTATTGGAATCCTTGTTTTCCTTCGCCCATAAGTGCGTCACCTACAATCAGAGAAAGCACTACAGCAATCAGCATAGACACCACTACAGTGATCTTTCCTACATTCACCATTTTGCGTTCTCCCGCATTTGGTTCGAATGCTTTCTTATAAATATCCAGGGTAAAGATGGTCGCTATACTGTTTGCTTTTCCGGCAAGAGAAGCCACGATTGCTGCGGTTAATGCAGCAAAAGAAAGCCCTTTCAAACCTACAGGTAACAAGCCCAGCAATGCCGGATAAGCTTTGTTTGGATCCTGAACACCGGAAGAGGTCAGCAAATTGCTGCCGTTTATTCCGCCCATGTTATCCTTAACGATTAAATATACGGCGATACCAGGAATTACGACAATAACGGGCATTAACATTTTCAGGAAGGCTGCAAATAAAAGACCTGACCTGGCTACTGGTAAAGATGCTCCCAGGGCCCTTTGTGTAATGTATTGATTACAACCCCAGTAACTTAAGTTAGCAATCCACATCCCTCCAATCAGGACACTTAAGCCCGGTAGATCCATATAGTTTGGATTGTCCTTTTTGAAGATTAAGTGGAAGTGCTCTGAAGCTCCTGTTCTCAGGAGTCCGAAACCTTTTACAAGGCCTTCTCCACCGGATATCAGGTTTAATGCGATATACGTGGCTACCAGTCCACCAAGAACTAAAAAGAAAACCTGGATCACGTCGGTATAACCAATTACTTTCATTCCTCCAAGGGTAATGAAAATCGCAAATATAGCAAGGGCAAGAATACAGGCGGTAAGGTCTAATCCTGAAATACCACTGATGGCCAGTGCCCCCAGGTATAGGATCGACATCAGGTTCACCACAATGTACAGCATGAGCCAGAATACGGCCATAATCATCGCTACTTTTTCATTGTACCGCTGACTTAGAAACTGAGGCATTGTGAAGATCTTATTCTTCAGGTAGACTGGCATAAAAAACACAGCTACAATGATTAATGTTGCTGAGGCCATCCATTCGTAAGCGGAAATGGCAAGACCAAGCTTAAAGCCGGAGCCGCTCATCCCAATCATCTGCTCTGCAGAAATGTTGGAAGCGATCAGAGAGGCGCCGATGGCCCACCAGGTTAAGGAACCTTCTGCTAAAAAATAATCTTTGGAATCTGCTGATGCAGTTTTCTTTTTGTAATAGATCCAGAAACCGTAGGAGGATACAATTACAAAATAAACGAAAAATACGATGTAATCGTATTTGTGAAGTGAGCTCATTGTGGTTTAAATGTTGATTAGCTAGCTAAAATATAAATTTATTCCGCATAACTTTCAGAAAGTAGCACAAAAGCAAAATAAATTTAAATAAAGAGCGGAATTTTGTGGTAATCAGGAGTCAGAACCTGAATTTATGGTTTGGGTTTATATATAAACTGCAAATAAAGAAGGGCGAGTAAAGTAATTCCGGCGCAATAGTAAAATGTAACGGGAATCATAGCCAGGTCGTCTATAAATAACCAGCCTGCAAGCAAAGCACCCAGTCCGATTCCAGCTTCCAGGGCAATGTACATGGTGGCCATCGCTTTTCCACGGTGAAGCGGGTTGCTCAGGTCTACTGTCCAGGCAGTGGCTGTTGGAGATAGCATTCCTGTTGCCACTCCATACAATGCGGAGGCCGACATCAGCATGAACGAGGAATCTGCTACCGCAATCCAAAACAATGATATGGCCAGCAGGAATAGTGAGATCTTCAGGATGATGGCTCTTCCATAACGGTCTGAAGCCTTTCCGGCTACAAAACGGATCAGCAAAGAGGTTAAAGTAAACACCATAAAAAACAATCCTTTATTACTCGTCCCAAGGTGTTTGCTCCAATCTGAAATTACCGTGAGAATGGCACCGTAACTGATATAACTCATGAAAATAATGACTACGGCAGGAATAACCCGCCATTCAATAATATCTTTCCTGTTGATCTTTAAATGAGAGAATCGGAACCGCTCTTTATCTGGCAGGGTCTCCTTCATATTGGCGAGGATCACAATAGACAGTAAAGCAAATAGCGAAGAACAATAAAATAGAATATTTATAGCGTAATAGTCGGTAATTGTACTTCCTATTGCGGGTCCGATAGCCAGCCCCGTACTGAAACACACACCGTGCACGCCCATCGCTTCTCCCCATCTGTTAACCGGCACTAAATCTGCTACATAAGCTGCTGTAGCTGTAGGTTTAAACCCGGTAGAAAAGCCATGGATTAACCTGAGAAAAAGAAAGCCTGCAACGGTGGTTAGCAAAGGGTAAAGAAAACCGCAGACAAAACATACCAATGAGCCGACTGCCATTACCGGAACCCTGCCAATGGTATCGGTAAGTTTTCCGCTGAATGGTCTGGATATCCCTGCCGTAAGTGTAAACAATGCAATGATCAGTCCTTTATATTCCGCCCCTCCCATATTGGTTAAATAGGCCGGTAATTCAGGAATCAGCATATTAAAGCTTGCGGAAAACAGAAAGGAACTTAAACAAACAAGTCCAAATTGTAAGGTATAAATGGTGTCGGAAGATCGCTGCATCGGGAAGTAATGGAATGTGCATCAAATATAGGTATATATCAGTCCCCATGAAAACCCTTTGTCTTGCCATTTGTTAGGAAAACAATGCTATTGGTTTAAAGACAGGAAAATATATAACGATGAAAAAAGAAAAAGAAAAGAGCATTCGCCCGAAGCAACACCAGCAACAGCAGCCTGGATTGGAAACACTCATGAAGCCTGCGCCGGAATATGAACCCGATACCAGGAAATTGAAACTGGCAGGAAAAGTAGCCCTCATTACCGGAGGAGACAGCGGGATCGGGCGTGCAGTGGCTCTTGCATTTGCACAGGAAGGTGCTGATGTCCTGATCAGCTACCTGAATGAACACGAAGATGCTGCAATAACTCAGGCAGCACTGGAGCAGCTGGGTCGAAAATGTGTGGCCATTGCCGGGGATATTTCTGATGAAAAGCATTGCAAAAAGCTGGTTAGCCAGGCCATTAAAGAATTCGGGCAGCTGGACATTCTGGTGAACAATGCTGCAGTTCAGTATCCTCAGAATGATCTGGAAAAGATCACTGCTTCACAACTGGAGAAAACCTTCCGGACTAATGTGTTTTCTCATTTTTACCTGAGTAAAGCGGCTTTGAAACACCTCAAGGCAGGTAGTAGCATTATTTGCACCACTTCTGTAACGGCCTATCGTGGCAGTGACCATCTGATTGATTACGCCGCTACTAAAAGCGCAATAGTGGGTTTTATCAGGTCTTTGTCTACTTCCCTTGCGGCAAAAAAAATCAGGGTCAATGGTGTCGCACCCGGCCCCGTCTGGACGCCACTTATTCCGGCGTCATTCCGCCCTGCCCATGTGGCCACTTTCGGATCAGATGTTCCTTTAAAAAGAGCAGGAGAGCCAAAAGAAATTGCCCCGTGTTATGTGTTTCTGGCCTCAGAGGATGCGAGTTATATGACCGGACAGATTTTGCATCCAAATGGCGGTGAGGTTATTAACGGATAAATCTATTATTGTTAGCATATTTTGTTTTTTAATACTAAAATAATTAGTAATATTGTGTCTCAGTTTACCCTGTTGCATTAAACGGAGGATCAGGAATTAATTAAATTTAAAAATATGGTAAGAGTAAGTGATTTGCTTTATGGAAATGTAGAACTGCCTGCAGTTTTTGAAGATTTATTGGCCAGCGCCACAATGAAAAGACTTGCGGGAATCCATCAGAGTGGTGCCATATTTTTAGTGAATCCTGATTTAAGTCATTCCCGCCTGGAGCACTCCATTGGTGTGATGTTACTGATCAGACGGCTTGGTGGTACAGAGCTGGAACAGATCGCCGGCTTAATACACGACGCTTCCCATACCGCGTTTTCTCATGTAGGGGATTATGTGTTTCAAAACAGAGAAGAGAATTACCATGAGGAAATGTTTGCAGAGATACTGATGAGTTCTGATATTCCTGAAATTCTGGTTAAACATGGCTACCACCTGGATCAGATTCTGGACGGATCGTTTCCTATTCTGGAACAGCCATTGCCCCATTTATGTGCAGATCGTTTGGATTATACATTGAGAGATGCTTTACATGCCGGTTTGATCAACAGGCCGGCCGCTAAACTGTTCCTGGAACACATTCGTCTGGATGAAGGTAAGCTGGTGGTAACCGATGTGGACCAGGTCAACTGGATTAATGAGCTTTTTGAACGCTTAAATAACGAAGTGTTTAATCACCCTTTACACCTTTATGCCAATCAGCAGATGGCAGTACTGATCCGTGATTTTCTGAAAAATGGATTTCTGAACGAATCAGACCTGTTTAAAGACGATACCTTCCTGCTGAATAAAATCAGGAGCATCGCTTTAGGTTATGAAGCCGTGAAGTCAATTAAACTTCAGAAAGGTTACTCTGCTTTCTTAAAAAAGGGATCCGGATTAAAAACGAAACTCCGCAACCTGAAAGCCATATTGTCTATTTAGCTTGTTTTTTCTTTCCGCCAAGGTTAACTACTGCACCTACAGTAAAAATGGAGTTGCCTGCATTCATGAATTTCCGGCTCTTTAAGCCAAAATTACCACTGGTGGTATATTGGAGCTGAACAGCATCACTTAGGCGCATCCTGGTAAAGAAAATAGGTTCTATGAACATATTGTCTTCCTTTGGCTGGCCGATATTGTTACTCAGGAAGGTGTCCATTTTCAAATGACTGATCCGAAGCGCTGTTCCATAGTTTAAGGGATAGTTGTTTCCAAATAACCTGAAGTTGCTGTTTTTCTTGGAACTGTAATTCACCTGTAGGAAAGTTTTAGTATAGGTAAATTCCTCTGCGATATTGCTGGTCAGAACATTATTGTCGTCATATTCCCTGAAATTACGATCGGTGCTGCCACCCCCATAACCTACGTATATTTCGATAATCCGATTGTTGTCCGGACCAAAAGTGTCAAAATAACCCCCTCCGATCTCTACAGACTTATTGCGATAATCTTTCCTGGTCCTTTCCTTGTTCATATAAGCACCACTAAACAATACCCCAAGATGATTCGAAACGGCATACGCTCCATTGAGACTGAAATTCCCTCTGGGAGTGATGTGCCCCCCTCCGCTAAACTCCCCTTTTTGACTTAACATTGGTGTATTTGGTACATTTGGCATGTACACAGAAGAACAAGAGCTGAATACAATCAGCACTAAAAAGAATGGGTATATCAGTTGTTTATTCATAAATGCAGATTCATTAACAAAACACTATTCAAACGTGATTTCTGATGCTAAATTTTCTAAACATAGGAATTTAGATACAAAAAATGCGGTTTAAATGTACTTTGATTCTAGCCATTAAACTCCGGAACGTGATAATCAGGTTTTATAAAAACCAGAGTAACAGTTGGATTGCCGGCTTTAGTTAGACTTCGTTCTTAGCTTTGAGCTCCTCCTGAAAAAATTCAGATAAACAGAGATGAGTATGGATAAGAGGAAAGATCCGGCGGTAATCCCATCAATCAGCGTTGAATTAACTGAGGTCCCGGTAAGTTTATCCGCATAATATTTAACAAATGAATTCGGTAAATTCTGTTCCCCTAACTGCTCTTTTACCTGCCATTGCCAGTCTGTAACCGGACAATAACCGATTCCATACCAGATCCCCAGAATCAGCCAGCAGCCAAGGGTAACTGCGACACCATACAAATGAAGCTTTCTGATAGCCGGAAAAGCCCATGCAAACAGATTAAAGCCGATAATCAGCAGGTGAATTAAAGTGTATAGAAAATCCAGAACAGTTAAATTCATCTATGCTTCCTTTCTTAATATTTCCAGTGGAGGATGATTGAGTACGCTCCTGCTGCTATAAATACCGGTAATCATCACCAATACCGGAATGATGACGAAAAATGCAATTAAAGGTAAAATATCAGGGGCAAAAGTACTGTTTAAGCTAAACGCCGCTACCGCCCAGCTGGCAGCAAGTGCCAGGATAATCCCGGCTGCAGTAGCCAGTACGCCTAAAAATAAGTATTCCAATGCGGTAATGGTCAGTACTTGTTTCCGGTTCGCACCAAGTGTTCTTAGTAAAACGCTTTCTCTCAGGCGTTGCCCTTTGCTGCTCATTACCGCAGACAACAAGACTATCCATCCGGTAGCCATACTGAATCCCGCCATGAAACGTATGACGAAATTAATCTTATTTAACAGATCATTAAGTACTTGCAGAACTAAACCTAAATTAATTATTGAGACGTTGGGAAAGCTTCTGACTACTGCTCCCTGAAAATCAGCGGAGGCTTTGTCTGTCGGAACATGAGTCATCAGTACATAAAACTGAGGAGCTTGTTCCAATGCGCCTGTTGGAAATACTACCCGAAAATTAGGTTGTATGGTATTCCAGTCTACGGTCCTCAGGCTACCGATTTCGGTAGGTAACAACAATCCCTGTACATTGAAAACAATTTTGTCCCCTACTTTTACATGGATTCTTTCTGCATAGTTCTTTTCCAGGGAAATCTTAACGGTTTCTCCGGGAGGAGTTATACCGGTCCATTTTCCTTCTTCCAGCTCTTCTGTAGGCCTCAAAGCAGATTGATAAGTTGCCCTGATTTCACCTTTGAAGGCCCGGGAGACCGGTCTGCTGTTTTTATTGTCCAGGCTGTCGGCCTGATCCATCTGCGCAGCTGTTTTTCCGTTGATCTCCTCAATTCTCATCGTTACAATAGGCACCTGTCCCATAACAGGTAAATTGTGCTGTCTGGTTAGGTTCGCAATCTGTTCCTTCTGACTGGTTTGAATGTCAAACAACACCATATTAGACTGTGATGAATCCGAAGAAAGAGAAACTTTATTCAATAAAACTCCCTGAACGAGATAAAGTGTTACAATAAACACGGTAGATAAGCCAATGGAAACGGTCAGCATTAAAGTCTGGTTATTCGGACGGTGCAGGTTTGCAAAGCCCTGTCTCCATAAATAGCTCATAGAATCCGGAATGGACTTTTTCAAAATCAGCATCAGTAGTTTGGAAAGCCCGACAAGCAAAAGAAAGGCAATCAGAATTCCCGCCATAAATAACACGGCTTCCAGCCATCCATCCATTTGCAGGTAAGTGAATCCATATACAAAAAGGATAATGATCAGGTAAACCAGCCATTTCAGTGGATCCCGTTTCGGGATAGCCGATTCAAAAGATGCCCTGATGGCATTTAAGGGCGAAATGTTCCTTACCGAAAGTAATGATGGAAGCGCAAATAAAATGGAGATGATCAATCCGATGGCCAATCCCTGCGCAATTGCCATCCAGGAAATTTGCATGCTGATGTCGATAGGGATAAAATCCTGCAATACCGCCGGTAAGGCAAACTGAACCAGTGTACCTAGAATTGCTCCGGCGACAGCCCCGATCAGCCCGATAACGGCGATCTGGATCAGATAGATCAGAAAAGCCTCTCCTGCATTCAGTCCAAGGCACCTGAGGGTGGCAATGGTTCCCAGCTTTTCCTTAATATAAACATGAATTGCACTTCCTACCCCAACACAACCAAGTAAAAGGGCGATGAAACCGGATAAGGCCAGAAATTTATTCAGATTCCCAAAAGCTCTTCCGGTGCTTGCTTTTTTGCTGGCCACGGTTTCATGGTCCAGGCCTTCGTTATCTAAAATCCGTTGATGTCGTTTAAGGTCCCGCTCTACTGATGATACACGGTCATATTTGTAAAAATAACGGTATTGAATCCGGCTGCCAATCTGGTCCAATCCGGTTTGTTTGAGGTATTGTAAGGGAATATAAACCACTGGTGCCACCGTACTGGTGATCCCGCTTTGTCCGGGAATACTTTCCAGGCTTCCGGCGATTTTAAAATGAACTGAGCCGATTTTGATAGAGTCACCAGCTACCGCATTAAACTGTAACATCAGTGTTTTATCTACCAATGCATTCCTGCCGGACTTAAAATTCCCTGCGGCCTGAACAGGTTTAGTTTCTATAGTGCCATAAAAAGGATAGTTGCCTTCCAGTGCCCTCACCTGAATTAAGCGGCTTCCATTGCCCTTAAGGAAGTAAATCATAGAAGCAAAACTTCTTTCCCTGGATTGCTGTTGCCCCAGGGTGTCCAGCAGGGCTGTGACCGTTGCTTTAGGCTCCCTCCGACTTTCAATTACTAAATCTGCTCCGGTCAGTTCTTTTGCCTGATTGTCGATATCCTTCTGAAGGTTGTCTCTGAATGAATAAACGGCTACCAGTGCCGCTATTCCCAATACAATGGAAGAGATAAAAAGAAACAATCTGGACCTGTTTTTACGACTGTCTCTCCAGGCCATTTTTAGTAGCCAGGCATAATTTACGGGTCTTTTGATGTTAAATTTCTGATCAGGCATGGCTCAATTCTAAATCCGAAATGATCAGTCCGCCTTTTAATTTAATCATCCGGTTGGTTTTAGCCGCAAGGTCCAGGTCATGGGTTACAATAACCAGTGTTGTTCCGGCTTCCTGATTCAGGTCAAACATTAATTTTATCACCTTATCGCTGGTTTCAGCATCCAGATTACCCGTGGGCTCATCAGCAAACAGGATATCTGGTTTATTGGAAAATGCCCTTGCCAGAGATACCCTCTGTTGTTCTCCTCCCGAAAGTTGCACCGGGTAGTGTCCGGAGCGATCTGCCAGGCCAACTTTGTCCAATAATTCAAGGGCATGGCTTTTAATATTCTTCTCTCCCCGCAGTTCCAATGGAACCATCACATTTTCCAAGGCCGTTAAGGTGGGCAAGAGCTGGAAATTCTGGAAGATAAATCCTACGTATTTGTTTCTGACAGCTGCCCTCTGGTCTTCAGTTAAATGATCCAGTGCCACCTGGTTTAATTCCACACTTCCTGAACTCGAACGGTCCAATCCGGCACAAAGACCTAATAAGGTGGTTTTTCCACTTCCTGAAGGACCGGTAATGGAAACAGTAGAACCTCTTTGAATAGAAAAACTAATGTTGTCCAATACCGTAAGCTGATGTCCGGCATTTTGGTAAATCTTACTTACATTCCGAATGTTAAGGATGTTTTCCACAGGCGTAGTTCTTTAGGGTCAGGTAATTATTTTATGCCTTAATATCTGCTAAATATACAAGCTATCGGCAATATTGACTATATTCAGACCCTTATTAAGCACATATGTTACGTCATTATTTTGTAAGTTCTATCGTATTAACGACGCTGTTTTCCCTTGCTTCCTTAATGTCTTCCTGTAGCGGCGGACAAGGAAATGCGGATCAGGAAAAGGAAAAAGCAGATTCAGTGAAAGCCACAGGAAAAAAAGCTGATGATGGAGTAAAGAAAATCTTGTTTTTTGGAACCAGCCTTACTGCTGGTTATGGTCTGGACATTACAGAAGCTTTTCCGGCCCTGATCCAACATAAAATCGATTCTCTGAAATTGCCTTATAAAGTGGTAAATGCCGGACTGAGCGGGGAAACCTCAGCGGCGGGAAAAACCAGGATCGATTGGTTGCTGAACCAGCCCTTTGATATTATGGTGCTGGAGCTTGGGGCCAATGATGGGCTTCGGGGACTTCCGCTTTCTCAAACAAAAGAAAATCTTCAGGAAATCACTGATAAAGTGAAAAAGAAATATCCGAAAGTGAGGTTTGTACTTGCAGGAATGCAGATGCCGCCTAGTATGGGGGCTGATTATGCACAGGAATTCAAATCCATTTTTCCGGAATTGGCGAAGAAAAACAATATGGTATTGATCCCCTTCCTGCTTCAGGGTGTGGGTGGTGTGCCTAAACTGAATCAGAAAGATGGAATTCATCCGACTGTAGCAGGACAGAAAATCCTGGCAGAAAATGTATGGGCACGGCTAAAAGGGCTTTTATAAAAAATGATCACATTAGGGTAAACCATTATGAATACGGAGAACGAAAAGTATAAAGACTGGCGGGCAAAGCTCCATGAAATCATTTATGAAGCCAATACCTTTGCCGGAAAAGCTTTTGATATCGGTTTGCTGATTGCCATCTTTACCAGCATTCTGGTGGTCATGCTAGATAGTATAGACA
Organism: Pedobacter steynii; assembly: GCF_001721645.1. Classification (NCBI taxonomy): domain Bacteria; kingdom Pseudomonadati; phylum Bacteroidota; class Sphingobacteriia; order Sphingobacteriales; family Sphingobacteriaceae; genus Pedobacter; species Pedobacter steynii. The sequence goes on along the minus strand of NZ_CP017141.1, from coordinate 5,672,026 downwards.
GTTATCATCAGCGGTTCGGAACTTTATTTTCTATAATTGAATGGACATTTACAGGCTTGTTCACTATAGAATATATCTTACGGTTGGTGGTCATCAAACATCCGCTCAATTATGTTAAAAGTCCTTTGGGGATCGTGGACTTACTCGCTCTGATCCCCTCTTATTTGAGTATTATCTTTGTTGGAGGTCAGTCCTTACTAGCGCTGAGGGCTTTGAGACTGATGCGTGTTTTCAGAATTTTTAAGCTGGGAAGGTTCCTTTCAGAAATGAAATTTCTAACTGTGGCAATAAGCGGGAGCCTGCGAAAAATCAGCATATTTATGCTCACTGTACTCACTCTGGTGGTGATTCTGGGTTCTGTAATGTATCTGGTAGAAAACCGGGAAAATGGATTTTCCAGTATTCCGGAGAGTATTTACTGGGCGATTGTGACCATCACTACTGTGGGTTATGGCGACATCTCTCCTGTTACGCCGATGGGGAAATTTGTCGCTTCATTTATGATGCTGATCGGTTATGCCATTATTGCTGTACCTACCGGAATCATTACCACTGAAATGGCTGCAGCAGCAAGAAATAAGGGTTTTCACCATCAGGTTTGCCCTGGATGCGGTCGTGAAGGCCATGATCAGGATGCTAATTTCTGTAAGTATTGCGCTACCAAGCTCTAAAGCGCAGCCGTAATTTTAAAATTGTATATCGCTGAACCATTTTTCATAAATGGCATCGTAGATTCCATTTTCCCTCAGCATTTTCAGTGCTCCGTTAAACTGTTTTCTCAGTTCAAGGTCCCCTTTCTTCATGGCAATGGCATAATGGGAATCAGTATTCGGAAGAAACATGCCAATCTTTAACTTGCTGTTATTCTGTAGGAAACCTCCAGCAATTGGCGAATCGTCAATCAACATGTCAATTTTTCCGGCCTGAAGTTTTCTGTACAGCTCTTTATTCGTCTCCGCATGAAACATGTTGTTGTCAGGGAATTTGGTGTGAACATGCTTTTCAGCTTCTGTTGCCGTTCTTACTCCAATCGTTTTATTTTTGAAATCTTTTAATTCCTCCAATAAGCCGTTTGTTGGTACTACAGCGCACAGTCTGAAATGTAGATAGGGCTCTGTAAATTCGAGGATGTGTTTTCTCGAAGAAGTAACGGTTACTGCCGAACAGATCAGGTCTAACTCACCTTTAAACAACTTCTCCAGAATAGTTTGCCATAAAGAAACTTCATAGTGTATCTCAAAATCAAGGTGTTTAGCTATTTCTTTTAATAAATCTACCTCAAATCCTTCAAATTTTCCAGAATTATAGTCCGAATGCATGGGAAATGGTGCGGCAGAATCTAAACCGACTTTCAATACTTTCTTTATGGCCATATTTTTTAGGGGATTAAGTGTTTTGGCGCGGCTAATTTACGATAGTAAAAGCATTTTGTTCCTATAATGAATGTAAAGAAGCTATTTCTTAAGGGAATTTAAGCAAAATCTTTAAATGAATCGATGAAAAAATAAAATTTGAAAAAACATTTGCGTAACCCAGAAGTTACCTATATATTTGAGTAACTTCAAAGTTACTTATTATGGCAAAGATTATTAGACATCAATTTTTCTATTCTCATCCGCAGGAAACGGTTTGGGAATACCTGACTAAACCAGAGCTCATGGAACAATGGCTCATGAAGAATGATTTTCAACCCATCATAGGGCAGGACTTTCAATTCCGGACAAATCCGATACCGGGTCTGAACTTCGACGGGATCTTCTATTGCAAAGTATTGGAGATCGTTCCCTTCAGCAGACTTTCTTATTCCTGGAAGAGCGGCCCAGGCGAAGGTAAAATCACTCTTGATTCTATAGTGATATGGGAATTGAAACCAACGGATAAAGGCACAGAGGTCTTTCTGGAGCACAGCGGCTTCGCAAAAAAAGAAAACCTTGATTTTTACAATGGCCTATATACCGGCTGGCTGGAGAAATTCGATAAAATAAAAAACCTTTTAGATGCTGCAGAACATGGAACAATCAACGCTTGATGCTTTTCAGGTCATCGGAGACCCCAGCAGAAGAAAGATGCTGATGCTACTCTTAGAGGATAGCCTTACCATTAATAGCCTGGTAGAGCACTTCGAAATGAGTCGTCCGGCCGTTTCAAAGCATGTAAAAATATTACACAACGCCGGGTTTATTTCCATCCGGGACATCGGCCGGGAGCGCTATTGTATCTTGAAAAAAGATGGTTTTGAAGAGCTGCAAGCCTGGCTCTCCTACTTCGACGAATTCTGGGCTTCTAAACTGAAAAAATTGGAGGCTTTATTAAATAGCAAATTACCTAACTAAAAAACAAACAAAATGACAACACAAGATTTTAACACAACCTTTTCGGTGGATCAAACCCCGAATGCAGTATTCGATGCCATCACTAATGTACGTGGATGGTGGTCAGAAAATATTGAAGGAGGTACAGCAAAACTTCATGATGAGTTCAGCTATCAGTTCAGGGATATTCATAAGTGTACCATGAGGCTAATAGAAGTGATACCAGATAAAAAAGTCGTTTGGCTGGTTCTGGATAATTATTTCAATTTCACCGAAGATAAGACGGAATGGACCGGTACAACAATTGAGTTTGAGCTCTCAGAAAAGGAAAATCAAACCCATGTTCACTTTACACATAGAGGCCTGGTTCCGACATATGAATGTTATGATCTTTGCTTTGATAGCTGGAATCACTATATCAAGAGCAGCTTATTTAAGCTGATCACTACAGGTCAGGGCGAGCCAAATCCCAGGGAGGGTGTTAATGTGTAATCCCGGATTATCCAATAGGACTTAAAATGCACCTGGTTTCCAGGTGTATTTTAATTTTCTTCAATAATGTTGCCACTCGCTTTACTAAAAGTTAATTTCTTATTTGGGCCTCCATAAAATAAAGTAAGGCTTAGCGTTGTGTCTGTTTCGTGATTAAAGATGATGTCTTTTGCCTGACGGATCTTTACATCAGGATTGTCGTTCAGTAACTGACTGTCGTCGCATTGAAATACTTGTTTTTCAAAAACGCCCCTTTTTTCTATCACCTGCAATACGGGGTGTGCCATCACACTATAGCCGACAATCTGGGCTCTGTACCGCTGGTTCAAATTTTTATCTAACCACAATCCAAATGGCGTGGTAGAAAATATAAAGGCGAAAAATGGGATGGCCATTGGTAAAATGCTCAATATTAAAGAAAGTACAATCATTGCCAGAAGCAGCTTAGCCAATACCTTTTTCCAAAATATAACGACAATTGTAATGCTCCCGAAAAACCAGAACCAGAATAAGATCACATCGCTGTAATATCCCCTCAGGCTTATTTTATAAAAGAAATACAGACTCATATTCGCTAAAAGCAATATGGAGATCAAGATGTATATCTTCAGAATTGTATTCCTCATATCATTAACTTCCATGTGAATAGCAAACTGAACAAAAGTGTCAATATAGCTAGTATAGACACGCCGATGATAAAATCAGTATCTGGTATATAAAACTCATTAATAAATTTCTTATTCAATGTATTTGACCGGTTTTATTGCTATTGAGGATAATCCTTCAGGAACGACAAAGTGTGATTAATATTTTTTGAGACTTAAAGATATTGATAATTGTCCTGTTTTTCAGCAAATGGTGATCGTGCTTACTTTTACCGCTTAAATGCCTCAATTGGTTCCTTCAGTAACATTTTCGGTCAGTTCAGTCACAAACCTGATATCTCGGGCTGTAGGTGTAGGCTAAATTTGTTGTTTAATTCCTCATCAAATGAACTAACACGATAAAATAATGAATAATAAATCTGAACCTTTAAGTACGCATTCTACAGCTAGAATACACGAAATTGACATCATACGGGGGCTGGCTTTATGGGGTATTCTGGTGGTAAATATGGCCCTGTTTTCATTCCCGGCATTATATATGGATCAATCTGCTTTCTGGGATGGAAATCTGGATCAATGGAGTATCAAACTGATCCATTTTTTTGGCGAAGGGAAATTCATTTCTGTATTTTCTTTTCTCTTCGGACTTGGATTTACCATTTTTATGAAGGGGGCGCAGGTAAAGACAAGCCAGCCGAAAAAACTTTTTTCCCGCCGATTGTTCATTTTGCTCATCATCGGTTTAATCCATGGTTACTTTATCTGGTATGGTGATGTTCTTTTGTTCTACAGTTTTCTTGGTTTTCTCCTGATGTTTTTCTGGAATTCGAAACCACAGCGGTTGCTTAGCTGGGCTTTCTATCTGCTGATCATTCCCGTAATCTTATTTATCATTGGAGGATTGCTGTTTGAAAATGCTTTCTACGCCGAAAATGCAGATCTGGTTAATATTAAAAAAGAACTGGCACTAACTGCAATACAGCGCTATCAGAGTGGAGATTTATCTCTCATTTTTCGACAGAATCTCCAGGATTTAATGCAAACCAGATTAGGGTACCTGTCAATTGTTCCTCAGATATTTGCCATGTTCCTGTTGGGGGCATACGCCGGAGTAAGAAAAATTTTTGACAATTTAAAAGAACATGAGTCCTTTATTCGTAATGTTCAGATCGGCGCCCTGATTATCGGACTGCCAATTTGTGTAGCCAGTATCCTTTATCTCGATCAGCCAGTAACCACCTTCTCCTACAATTTCATGCAGGTTGTTGGAACGTATATCGCGGGGCCAACTTTGGGCATTTTTTACATCTGTTCTGCCCTGTTGCTATTAAGAAATGAAAACTGGAAAAAGATCCTCAAGCCATTTAGCGCATTGGGACGAATGGCCGCAACAAATTATTTGCTGCAATCCATTTTATGCCTGTTCCTATTTTCAGGGGTTGGATTCGCGCTTTATTCAAAAGTTAGTCCGACACTGACCCTATTGATGTCGCTGTTCATCATTGTGTTTCAACTCCTGATCAGTAATCTTTGGTTAAAGTACTTTAAATATGGTCCTGTCGAGTGGCTTTGGAGGTATTTAACCTACAAAAACTTCTCAAAGTAATGGTATGAATATTTATAGAAAAAACATATGTAGACTACAAATTCAAAAGCAATGTTAAAGCAGATAGCCAGGCAGCCATGCTGCTCGCCAGATTTGGATCTCCCAGGTTATCCGGATGATCAAAATTCTGAATCATTATCTTTTAGATGCGAACTGGACTCCAGGGAAACGCTGATAAAGATTTTTTATACTTGCAGTTTCTGAACCAAATTATTTATACTTAGCCGACGCATTTAACCAACACATAAAGCAATCAGATGAAAATTACATTTGAACCCTATAGGCCCTCATGGAAACAGGCCTTCAATGAAATTGAAACAGAACTCAAAAAAGAGATTGGTTTTCTGAAACCTCAGATCGAACATATTGGCAGTACATCAGTGGAGGGTTTATCGGCTAAGCCCATAATTGATATTTTGGTTGGCCTGCATCATAATGAAGAGCTGGATGTCATTCCCCCATTGCTGATGGATAAGGATTATATCTATTATGAGAACTACAATATAGATATGCCTTATCGGAGATTTTTTGTGAAGCTAAAAGGCTCCCCGAAAAGCTTATCATTACCCATTCATATCAAACCTGAAGACATCATTCCTGAGGAGTTACATGACCACACACTCCGTTTAGCGCATATCCATGTATTGCCATTGGATTCAGCGCACTGGCTACGTCACATTGCCTTCCGTGACTATCTTCGTGTGCATCCTCAGGTCAAAGCGGAATACCAGCTGTTGAAAGAAAAATTAAGCACACGGGAATGGAAAGATGGCAACGAATACAACGACGCAAAAGATGCCTTCCTGAAACGAGAAGAGCAAAAAGCAGTAAAATGGTATAAATAAAATTCTACAATATGAGCCCTTCTTCTAAAATCAAGGAAATAAACGATGTGCAGGAATTTAAGGAGTTTTACCTCCAGGATTCCCATTATTCTTTTTGTGCAGAATGTAACCACATGGAATATTCCCATGGAAATGGATTTTTGGAGATTATTGCCCTGGAGGATTTACAGAAATTACACAGCCGGCATATCGGCCATCAGGCCCGCAGAAAATTTTATAGTATTATTCTTTTGACGGATGGAGAAGTCGAAGAAATCATAGGGCATCAAAAATATCGGTTTGGTCCACAAAGCATGTATTTTATTCCCGAAAATCAGATCCATTCCATTGAATCCTGGAGCGAAGACCTCAAAGGAATCCTTTGCATGTTTGATGCGGATTATTTTCTACTCTGTATCAAACATCAGATTAAACTTAACCAATTCCCATTCTTTCAGCTGGATAAAGTACCGTTTATAGATCTAAATGATCGGGAAACGCAGATGATGGAGCACTTGTTCTGGAAACTCAACAGTGAAAAATGTCAGAAGACTACTTTTAATGATGACTTACTGGTCAGAATGTTTCTTAACATCATCCTGCTGGAAGCCGAACGGATCTATAACCGCAAGGCTGTGGAGCAACCCTTTGGCCTATCCCGAAAAGAGCAATTGGTGGCACAGTTTCAGCTTCTCGTTAACCAGCATTTTTTAGAAAAGAAACAGGTAACCGAATACGCCGGAATATTGTGCATACATCCGCATCACCTGAATGATATGGTAAAAGAAGTTACGGGTTTCTCCGCGAGCTATACCATTCAAAAACAATTGGTACAGGAAGCGAAATCACGCTTGATGCAGACCAATGCTACCGTTTCTATGATTGCTACGGAGCTTAATTTTACCGATGATTCTTACTTCGGACGTTTTTTTAAGAAATTCACCGGGCTAACTCCCCTGCAATATCGGAGAAAGCATAAGCATCAATAACAAATCATCTGTGATTTGTACCAGTTTCCCTCCCATAAGTGTTGAGGATGCTTAGCCAATCGGGATAATTTTGTCGGATCAAATTTAAGAATTATGACAAACCCCGAACGCAAAATTCAGGCGATTACCCGAAGAAAATTCATTGTACAAAGTACCATATTATCCTCTGCCCTGTCCATTTCCGGAACTTTGATGTCTTTTACACGATTTGATCAGGAAAGTACCAATCGTACTTTTGATGTAATCATTGTTGGTGGTAGTTATTCCGGACTTTCCGCCGCTATGGCTTTAGGTCGTTCTTTAAGAAATGTACTGATCATCGACAGCGGGTTGCCCTGCAACAGGCAGACGCCGCATTCACATAATTTTATTACACAGGATGGCGAAAAACCAAAAGACATTTCTGATCTCGCTAAGAAACAGGTATTGAATTATAAAACTGTATCCTACCATCAGGATGTTGCCGTAAAGATGCAGAAGAAGTCTAGTCTGTTTGAACTCAGTACGCGGTCCGGAACGGTGTTCTTCGCAAAGAAAGTGCTGTTTGCCACGGGGTTAAAAGACATTATGCCCCCTATTCCGGGATTTGCTGAATGTTGGGGAATATCCATTTTCCATTGCCCCTATTGTCATGGTTATGAAGTTAAAGGGCACAAAACAGGTATTCTTGGGAATGGAAACCTGGCTTTTCATTACGCACAGCTGGTATCTAACCTTACCAGTCGGCTTTCCGTTTTTACAGATGGAAAAGCCTCATTCAGTCCTGATCAAAGCCAGTCGCTCGGGAAAAACAACATACCTATTGTGGAACAGCCTATAAAATCTATACTGCAGCATAATGGTCAACTGAGCGATATTATACTGCAGGATGGGACGACATATCCTCTGGATGCCCTTTATGCCAGGCCTTCCTTTGAGCAACACTGCCGAATTCCGATAGAACTGGGCTGTGAACTTACAGAACAACATTTGTTAAAATTGGATCGTCATCAACAGACTTCCGTTCCAGGAATATACGCCTGTGGCGACAATTCAGCCTTCCGCTCTATTACAACTGCGGTTTCAACCGGTTCACAAGCCGGTGCAGCCATCAATATGGCCCTGTCCACAGAAACTTTTAATTTAAAATAATACAGATGAAAACCTATTTAGAACTCCTTACTTTTTCCCTGGTCATTGGCATAGGTGCCACCTTGATTATGGATATCTATGCTTTAATGATCAAACGCTTCTTTAACATTCCTTCTTTAGATTACAGAATCCTGGGACGCTGGATCGGACATTTTAAAAATGGTATATTTTCCCATAAAAATATCTTACAGACAGTTCCGATTAATAATGAAAAGGCTATTGGATGGCTTGCGCATTACCTGATCGGTATTTCTTTTGCCTTTTTACTTTTATTGATCTGGGGTATAGAATGGGCTTATCATCCAACTTTCTGGCCTGCCATCACCGTCGGGCTTTTAACCACAATAGCACCCTGGTTTATGATGCAACCAGCATTTGGTTTTGGTATTGCAGCTTCCAAAACACCCCATCCCACCACAGCCAGAATCAGGAGTTTGAAAGCGCATGCGATCTACGGAATAGGCTTGTATATAGCTGCATTATTGTTGAGTATTGTGCTTTCATAGCCTAAATTTTTTTTTACATTATTCAAAACGATCATAAAAAATAATAGCTTTATAAGCTATAACAACAAGAAACAATAATGTATGAAACAAATTGAACCTTATACAAACGTTGACGAAGCAATACTTTCTTTAGATAATGGCGGCCGTTTTTACAATTTATTTTCCAGTGCAGATGACGGGATAATTACCCAGTCTGAACTAAGTAAAGTTGGAGGATTATTTAACAACAGACAAAAAACGATACTCTTCTTCGAAGTGGCTATTTCAAATCTGGATTCAGCGGCTAAAGTAGAGGTTCTTTCGAAATTTGATCGTAGTTTAGAATCCAGTTATCACAAGTATAAGGCTCAGGAATTGCTGGCCTCTGAAGCAAATGGTATTGGAATTGTTTCTTCAAATGCCATTATAACCGGAATTCCTAAAATGATTGAATCCAAGTCAGATTTTAAGGGCTATATATTGATACCGATGCTGGCTGGCAAGGTGACAACTTTTATTCCCGTTCCCATCATCGACCGTTACGATGTGTACGAGATAAGAGATGAAAAGTCTTCCGATACTTTTTTGATTGCCCATGCTAAGGGTTCAGAGAAATTACCTGAACGTAAAATTAAAGTAGCAGGCGTTTTAAAGGAATTGAAGTCGAAAAAAGATGAAGATAAAGGATCCAAAAAGTTTCTTGAGGTGAACTACTTTTTGAATCTACCTTAGTCCTGTTCATAGCTTTCCGCTTCGGTCTGAGGAAGTATTTCTATGATTCCGGTGTCCGGTCATTGATGCTGACACCCGCCTGGAATAAGTCCTCAGATCCTTTTAACACAGACAGGGCAAGAACCGATATGCTTAATTAAATGCGCTGCTTGTTTTGTCGAAATATATAATCAGATCGAAATTTTTTGAGATCGATAGCTTTGTATTTGCCGGAATGCTTAGCGCCCCAATCATTCTCATGTCAAGTGGTTGGGTTAAGAAACGATCTAATATCGGATCCTTTAGGGCAGCGTCAACTTCAATTATAAAATTCCTGAACCTGCATTGTTTGAAATAAAACTCGTATCCATTTTTTGAATTGACCTCAGGATAATAATAAGGCTGAAATCCCAGCATTGGCTTATTTCTGGCCACATAGACATTTACATAAGCTTTACCATGGTTGAAGTCGGTAGCCATGACAAAATACTTTGAACCATACTTTCTGTCAAGATAAGTGCCTGTTGCGGGGACGTTAAAGATCTCAGATTTAGCCACATGGCCATTGTGTGCCATTAGAATGAGCTTTTGATCTTTAGCCTTTTCTTTTAACCAGATTACATTATTAGCCATATCGTGATCTCTAACGCGCTTTGTTGTTTCATGATAATAACCATATACAATTTGGCTTAACAATTCCGTGTAATGCTTGTCAAGGTCGGAGCCCTCTATTTTTTGAAGTTTAGTTAAAACCGCTTTCATCGCTTTAATTTCTGCCTTATCTATCTTATTGAATGGTTTGAGCGCAACTTTTTCCAACAAGGTTTTGTCAGCCTGGTCCAAGGATCGATTTACCTCAATTATCTTTTTAATCACGTTGGGAAAACCCCGGGCTTCGATACCGTAAACATGAACTTTATCTGAATCGGGTTGGTTTAGGTTATATTTTCTCAACCATTCGATCATTAATCGATTGGTAGAAATCACAGGCGTTCCATATATAAATACCAGGCTATCTGTCTTGCCACTGATGTAATTGTCTATATTTTCCATTGCGATATAATCACTTTCAAAGGCGATGGCTTTATAACCAAGATTGGTGACTAAGAACCTGACCAAACGATCTTTGTATTTAAAAACTTCAGCGGTCCCGTGGCTGACTTCGCCTATGGCAATCAACTCCTTATCTTTTAGCGTTTCTTTTAAAAAGTCAATATCTGTGAAACTGCTGTCTGCTCCAAGTGTTTCAATGGGTCTGATTACTTTGTTTAAACTATTGACTACCGCTAAGTTGCTTTCCTGAGCGAACAATCGGACAGAGGTGAATGCGATAAAAGTAAAGAAGAGGAGAATGTTAATTTTAGATAAATTCATGAGAAAGATTGTTTCAGTTAAAATTAGCATTCCTCCTGCCAAAAGGATTTATTTTAACTTTCTTTAACAGAAGACCTTCCTGATATGGATAAATCATAAGATCTTTTTCAGTTCCTCAATTAGGGTCTTAGCCCCGTATAAGGCAACAATTGCAGATATAACCATAATGTGAATACCCATCCGGGTGGTAAACATTGCATCGTACCTTCTAAACCTGTTTTTTCTGGGGAACTTATAGGTAACCAACACGAAGGTGCCACCTACCAGCGACAAGAGACCGATTAAAAGAGACAAAATATTCATATAAATTTGGATAGAGGTACTTATTATGATTCAGACCTATACAAGTATAATTATTATTCAGGCAAAATGGGCCTACTGTATGGCTGCAAACTGTTACCGATCAGGAATAGAAGGATTAACCTTCAAAATTTTCGAGATAAAAACTCAAAATTGGTAGAAAAAAACAGTATTTTAATAGGAAAATAAGAATCCTGGTATTAACAATAGTTTGATTATCATAATATATTGTTTGAAAATCGTAAAAAACAAGACTTTAAGTCCAGTAACTTTGAGAGAAGACCAATCTAAACGAAACCAAACCATTAGCATATGATTAACTTAAATATCAATCAAAAATCTTATGAGGTCGATGCAGATCCGGATATGCCGCTTCTATGGGCAATTCGTGACCTTGTTGGTTTAACCGGAACCAAATATGGCTGTGGTGTTGCGCAATGCGGAGCATGTGTAGTCCACCTGAACGGAGAAGCTGTACGCTCCTGTGTAACAAAGGTTAGCCGTGCGGCAGGCCAGAAAATCGTCACCATAGAAGGGCTGTCAAAAAATAATGACCATCCCCTTCAGCTGGCATGGAATGAAGTGAGTGTGCCACAATGTGGGTATTGCCATTCAGGTCAGCTGATGTCTGCTGCGGTCTTGCTGCGGGAAAATCCAAATCCGACGGATGAAGATATTGACAGCGCTATGTCCGGAAACATTTGTCGCTGCGGCACTTATCCCCGCATTCGTAAAGCGATTCACCTGGCTGCAGAGATGCATAAAAAGGAAGGCGGCGCGAAATGAAAAGATCAATCACGATAATGGCCCTCCTGCTCTCTCTGGTTGGAGTGATGGCCTTCGGTCTGAATGCGGTAAACCAGCAACCAGGACTTACCGGTAAGCCGGTACCGAAAACTAAAAAAGATAGTGTGGCCTCTGTTAAAGCCTTTGAACAGGTTTATAAGGTGCTCATGAGTCCACGTTGTATGAACTGCCATCCTTCAGGAGATGTTCCTTTACAGGGAGACGACAGCCATTTGCATGAAATGCTTCCGAAAAGAGGTCATGATGGCAAAGGTGTTTTCGCTATGAAATGCGCGAACTGCCATCAGCCAAACAATACTGTTGGTGTGCACACCCCTCCTGGAAATCCGGACTGGCATTTACCACCGGCTAACATGAAGATGGTGTTTCAGGGCAAGACTGCTCATGAGCTGGCGAAACAACTGGTAGACCCTAAACAGAATGGCAATAAATCCATGAAACAATTGTTGGAACATGCTGATGATGGATTGGTACTGGCAGGCTGGAATCCGGGCGAAGGACGTACAACACCTCCAATGAGCCATGCAGCATTTAAAAAAGCATGGGAAACATGGATCAAAACCGGAGCCTATGCTCCTAAAAGAAAATAAACTTAAAACCCATAACTATGAGTACTAACCAAGTTTCCAGAAGAGATTTTCTCAGGGTTTCAGGTCTGGCAGGCACCGCATTGTGCTTAGGTTTCTATTTTCCTTCAAGCGCCAGAAACGCAGAAATAATAAATGCAACCGGAGCAGCAGGTTCAAATGTAGAGCTGAATGCCTGGATTCATATAGATACAGATGGCAAGGTTACTATTTTTAACCACCGTGCCGAAATGGGACAAGGCTCCTTTCAATCCGTCCCACAGATTATTGCAGAAGAACTCGAAGTTGACCTGAAAGACGTAAACATCGTTTTTGCACAGGGCAACAGGGAAAAATACGGTAATCAGATCACTGGAGGAAGCTCTACAATAAGGGGCTCCTATAAGAATTTATTGAAATTAAGTGCCACTGCAAGGGTCATGCTCATCGCTGTCGCAGCTAAGAAATGGGCCGTGAACAGTTCTGAATGTTATGCGCAGTCAGGGCATGTCTTCCATAAACCTTCCGGAAAGAAATTTCATTACGGAGAACTGGTTGTGGAGGCTTCAAAACTAGAGGCACCAAAAGAAGTGGTCCTGAAGAAAATATCAGAATATAAACTGATCCGTAAACCCCTCCTCAGACAGGATACGCCTTTAAAAACAAACGGTACCGCCATCTTCGGATTGGATAAGAAATTACCTGGTATGCAGTACGCTGTTGTAGAACGCAATCCACGTTTACGTGGTGTGGTAAAAAGCTTCGACGCCAGTGCAACCCTGAAAGTACCTGGGGTAACAAAAGTTTTTAAAGTTCGTATGGGGGTTTTCAGCACCTTCCGTGAAGGCGTCGCGATTGTCGCCAATACCACCTGGGCAGCGATGCAGGGAAAGAAGGTATTGAAAGTGGAATGGGACGATACCGGCTTTGAGCACATCAATACTGCCGATATTTACAAACGCCAACAGGAAGAGCTGCAAACCAAGGAAGGGATGTACCTGAAGAAACAGGGAGATCCGGATGATGCGCTTAAACAGGGAGCTGAAATCGTGGATGTGGTTTACCAGACGCCTTACCAATCCCATAGTTGTATGGAACCCTTAAATTGCGTGGCCCATTATCAGGGTGATAAAATAGAAATCTGGGGACCAATTCAGGCTCCGGAATGGGTGCAGGATTTCATTGGCACACAACTCGGACTGGCCCGGGACAAAGTGATTGTCAACATGACTTTCCTTGGCGGTGGATTCGGCAGAAAAGCATTTATGGATTATCCCCATGAAGCGGCCATCATCTCCAAAGAAATCGGTGCGCCGGTTCAGGTCGTATGGACAAGAGAAGACGATGCCACTCAGGGCCCTTACCGCCCGGGAATCTCTTACAGGTGTCAGGCAGCAATTCAAAATGGAGAAGTCACTGCACTAAAGTTCCGTATGGCTGGTCAGAATATTGAGTTTTGGATGAGTGGTAAAACAGATAAGGCCAACGGAAGTACCTCTGAAGGATTTCTACAACCCTATTTCGAAAGCATCAAAAACATCAGCTTTGCCGAAGTAAAATTTGAAACTCCAATTCCCATCATGTGGTGGAGATCTGTATATGCTTCTACCAATGGCTTTGCTTATGAAAGCTTTCTGGATGAAGTTGCCGTCGCAGCAGGCAAAGATCCGCTGGATCTCAGAAGGAAATACCTGCAAGAAGAACGTTGTCAGCACCTGATCGACAAAATGGAGGCAATATCAGGCTGGAAACAACGCAAGAAAAATGAGGGCTTTGGCGTTGCAATTACGGAGTGTTTCAACAGTACTGTAGGCCAGATTGTCAAGGTATCCAGAAATGCAGACGGAAAAGTTAAAATCGATCAGGTTTGGGCAGTGATGGATTGCGGGTGGTATGTGAACCCGGATATCATCAAAGCTCAGGTAGAAGGCAGCATTGTTATGGCAATTGGCGCTGCAACCATTCATGAAATCACGTTTAAAGACGGTCTGGTAGAACAAAGAAACTTTTATGATTACAAGATGCCGAGAATTACGGATATCCCGCCAATCGAGGTACACATCATGGAAAATGAAGAAAATGCAGGCGGAGTTGGTGAGCCGGGTTTACCGGCCTTTGCTCCTGCCCTGACCAATGCCATTTACGATTTAACCGGAAAAAGGATCAGGAAACTTCCTTTTGATTTAAACGCGGTATAACGATCAAGGTGCTGATGAAAGAAATTGCGGACATACTTAAAGCCCATCAAAAAGCGGTAAAAGACCATAAAAAAACAGCGCTGGCCACGGTAGTAAAGGTAGAGGGTTCCTCCTATCGACGACCCGGTGCCAGGATGCTGATTACCGAAGACGGGCAGCTTACCGGCGCCATCAGTGGAGGCTGTCTGGAAGGTGATGCCTTAAGAAAGGCGCTTTCTGCCATTGTGCAGCAGGAAAATAAACTCATTACTTATGATACCACTGATGAAGATGATGCGAAGATCGGGGTTCAGCTCGGCTGCAATGGCATTGTCCACATTCTTTTTGAACCCATAATTGATCAGGTGGTGTTTAACCCCATTGCCATCTTAAGAGCATTACAGGCTAAGCGTGAAGATGCGGTATTGGTTACACTTTTCTCATTGAATTCCAGAATACAACCCGGAACCAGTATGTTGTACAGAAAAGATGGCATCCAAGCCAATAGCTCAGCCGAACTCAGGCCGACAATTATCGAAGACATTGCTGAGGTATGGCGCAATAAAACTGCTGCTTTTACCAGTTATACGATTGCCGGGAATGAACTGGATTGTTTTTTAGAATTTGTCAGACCACCTGTTTCCCTGGTGATTGCCGGTGCAGGAAATGATGCACAACCCTTGGCAGAGGTCGCCTACCTGCTGGGATGGGAAGTCACAGTGGTAGATGGCAGGCCTACCCATGCCTCTGCAGCACGTTTTCCGAATGCCAATCAGGTCCTGGTTGCTAAGCCGGAACAAGTCCTCGGACAGGTAAATATAGATGAGCAAACCGCATTTGTGCTGATGACACATAATTACAATTACGATCTGGATCTGCTGAATCGTCTTTTAGATACCCAAACACCTTATATTGGCACCCTTGGGCCCAGGAAAAAACTAACCAGGATGCTTGAAGAGTTAAACCGGAATACAGCGGAAAACAAATCCAGGATACATGGCCCTGTTGGTCTGGATATCGGTGCAGAAACTGCCGAAGAAATCGCTATATCTATCATTGCTGAGATCAAATCTGTGTTCAGCGGTGCCTCGGCTGGTTTACTAAAAGAGAAGAAAAGTCCGATTCATGTACACGAAATAAAAGCCAATCCATGAATACCGGAATCATCATATTAGCCGCAGGGAATTCCAGCCGCCTGGGAAAACCAAAGCAACTGGTCAGCTATCAGGGAAAGACGCTCCTGGACATTGCCAGCATGGCTGCTATTGAAAGTTCCTGTAGGCCCCTCGTGGTGGTGCTTGGTGCCTATGCTTCGGAGATTTTGGAACAGCATCAACATGCCGGGATCAGCTATATCATTAACGAAAGCTGGGCAGAAGGCATGTCTTCCAGTATTTCTGCTGGATTAACCACCCTGTTGGCTCAGGATAATACTTTGCAGCAGCTGATCATTGCCGTCTCCGACCAACCCTTTATCAGTCCGGAGATTTTCGAAAACCTGATCAAAAAACAACAACATTCAGGTAAGTCAATGGTAGCCAGCAGTTATGCGCAAACCATTGGTACCCCTGCTCTTTTCCATAGAAAATATTTCGATGAACTATTATCACTCAGCGGAAATGAGGGGGCAAAACACCTGTTGAAACAATATCCGGAAGATACAGAAACCATTTCATTTGAATTGGGACACATCGATATCGATACAGAAACCGATTACAACAATTTAATTAATTACAGATGATAGCAGATTCTTTTGGACGAGTACACGATTACCTGCGGATATCACTTACTGATAACTGCAATTTCCGTTGTTTCTACTGCATGCCAGAGGAAGAGTACGACTTTAGCCCTGCCTCCAGACTAATGCAGACCGACGAAATTGTTCAGCTTGCCAGGATATTTGTGGAACAGGGGGTTAAAAAGATCAGGCTTACCGGCGGAGAGCCTTTGGTGCGTAAAGATGCTGCAGAAATTATCGCCGCCTTAGGGAAACTTCCTGTAGAGCTGGTCATTACCACCAACGGAACGCGCATTACCGAGATGCTGCCCACATTTTTGGAGGCTGGTATAAAAACAGTAAACATTAGTCTCGATACCCTGCAACCAGAGAAATTTTTACTCATCACCAGAAGGGATTTGTTTCACCAGGTCCGAAGCAATATAGAACTGTTGTTGCAGCATAAAATTACGGTAAAGATCAATATGGTGGTGATGAAAGGACTTAACGACGACGAGATCAAAGACTTTATCGACTGGACGAAACACAATCCCATCCAGATCCGTTTCATCGAGTTTATGCCATTTAGCGGAAACAAATGGACCAGCAACAAAATGTGCTCGCTGGATGAAATTCTGGCCACCATTGCCAATGACTTTACCTTCTTACCTGTCAAGGCAGAACCGCATGATACCGCCAAGAGTTTCATGATTCCCGGGCATGAAGGCTCTTTTGCCGTTATCAGCACCATGACCGCACCATTCTGTAGCACTTGCAACAGAATGCGTTTAACGGCCGATGGGAAGTTGAAAAACTGCCTCTTCAGTGATGGGGAAACAGACCTGCTTTCCGCGCTGAGAAATAAGGAAGCCGTACTTCCATTAATCCATGCTTCTATATGGAGCAAGAAAAAGGAACTCGGCGGACAACTGGGGGCTCATTTTGAACAACTCGATGCGGATGCCATTAAGAATAGAAGTATGATTACCATTGGAGGATAGATTTTAGCATGATCACAGTTTCGGAGGCAAAAGCCCTCATTTCTAAACACATTACGCCATTAAAACCGATTCAGCTGAACCTGGAAAAGACATCCGGACATATTCTGGCAAAAGATATTTATGCAGGTTGCGACATTCCTGCCTTTCCGCAATCCTCGATGGATGGTTATGCCCTGAAGTTCAGGGACCATGAAAAGGAGTTGCAGCTAAATGGGG
Source organism: Pedobacter steynii (assembly GCF_001721645.1). Classification (NCBI taxonomy): domain Bacteria; kingdom Pseudomonadati; phylum Bacteroidota; class Sphingobacteriia; order Sphingobacteriales; family Sphingobacteriaceae; genus Pedobacter; species Pedobacter steynii. The sequence goes on along the minus strand of NZ_CP017141.1, from coordinate 5,654,713 downwards.
AAATGGCCGCCGGAACTGAGCATTCTTTTGTCCTGAAAGAGGGAGAAACCAGCAGGATCTTTACCGGAGCCCCTCTCCCTGAGGGAGCAGACACAGTGGTGATGCAGGAAAAGGTGATCTTTAAAAATGGCAGGATTGTTTTACAGGATCAAAATCTCCAGGCGGGTTCGAATGTCAGAAACAAGGGCGCTGAGGTTAAAACCGGCGAGCTGGCGGTGAGAAAAGGCAATCTGTTAAGCCCTGCAGCCATCGGGTTTCTTGCAGGAATTGGTGTCAAAACTCTGGAAGTCTATCCAATGCCTAAAATTTCGATCATCGTAACCGGCAAAGAACTTCAACAACCGGGATTGGAGCTGAATTTCGGTCAGGTGTATGAATCCAATTCCTATTCCCTTTCTGCAGCATTAAAAATAGAAAACATAGATCAGGTTAACATTTTTCAGGCCGATGATGAGCTGGACATCCTCAGCACGGTATTGGAAACAGCCCTGAAAGACAGTGATGTGGTGCTGTTGACGGGTGGCGTAAGTGTCGGAGATTACGACTTTGTAATCGAGGCTTCCAGGCGTTGCGCGGTAGCACAGGTATTTCATAAAGTAAAACAGAAACCAGGTAAGCCTTTATTTTTTGGGACAAGGGGTACAAAACTGGTGTTCGGCTTGCCTGGAAACCCATCCTCTGTGTTGAGTTGCTATTACAATTATGTGCTTCCTGCAATCAAACAAATGACACAAAAAGAAAATAGTGTAAAGGAAGTTACTGCAAGACTTACCAGCGACTATCAAAAACCGTCCGGCTTAACACATTTCCTTAAAGGAAGTTATGAGAACGGAAAAGTAACGCCCCTGAATGCACAGGAATCTTTCCGGCTCAGCTCTTTTGCACAGGCAAATTGCCTCATCTGTCTGAATGAAGAACAGCAGAATTTTACCGCAGGTGAAACCGTCGATGTAATGATATTACCCCAATAAGCGTATGCAGGAAAACTTTATACTTTTTTACGGACTCTTATTCCTGGTGGCGTTTTTATATGCTTCCGTCGGGCATGGCGGGGCAAGCGGATACCTGGCATTAATGGCCATATTCGCAGTATCACCAGCGATTATGAAACCCACAGCCTTGCTTTTAAACTTATTCGTTTCCTCCACTTCATTTATTCAGTTTTATAGGGGTGGTCATTTCAAATGGAAAACTTTCTGGCCCTTTGCCCTCTCCTCCATCCCATTGTCCTTTGTAGGTGGCATGATGGTCATTGAAAATTCGGTCTACAAAAAGATTCTTGGCTTTTTATTGCTCATTCCCGTGATTCGTTTTCTGTTTTTCGCGAACACAGATCCTAAAGATTTCAAGCCTTCAAACATTCCGCTTTCCCTGTGTATAGGAGGTATTATCGGGTTGCTTTCCGGCATGATCGGGATTGGTGGGGGCATCATCCTCTCTCCCGTTTTATTGCTGTTAAAATGGACAGACCAGAAGCAAACTGCAGCCATCAGCGCAGCTTTCATCTTTGTTAATTCGGTGGCTGGCCTGGGGGGGCAACTCATCAAAGGCTTTGAATTTAACAGCCATATGCTGGCCTATGTCGGAGTCGCTTTTGCAGGAGGAATTTGTGGGGCCTATTTCGGGGCCTTAAAATTCCCTCAGAACATCTTAAAAAATGTCCTGGCCTTTGTACTGGCGCTGGCCGCTTATAAATTAATATTTACCCATGCTTAATATGAAATACCTATTCCCTTTTTTGTTGTTTTTCTGTCTTAATACCTTTGCTCAGGAAAGCAAAGAGTTTACCGTAGACGGTCAGGTGAAAAAAGCGACAATATCCTGATTTTAACCAGTTTCGATACCGATCCGATAAAAGCAGAAAAGGGTCATATCGCCATGATTGTTCCCGGAGATAAAGCAACGGGCAGAAGAATTGTAAAAGGATTGAACAAAATCAGCATTTTAAGGGTAAATTAGCATTATGATAATAGAGATACTCAGTTTTGGAAAGATAGCTGAAATTATAAAAAACCAGAAGATTGAGCTCAGTGGTATCAGCAATACCGATGAGTTGAAAAGCTATCTGGAAACCTCCTTTCCAAACCTGAAAAATATAAAATATAATCTTTCCCTGAACAAAGATATGATTCGGGAGAACAGGCATATTGCTAACAATGATACGGTAGCGCTTATGCCGCCCTTTTCAGGAGGTTAATTATTTATGGCAGCAGAAAGGTATAACAGACAAGTTATTCTTCAGGGCTTTGGCGAAGCATCACAGCTATTATTGTCGAAAGCTAAAGTTCTGGTAATTGGAGCCGGTGGATTAGGCTGCCCCGCCCTGCAATACCTCGCTGCCGCTGGTGTAGGTCATATCTCGATTGCAGATGACGATACCATCGCTTTATCCAACCTCCACCGGCAGGTACTTTTCCATACCGCAGATGTGGGGAAACTGAAAGTTAAAGTTGCTGCAGAACGGTTGCGGGAAATGAATCCGGAGATCGACATCATTCCACATCCGCTACGTATTCAAAAGAAAAACATATTGGACCTGCTGAAGAAACATGATTTCATTCTCGACGGAACAGACAATTTTGAAACCAGGTACCTTATTAATGATGCCTGTGCCTTATTGCATAAACCACTCATATTTGCTGCAGTTTCTGGTTACGAAGGGCAACTGGCCGTTTTTAATGTACCTGATCAACAGGATCAGCAATGCAATTACCGGGATCTTTTTCCAATCCCCCCTCAGGCAGGAGAAATTGCAAATTGCGCAGAAAATGGCGTGCTCGGTGTATTGCCGGGTGTGATTGGTGCCATGGCAGCAGCAGAAACCATTAAACTCATTACCGGAATTGGTAAACCGCTCCTCAATAAATTACTGCATTATAACCTGCTCAGCATGGAGCAATACGAAATGAACATCAGTCCGGGGCATGACTACACCCTGCCTGAAACTGAAAACGATTTTTTAACTATGGAATACGCCGATTCCTGTGAACTGGCACAGGCTTATACTGAAATAAATGTTGCGCAGCTCAGCGCCCTTCAACAAGAATCCTCAACCTTAATTATAGACGTCAGAGAACGGCACGAAGTACCAATGCTGGACAGCCAGATCTACAAAAAAGTTCCCATGTCTGAGCTCAACTCTTTTTTGAAAATAGATATTCCGGAAAAAAACATCATCTTCCTTTGTCAGCATGGCATCAGAAGCGTTGCAGCGGCGGAAGCTTTACATGAAAAATATGGTGATACGAAAAAGATATACAGCCTAAAGGGAGGTATTGCCAAATGGAGAGATCATTTTTTAGCAGTTTAACATGAGCGATAGAAAAGTAAAAAACATATTTGTTGATGGAAGGATCGATCCTGCATTTGTTGCTGGAAGCATTTCCAAACACAGTTCAAAAACAGGAATTGGGGGCCATAGCATATTTATGGGGCAGGTGAGAAAAGACGAGATCGACGGAAAGTTTGTCGCCGCCATAGAATTTACGGCTTACGAAGAACTGGCTTTAGAAAAAATGCATCAGATCAGAGCAGATATATTCGAAAAATATCCACTTAGTTGTCTGCATGTACACCATAGCCTGGGCATGGTAAAAACCGGAGAAATCTGCCTTTTTGTATTCACCTCATCGGCACACCGGAAACCCGCAATAGACGCCTGTAGCGAAATTGTGGAAAGGTTAAAAGCCGAGCTCCCGATCTGGGGAAAGGAAATATTTGAGGATGAAACTCACCAATGGAAAGAAAACAGCTGATATGGTAAACATTACAAAGAAATCGAGCACCCTGAGGATTGCCATTGCTACGGCTACCGTTAAAGTATCTAAGCAAGAAACGATTGAAGCCATTGAGCAGCGGAAAATCCCTAAAGGCGATGTTTTTGAATTTGCACGTGCTGCCGGACTTTTGGGGGTAAAGAAAACGAGCGACCTCATTCCCGATTGTCATCCCCTGCCTATAGAGTACACGTCGATTACTTATGCAATTGATGGACTTGAGATCCGGATTACTGTGGAAGTCCATACCATTTACAAAACCGGTGTGGAAGTTGAAGCCATGCATGGTGCTTCCATTACCGCGCTCACGATGTATGATATGCTGAAGCCGATAGATAAAGGTGTGGAGATTCAAAACATCAGACTGGAGAAAAAATCAGGTGGTAAATCTGACCTGAAGCAACTTCAGTTTCCGGAAATAAAGGCCGCGGTGGTGGTTTGTTCTGATTCTGTGTTTGCAGGTGATGCTCAGGATACCTCAGGCAAAGCCATTGTCGGGCGACTGGAACAGTTTGGCATTGAGACATTGAAATATGAAGTGCTGCAGGATGAGGTTAACAGCATCCGCGAAAAGGCCCTGGAGCTATGCGGATCAGCGCATCAGTTGTTGATTTTTACTGGCGGTACAGGTTTGTCTCCGAGAGATGTGACGCCTGAGGCAGTTGCACCTTTAATTGAACGTAATATTGAAGGGATTATGGAAACTGCTCGGAGGTATGGACAGGAGCGCATGCCCTATGCAATGTTATCCCGCAGTGTGGCCGGATTTATCGGAGAGACGTTGATACTCACTTTTCCAGGTTCAAAAAACGGTATTGAAGAATATATTGATGCTTTATTTCCGCAGGTTCTGCATCTTTTTAAAGTAAACAAGGGACAGAGTCATACCTGATTCGCATTTTTTGAAATAGAGGCAATCACCTGATCCAGTTCCTGGGAGGACTCAGCCAAAAATTTCAATAATGTTTTACTTTCTTCATCTGTGCAATTGGTTTGCAGTAAATCCACCAGAGACATTATTTTTGCCAGGGGGGCACGTACGGCATGAGATTGCATCCAGGCGATTTTCATCAGCTTATCATTTTGTTCCTCAATCGCCTTCATCTGGAGTTTGTTTTCTGTAATATCCTGCATGGCACCAATCATCCGGTAAGGTTGATTGTTCTGATCAAAACCAACATAACCCCTGTCCAGAATATATCGGTAAATGCCATCTCCGCATAAAAAACGGTACTCATCTTTCCAGAATTCTACCCCCTGATTAATATGATCAGTAATCTTTTCTACTACCCTTTCCCGATCTTCAGGATGAATATTATGTTCCCACCAGGCCGCATCTGTCAGGTTCCCAAGCGATTTATATTTAAGGATTCCACTGATTCCCCGATTCCAGCTAATTTTATGAGTATGGAGGTCATAATCCCAGATCGCGTCTCTGGTTGCACGTGCCACGATATTATAGCGTTCCACGCTGTCCATAATCTGTCTTTGACTCTCTATCCTTTCGGTTATATCATTGGAGTTACATACTATTCCTCCTACTGAGGCATCATTGGTCAGATTGGTAGCCCTGGTTTCAATCCATCTCCATTCTCCGTTCCGATGCCGGAATCTGAAAGGAGAAAACTGTACCTGGTATTCTGTAACCAGTTGTTCTGCATCTGCCACTACTTTACGCACATCGTCCTGATGGATATATTGTAGGGCGTTTTGCCCAAGGAAGTCCTTAGGATCTATTCCCAGCACCCGCAAAGAAGTAGGACTTACATATTTATAGTTCAGGTCTAGGTCAACAATGGCAATCAGGTCTGATCCCTCCTGCACCAATGCCTTAAACCGTCGTTCGCTAAGCTCCAGACGTTGTTCCGCAATTAATTTATCAGTGATATCCTGAGCCAATACCAATCTTGCCTGCAGGCCTTTAAATTCGATCGGGTTGCTTTCGATTTCAACAAATATCAAATCGCCATTCTTTTTCAGATGCCTGAAAATATTTTTGAAAAACTTACGGGTTTTAGCGTTGTGTTTAACAAGATTGGAAAGCCCTTCAACATCGTCTTCTGGCCGGATATCGCTGATTTTCATTTTTAGGAATTCGGATCTGGAATAGCCATAATTCTCCACGGCAGCAATATTGACATCCAGGAATCTCAATGTTTTCGTGTCAAAAACCCACATGGGAAGAGGTGACTTCTCAAATAAACTGTAAAAACCGTTCTGATCCATACTGAGCGCGTTAGAGTTGGTTTGTTTAACTAAATATAGGATTTACTAAACATAATTACAAGAGAAAACTAGTAGTACATGGCAATTTTTTAAGCTTCCTATTGCTTCCATATCTGCTAAAGTAGAAATGGGCATAAGATAGTGTTCGGCCAGATCTTCATCCAGCATCACTTTCTGATCGCGGATCACATAGATCTTGCTCATGACCACTTCATCAGGAATAAAAACACTTTTTAACGAGCTCATGGTACGAATATATTCAGATGTTTATTTGAACTAAGGACGCTTCTGACGATTCATTTTCGAACTGGAGATAGCCCATCGTTTCTTAATTAGCTGCATTAACTGCGAATGTTTAGGCTGTATGGTTTTTATAGGATTCTGACTTTTTTTAGGATTGACGGATTTACAGGTGCTTAAGCATTGTGTCACACTTTTAAATCTTTGCTTTTTGTTCAATGCGTCCTTGGATAGAAGATTGTTCTCGTAGGGCATGTGCATAGTTTTAGGCGGAAGAAATAATCGCCCGCCATCCTTGCGGAATAGCGGGCGACCAGTTGATTAGGTTAAGGTAACACTACCACAATATTGTGAGTTAGAAACCTTTTTTCCATCGGCACTGACGATCATCATGTAACAATGAAGGGGCTTCCCGATAAAATCAAATGGAACTACCATTTTGAGTTTTAAGGCAGACCGTAACACTACTGTTGGATTGGTGATGAGATGATCTATTTCCGGAGTATGGATATAGACCTTCACCGTATCCTTAGGGTCACTTTCGCCATAACCTGTGTTTAATACCCAGGTAAAGTCAAGCGCTCCCGCCTCTACTGTTGCACCAATCACAGCAGCATTAGCAACCGGAGCCAACTTGCCCCTGCTTATGGAGAACTCAGCATAATTAATGCTATAATCTGGTGCTGTTCCGGCAAGTGCCTTCTCCAGATTGTATCTCAAAGCGGCGTTTCCCGGAGCCAGCCTTGCATTATTGTTTTTGAATCCAATAGCAATTGCTCCACTGAACAAGCCTACCTGACCCATCATCAGGCCAAAACCGGTCCGGTGATTAACCTGGCGTTCTGAAGAAGGTTTTGATGATTTATGTGGCTTAACTGAAAAGATGTTTTCGCCATTTACATAACGTCCAACGTTGTTTCCGACGATTCCTCTTACGTCGCTCCATGGACCTGCAAATAATTTTCCCATGACTTTAATTATTAAAAATGAATTAATCTGTTGATTCGTAAGTCGCTTGCAAGCTGCTCATTCCGGGCGCCTCGGAAATCGCTTAAACATTACGATTCAAACGTATGGATCAATATTTTAATAAGCTAACTACCAATGGGTAATGGCAGTGATTGGCACTAGATGGCACAGATTGGCGCTGATTTTCTGAACTCTGTTAAACTGATGTGGTGGCGTTTCTTGAAAAATTTGTTCAAATGACTTTCATCCGCAAAACCAAACTCATCTACAATTTCATTTATCCGCCTGTCGCTAAACCTCAACCGGTGTTCGATCAATCTCATTTTATAATTTGAAATAAAATGCTGAATGGTTTCGCCACATTGCTTTTTAAAATAGCTGCTCAGGTAGGTTTCAGATAAACCAAATTCCTCACTGATTACCGATGCTTTCAGCCGTTGCGGATCATAGATGTTCGATTGGATATAATCTATGATTGCCAATATCCGTTTATCTGCATTTACAGTGGCCTGAGCAGGCCTCATCTTGGATATATTTCTTGCGGCAATTACGATTAGGGCATTCACATAATGCAGTGTTAAATCTTCATTATAGACATCATTATGATTCCTGATATGTAAGAGCGAATCGACAACAGCGCTGACCAAAACTGCATCAGATTTATTCCTCAGGATACAACCCAATAAATGAGAAGAATGGTACAATAGACATTCAATACAATTGATACTTTTCCATTTGGATTCTCTCACATAACGTTCACTAAATTTCACGAACAAAAATTCTGTCGCACTGGAAATTTCAAAATTGTGAAGGTCATTCGGGGTGAGCAGCAACAGGCTACCCGTACTGTAATCCACCCTATTGTTGTTGATTTTTAAAAATCCTGAGCCGGAAATCACATACACCATCTGGAAAAAAGAAAGCTGTAAATCTTTTACCGGACAATGTTCCGTTTTACAATATTCTACATCTACCAACCGGTGTATATTTTCTTTTGTCATACCGCAAATCTACCGTTTTATCATTAAAATGTACTGATATAATAAGATTATTCTGTTCATTTTTGTGAAATAGAATTTTAGAACCAATAAATGAATAAATCAATTTACATTCTCGCCTTGGGTGCCTTTGGCATCATCACTACCGAATTTGGTGTTATCGGGATTCTGCCTACTATCAGCAGGGAATTTCAGGTATCTATGGATACCGCCGGTTGGCTCCTCAGCGCTTTCGCACTCACCGTTGCCATATCCTCTCCTTTCATAACCGCACTTACCGCTAAGATTAACCGTAAGTTTTTGTTGTGTCTGGTGCTGGCTGTGTTTATATTATCAAACCTGCTTTCCGCCTTTGCGCCCAGCTTTACAGTATTGATGATTGCGAGGATATTGCCTGCGTTTTTACATCCTTTATTTTGGAATATCTCTCTGGCAGTAGCATTTAAACAAGGTGGTGCCAAAGCTGTTTCCGTAGTCATGACCGGCCTGAGTCTCGCTACGGTATTGGGCGTTCCGATCACCACTTATGCCGTCGAGTTTTTTAACAACTGGCAGGCCTCTTTCTTCCTGGCTAGTTTTATCAGCCTGATCGCTTTTCTGGGACTATCGTTTCTGGTTCCCTCTATGCCGGCCAATAAAGAGAAAGAAGCACAAAGTCAATTGTTTGTACTGAAAGATCCACAGCTATGGCTTCATCTGCTTTCCACCATTCTTACGCTTGCGGCCATGTTCTCCAGCTATAGCTATCTGGCTGGTTATCTTGAAAAAATATCCCATATGAACGGCATTCAGATCAGCATGATGTTGCTGTTGTTTGGTGTTATGGGGATTCTGGGCAACTGGATTGCAGGGATTGCCTTAAGTAAAAACATTACACTGGCTACCAGGTTGTTTTTTATCCTTCTGATTTCGACGCAGGTTCTGGCCTATTACTTTGGAGATATTTTTACGCCCATGGTCATTATCCTTTCCCTCTGGGGACTGATACATACCGGTGGATTTTTAGTGCCCAATATACGCACCACTCAAGCGGTGCCGCATAGTGCATTGGAATTTGTAAACAGCTTGCTGACTTCTTGTTACAATATCGGGATATCACTGGGCGCCTTGCTGGGTGGCTTCGTTATTGCACACTACGGCATTCACCAGATTGTCTGGATGAGCATTGCATTGCTTGCCGCAACACTAGGTATCAGCTTTATTAAATTGCCTGAAAAAATCAAAGCTGAGAAAGAAAAGGTTAAAGGAATTAAAATCCCTGCAGCTGTTTGTGAACGGGTTTAATTCCTTCAGATAGCTGTCAATCATTCTAATTGACAGCTATTTTTGAATTTTAAAGGTAGTCAGCAATGCGGCATGGTCGGATGGATATTTTACCGGATGCTGATCAATTGTAGCAGAAGCAACGGCCTTTATTTTTGAGCCTTTGTAATAGATATAATCGATCCGGTCCTTAAATGCCTGATCAGACATGGGGCTCCAGGTGATCCCCCTTACCTTAAGTGGATCGGGATGTATTTCCCGGAAAGAATCTTTAAAGCCATTTTTCATTAATAACAGACCGGAAGGAAATGGGACTACCAGACCAGCATTCAGGTGTTTGGTAGGTTCAATCCAGTCCAGATGAGATCCGGTATTAAAATCGCCACAAAAGATCACCGGAACCTGTTCTGATTGATCGGTATAAGGCTTAATGATTTCCAGGATATTACGCAGGTCTCCGGTATTTCCTTTGTCCATTTGTTTTACCAGCGTATCGGCATTCAGTTGCTGATTTTTCTCCAGATCACCCCAATAGTCGGTCGGAAAATTAAGCCAGTTGGCAAAAAAAGCGATCTTCTGATCTTTCGATAAGCGGATATGGGCTCCTCCATTATAAAAGGACTTATAGCCATTTAAGGTTTCTTCCATCGGATATCGGCTCATGATGGAAATGTTGGTACTTCTCAGATAGAAGTAATAGCCTAGTTTATCGGCAATCCTTGCTCCTGAACCATAGGTTTCCTGCATGGAAACCACATCTGCCCCTGAGTTTTTAATGACTTCCACAATCCGCTCTACTCCTACTTCTTTTCCTGTTTCATTACCGCCATGAAAAATATTGAAATTCATCACTTTAAGCGTTTGTTTTTCATTTGATAACTGCTTTTTTCCTACGTTTAGCGCCGGGAAATGAATCTGATATTGCTGGTTGATGAAATCAGCATTCAACACTTCTGCATATAAGCCTGCCTGATCCAGTACACCATTAAAGGCATGCCATTGGTCCCGGTATTCTGCACTGGATGAATTTGTTGGATCTGCGATGCGCCCTCCGATAAAGAGTTCTTTTGCATTCAGGGAATCTAAGCCGGGGCAATAATAGATTGCCGTATTTAAACCGTCATAGTATAAACGAATTTCCTCTTTCTCTTTTGCATAAGTAAAGGCCAGTAAGTGCCATTTATTGTCTTTAACCGTTTGTCGCTCTACTGTAGGATGATATTCGTATCTGCTTTTGCCACTGGCTTCCCAACACCATGCTCCGTTTGCCTGAACACCCAGTCTCCATCCTTTTGTTTTTTTATCGGTTCCGCTTGTGGAGGAAAATACATCATAATCCAGGCTTAAATTCAGGGAAGCTTTTAGCCAGATCATCACAGAAAAATCTCCATTATTTTCATGCAGTTGATTTTTAACCGTCAGGATTTTACGGATGGCTGCATTTGCAGAAAGATCCAGCGCTGATCCGGATATTCCTTTTGTGGTACTATATTGGGGAGCGGGCTCAAAAGAATGAAGATATACCGGTTTTTGGGCAAAAATGCTTGTGCTGATGAGCACAAGCATGGTAAGCGATTTTATTTTATGGGTCATCTGCTAACGTAAATCAGTTGTTTATACTGATAAACAAACATAGCAAAATGAAATCACTGGCTTTCGAGAACAGAAGATTTAAGGTAATATTTTCTTCCGCCTATTTGTTTTACCTTCCAGTTGGACACTTTTACCAACCTATAGAAACTACGCGGACTGATGCGCAACAGGTCTATTACCTGAAGGTTATCTAACCACTCTTCCTGTGGCACCGGAGCCTGCTCCTGTATCATCTGCTTTTCTCTGGATTCAAAGTATTTTTGTAACGCCAGCTCAATTCTTCTCAAGATCATTTTCATAACAATAGGGTTTGATAGGCTGATTTCGGACATGGGCTTTTACCCAGGCAATAAAAATATGGCCTATATGGTTAATAAAAAAAAGATGATTTTACGGGAGAACGGATTTGATTAATGTAGCAGATCTGCTATTTCGGATTTAGGTACTTCTTCATGAGATTCATTTTTAAGGTTAATTTGTGTGTGAATTATTTCCCCTCCATTAAATGTAATTATATATTCTATTAAATAGAAAAATATTTTTTATCATTTTGGTTACTATTCTGAAATTATAAAATAACTGTCATGAATATATTTGATTACAATAAAGGCTGCACTTTTATCAGGTGCAGCCTTTACTAAATCAGAACAAGATTCCTGCCCGGACAGCGAAACCATAAAATCGATTTCTCGTGACATCGGGCTCCCGTTTGATGGTTTGATCATTGTAGCCGAAGCTACCCGTCATGGCGGTTTTTGGAGCAACTTTAAACTTATATCCAATTCCCAGGTTAAACATTGTCCCTTTGCTAAAGTTGTCGGCAATTTTGGCCGCTCCACCTGCATCTCCATAGACGAAAAAAGTATTGCTTTCATTTTTAAAGTAATACCTGGCATCTAAAAAGAGCAACAGTAAATTGTTGTAACTGCGACTACCTTCGGTAAGGGTATAGTTTTCAAGGCCGACTCCTGCACCAACTGAAATTTTGTTAGTAATAAATACACCATTGATATTTCTTAAACTAAGCGAGTAAGCGCCATCTGTAGTGGATTTAAAAGCGTTTTTTGCAGTTTGATATTCAAACGTCCTATTTCCAAAGAAATACCCTATTTCCGTCAGATTAAAATATCCTCGTTCTTGTTTCGTTACCTCCTGAGCCATTACAGAGATCGAAAATAACATAGCGACGGAGAATAAAGTGATCTTGTTTTTCATACTGATACCAGGTTTAACCTTTCATTTTTACATACAGACGAATGCCTTTCCATTCATTATTCCATCGCACTGCCGCAAATACAGATGCCGCTTTAACTTTGTAGCCATCCGCTAATTGTGGCGTTAAAAGTGACTTCGCGATCTGAGTCAGGTTAACCGCAAACTTACTTGGATCAGTAGAAAAATTGAATTCTACAGTAGAGAAGTCCAGTGGAATATCTATCATATCCGTATTATAGGCTTTAACTTCATAAGGTGAAATAAAGGTAGCAATCTTATTGCCATCCAGAATGTCCTGTCTTTCAATTGTTGAGCTATAGCTTTTCGGCATGTTTTCCATATCATTAATTGACAAATACTTCACTTCATTGGTCGTTAATGAGTAAACTGGAAATTTATAATTATTTGCATCAGGATTTACAAGAGATGGACCAACAGGTGGTGCAGACTTTTGCAAAACGCCTTTTAACGCGTTCCATCCGGAGTGAACAGCATCTTTAAATTTGCTCGATGGAATCGCATAACCATCTGGTTTGAATGGCACAAAACCACCAGGGATCATGATCGTAAATATTTCATTGCTTCCTCTTTTCATATGAAAACCGTATAAATTATAGCGTTTTGCATAAGCATCAATAAAAGGCGCCGGTATTCCATAAAGCGGATTTTCTGTAGGGTTTATCAGGTAATAAGCACCTATGCTTGGTGGATTATCGTAATTTGGCAGGGATATTTTCGGCACAGTACCTGGCGCAACATAGGATATATAATCCCATCCTGCTCTGATTTCCTGGGCTTCAGTTTTATTCCACCAAAACCAACCTTTTTTCTGACACTTCACTTTTATACCTATGGTTTTGATGATACCATAGTTCCTGTCGTACATAAGGGCACTTACCCTGTATTTGCTGGTGAAGTTGTGGTACCTGGTAGAGTTTTCGAAAAATGTCTGGAGGAATCCACCAATTCCACTTTTAAATTCCATATCATATTCAAGCATATTCTGATAGGCAGGATCAGTTGTTTGCGGACTTTTCACAACAGCCTGGGTACTGAGATAATTTGTTTGCAATCTATCTGGTGTGTAGGTCGGTGTATTATCCGGCGGGGTTGAAGGACCAGGAGTACCGGTAGAACCATTACGGTCTCCGTAAACAATCGGATCTATCGCTTCATCGGTTGGAAAAACGCTCACATCTACGTTTGGTAATTCTTTCTCGATAAATGAATCCACGAAATAAACACTGTTATTTAATAATCTCACATCATTATACTCGGTAGCTTGTACCTGTACCGACTCCATTAGGATCGGTGTAGTTTGATCTTCCAGTCGTAAAGTGTAATCATTATTTAAGGCAACAGTAGAAAATACAGTCTCCAGCGCTTCTGTATTATTCGCATCTGTAAAGAAAGTACCATAAGGGGTTACCTTATAAATGATATTTTCTACTTCGATCTCTCCTTCTACATTTAACAAAGCTTGAAAAGCCTCATCATCTACCAGCTCTTTAAGAACCACATCATAATCAGGTATATGTGCCGGATCCTGGCTGCTATTGCTTACATCCGATCTTTTTCCGGAAGAGGAACTTCTGACCTTCCCGGACATTGTTGTATTTTTTGCAAATGACTGTGCCGTCTTACTGACTACGTTTTGCTTTGTACTAAGCATCGATAAAAATTTGGGAAACCTACGCTCCAAATTTGTTGCAGCTTCTTTTTTTCCGGATTTTCTTGCCTGGGCATACATTTGATCAAAGCTGGATTTTGATAAAGAAAGCATGCCCTTCTCGGTAACAACTTGTGTAACATCTGACTTTAGGCCGGGGTCTTTCCGACATCCCTCAAGGGTTAGTCCGCAGACAGTAAACAGGAGCGCACAAACTCCCAGAGTAATTTTTGGTTTTTTCATAACAGGCTAAATATTTGATAATGGTTTAATTGAATTCCCTGTGGTTCTATGAGGTGAAATATTTGCGTGTTTGTAAAATAGCCGCAAGAAAATCCTGCGACTGTTTTCTCAAAAATTACTGAAAGGATATTGATTTCATGAAGATTGAGACTTGCGTTAATTTTTCTTTCATAGTAATTTGAACAACAAATGTAATCTGTTATTCAAATTGTTATTAAATATAAAAATTTATTTATTAAATAAAATTAATTTAGATTTTTATTTTAAATCAATTAGATTATAATTTTCTTTAAAATCCATTTTTGGACTTGATCTGTTATTTAAGGTGATTTTCATAAATCGTACTCCATTCCTGCCAGAATAACCCCCTATTACCTGAAATTTTTTTTGATGCAATTCTATAATAATTTATTAAATTGTAGAATCATTACGATCATCCCTAAAATTCAAACTATGAAAAACCTATTTAAAAGCATTGCTCTCATCGCAGTATTTGCTATTTTAATTACCTCTTGTTCAAAAAAGAATGACACTCCTGCAGATCAGGAAACTAAAGCAGAACAAAAAGACAAAGTTCTTGCGTACATCAAAAGCCTTGGGTTCTCTGATGCACAGATCGTTGAAAAAGGAGACCGCTATATCGTTGATGGAGATATGGTTGTCGATAAAAACATGGAAGTTCCCACAGATAATGGCAAGATAAAAACAGAGCAGTACTACAATGGTTATCTGGTAACCAATAGCGCGAACATTCTGGTTAAAGTTGACCCTTCTGTCACCAGTATGGCTGCTGAAATTGATGCGGCTATTCTGCAGTGGAATACCGTACCTAATTCTAAAATCAAATTCGTGCTTACTACCGGCAGTACTTATGATATCTTGATCAAAGTAGACAATACGATCGGAAGTTCGACCTGTGGACAAGCCTACTTATCTACCAGCAATGGTAAAGCAGGTAGTGTGGTGTGGATTAATCAGGAACTGATTAAAAATAATTCTTTTGCACAACGTACAAGAACGATTACCCATGAATTTGGACATACCATATCTTTCAGACACACCAATCAGTCTACTTCTATCGCTGTACCAGGCGTTGGAGGAACCGATGCGTCATCATTAATGAATGGTGGACAATGTGGAAGCGGAGCTACTGTTTTATCAACAAAAGATAAACAGGCAACTGCGGTATTGTATCCATTGTAATTCAAAAAAATTAACTAACTAATTTTAAAAAAAGCGTAATGATAAAAAAAGCTGTCTTTTTTGAGACAGCTTTTTTTAGGCCTTTTATCTGGCTTATTGTTATTTTAATTCTATTAGTCTCCGGCTCTTTTTGTCAATACTTCGCGCGGGGCAATTAACAATTTTCCCACTGCAATATTCCCTTTAAATGACTGGGCTCTTAATTGATAACTGCTTTTGGGGATGATGATTGATGTTCCGCTATAACGGGCTGACGATGCATCCGGATTGGTATTGTCCAGGGTATAATAAATATCCAGGCCGTCAATATCAGTACCCAGGTCAACTAACAATTGTTTTTGCTGATCAAACTTTGCAGTGGCCAGCACATCAAAAGCCGCTTTAGAATAACTGATCTGTGCGGCATCCAGAATTTTAAACTGTGGGGTTAATTTTTCCTGAAAATAAGTCCAGCTTTGTTTTGCTGCCGGCGACCAAAACACTTCGGATAATGCCAGAGACCTGGGCCATGTCATGTATTCGGCATGTCGCCCGCTCGGTACAGACTCCGTCCATAAATTACCTTGTCCACCTAAAACCAGCGTACTGTCTATACCCGGAGGAACGGGATTCCATTGATAGGTCTTTTGTAAACGCAGCATATCATAGGTATCAGGCTCCAGTAACGGATCACCCTGATACAAATCCAGATAGGTATGGTTATTAGGTGTCAGGATAACCTGATGTCCTTGTTTGGCTGATTCTATGCCACCATCCATCCCACGCCAGCTCATCACTATCGCTTCAGGGGCCAGTCCTCCTTCCAGGATTTCATCCCAGCCAATCAGTTTTTTCTTCTTTTTTTTCAGAATTTTTTCTACTCTTTTGATAAAATAACTTTGCAGTTCCTGCTCTGTTTTTATGCCCTGTTTTTTCATGAAATCCTGTACTACAGCAGAACGCTGCCAGAACAGTTTAGTACATTCATCCCCACCAATGTGGATATAATCCCCCGGAAACAAAGCCGCCACTTCTGTAAATACTTTATCCAGAAAGGTGTACACACGTTCGTCTGCCGGATTTAAGGTATTGTCATCAATATCATAAAATTTACTTCCCGGGTTTACCGGATAAATATACCCTGTTGCCGACAAATAAGGATAGCTTGCAATAGCGGCCAGTGAGTGGCCGGGAACATCAATTTCAGGTACAACAGTGATGTGTCTTTCCTTTGCATAAGCAATAATTTCTTTTACATCCTCTTGTGTATAATAACCGCCATAGGTAGCCTTTTCATTTTTTTGAGGTGGTTCAAAGGACCACCATTGGCCTGTTCTGGGCACACGCCAGGCGCCCACTTCCGTTAAGCGTGGAAATGATTTTATTTCTATGCGCCAGCCCTGATCGTCGGTCAGGTGCCAATGAAAAACATTAAATTTATAGCGGGCCATATCATCAATATACTTTTTCACAAAATCTTTTGAAAAAAAATGACGACTTACATCCAGCATCAGGCCCCTCCATTTTAGCCGGGGATAGTCGATAATTTCTACCGCTGGCAAACTGCTTTGTTCTCCTTGCTTATCCCCTTTTGCGGAAAGCTGAAGCAATTGCCGCAAGGTCTGTAAGCCGTAAAATATACCTGCGGTTTTTCTTGCCTGCAGCTTCACCTCATGTTCAGTAACGGATAGCTCATAGCCCTCGTCGTTACCGGATGTCTTTAATGCGGGGTTCAGTACGATCCGGATCGCATGATCCGATGCCGTTGTTTTATTTTTTACTGGCAACATCTGGCCCGTTTGCAAGCTGATCCAGTCGTTGAGACGACTACCTAATGTAGCGAGTTCTGCATGACCTGAGGGGATGATTAAAGAGGTGTTCTTGTCGATCACAAATACTCCTTTACCTTGAATTAAAGATACCGGCTCAGGAATAATTGCCGGTTTTGTTTGGGCTCTACCAGTATGGCAGATAAAGATCAAAACACATAAATAAATGGGAATCCGCGGTTTAAAGCTGTTGTTCATATAATTATTTAATCAATAAAAGACATTGTAATTAAAGATACTATAATAATATAAAAACCAGGTTTATAGTAATTGCTTTAGTGGAAGTTAACCGGTATTTTAGCGTCTTTTCTATTGATAGTCAAGAAAGATGAGATAATAACCTGCAAAACAGAGCAAAATGATATTTGAACTAACAAACGAACAACGGAAATATTTAGGGCTAAATCCCTTAGAAAGTAACTGGGAGGTAGTGAAATTAAATGATATGTATTTGTATTTTGACGGTGACACCATCAGAAAAAGGATAAGTGTTAAGGAGCATTCCTATTTTGAACAGGAGCTGGAGGAGAAAACGACCGAAAACCGGACCATCTTATTACCTAAAACTTCAAAGGGAAAACCTAAAAAACTCAACTTTACTGCTACACAATCCTTCAGTTCATTTGGGGTTTATTTTAGTTTTTCAGGCGATTATGTTGGGATTTCCAACTTCAGCACTCAAACCACCTATTATTCCGAAAGTTTCGCTGAAAAAGGCAACCTTGAAACACTTAAAAAATGGCTGGCTAAATGGATTGAAGAAACAACAGATAACGATTTAAAAGAAATCGGGGCCTTTAAGCTGGCAGAGCGCAAACACTTTAACTACAAAGAAGGTGATTTCTTTGCGTTCCGGTTAAATAGAAGAGATTATGCTTTTGGAAGAATTTTAATAGACGTTGCTAAACGAAATAAGACAGAAAAATTAAAAGCTGCTAAAAATTACGGCTTAACGAGTTTGATGGGAAAAGCGCTGATTGTTAAAGTTTACCACAAAGTAAGTAATTCGCTTGATGTTGATTTAAACGAACTTTCAAAAACGATGGCTTTGCCTGCTAAAGCGGTAATGGATAACCACTTTTATTATGGTGAGAAGTTTATAATCGGTCATAAACCGCTGGAAATATCCGATTATGACATGCTCATTTCTTACAGCAAAAGCATCAGCGCGAATGATAAAAATACCGTTTATTTGCAATATGGGCTTATTTTTAAAGAAACGGACATTGGTAAATTCAATAAGTATTTAATAGTAGAAGACAAAAGCTTATATGGAGGCTACCACGAAAATCCGTACAGAAAGGAGTCAATTGGATTTGATGTCGACACCAAAAAACTCAGCGAGTGCATTGTAGCACAGTCAAATAAACCCTATTGGGAAAGCAATCATCAATACGATATCAAATATGACTTGCGAAACCCGGTTAATATCGACATCAAACGAGAGATTTTTAACTTTTTTGGATTAGATGCCGACGAAAGTTACGAACAAAACTTAATTCTGGCGGATCAAAATCGTATGGTGTAATTGTGTAGCACCGGCCAGAGCAGGTATCTTAAGTGATTTACTGTTTTTAATTGAATAATCGTTCAATCTATTTGTTAATTTATGCCTAACTTAATGGTAATATAACCATCGGAAATTAGCCTGATAATCACACAAACAAAAAGATGAAACTAAACAGAAGATCTCTATTAAAGGCAGCAGGCTTGGCTACAGGTATGGTAGCAACCGGAGGATTGCCTGCCCTGGCTTCCACAAATAAATCTAAAAATTCAAAAGGAAAGAAATTAGCCCTTACTGTAGCACACATTACCGATGTGCACATCAGGGAAGGCGAAAATGCCCCTGAAAGGTTTAAACAATGCTTAAAACAAATCATCACTAAACACAAACCCAATTTCTTTTTGAACGGAGGTGATTCCATTAACGACGCATCTTATGATCAGGTAACTTATGATCAGGTGATTAAACAATGGAGTATCTGGGATGAATGCACGGCGCTACTTTATAAGTACGAACTACATAGCTGCATTGGTAACCATGACCCATGGTGGAAAGCCCCTTCCAAAGAAGATGAGATGTATGGAAAAAACTATGTGGTGAAACGGTTGAAAATTCCACATCGGTATTACAGCTTCAGGAAAAAGAACTGGCATTTTATAATACTGGATGGGAACAACAGCAACATTTCTCTGGATGAGGAGCAGTTTGACTGGTTAAAAGCTGAGTTGGAGAAGCTGCCTGCATCTACACCTACCCTTCTGATGTCGCATTATCCGATTTTAGGTACCACGCAGGCCCTGGTTGGTGGCGGTCATTCTGATTGTAAAAAATTAAAAGACTTATTTTACAAGCATCGTGATAAAGTAAAGATTTGTTTAAGCGGGCACAACCATTTATCCGATCAAACCCGTTATAACGATGTATTATACTGCTGCAATGGTGCGATGAGTGGCTTTTGGTGGGGCAAAGGTGATGCGGAATCAGCTGGTCCCGGTTATTATCTGGAAACTCCTCCAGGTTATGCAATGCTCAATCTGTATGAAGACGGAACCGTTGAAAATGAATATTTCCCACACACTTACTAATCTTCTTTTATTGCTGAGAACAATTTGATGAACTCCATTGAAAATAGGGTTAAGATGTGTGGGATTTCCAGACTTATTTTATTGGTCATTGCTTCATCTTTAATAGGTGGTTGATAGGTCATTTATTGGTCTGTCACACCTTTTAACAACGTTTTTACCACTCAGCAACTATTAACTTTAATTAGTTGCATATTAATATTATATGCAAAACATTTCGTAAATTACTGCTATTAAACTTAATTAGTTAATTAAAAGCAGTAAAATGGGAAAATTAATAAACGGGATATTTGGCGGGTTCCATGGCAGAATCGGCAATCTGGTAGGTTATACTTTAAAAGGTAAACACATCATCAGAAAAATAGGTATCAGCACTAAGCCGCTTACCCCCGCAAGAAAAGCAAATTGCCAGAAAATGAAGGTGGTCAATGAAATACTGAGCCCTTCACTCCCTGTTATCCGGGCCGGATTCCGTCTGGCGGTTGCCGGAACGGACAAAAACGAATATAATGAAGCGGTTTCTTATAATAAGATGAATGCCCTTCAGGGGGAATATCCAAACATCAGCCTGGATTATACTAAAGTGCTTGTGAGTATGGGAGATCTTCCTGTAGCGGTTAATCCTGCAATCAGTCAGAATGCCGATGGTAATGAAATCGAGTTTAACTGGGACGTACCGGCTGATCTGTCTTACCAATATGATAATGACCGTGCCATGCTGATGATCTATTTCCCGGCATTAAAAGTAAGCTGTTATCACTTGATCGGGTCAAAAAGAGCTGAGGGGAAAGACAGTATCCGCATCGACGCGGCCCATGCAGGAGAACGCATGGAGGCTTATATCTCTTTTATCAAAGACGATGGGAAAGCGGTTTCAAACAGTGTTTATGCAGGTTCTTTGAATGCCGGTAAGGGAGCAGAAAGTCCTGTGGATTCAAATGCTGAGATGATAAAAGACGAAGATTTGGACAAGGAGAAAGTAATTGGTGGTTGTGCTTTTAAACTTAGTTATAAAGATATAGCTGATAAGGAAAGGGAGATCAGCATATCTCCTTTTGAGCAGCCCAAAGGATATGGGCGGAAAACATAAGCAGATAATCCGGATAGGAATTTAAGGTTACTTATTTATAGGCAATCGATTGCAATTTTTAAAATCTTTGCCTAATTTGGCTCTTCACACATAGGTAGTATACGAGGGCATACATCAGTTATACTCGGAATGGCCTTGAGAATAAAGCACCAGTAGTAAAACCAATATAAACCTAAACATATGCTTAACATTAAAACCACCAAACTATTCTGGGCGAGTTGCCTCGCTTTATTGGTTACTTCCCTGTCCTTTGGCATCCGGGCCGGGATGATGAATCAGCTCGGGATCGATTTCCAATTGAATGCAAGTCAACTGGGAACCATTACTGCTACAGCTTTCTGGGGGTTTCCACTGGCTATTGTGATCGGAGGATTTGTAGTCGATCTGATCGGGATGAAACGTCTGCTCGTAATGGCTTTCATCTTTCACCTTGCGGGAATTGTACTCACTATTTTTGCACAAGGCTATTGGACTTTGTTTTTGTCTACCCTGCTTATCGGCATTGCGAACGGCACTGTGGAAGCAGCCTGTAACCCGTTGGTAGCTGCCCTATACCCGGAAAACAAAACCACACGCCTAAATCATTTCCATTTATGGTTCCCTGGTGGTATTGTAATCGGAACATTGTTGGTTACCTTTTTTGTGCATCTTGGCATAGGCTGGAAACTACAGGTAGCGATGATGCTGATTCCTACCTTGATTTACGGTTATCTGTTTTCAAAATTGGAATTTCCGGTTACAGAAAGGGTCTCATCTGGTTATTCTAATAAAGATATGTATAAGGCGGTGCTTTCTCCGCTATTTATTTTTATGTTCATCTGCATGTTTGGTACTGCCATTACGGAGCTGTTTACGGGTCAGTGGATAGGTTTATTACTTAAAAATGTAACCGATAATGCGATTTTACTGCTTACCCTTACCACGGGTATTATGGTGATCGGAAGAGGTTTTGCCGAGCCGGTAGTACAGCGTCTGGCTCCACAAGGAGTACTACTCCTGTCGGCAATATTTGCTGCAGCGGGACTATATATGCTGAGTACCTTTACCGGAAACGCTGTTTTCTTTGCTGCAGTGATCTTTGGTATCGGCGTTTGTTACTTCTGGCCTACGATGATTGGTTTTGTGGCCGAAAACATCCCCAAATCCGGAGCTTTAGGCTTAAACCTGATGGGAGGCGCGGGAATGTTTGCCGTTTCAATTTACACCATATTTATGGGAAGCTTTTATGACAACCTGATTGTTAAACACCTGCCTTCTGCCGGTACTGCCTCTGAACAGGCGCTGGCCGAAGCTAAAAAACTTGCTGGTCCGGAGATCCTGCAAGCTACGCTGGTGATTCCGATAGCCTTGATCCTGGCCTTTGGGGGATTGGTAGTTTATATGCGTTCCAAAAAACGTACTGCGGTCCTGGATTCATAATAGGAATACTACCTGTATAAATTCTAATTGGGATATTCTTAAAAAGAATGTTTACCTTCATCACATATTTTAAAATATAAATATTAAAGCATATGTCAACATTATTTTCTCTACTTACACTTGTCGTAATTATC
Source organism: Pedobacter steynii (assembly GCF_001721645.1). Taxonomy (NCBI): domain Bacteria; kingdom Pseudomonadati; phylum Bacteroidota; class Sphingobacteriia; order Sphingobacteriales; family Sphingobacteriaceae; genus Pedobacter; species Pedobacter steynii. Next base: position 5,632,278 of record NZ_CP017141.1, on the reverse strand, counting down.
ATTGTTTCTGCCTTTTATCTTTCTTTCATCAAGAAAAACAAAGAATCTAACGGGCATTCACATCATTAAGATATTTTTCAGCCTCTTTTTGATTCATTTATAAAAATCAAAAAGAGGCGTTTTAGCTCGCTACCCCTAATACCCTCCATCCCTGGGTGGTTTTATAGGTTTGTAACCTTTGTTCTGAACTGCCACCATCCGGATAAGTGCAAACTTCAGTAATGATCCAATAGTTTTCGTCCACCTTTTCCCGGTTCGTAAAAGCCCTGCTGATGTTCGAAAAATCAGGCATCCCCTCCTTTTCTATATAATTTACAAAAGAAAGTGCCAAAGCTTCCGAAGTACTGATGATCATCTCCTCCTCCATCTGAAAGTCCAGCGTGGACAGCATTAGTTTTGCTTCCTGATAAAAGTCCTTACAAAATAGTGCTTTGTCGATGTCGTTTTCCTGATAAGCTTCTTCCAATGATAGTATTGCTCCTTCGGGTGTATTGAAATCAGCTTTAAAATGGTCTACACCCGCATCTACATGAAGGCCAATAGATTCATCAAATGCCGGCCGGTCTGATTCAGGAATTCCTTCCCTGATTGCCCTGATCGTATATCCTCCAATCAGGCGGCCTTTTTCTACGATCATCCAGTCCGAAATCATAGACCTCATTACCCCTATCTTCTGACCTAGTTTAACCGTTTTGATCTGAACCGGCTCATTTCCTACTTCGCCATATAAATTGCCCTCCTCGTCGAAATCCGGGGCCGTCAGCCAGATGTGTTCCACCCGGCCAGCATCTTCAATCATCACTTTAATCGAAAAATACTCCTGACCGGCATCAGGGCTCTTCAGGCTCTCTTCAAAATACCACAAGGTGAGCCCGGCTTTTTCAATTGCCCAGTTCATACGCTCATCCTCATTTGGTATATAAACCAAATCCGGCTCAGCTGTTCTTTCTACGACTTTGTTTTTTCCAAAAAAACGTGACAATAAACCCATAATAGCTCAATTCGTGATTTTTTAAATATAATAATTCTTCTATATTTAAAAAACAATCTCCTCATTCTTATTATTGTGCTGCTGTCAATATTCCGTTTACTTTGTCAACAGAAACTGTAAATTTGGTTTACACAAATCAGAACCAGACCTTAATGAACACCATCAAACAGGCTTTTGCCTTTTCCATTACGTTATTATTTTGTATAATTTCTAACACCACTTTTGCCCAGGATTCTTTATTTATTATTCCTAAACCTTTACAACAAATTGCAAAACCAGGGTTTTATAACTATGGTCCGGCAACAGAAGTGTTTTCCAGCAAATCATTTCTGGAAGCTGCAGACCTGCTTCATGAACATCCGTATATCAGGTTTAACAAAGTGAAAACCCTTCGCTCCGGAAAGAAAGCACCGGCTAAGGGTATTATCCTGATTGCTGCAGAAAAAGACGACAGTCTTGCTAAGGATGCTTACCGGTTGGAAATCAGCACAGCGCGCATCGTCATCACCGCTCATCAGCCGGAAGCGGTACTGAATGGCATAGCTACCCTTCGCCAGCTGGCCTTAACCAGAAAAGACGGAAGGCAGTTGCCAGCGGTATGGATAGAAGATCGTCCGGCTTTTGGTTACCGCGGACTGATGCTGGATGTGTCCCGGCATTTCTTCCCGATCCCCTTCCTGAAAAAATACATAGACCTGATGTCTCTATATAAATTAAACACCTTCCACTGGCATTTAACCGATGGTGCTGGCTGGAGACTGGAAATTAAGAAATATCCGGAGTTAACCAACAAAGCCGCATGGCGGACAGATGCCAACTGGAAATACTGGTGGAATAACGGACGCCAATACGCAGAAATCGGTAGCCCGAATGCATTTGGTGGCTACTATACTGCTGAACAGGCCAAAGATCTGATCAGGTATGCGGCGAAACGGGGAATTACCGTGATCCCTGAAATCGAGATGCCTGCACATACAGAAGAAGTTTTAGCAGCCTACCCTCATTTGTCCTGCTACGGACTGCCTTATAAAAATTCGGAATTTTGCATTGGCAATGAAGAGACTTTCCACTTTCTTCAGAACGTGCTGGATGAGGTATTGGAGATCTTCCCTTCCAGATACATCCACATCGGTGGTGATGAAGCAGATAAATCAGCCTGGAAAAAATGTCCGAAATGTCAGAAAATCATTAAAGATTTCGATTTAAAAGATGAACATGGCTTACAAAGCTATGCCGTTAAAAGAATGGAAACCTATTTAAACAGCAAAGGAAGAAAGCTAATCGGATGGGATGAAATCCTGGAAGGCGGACTGGCCCCGGATGCGACGGTAATGAGCTGGAGAGGTGAAAAAGGAGGTATTGAAGCAGCAAATTCCGGCCATGATGTGATCATGACCCCGGGATCACACCTGTATTTTGATGCCTATCAGACCAATCCGACCGGACAACCGGAAGCGATTGGTGGTTACCTTCCTTTACCAAAGGTGTATGCTTATCAACCCCGCTCAAAAGAAATCAACAGCGATAAACAAAAACATGTGCTGGGTGTGCAGGCCAATCTATGGACAGAATATATGCCGACCACGAATCAGGTGGAATATATGGCTTTCCCAAGGGCACTTGCTTTGTCGGAAGTAGCCTGGACGCCTGAACAAAACAAAAACTGGAATGATTTTCAGTTGCGCCTGCAAAAGCATTACCTTTTACTGCAACGCTTAAATGTAAACTATTATGCGCCTTCCAATGAACTGAGCATCCTCTCTAAATTCAATATTGCAGAGCAGAAAGCAGTGGTGAGCATCAGCTCTGAGCAGTTTAAGCCGGAAATAAGATATACAGTTGATGGAAGTAATCCGGTAGCGGGCTCAGCCTTATATACCGAGGCAGGAATTCCGCTAAATACCTCTGCAAAGGTGAAAGCCGTCATTTTTAAAAATAAAGTTCCTATGGGTAAAATTCAGGAACTGGAACTGGATGTGCACCGGGCCATTGGTAAAAAGGTCATCTACAACAATAAATGGAGCAATAGCTACCCTGCCCAAAAGGAAATTACCCTGGTAAACGGACAAAGCGGAGACCTGACCTATGGAGATGGACAATGGCAGGGCTTTCTTGGCGATTTTGACGTCACCATTGACATGGATCTTTCCAGCCCCTTAACACAGTTGAAAGTTCGGTTTATGCAATTAACCGGTCCTGGGGTATATATGCCTGCGAATGTTACAGTAGCTGTCTCCGAAGACGGAAAGGAGTTTAAAACCATTCAATGCCTGGAGAATGATGTGCCTTATACAGACGCTTCCCTAAGGTTTAAGACTTTTGTATTTGACCTGAAAGGAAATACTGCCCGTTACCTTAGGATAACGGGAAAAAACGAGAAAAAAGGATTTATGTTCAGTGATGAGGTGGTCGTTTATTAAGCGACCTCTTCTTCCATTTTCTGGTATTTAGCCTTGTGGTTATTTCCCCATTCCGACATCTTACTGAGCATGGGTTGCATAGACAATCCATCTTCAGTAAGCTCGTATTCTACCTTTGGCGGAACCTGAGCATGGACAATCCTTTTTAGAATTCCATCTTTTTCCAGTTCTCTCAATTGCTGCACCAGCATCCGTTCAGAAATCCCCACTATAGAATCCCTGAGTTCGCCGTATCTCACCTTTCCATACATCAGTCTGCAGATGATAGTTGGCTTCCAGCGACCGCCAATAATGGATAATGCGTAAGATGTACCGCATAATTCCCTTAACCTTTTCTCGTTGATATTGTTCGTTGAGCTCTCTTTTCTCATTTCTTACCTTTTTGTTAGTACCTAACAATTTGATGTGTACCCTTATTTACAAATATCTATATATAATTTTGAATCAAATAAAAAACTATTCAATATGACAAATCTAAAAAACAAAGTTGCATTGGTTACCGGCGGAAGCAGAGGTATTGGCGCAGCTATAGTAAAAAGACTAAGTGCTGAAGGGGCTCAGGTAGCTTTCACTTACTCAAGCTCTGCAGAAAAAGCGGAGAGCCTGGTGAAAGAGGTAGAAAACAACGGTGGTCAGGCTTATGCGATTAAAGCAGATAGCGGAAGCTATGAAGAAGTAACTGCTGCTGTAGAAAAAGCGGCGGCTCAGTTTGGCAAAATAGATATCCTGGTTAACAATGCCGGTGTTGCAGATGGGAAAGCTTTCGAGGAATATACCCAGGAGGATTTTAACAAGATGTTTGATGTGAACGTGAAGGGTGTATTTTTTGGTACTCAGGCGGCATTAAAATTTATTCCTGATGGCGGCAGAATCATTACCATAGGCAGCTGTCTGGCGGAAATTGTCTCCGTTCCTAATATTACCTTATACGCTATGAGTAAATCGGCTTTAGTAAGCTTTAATAAAGGATTGGCACGTGATCTTGGAGATAGAAAAATTACAGTTAACCTGGTGAATCCGGGACCAACAGAAACCGATATGAATCCGGCTACCGGCCCCTCAGCAGATGCAGCCAGAGAACGTATGGCCATTAAAGAATATGGAACGGCTGAAGGAATCGCTTCGTTGGTAGCCTGGGTTGCTGGTGAGGAATCGAAGTATATGACAGGTACTTCACTAACAATGGATAGCGGAACAAATACCTAAATCTGATTAAACAGCGCGTGTTGATCTATATTTCACCAAATCAACACACGCTGTTTTATCATCAAAGAGGCCTTATTTTACTGCTTCATCATAAGCAGCTTTGGAAAGCTCGGCAATAATTTTATCGACTTCTTTATCGTTCTCTTTTGACATCGATACAAAAGCGGAAATGAGCATCTTTTTTCCATTAGGAAGGGTTACAATTCCAATGTCATTGGAAGCGGAAATAATGCCTGCTTTATTGGTTCCCGAATTTCCTGTTTTATGGGCAACAACCGTTCCCTGAGGTAATAACCCTTTAATCTTACCGGTACCGGTCACGGTTTCTTCCATCACTTTCATCAGGAAGTCAGCAGTTGGCTTTTTAAGTACTTTACCTTCCCAGAATTTCTTAAGCAGTTCGTTGGCAGCCTTTGGGGTAGTCCAGTTGCGGAATTGTACCTGGTCATCTTTATGCATTTCTTCTTCCGTTCCGGTAATTGAAATGTCCTTAATGCCTTGCTTTACAATAAACTGATGGGCTTTTTTAGTACCTCCAATGAGTCTGAACAGAATGTCGCAGCCGTTGTTATCACTTTGTGAGACGGTATATTTCAGGATTTCTGATAAACGTAATTCTACATTTCCTTCAGGATACTGATCCCGTAAAGGACTCCAGGTATCCGGAAGCAGGTCGCTTTTCTTAACAAGGATTTTTTGATCAAGGGCAAGCTTTCCCTGATCTACCTGGTTCAACACCGCCAGGGCCAGATGAAATTTGTAAACACTCTGCATGGGATAGTGTTTATCTCCGTTTACAGAGACAATTTTATGATCTTCTAAAAATAAGACAGACACCCCTACATCAGCTTTTTTGCTGTGGATGATGCTGTCCATTTTTTGCTGGAGCGGGCTGGTTTGTGCAAATACTGCGGTAGAAAAAATGGAGGCGGTAAGCGCTAAAAAAATTGGGGAATTTCGTTTCATGATGCAATCTAAATGATTTGTTTCCTTCCTAACGTATCAGGCTGGAAAATATTCTGAAAGTACGCAATTATTCATCGTAACATTCCTGATTTGCTTATTGTGATACCTATCATTTCCGGTTAAGGAGATTTTTACCTTATTTGCAGGGATTAGGAAATTATAAAATAACTGGTAGTATATCATGAATGTAGGAATCATCGGCCTTGGTGACATGGGCAAAATGTATGCAATAGGCTTTTCTAAAGCTGGTTATCAGGTTTATGGTTCAGACCTTCCGGAACGGAGAGATGAACTGAACGAAGCCTTAAACCCCTATGGGATTACCATTTTGCCGGACGGAAAAGAAGTGTCGAGGGTTTGTGACGTGATTTTCTATGCGGTTGAATCCGAAAAAATTGAGCAGGTATTGGCCATGTACGGCAGTTCTACCAAATATGGGGCTATTGTAGCCGGACAGACTTCGGTAAAACATCCGGAGATTGTGGCTTTTGAAAAGTATCTGCCTAAAGACATACATATTATTACTTGTCATTCTTTGCATGGGCCTGGCTTCGATCCTGCAGGCCAGAAAATGATTGTCATTCCACACCGGACCACTGAAACCGCTTATCAGCGCATGACAGACCTCCTCTCCTGCCTGGGCTCTGAATTGGTAGAAATGAAGGACTACCATGACCATGACCGGATTGTGGCAGATACGCAGGCAGCCACACATGTGGGCTTTGAAAGTATGGGCACGGCCTGGGCTGCAGCAGGCTTTTTCCCCTGGGAAAATGCCTCTTATCTGGGTGGAATAGATAATGTAAAGATCCTCACTACATTGAGGATTTTTAGCTATAAAGCGCATATCTATGCCGGTCTGGCTATTCTAAACCCCTTTGCCCGGCAACAGGTGAAACGTTATGCCCAATCAGAATCAGAACTTTTTAAGATGATGATCATGGAGCAGGAAAAGACCTTCCGGGAACGCTTGTATAAAGTGCGGGATTTTGTTTTCCATGAAAGCAGGAAGCCTTTGCTGCTGGATGATCAGGTAATGCAGGAATTTTCTCTTTCTTCTAATCCGGGAGTAAGAAAAGCCAATTCCCATCTCAGTCTTCTGAGTATGGCTGATGCCTGGTATCATTTAAAGATCAACCCGTATGATAACCTGATTTGTCAGACTCCTCCTTTTCGTTTGAGACTGGGGATTGTAGAATACCTTTTCCGAAATGAAGAATTGCTGGAAGAATCAATCAATGCCGCATTATTCGATAAAAGCATCCGGGCCGACGACCTGGAGTTTCATTCTGCAGTAAGGGAATGGACTTCCATCATCGGATATGGAGATATGGATGGTTATAAACAGCATTTTGATCAGACCAAGCTGTTTTTCAAAGACCGGTTGGAACACGGCCGTGAACAAAGCTCAGCAATGATCAAAAGGCTGACAGATCAGACATTCCTTCCTTAGTTTTCTTTTTTAAGGAAGGCAATCAGGTCTTCTATAGAAATAATTTTCAATTGATGTTTGGCTGCGATTTTCATTAAATCCGGTAAGCGGGCCATCTCGCCATCGTCTTTAAGGATTTCTACCAGCACTCCTGCCGGTTCCATTCCTGCTAAACGGGCGAGGTCTATAGTGGCTTCGGTATGCCCGGGCCTGCTGAGCACACCACCGTCTTTGGCACGTAAAGGGAAAATATGTCCGGGTCTGCCCAGGTCAAAGCCTTTTATCTTAGGATCGATCAGCGATTTAATGGTTTTGGAACGATCGGACGCCGAAATGCCAGTGGTACAGCCGCTTCCCAGTAAATCGATAGAAACCGTAAAACTGGTTTCATAAGCCGCTGTATTTTCAGTCACCATTTGATGCAGGTGAAGCTCATCACACCGTTCTGCAGTCAGCGGGGCGCAAACCAGCCCTTTACCATGACTTACCATAAAGTTAATCACCTCAGGACTTGCATTTTGAGCAGCGGTAATAAAATCCCCCTCATTCTCCCTGTTTTCGTCGTCTACTACTATAATGACTTTACCTGCCTTAATCTCTTCAATGGCTTCGGCAATGCTGTTCAATTTAATCTGCATGGTACGGTATAGATTTAAATACTAAAATGCAAAGGTATTCAGACTGGATTTTCCAAAGTTAGGACTAAGGATTGCTTTATTGGTACTTTTCATGAATTGTGCTTAGGTATTTGCCTTTCTGAATTCGGCAGGTGTAAGACCTTCCTGTTTCTTAAACTGCCTGGAAAAATAAGAGAAATCCTTAAATCCAAGCTCGGAAGCGATTTGCCCTACGGTCCAGTGTCCGTGAATCAGCATTCTTTTTGCCTCCAGCAATACCCGCTCCCGGATCAGCTCTCCAGCTGTTTTACCGGTTATCTTTTTTGCAATCTCATTTAAATGGGCATCGGTCATAAACAGTTGTCCGGAGAAAAAAGACAACCTGGTCTCCCGTTTATAATGCTGTTCAATCAGCTTCTTGAATTTCTTGAGGCTCAGCACCTGGATGTTGTCTGTTTCTATGGGATGGTCGCAGGTCATCATCCGCTGGATCTGAAAGAGAAAAGAGAGCAATAGGTGTCTGATGATGTTGGCAGACCGGTCTTCCTTCCCGGCTTCTGTCTGCATCATATTGATCAGTCCGGAAAGCTCCTTTGTTTCCCGGGAGTTTAATTTCAGGGAAGGCCTGGAATAACTGTTTTCCAGAAATGGCAAACCGGCAAGTGTTTCCGGACTGGCATGTCCCAGTGAAAGGAATTCTTCGGTAAACATGATGCTATACCCTTTTACATTTTCCGACTGATCCAGTTCATGAATTTGCCCGGGTGCGATAAAGAATAAAGTATCCGCACTGAGGTCAAAGCTATGCTGGTCAATCAGGTGAAGGGCATTTCCCTTTCTTATCCAGAGGACCTCATAGAAACTATGTTTATGAGGCCAGACCATATCAGCAGGTTTTCCAATGTCTTCAAACCTATCCATCATAAACTGTCCGGGAATAGAAAAAGAAGAGCTAAAATCTTCCAGATGGTAGCTGATGATCATGACCAATTAATTGTTAGCAGTTTTAGTATTTCATTGCGGTCCAGTGGAGGAGTTTACCACTGAAATTTCCGCTAAAATACGACAATAATTCTTCGGCAGATTGAAAACCATCATTTATCGCCAGCCGGTTGAGCTGCTCTTCATCAAGCTGGTTTCCATCCACGCTAACGGTAAAATTTTCATTACCCGATTCCCTGATTTCAATTTTCTGAATACTGATGCAGTGGAGCATGGGTGCAAACTGAAATTCATCACTGGTATCTTTATAGATGACCATGGCGATTTCCATACCTGGCTGCCATTGGTGATCGGGATCTTTTCTGATGGTATGAATCTTGGGTTCCAGAAATTCGGTGTAAGTATCTCCATCCCAGTTCCTGTCGAACTTCTGGATGTGCCTTTCCTGGAATCTGTAGTGTTCGTTGTCCAGATGTGAAGAAAGGGCCATCAGGCCCTTCCAGATCTTTTCAATGAAGTAATTGGGTTGGTCATTAATGACTGTTCCAAATGATAATTTCATTTTTTAATTTTGTGTGATTTGCGGTTTGAACCTTCCTGCATAAAGCATTGGGATCACCGTTTTTAGTTTAAATTGTCTTCGTTACGGCCCATCGGTTTATTATCCCTGGTGTTTTTCTGTACAGCAATGGCACCGAACATGGCCAGGAGAAAGGCAAAGGCATAAAACCCTTTTTCGCTTGGTAATAAGGTTGCGTTCCAAAGTCCAATGGTCAATAAGACAATGCATAAAAGTGTCGAAAACCAGCTTAATCCATAATAGATGTCTGTTACCGGAATTCCTTCCAGCCTATCCCTAACACTTTTTTGAACAGATATTACTGCAAACAGACCGAACATCATAACCGTGAAGTAATACCCTTTTTCATTGAGTTGCATTTCTGCTCTGGCTAAACCGACAAAATAGCCAATCATTCCTGCTCCAAGGGCTATCCAAGATGCCGCAATGAAAGCGCCTGATGTTTTTTGATTCATAGTTTGTGTTTTTGTAACTGTAATTATAATGAATAATCAGATATATTTATTCATTAGGCAAAATATATTTTCAAAAACAAAACTTATATGGATTTGTTAAAGAAATACATTTAAACAGATCTTATGAAAAAATTATTCTTAACAGCGAGTCTATGTGCCGGACTTTTATTTGGAGCAAAAGCACAGATACAAAAAGGCAATGTAATGATGGGTGCTAACATTTCGGACATTAGCTTCGGTTTGGACAAACCCAATACTTTCAGCTTAAAAATCAACCCTAAAGCTGCCTGGTTCGTACAAGATGGATTGGCGTTGGGTGGAAACCTGGAATTTGGCCTGAGTACCGCAAAAAACCAGGGAACAAGTATTGAGTATGGTATTGGTGCCTTAGGACGTTATTATGGAGCTACCGGAGCAAATGAAGTGGTAAAAAATTCCAGGTTCTTTGGAGAGGCCACTTTAGGGGTTAACGGTGTGAATCCTTCAGGTCCCGGAGGTTCTACAAATGGATTGGGCTTTAGCTTTGGGCCTGGTTTCACTTATTTTGTAACCCCATCCATCGGATTGGAAGGCTTATTAAAGTATAATGGAGTTGTGGGCTTTGGCAGCAGTGCTTATGCGCATAAGCTAACCTTAGGCGTAGGATTCCAGATCTATCTTCCTGGAAAAAGCACAGCCAGAAAAGTGGAAAGAGATATGAACTAACCTATACTTTCTTTAATCGCAACAGGGGCAATTGTTTTCGTCAGAAAGCAGTTGCCCCTTTTTATTGGGTAATGATTCATGACCTGCTGGCATCGCATTTGCCCATTGCAAACGCTTGTTGACTTGCGAAAAAGCAATTAACTAGCGTTTAACAACTTAACTTTTAACATGAATCAAACACAAGAATTAGGAGCCCTGAAAAGCAAACACAATCCGGGAAAAGGCTTTACTTATTTCGCAATTTTTACACTTATTTTGTTCACGGCGATTTCGGCCATGATTTATTTTGAAGGAATCCTTGCGGTTCAGGAAGGAAGGCTGAGGTTTTCAGGAGATATCAGCATACTTTATTGGTGTATTGCTTTTATCATGGGGCTTGGAATAGTGATCTTGTTAACCGCATTAAAACTCAGTAAAGGCAAGACTTTTTATCTGTATGAAAAGGGAATCCTTACTGAAGGAAACGGAGCAGGTAAAATACAGCTTTTTGAAAATCTGGATGATCTTTACCTATTCAGTTCCGGTCGTACCTTCATCACCAATAACATTGCTTTCCGTAACAGAGAAGAAGGAAATTGGGAAGTGATTACCGTTCGGTATACTAAGGTCTTTAAAGCCATTGAATTCATTACCACTCAGCATGAGCTTTTATATGTACCTAAAATGCAGAAAGAACTGGCAGAAAATAAGCCGGTTACTTTTCAATACATCAGTTATGATACCGCATTGGGTAAAAAACTATTCGCAACTGGAACTCAGTCTTTTTTAAAGGTGCAGCCAAAAGAAATCATTTTGAATAAAGATCACCTGATCATTGATGCTAAAAAGATCATGATAGCGGATCTAAATCATTTTTCGGTGAATAACTGGATCAGCCAGATCAGCTTGTATAACAAAGAAAACAAAGTGGTTTTCAGCACAGCAACAAATGGCATCTTTAGTGGAAGAAGCTTTGTATCGCTGATGGATAAATTAATTAACCAGACAAATTAAGCTGGTAATTCGATTCCTAATCCCCCAAATTGTGGAACAACTCTACAATTAAAAATGACCTGAATAATATTAACCAACTGTAAATCAGTCTTGTGCCAAAAAAGAAACTTTACGGCACCATTCTTAAACATACCCTAAGCGTAATTAACAAGAATATTAACTGAAATACAAAGAATATGAAAAAGATCATTTTATCAGCAGCATTTTTAGCTTTCGCAGGATTAACAGCAGCAAACGCAAGTGAAGTAAAAGAACCGGTAGCCATCACAGTTAAACAAGATAGTACTACAAAAGTACCGGTAGAATTGAAAGATTTACCTGAGCCGGTTAAAGCTACTTTACAAACTGAGCCAGTTAAAGCATGGACACCAACAGCTGCCTTCCTGGTAACGAATGCAGATAAATCTACTTACTATCAGATCGACATCAAAAAAGGTGAAGAAACTGCTTCTGTAAGATTAGATAAAGACGGTAAACCTGTTAAATAACAACAAGAAGTTATCTACCTATATATGCTAGGAGAAAGCCGGATTCGTCCGGCTTTTTCGCGTTAAAAGCATTTTAATATTTTTCTACCCTATAGTCTATAAGAATAATACCTTTGGCAGCTTAGATAATAGGAGATGAGAATAAAGGTATGATCAGCAGTTTTTTAAAGTCATTTGATATTTTTAGCCCGGCAGAGATTTCCGCTTTTGAAGAAAAGACCAGTTTAAGGTCAATTAAAAAAGGTGATTTCCTGATACAGGAAGGTAGGTTATGTAAGGAGGTTGCCTTTCTGAAAAGCGGTATCCTGAGGTCTTTCTTTAGCCCGGAATCAGGGGAAGAAATTACCTATTGCATCACTTTTCCTAATAGTTTAACCACTGCATATTCTGCGTTCATCACTGGATTACCTACTCAGGAAAACATTCAGGCCATCTCCCCTGCTGAATTAATTGTGATTCAGAAGACTGATCTGGATCAATTGTCTCAATCCAGTCTGAACTGGACAAAGTTCCTCAAAATGATTGCGGAACAACAATACCTGGAGCTGGAAAAACGTTTGTTTCTTTTTCAAAAAGAAAAAGCAAAGAAAAGATATATGGATCTTCTGGAAAACCAGCCGGATTATGTTCAGCAGATTCCTTTGCAATATTTAGCCTCTTATCTCGGCATCACTTCCAGGCACCTCAGCCGTTTAAGAAGAGAGGTCGTTTTTTAGACAAATGTCCTGTAGCCGGAATCCGGCTGAAGATACCTTTGCCCTGAACAAAAAATCAGGACAAGATGACTAAAATTCTTATTATAAACGGACATCCAAATAAGGAAAGCTTCAACCATGCACTGGCTGAAGCTTATCGGGATGGCGCCATAGAAACTGGCGCTACAATTTCCGAGATCAATATCGGAGCACTTCATTTCAATCCAAACCTTCAATTTGGCTATACCAAAAGAATGGACTTAGAGCCGGATCTGCTGGAGAGCCTGGAAAAAATAAAAGCAGCAGACCATCTGGTCTGGATTCATCCCGTTTGGTGGGGCGGCCTCCCCGCATTGATGAAAGGTTTTCTGGACCGTTTGTTTCTTCCGGGACTCACCTATCAGTATAGAGAAAATTCCATGTGGTGGGACAAATTGCTGAAGGGGAAAACGGCACGCATCATTACTACACTGGATCAGCCGGGATGGTATTACCGCCTGGTATACGGAAGACCAAGTGTGAATCAGTTAAAAAAGAGCACGCTGGAATTTTGCGGAGTAAAGCCGGTTAAAGTTACTTATGTGGGGATCATTAAAACTGCTCAGCCCGAACAACGACAAAAGTGGATCAATCAGATTTACCGTTTAGGGCAACAACAGCGTTAACCCAATTTAATTGACGGCAATCAAATTTAACTAATTGTATTACTTCGTAAATAGATCAATATGCCAAGAGTAAAAGTTCAAAGGAAAGCATTGACCATCGATATGACGGCCATGACCGATGTCTCTTTCCTACTCCTCACCTTTTTTATTTTAACTGCTACAGCGAAACAACCGGATCCCCTGGATGTGAAAATTCCCACTTCCACCTATACCATAAAGGTTCCTGATCAGGACATTGCTTTACTGACCATTGGTAAAGGAAAAGTGTTTTTTGAAACCACTGGTCAGGATATTAAAATCGCTACGCTGGAAAAAATCGGAAAACAATATCAAATAGTGTTCAGTCCTGAAGAGAAAAAGAGATTCAGTGTGATCGGTTCATTCGGGGTGCCGGTGCAAAACCTTAAAGCTTATATCATGATGGATGGGGCAAAGCGGACTTCTTCAGGTCTGGAAACCGGAATTCCAACAGATTCAGCAAACAACCAGCTTGCAGATTGGGTATTACATTCCAGACAGGCTGTTGCAGAATTACATTCCAGCGCCATGAGGGTCAGCATTAAGGGAGATGCAGAAGAAGAATACCCTTCGGTTAAGAAGATTATTGACATCCTGCAGAAGCAAAAAATCAACAAATTCAGTTTATTGACCAATGCAGAAGCATTGCCATAACCAGATTAGTGCCACTTAAAGCAGCAAAGTGTAGAGCTTCTCTACAGTTATTTTATTCCTTAATCATGTAATTAGCTGTATATCAGGTTTGTGCCAAACTATAATGGTGTTGGCATCATTATTAAACATACCCTAAACGTAATTAACAAGAATAATAACTGAAATACAAAGAATATGAAAAAGATCATTTTATCAGCAGCATTTTTAGCTTTCGCAGGATTAACAGCAGCAAACGCAAGTGAAGTAAAGAGTCCAGTATCGATCACTGTAAAACAAGACAGTGTAACTAAAACTCCGGTTGAATTGAAAGATCTTCCTGAAGCAGTAAAAACTACCCTGCAATCAGAGCCGGTTAAAGCATGGACTCCAACAGCTGCTTTCCTGGTAACGAACGCAGACAAAACTAAATACTACCAGATTGATGTGAAAAAAGAAGCAGAAACTGCTTCCATCAAAATTGGAGAAGATGGTAAAGTGATTCAATAGTCCCTATCTATCAATCAATTAATCAAATGTATGTTTTAAAAAGGGGTCAGAGCAATCTGGCCCTTTTTTTATGTTGTACGTTTAATCATAAATGCATTATTGAGATTGTCCATGCCGATTTTAGGATAGTATTCCATCGCCGTTGGGGCAGATAGCAATAACAACATCGACTCCTCTCCTATACACTCTTTCGTGATTGCAACCAGTTTCCTGCCTATTCCGCTTTTTTGATAATCCAGGTTCACCGCCAGATCAGAAAGATAACAGGAATAACAAAAATCTGTTATTGAACGGGAAATACCGACCAATTTTGCTCCGTCCCAGGCAGTGACAATGAGATTGGAGTTTGCGTACATCTTGCGAATTCTTTCCGGATCATCTGTTGGTCTTTTTAATCCTGAGCTCAGGTACAAATTAATAATTTCGCTGGTGTCCGGACAGCAATCCGTTTTATAAGTAATGTTCATTTCGCGGGGGTTATTTTTGATTGATTTGTTTTTTATTTATTCAAAAATACAGTTCGTATGGACTACCTTTATCGTCCAGATTTAAAAAACAAAGTAGTCCAGATGCTTCCATTTATCACGCTGCTATCTATAGACAAAACGTCTAACCAGCCGGTCTATCTCCAAATTGCGAACAATGTGGTCAATATCATTCGCGAAGGACAGATTAAACCTGGTACTATGCTTCCCGGTACCCGGGAGCTGGCCAGACTGTTAAACATTCACCGGAAAACGGCCATTGCTGCCTATGATGAACTCTATGCACAAAGCTGGATAGAAGTGGTTCCAAGAAAGGGTGCCAGGATAGCGCAAAACCTCCCTGATTTACAGCCACAACGCTGGAATGAACCCAGGTTAAGTTCTTATGGAAACATGTTGGCAGCTCCTTTTTACAGGATAGAAACACATACGAATATACCATCTGGTCCGGTTTTAAGACGGCCTGATTTCATCATTGATGAAGGATATCCGGATTCCCGGCTGGCACCCCTGGATCTTTTAAACAGAGCATACAGGAGCCGCGCAAAGCAAAACACGGTTTGGAAATGGATGCCGGGATCTTTAGCCGGAGGTTCTCCATTGCTCAGGACTGCATTGGTCGGTTACCTGCTGGAAAGTCGGGGCTTAGACATTCAGGACCATCATACGCTGATTACCCACGGTGCGCAGATGAGTATTTATATTGCCGCGAGTTTATTACTAAAGCCCGGAGATGCGGTCATTGTAGCCGATCCCAGCTATTTTCTGGCAAATAAGGTATTTGAAAGCCTCGGTGCCCGTTTGGTTAGAGTTCCGGTGGATGGCTATGGGATGGACATGGATGCGGTAGAACAAGCTTGTAAAAAGAATCAGATCAATGCCCTTTATGTGATTCCGCATCACCATCACCCCACTACGGTAACCTTAAGCCCCGAACGCCGGATGAGGTTACTGGAACTTTCCAGAAGGTTTGACTTTACCATCATAGAAGATGACTATGATTACGAATTTCATTACAATTCAGCCCCTTTCCTACCCCTGGCCAGCAGTCAGCATGACGGGCGGGTAATCTATATCGGTTCATTTTCTAAATCTATCGCCCCATCTGTCAGGGTTGGTTTTATGATTGCTCCTGCAGATTTTATCCGGCAGGCGATTCAACTGCGTATGATGATTGACCTGCGTGGCGATCATATTCTAGAGGATGCATTGGCCGAATTGATCCATAACGGAGATATTGGCCGGTATCTAAAAAAAGCAAATAAAGCCTATTTCGAGAGAAGAGATCATCTTTGCCTGGTACTGGAAACAGAACTAAAGGGAATTGTGGATTTTGATAAACCATCTGGTGGAATGGCGCTCTGGGCACGTTTCAACAAAGATTATCCGCTGATAAGGGTTGCCGATGCCGCTGCTGCGAAAGGATTGCTGATCAGCCGTGGTTTCCGGAATCATGGCAACCTTAGGGATGACAATTCCATTCGTATGGGCTTCGCTTCCCTTGAGATCAATGAAATGAATGCGGCCATAGAAATCCTGACCGGGGTATTAAAACCTAAAATATAATGTAGCTTTGGCTAATTAAACCGAGTGATGCCACGATGATCAATCAACTGACAAAAGGAAAGTATGTTTTTTTCGGTAGCCCCGAACAACAGCAGGGACAGAATGTACTGGTTCCTTATTTTACTGTAAAAGGTTTAAGTATTACTGATGATGAGCAAGGCTTATGTGGTAAAGTTCAGGAGTTTGAGATCAGTCAACTCATTTCCAAAAGATCAGTATATGTAGATAGTGAACGGTCTTTGGAAGCCCATAAATTATATACCTGGCCGGTAAGACTTGGCGATCCGAATGCCTGGGCAGAAAGTAAACGCGTCTTTTTTGAAGATCACCTGATTAACCACCCTATCGAAATTCTTTTCGAATTGGGAGAACAGGAAGTCAGCTGGCAGTACATCAGTCCGGATACTTTTAACCAGGCGATGGAGCAAGTAGCTGTCTCTCTTGAATTTAAGGAAATTAAAGCAACCTTAGGTTTAAAAAGCAAGGTTTCTACCTAGTTTTTCTGTTTCCATTTATGTTTAACAGAATTGTTAAATCAATGCAATTTAACGGTTATAGGAATGCCATATAGCGGTTTTGGCCTTTTTGCAAGCTCCTATTAATCCTAAATTTGATAGAAACATTAATTTCTGTCAATGAGAATATTTATAGTACCGGCGTTGGTTGCAATGATGGGATTGCTGAGTTGTAATAACTTTGAGTATAGTCCCAATCAGGTGTTCGACAAGAATTCCTATAGGGATATTAATGCCGGCAATCTCAAGCGTCTTGGTGATGGAAAAGGTGACGATACCGTTCGTTTTGTATTGAGTGGTGATACCCAGCGCTCCCGCGATGAAACGGTAAGATTTACGAAAAAAGTAAATGACATGCCGGGGATTGACTTTGTGGTCATTGCCGGTGATATTACTGAATTCGGGGTATTACAGGAAATGGAATGGATCAGCAGAAGTTTATCTAAGCTGAATGTTCCTTATGTGGCGGTGATTGGAAACCACGACCTTACTTCTCGTGGCAGAGATGCTTTTATCAATATGTTTGGCCCGCTGAATTATTCTTTCCTCTATGGAGGAGTGAAATTTGTTTGCCACGATACCAACAGCAGGGAACATAAATTTGATGGCAATACGCCTGATATTCCCTGGTTAAAAGCAGAAATGCAGCCTCAGGCTGGTGTCAGTAATTTTGTTGGCATTTCTCATGTCCCTCCAAATTCTCTGGACTTTGACGAAAAGCTGGTTAAAGGATATACTGCTGCTTTTGCAGAGACTCCTGGATTTCTGGCCTCACTGCATGCACATACCCATAATTACGACCTTTTTTATCCGGATGATTCCGGAATCCCTTACCTCACTACGAGCTCCATGGGAAATGAAGAATTTATATTGGCTACCATCATTAATCATAAAATAAGTTTTGAGCGGATACAGTTTTAAAATGGCGTTTGTCGCCCTGTTGCTGATTTCAGGAGCCCTAAAATCCTCAGCACAGGGATTAAAGTTTCTGATTCCTGATAATGCTATTGTGCAGTATGCAGGAAGTATCGGCTATTTTAGCGTAGGTGCGGGTTATGATCTGTTTAAAAACAAAAGAGGAATTCTGGATTTAAATTATGGTTATGTTCCTGCTTCCAAAGGTGGTGAGTTAAATATCGTTACCGCAAAGTTTGCCTACCGGACTTATGAGGTTCAGCTCAAAGACTGGGGGAAATTTTATCCCTTTAATCCAGGATTCTTTCTGAGTTATACGTTCCACCCCGAACTCTCCTATCGTTTCAACAGAAACCGGTACTCTTCTGATTATTACCGCTGGTCTGAGGCGTTAAGACCTCACCTTTCTATTGCAACTGAGCTTGAACTCAATGGAGATAAATTTCTGAAGGGATCAGGAATAAGGGCGGTAAGTTTGTATACGGAGTTTAATACAAACGATTATTACCTGATCAATTATTTTCAGAATACCTCGGAGTTGACTTTGGCTGATATTTTCCAATTGGGCATCGGGTTAAGGTTGAAGTTTTAAATTAATCTGCTCCCACCAGGGTAACCAATGCCAGCCTGCCACCTTCTTCGTTGGAAAATAGAATTTTCTTACCCTGGCTTAGCTCAACAAAGCCACCTATAGGAATATCTGCCTGCTCGGTTACATCCCGTAGTGAAGTCAGCGTTTGATTAACCAGAACCCACTTATCCTGGTGTTTGACAAAGTAACCTGCAGGGGTTTTATGTTGTTCGCTTAATTTTTCATTTCTCACGATATTCCTGTTGACGTGCCATGGGAACAGATACTGATTGGTATAGACCATCAGGCGATGCTGTTCAGGGCGGTATGGCCCATCTGCAGATTTAAAGTAAAAATCAAGCACAGGTAACGTTCCTGAATGGAGTTGTCCGCAGAAAGGGCATTTAGGCTGGGTGGTATTGTCAAATACATACCACTTCTGTTCACATGCCTGGTTGCTGCATGGCTGCAATAGGTCGCTGGTCTTTAACAGGGCCTGCTCCCAGATGTCGGCCGCCGGCCGGGATGCCGGATGATGAAGCCCGGTAATAAAAGCCTGATCGAACAGCTCACGCAGATAAGGGCCGGTAAGGGTGTAGGGCAGTTTATTTACATCTCCCCAGGGTTGCTCCCATTTAGACAATTGGTTGACTTTTGGTCTGTTGCTCAGGTCTGTAGGATGTTCTATAAACAATGCTTTTTCTCCCATGGAAAGCAGGTTGTCGGTTTCAGGATCAAGGTCATGTACTTTTCCGCCCAGTAAGGGGTGGCGGTGTAATAAGTACATATAGATCAGCACAGGCAGCGAATGCAGATCGGTTTCCCTTCTTGGTAGTTTTCTGTTGGGATCTGTTTTGCTGAGGTGCTTGGTGGCCATTACTTCAGGAGCGATAAATTCTGCTGTTCCGATCACTTCGGCCGGAAATAAACCAGGAACTACCAGCCCGTCGAGGTCAATCATACAGGCCGATTTGCTGACCGGATCTACCAAAACATTGTTGTAAGACAGGTCAGAATGCGCCAGTCCCATGGCATGCATCTTTTTTACACCTCTGCACAGGTTAACACATACCTGAAGGTAGCTCATCCAGTTGCCCAGTTCGGAGCCGGCGATTCTTAAAGGAAAATTTGGATTCCTGAATTTAGATCCTGCAAACCATTTTCCGTTTTTTTCAGCACCCTGAATCAGGTCATTCTTCTCATATCCTTTGGAGAAGAAAAATTTAGGCGCATAAATAGGAACCACAATTCCTGTTAATCCGTTCCATTCTATCACATCTGTTGGCCAGCGGTAAACTTCATTGAGGTAATAATCTCCCGCTTCTTTACTACTGATCTGCTGCAGATAATGGCCGGTAATCCTTTTCAGACGTTCTTTTTGATTGTCGTCGAGGCGTTCCCTGAAGATGGCGACAACATATTGCTTGTCTACACTGAAGTAAACATCTTTGAGCCCGCCTTTTTTCGGGTCTCCGTTATCATAATACTGATATCTTTTACGGGTATATGGAGATTCTACGGTTACAACTGCCATTTTTAAAATTAATAAATGATCACCAAAGTCCGGTCGTCATGATTTCCGGTACTCCAGAAATCCATCCAGGAAGAAAGCTGTGTGGCAACATCAGGGTTTTCTTTGACCAGGTCAACCTGATGTCCGTCCGGGTTCTCTCCTTTCAGGTCTGCAATCAGTTGCTTCCAGATCTTTGGCTGTGATAAGTTAAAGGCTGTTTCAAATTTGGCATCGTAAATGCCATCGCTCATCATCATCAGATAAGAAAAATCAGAGACGATGCGGGCAGAAAATCGGGTATGAAAATCCGGTTGCTCCAATATTTCGGGCATGGTCAGGAAACGGGTAGCTCCTCCATATTCGCCGGTATCCAGCCAGTTTAAAACCGAAACTTCTTCTTCATTGCTGCTGATGAGCCCGATCGGACAATCACCAACGCTAAAAGTTAAGATAACCCAGGCATTCTGGAATTGTTTAATCAGGCATAATGCTAATGTTGCATGTAGATCTGCCAGACTAGCGTCAATAGAAATGGCTTTACGGGACAATTCCCCATGTACTTCCAGTGCCGCCGGACTCAACAGCTTTACCGCCAGCTCCTGAAGCTTCTGTTCTAGGGGCTGAGCTATTGGTAACGTAGTACCATTGACTAGTGTTTCCAGCTCATCAAAAGCGCTATCGGAAAGTTGCCGGAAATAGCTGACAGCAGCTTCGCAGGCAATTTTGGAACCCAATCTTGATAAATCAGCACTTCCTGCCCCATCAGATACGGCAATGGTGTGCCAGCCTCGTTTTCCCGCTGTGGCACAGGCATAATGATCCTCTCTGAATTTACCGACATTGGCATGTGCCCTTCCCCGTTTCGAAGCCGCCACAAGGGACTTGCTGCCAAGAGCTTGCTGGCTTAGAAATTCGTCTGGTTTCCACCAGGGGTCATCCCGATCTGTATCTATTGTTTTCCATAAGGAGCGCGGATCGGGATTAATGGCAAAAGGCACTTTCTTTTCCATTGATTCACCGGCAATAATCAGGTTAAAAACCAGTTTAAGGTCTGCGCTAACCAGGGGAATTCCGGTTAAGGTATTACTTTCTGTATCATAAGCTAAACCAGTATGTTCCAGTCCATTTATGTTTGATATAATTACTTCATTCCATTCTGCTGCCGACAAGTCAAGTTCCTGCCGGTAGCTTTTTCCTACTGTGGCATTGGGTAGTACAATACGTTTCTCTTCAAGGCTCTTTTTCCATTGAAATATTTCCCATTTCTCCATTTGTCTGCTTATCCCTGAGTTCTGTTAATGTCAAAACCACCACCGCCTGTTCCATATTGCGCCTTTGTATCGCACCACGGACAGGTACTGTATTCCTCCTCTCCGATACAATGAATTTTACCACAGGAGCAAATGGCAAGCCCGTATTGATTTCCGCAGGAAGGACATGTCGGTGCACCGATCAGCTCTTCACTATTGATTTTGAAAGAATTAACCGATTGATCTGAGAGTTCATAGTAAGAATTGTCTACCTGAAAGGCCCCGTTAAGACGGTAAGCTACCGTTTGCAGGCCCAGATCAGAAAAAGGAGAATCATTCAGTACCTTTTTGTATTTCATCAGGTAAGGTCTTTTGGTATTCTGGCATTTTGCAGCCAGCACCACATAATTGGGATCGATATATTCCTGAGGAATTGTTTTTTTATTCAGGTCAATTTTGCTGATTACTTTATCATCCAGTTTGGCCAGTTCAAAGCCCGAAGCACTGTTGTCTACACTGACGCTGCTGGTTTTAATGGAATCAGTGACCCATTTGAAAAAGGCAGTATACTGCGCGGTATCGCTGTTATTAAACATCAGCACATTCTCGGTCAGTTCAGTAAGCAGGGAAAGATCTGTTTCCTGTCCAAAGGAAATGGCGACTAAATTGGTTGACTTTTGCCAGTTTTGCTTCCATTCCTGAATTGCCGTACGGCTATCGTCTGTAGGTACTCCATCGGTTAGGAGAAAAATGATTGGTTTCCAGTCGCCCTTTTGCTCATGGGTGGTTTTAATGATGTTCGACCTCAGCTCGTACATCAGGTGTCCAAGTCCTTTACTCAGAGAGGTTCCACCCCCGATAGGAAATCTGGGCGGATAAAAGTCTGCGATCTCCTGCAGGGGAACAATTGTTTTGGCCTGGCCGGCAAAGACCAATATCGAAACCCATACGGTTTCAATGGCGTATGGGTCGGCTTTTAAAGCTTTAATAATATTGGCCAGCCCCTCTTCAACGTTTTGAATGGGCTCGCCTATCATGGATTCGGAAATGTCTATAAGAAAATATATAGGAAGTCTTCTCATTTTACGGAATGGGATCAGATGATTAAATGAATTTCAGATGGAGGTGGCGGCAAAGCAATGCTCTCTGTGGTTCCCATGCTCTTATTGCCCTGATCTATGGCATCTGACACCCATTTAAAGAATTGTTTCAAAGTGGTACTGTCGGCAGTATCCAGATGGACAACAGTATCTGTCAATTCCTTTAATATGGAATCATCGGCAAGATGTCCGGCTGCACAGGCCACTATAGAAGCAAAATTCAGGGATTTAATTTTTGGTATCATCTCCCGGTACAACTTTAAGTCTGAAGGTTTACCATCGGTAAACAAAAAGAATAGTGGTCTCCAGTCTGCACTTTGCTCATCCGTGGCTTTTTGTATTTCCTTATCCGCTTTTTCATATAATAACTCCAGGGCCTGTCCCATATGCGTAGGGCCACTTTGTGGACAGAGGATTTCCGGCAACTGAAACTGCACCAGTTCAGTTAATGGAACCAGTTCTTTTACTTCTCTGTCAAAGGTGATGATGCTGATCCATAAAGAGTCCAATGCCTGTGCATCTGTTCTTAAGGTACTCAGCATTCCGTTTAAAGCATTATTCAATGCCTGAATAGGCTCTCCATACATCGACCCGGATGTATCCAGCAAAAAATATACAGGTAATCTTCTCATTCAATTTTTCAAAAGGTAATTAACTAAACTCTTGGGTATCTTCTTAGTCTTATCGATACGATAAAGTTAATGCGTTTTTTACATATAAAATAATTAATTCAGATGAGACAGTTCATTTTCTACTTTAATTAAATACCGTTGAGATAAAAAAAGATGGCCTTATTTTTTTTATTAAAATGGGCAGAATTATGTCTATATTCATCAGGAACGAGCGCTATGAAACAGTCACTAAGAATTCTTCTTCTTGAAGACCCTGAGTACGATCAGGGAGAAATCCTCAGTGCTCTGGATTGTCCGGCGCTTAACCTTAACCTCTTTCGTTCCAATGAGTTAAACGACTGTTTGGCTGCTTTAAGGGATTTTTCTCCTGATCTGGTACTGGCTTCCTTTTCAAAGCCGGAATCCGCTGGTTATCAGGTCTTTTTGTTGCTTAAAAATCTTCCGGATCCGACTGTTTTTATAGGCATCACCAGCATTGAATTTGAACAGGAAAGTATAAAATTGCTGGAAGATGGTGCTGCTGATTGTTTGTTCAGGGACCGGCTCACCCGCCTTCCTTTTGCCATCCGGAGGGCCATGGAAACGAAAAGGTTACAAAAACAGGAAAAAAATGCACTTAACTCTATATTAAAAAAGGGACAGCGTATTGGTCAGCTTTTACAAAACGTACCTTCTGCGGTTGCCCTGCTGACCGGACCGGACCATGTGGTTCAGTTTGCCAATTCATTTTATCAGCAGCTTACCGGGAAAGAAGAAATTGTCAATAAGCCGCTACGCGAAGTGTACACCGGGCCCGAGCATCAGTTTATCATTCAGGTTGCCGATCAGGCCTATAAAAACGGAGAGACATTTATAGACAAGGAGGTCTTCATTGAACTGGAACAAGGCCTGAATGGGGATCCCCTGCTCACTTCCCTGTATATTAATTTCACCATGCAACCTCTGCTGGATGGCCGTGGCGCAGTTGAGAGCCTCTTGATTTTTGGAATCGATGTAACCGAACAGGTGTTGGCACGTAAAGAAACAGAACGCGTATATCAGGAGATTGACAAGCTGTTTGATGCGGTCAATGAAGGGTTTTTCCTGAGGGACATACGAAAGGATAAATACATTCAATTGTCTGTCGGATGTCCTAAAATATATGGTTATACCATTGCTGAATTTGAACAAAATTCAAATTTATGGTATGAGGTCATCCTTGAAGAAGACCGGTACATTGCACATCGGGATAGTGATCTGCTGCTAAAAGGAGAACAGGTTAAAAGTCAGTACCGGATTCTTCATAAGGATAAAGGATTGAGATGGATCGAAGTGAAAGCGGTTCCAACGTTTCTTGACGGGGAATTGATTACTGTTGACGGGGTGGTGAGTGACATTACTTCTCTGAAAATTGCAGATGAGACCCTGAAAAAATCGGAAGCGAACCTGCAGACACTGCTGGACCATACCGACGCGGCTTATATCCTGACCGATCATCAGCTGAAAATCGTTTCCTATAGCCAGAAAGCCAGTGACATTGCCGAATTCAGAGGTTTCCCCAAACCCTTTGAAGGAACACATGTTTTCAATTATTTCGTAGAACAGAAAAGGTCAAAACTGGAGAAAATCGTAGAAGAAGTGCGCAGTGGCAAGACTGTCTTTTACGAAATTAAGGTGACTGAGAAGAACGATGTGGAGAAATGGTACGCGATGAAATGGATCGGTATAAATGATGCCGCACAAAATAACTGGGGTTTCATTCTGTCGATAAGAGACATCACCCGAAGGAAAAAACTTGCCGATCAGCAGAACCAGATTACTTCAGAACTGATCAGAAGAAATAAAGACCTGGAGCAATTTACCTATGTCGTTTCTCATAACTTGCGTGCACCGGTTGCTAATATCATCGGGTTAAGTGAACTGATGCATTCCATGGGACTGGATAAAAGTGGTTCTCCTGAACTGCTGGAAGGACTTCGCACCTCGGTAAGGAACCTGGATACGGTAATTAAAGACCTTAATTACATCCTGCAGTCGAAAAAAGATGCACCTGAGAGTATTAAAGAGCCCGTGGACCTCCGCATATTGGTGGAAGAGATCAAACAAAGTATCAGTCACCTGGTGAAAAAAGAGCAGATGACTTTTGAATACGATATGGAGGTCAGTGAAACCTATACCGTACGTGGTTACATCCACAGCATTTTTTATAACCTGATCTTAAATAGTTTAAAATACCGTTCACCAAACCATCCCCCCTGCCTGATGATTAAAACTTATCAGACCGGAAAATTATTAAACCTGATATTCAAAGACAATGGAAAGGGTATTGATATGGATAAATACGGGAATCAGCTTTTTGGTCTTTACAAGCGTTTCGACACTGATGTGGAAGGCAAAGGAATGGGATTGTTTATGGTGAAAACCCAGATAGAGGACTTAGGAGGAAGCATTCAGGTCCAGAGTGAACCTGAAAAAGGAACGACATTCCACATTGTGCTTCCGATAAATATCCCGGGATAGGAAAAACTATTTAATGATTTCCCCTGTATAATATTTGGCCAGAAAAAACGCCAGGTCTTCTTTGTACCCCCTGCCTGAAGCTTCAAACTTCCAGCTTCCGTTTCTTTTATAAAGGCGGCCGAATTCAATAGCTGTTTCTATAGAGAAATCTTCATCCAGCTCATATTTTGCGACTTCCTCTCCTGTAATATCGTCTACGATTCTGATATAGGAACTCCTCACCTGTCCGAAATTTTGTCTTCTGATGTGTGCGTCATGAATGGTCACTACAAACAAGATTTCCTGAATACGTTCGTCGACCACAGAAAGGTCTACTTTAACGATCTCATCATCACCGGTCGCACTATTTCCGCCTGTAGGATCGTCGCCTGTATGAAATAAGGCCGCATCCGGGGATTTGTCATTTCCATAGAAAACGAAAAACTCTTCCGCCGGAATCATCCGGTTTGTATCCACCATAAATGCGGAGGCATCAAGGTCAAAATCATGTCCTGTTCCTTCATTCGGATCCCATCCCAATCCTACACTGATTTTTGATAAACCAATATTGATTTTTTCGCCTTTTCGTAAGTTAATTGCCATTTTTTATCGTTTGAACGTTTTAAAGTTAGTAGGTTTTGCGGGAATGGCAATTCTATTTTTTTAACTTGGCAAAAATTTGACAAGAGTGAGTACAAAAGACTATTCGGCGAAAGCTACCAATCAGGAAATAGAAAGCAGGTTTGATCAGGATGTTGAACGTTTTTCCAATCTGGATACCGGACAGCTGACTACTCTTGATGCTCCTTTAACTATGGAGTTGTGTACAGAAGCAGCGAAATATGTTGTTCCTGATGCAAAGGAATTACTGGATATCGGATGTGGTGCAGGTAATTATACGCTGAAGATGCTGAGTAAAATCCCTGGACTGAATTGTACTTTAAATGACCTGAGTATGCCGATGCTGGAAAAAGCAAAGGAACGGGTAACTGCGGAAACAACCGGAAAAGTGAGCCTGATCCAGCTGGATATGAGGGAGCTGGAACTGGAAGATGAAAAGTACGACATCATTCTGGCTGCGGCAACACTTCACCACCTTAGAGGAGATGAGGAATGGAAGCAGTTGTTTCATAAACTCTATAAATCGCTAAAACCGGGAGGCTGTTTTTGGATTTCGGATCTGATTACCCATGACTCCCCTTCGCTGAATGACCTTTTTCAACAGCAATATGGCGCCTATCTGGAGAGCCTAGGTGGTCCGGAGTATCGTCAGAAGGTGTTCGATTATATTGAATATGAGGATACGCCCCGTTCCATCAATTATCAGCTTGATCTGTTGAAAGAGGTAGGATTTAAGCAGGTGGAAGTATTGCATAAAAATCTTTGTTTTGCAGCTTTTGGAGGGGTAAAATAAGCGATGTCGATCATTCAAACTGTTGCTGGAAACTATAAGAAGTCTTTTTCTGGTCTGAGCCGTGAAACCTGGATCCTGAGTATTGTGATGCTGATTAACCGGAGTGGTTATATGGCTGTGCCTTTTATGGGTTTATATGTTACCCAATCGCTGCACCGCTCTGCTTCCGATGCCGGGTTTATCATCACTCTTTTTGGAGTAGGTTCTATTATGGGATCCGCTGCCGGTGGAAAACTGACGGATATGATTGGCTTCAGGCCTGTTCAGATTTTTTCTGCAGTGATTGCCGGTATATTTTTTCTATTCTTTGCAAGTATCACTCATTTTCATACGCTTTGTATCCTGGCAGTGGTCATTAGTTTTTTTGCAGAGGCATTTCGTCCGGCTAATTTCGCGGCGATTGCAGCTTATGCTAAACCCGGACTGGAAACCAGGTCTTATTCTTTAAACCGTCTGGCTACGAATATCGGATGGGCATTTGGGGTAAGTATGGGTGGACTGATTGCTTCTTATGACTACAGGCTACTTTTTTATGTAGATGGAACGGTAAGCATTTTTGCAGGTTTAAGCATTCTGATATTCCTGCCAAAAATCAAGGCCTACCGAAAAACGATAAAGGAAAAAGTGAAAGGCATTGTAGTGCGTAAACCATGGCAGGACGGCCTTTTCATCAGGTTTCTCTTGTTGAGTATGATTTTTATCATTTGTTTTTTCCTGATGTTCCGCGTGGTTCCGGTGTTTTTCAAGGAATCCTGGAAGATTGATGAGTTTATGATCGGTCTGATCCTGGGGTTGAACGGAGTAATTATTGCCTTGTTTGAAATGGTAATGGTGCACAAGATTGAGGGAAAGAAATCACCTGTATTTTTCATTACCGTTGGGGTGTTGTTTATTGCCGCGTCTTTCCTGGTACTGATGATTCCATTTGGTTCTCCGGTGTTGCTGGGAACGCTATGCATCGTGTTTTTCACGGTAGGCGAAATGTTTGCACTACCATTTGTAAACACTTTTGTGATGAGCAGGGCAAACGAATTTAACAGAGGGCAATATGCCGCCGGTTATATGCTGGTTTGGTCTGTGGCTCAGGTAGTGGGGCCTACAGCAGGTTTTTATATTGCAGAACACCAGGGATATAATGTCCTTTGGCTGATCTTAAGCGCACTGCTGCTGGCCTGTGCCTACCTTTACAAATTCATGAAAACGGAGTAATTAGTCTTTCAGAAAATCTTCTCTGTGCGGGGTGAACGCATCGATCAGAATTCCCGGCTCTAAACAAACGCATCCATGAATGGCATGTGGAGGTACATAATAGCCGTCCCCTTTTCTGATGATCTTCTTCTCGTCGCCGATGGTCATTTCAAATACACCACTGTCTACATAAGTGACTTGTGTATGGTGATGCTCGTGTAATACACCGATGGCCCCGGCTTCAAATTTGGCTTTAACCAGCATAATCCGGTTGTCATATCCAAAAACCTGTCTTTGAATCCCATTGCCCAGGTCTTCCCATGGCATATCGTTCTCTATCTGAAATAATTCGCTCTGCATACTGAAATAATTTATCCAAATATAAAAAAAGGCCGGTGATTTGATCACCGGCCCTTCAGGTTTTTTAAAAAAGCGGAACTATAGAATTTTGAAGCCTACAGATAGGTTGTAGATACCTGTTTTTTCGTTTAATCCTTTATTGATTTTTGTGAAACCTCTGCTGTAACGGGCATCGATGGTCAGGTTTCCTACGTCTACACCAGCATTAAACACCCCTCCCAGGTTAAATTTCTTGTAATCAAAAGAGGTTGGTGCATTGGGCTTGTTCAGGGTATAGTTAAAGTCGGGACCTGCAGACACCCTTAGGTTAAAGGCTTCAGTATTGATGAGCTTATAACCAACCATCAATGGAACGTTCATTTGCTTGAACTTAGGGCGATAAGTTTCCGAGCCATAATTGTATTCACTTTTAAAAGCGGTATAATTAATCTCAGGCTGGAAATAAAGCTGATTTCCTATTCTGGCAAATGCGCCTATAGTGTATCCCATCTTCCCTTTTTCTTTAGAAAGCTCCTTAAGGTCGGAATGAAGGTTCGCAAAGTTTGCGCCTGCTTTTATTCCAAAGGTCAGATCCGGTGCCTGTGCTTTAACTGAGTTCATACCGAAAATACCTGCTGTAACCACTAATAGATACTTGATTGTTTTCATTTTGTTGTTCTTTTAAATAATTTGATCTGTTTAATTTCTTTATTTGTGAGTAGGACAACCAGAAGGAAGCTTACCCCTACGCCGGGGAAAAAAATAATTAAACATCAATCAGAAGGCCCGAACGAATGTTGGTCCTGATTTGGTGGCCCGCCTTCATGGTTCAGCAGGTTTAAGAAAAAAAAATGAAATGAATTGTGAAAAAACAGGCTGTTCATTAAACAAAGGGGAATACTCCCCTTTTGAATTAACAAACTATATGAGAACGCGACATGTTTTTTGTAGAATGAGTCCCAATCGCCACACTATCTAAGTAAAAATCCCCGATGCACCTCCATGCATCAGGAATTTTCGTTTATAGGGGGGATGTCATAAAAGTAGATAAGATCGGTCATATCGCCAATTCTTTTACGCCAATGAAGGGTTTCACGTGGTGAATAATGCTTCCTGCATGGTGAATGAAAAAACAACTTTAAAAATCCGTTAAAACCCTTCATAACTTTGTTCAAACGCAAGAAATCATACCTGTGGGCACAGAAAATTATAGTTTTATCCCTGAATTTGATTTAACTTTACACATTCTTAATAAATTTCGTGAAATAATAAAAAGTATTACGCCAAGGACCTGTTTTGCGTTGTGAATATTTTTAGGTTAGATTTATTAATATTATTCCAATTATAGGAGGAGATCAATGGATAAGAAATTAAACTGCGTAATTATTGACGATGAGAAACACGCTGTAGAACTCCTGGTAGATTACATCAATACCATGCCGAATCTGCAACTTGTAAAGTACTTTACTAATCCTCTGCAGGCTTTGATGGAAATTACGGCCAGTGACCAGATCGATATCGTTTTCATGGACATGGATATGCCTGGGATGTCAGGAATAGATCTTTCAATTGCCATAAGAGACAAGACAAAATACCTTGTAGTGACTACCGGCCATTCGAAATACGCTTATGAGGCGTTTGGCGTGCAGGCCAACGAGTATTTGCTGAAACCAATTTCCATGAGCAAATTTGCCCTGATGATCAAAAGACTACTGAATTCAGAGAATGCTGTTAAAAGTGCAGTTGCAGCAGATGACTTCTTTTTCATAAAAACCGATCAGGTTCAGAAATATACAAAAATCAATATCAGGGACATCATCATGATTGAGGGCTTAAACAATTATGTGAAAATACATACTGTTCATGAGACGCATGTGGCCTATCTGACCATGAAGGAGCTGGAGTCGAAGCTGCAGGATAACCAGAACTTTGTGAGGGTACAAAGATCTTTCATCGTTTCTATGAATTACATCACTAAGGTGGAAGGCTTCACGATTATTCTGAGTAATAAAATGGAAGTGCCATTGGGGACAACTTACAAGAAGCAATTTTTGGTTTTTCTGGGAGAAAAGACAATGAAATCCAAACGGAATGTATCCGATTAGATTTCATTGCGAAAGGCATCACTATTGCACTCCATGTCCGGCAAATCCAGAGGTATGCGAAGTCGCACTGGTATTGGTCGGATCAGTATACGTTTTTAAAATATCAGTAAAAAAAGCTGTTTTACCTTTTTTTGACTTAAACACAAATAATGTACTTTTCTTTAAATTGATTGCTGTTTCCTTTTTCATGTTATGTTGTTTTTTTTTGAAAATTAGGCAGGATAACAGGCCCGATGAAAAGTATTACGTTAACGCCGACTTCTTTTACACGAAATGAAATTCATATCCGATAATTTACGAGACTTTTTGTACCGCTACAGGATCCATTTTCTAGGCTGGTTCATCTTCATTTTCTACGAAGTCGTGATCATGGGCGTTATCCGCGGCGCTTTTGCGACCTTAGGAAATTATGCCCTTTTTTATCTGTTTAACATTTTACTGTTTTATTTTCATGCTCAGGTAGTCATGCCGGCAGCGAAAATGAAAACCATGCAGGCCATATGGAGGTTGCCACTTTTCATTAGCATAGAGGTCCTGGTTTATATCCCGATCGTACTCCATACTGCCGATTTTCTGAATAAAAACGGGGTATTAACCTTGATTGAACCCGTGCAGTTTACCTTTCGGGCACACACCAATGTGGCTTACCGCGCGGTCTATTTTATCTTGTTTGCCACGGGATATTATTATATTCTCAATTATTTCAAGGAAAGAAAACGTGCGGAAGAAAAGGAAAAAGAACGTTTAATGGTCATCATTGAAAATCAAAGGATTTATGCCGATCTGATTAAATCTCAACATGCACATCTTAAAGCACAGATTAATCCGCATTTCCTTTTTAATACCTTAAATTTTATTTACACCAATACCCGGAAGACTGCTCCTGAGGCTGCAGAAGCCATTATGGCTTTGTCAGAAATTATGAGGTATTCTATTGAAGAGGTGAAGGATCATGCGCAGTCAGCATTGATTGAAGAATTAGAACAGGTCGAAAACCTGATTAAACTTCATCAGATTAAAGCAAACCATGGTTTAAACATTGCTCTTAAGTACGATGAAGAAGAGCTGGAGCGGATTCAGGTTATTCCGTTGCTGGTCATGACCCTGGCCGAAAATATGTTTAAACATGGTGAGCTCGGACAGAAAGACTGCCCGGCTACCATTGAATTGAGTTTTTCTGAAGGAGTATTGAATATAGTTACCAGAAACCGGGTTTCTTTACATCAGGCGCATACCAGTCACCATATAGGCCTCAGTAACGTCAGAAAGCGGTTGAAATCTGCTTACGGCAAAAATGCCCGTCTGGATACTTTCGTTACTGAGGATCAATATTTTCATGCACAATTAGTAATCGAGCTTCATCACGCTTAGGTTTTGCTTTTCGGACTGTAATTGTTTGTACAGGAAGCTGTAGATGATGGTTTCATGGGCCCTTTGGCTGCTGGCAAACAGCCTGTTGATGTGCATATGAAAAAGACTGCAGAACAGGGATTTTCTATTTTCATCGCTGCTTTCGGCCAGGGTGTCCAGAAAGGAACCCAACAGGTCAACCGGCAACTGGCGGGACATATGATCGAGGCGACTGCCTGGATATTCTGCTGCAAAAAGACTCCATTCCCGGTTTACCTTTTTGAATTCCGCACTTTCCATGTGGTGTTCTTTTTCAAAAAAGCGCTGGATTTCACGAATAAACAGTTGCCGGGCTTTTGGATCTGGTTCGAGCCTGCTCAATACAGCTTTCATTAAGACCACACAGCTGGCGTATTTATCTGACGGCGCAGCGGCACTTTTTATCCAGGTTAAGGCATACTCACTATCAACTTTAAAATGGCCTTCGGTCAGCTCTATCTGGCTTAGGCCGTAACGTTCCGTTTCCCGCTGATAGGTTTTCAACTGGATGTCACTGATGATTCCGTCTGATAAGTCTTCAGACAGCATCTCCATTAGCTGTGAGATGTATAGATATCCATCGGAAGCATCGCTTAACTGCAGCCTTAACCTGAGGTGTGGAGCGGGATCATTATACCGGATGAAAAACCAGGTTTTGAATTTTGAGGAATATCGTTTAATAAATTCAGCAAGTGTTCCGGCAAGCAAAACATCGGTCCGTTCTTCATGACAATAAATCTCAAAATACAGCCAATCTTTACCAGGCACAATCACTCTTTGAATGGGTTTATTACTGTTGTTTTTTTGTGGAATATGATTCCGGTACAGTTGTTCGTTGTGATTTAGCGTGATCAGTATTTGTGTAAAATAATTCTTCATGTTGATGTCTTTAAATGCTTGACAATCATCTATAATAACTTCGGTTATAACGAAATCGTTGTATTGATTCAGGTAGTGTTTAAAGCATAATAAATCCGTTTCGTTCTCTTTATCAAAGCACAGCGTCTGATCCCCGCTCCCTGCGGAAAAGTAGCGGGTCACCCCCATTTCATTCAGCAGATCAGCAATGGATTTCCGGTGGGAATCTGTTGACCTGATCCTCCATTTCGCGGTAGACAAAACCAGGTTTTTATACTGTACTCTTGGGTAGAAATCCAAGCCCGGCAAACGACTTTGAATATCAAATGAGACTTGCGACTGGATCTGCTGATGTTGTAAATCGCATAAAAACCTATAAACCGCGAGATCCGATCTGCTGTAATTATAAGCTGAAGCCAGCCTTGGAACCACTCTCCTGCCATAATGAGCCGAAAACAGAATGATTTCCCTATTTTTAACGGTAACCATCAGGTCGTTTAAAGGAATGACCTGATCACAGCAGGAGTAATTCAGAATGGCAACTTCATGCGTGTAGATCTGCTTTCTCCTGTTGATGTTGTCGACTTTCCCTTCTGCCATATAACCCAGATCAAAGAAGATGACGTCTGGATTTGCAGCTGATTCTGCAGCGGCAATTCCTCTGCAATGTGAGGTCACCGCTTCGCTGCCCAGCGTAAATCTACCAGCTAAAGCATTGGCGGTACAGCCGCCTATTTGCTCCAGAACCACGAGGTCTCCCGCAAATCTGGCTAAAGTACTGAAGCTGTTGGCTGGCCTGATCTCATTTTTAATCAGTTGCTTATCATCAAATGACTCCAGCTGTATCACTGCTGCTTTATCCGATGCAGTACGAAGCATTTCCTTAAGCAATAAGCGGGTAAATTCACCCAGACGGGTTCCTGCAACTTCAGATGGATTATTTTTTTCGCTCAGTTCATTGGCTAAATCTTCCCGGTCAGACCGGACAAGGTCGCCGTAACCAATACCCAGCTCAGGGTCCAGTACGGTCATCAATGGTAATTCCTGAATGTCAAATCTTTTCTGAAAGGCTTGTTTGAAACTTTTAAGCCCTTGATGTTCTGTTGCAGTAGCGTTCTTTATTAAATAATCAATACAAGCTGGCAGATGCTTTAAGGCAGTCTTATTGACTCCACCTGAAAGTACTTTTCTCTCGGCAATCAGGTATTGTTCTTCCGTTTCGGAAAGCGGCTGGGTGGTTCTGTTAAAGTAATCCGGCCCAATGATATTGGGATGAAGGTCGGTAAACAGCAGTTGTAAATCGAGCATGGCTTTAAGAATGCCTGTCAGCACGCTTTCTGCTACTTCTTTGCCTGCCGCGAAGGCGAGCAGTTCTGTGTATTTCACCTTTTTGCTGCAGTATTCCAGCAATCCGGTGATGAAGGCACTTTTCTCAATTTCAGCCAATTCGAATACCTGATCCTGAAGTGCAATGAACCTGATGTTCCTGGAGGTCGAATACGTGCTTGAATTTGAGAAATAGAAGCGATCTGGCGAGGTTAGCTCTTCGTCTGATGCTTGCAGGTCGTTCCGGTACGACCAGTCTTTAAAACAGTGCAAATGCTGCGATGCGGAAAAGACAACTTCTCTTGCCTGGTCCATGAGTTCTGCAACTGCAAATCCTGCAAAGCTGCCATACGGTGTACCCCGGTATCTGGAGCGGTTGAAATACTTCCATATGGTAAACTGGACTTTAAAGTCTAAGGAAGCAAGTTCATGGGCTTCGATGTCTTTAATTTTTTCATAAAATGAACTGGAAGAAAAGCGGATAGCTAATTTTAGCTCTTCCCATACTTCAGCTAACTGATCGTTGATGGAGAACGCCGGAATCCTAAGGAGAACGACTGGATGGATGGTTATTTTCATATGTACAATTTCCTGCTGATTAGAGCCGGAACAAAATCTATTACGTAAACAAGCCGATCTATTACGCGAAATAAACCACGGTATTAAACCTTTTGTCCTACTTTCAGTCTTTTATAGAAACAAAAGATGAAACAAAATTTTCTTTGAGGATGACCCAGGAAAAAAAACATCATAATTCTTAAGAAGAACATCATCGGGGATAATTTGACATGACGTTTATATCCTATTAAGATAGTTCAGTCATGAGAAAGTAATAGCATGGTAAATTTATACATAAACATCAATTAATCAATATTTTAGCGTTTAAACGTAAAGCCTATTGGAGAAAAGTACTTAATAACTAAAACCCGATTCTATGATGAAATACCTTTTTGGTGGAGCAGGATTTATTACGATGACAGTTGCCTTCACCATGATGAGCCGGGAGCCGGTAACTCCCCCAACTAAATCAGTTATTATTCCAACTGAAGACAGTTTGTACAACAGGCACGTCAGCGATATTTACCGTTCGGCACATCTTGCTGAAAGCGGATTAACCCCATTAGTTTTTGAAAAAGCCATTACCGGATTTTATAACCTTAAGAAGTCAGGACAGGTGTCTGCGGACAAGTCGATTCTGACAATTGCAGATTTCGACCTGAGCAGTACAAGCAAGCGTCTCTGGATTATTGATCTGGACAAAAAGAAGCTGTTACTCAATACCTGGGTGGCTCATGGACAGCGAAGTGGAAGCGATAAAGCAACCCGCTTTTCCAACCTGAATGAATCCTTTCAAAGCAGTATTGGATTTTACTTAACAGCAGAGGTTTATAGGGGGCAGCATGGAAAGTCTTTACGTCTGGACGGAATGGATGAAGGTTTCAATTCAAATGCCCGCAGAAGGTCTATCGTGGTTCACGGAGCAGATTATGTGAGTCAGGGAACGATTAATGCCCTGGGAAGGCTTGGCCGCAGTCAGGGATGCCCGGCAGTAGCACCGGAATTGGCAAATACCGTAATTAACACCATTGAAGGTGGTACGGTTTTGTTTATCAATGTGACCGATCATTATTATACTTCAAGATATCTGAATGAACATGTTGCGGCACTATATGCAGCCAATGATACCAGCAGACTGAGCGATGAAAGGTTGCCGGATACGACTATGATGAGTATTTAGTCGTATCTTGCTCTGAAATTCGATTCATGTATAGCCCACTTCTACAGCACATCAGCAGGTATGTTTCTTTAGATCAGAACGAAGAAGCCCTCATCGCTCAAAAGCTGAAATACCTGCAACTGAAAAAGAAAGAGATTGTTTTAAGTCAGGGGAAGATTTGCCGCTCCAGTTATTTCATCGTGAAAGGCTGTCTGAGGTTATACTTTTTCAATGATAAAGGAGCAGAACAGACGACTCAGTTTGCGATTGAGAACTGGTGGATCAGTGATTACAACAGTCTGGAGAATAAAGTTCCTTCTGAGTTTCAGATTCAGGCTGTCGAAGCATCTGAAGTGATTGCCTTTGATAAAGAAATACAGGATAGTCTTTTTGAGCTGGTACCTAAACTGGAAAGGTATTTCCGTCTGATCCTGCAACGTGCCTATGCGGCCAGTCAGGTGCGTACAAAAATCAATTATACGATGTCCAGGGAAGCCCAGTATCACCTGTTTAGTACCGCTTTTCCCGAATTCGTCCAGAGGGTACCGCAATACATGCTTGCTTCCTATCTTGGCTTTACCCCGGAGTTTCTGAGTAAAATCAGGGCGAGGAAAGTCAAAAAGATTTCTTAATCCAGGTTAAGTTTTTTCGAGCCATTTTATGCTGACATTTGAATAGAAATTTAAACATCAGCAAAATGAAAGATAGAATCAATATTCAAAAGGTAAACTCTAAAGCCTATCAGGCCATGTATGCACTGGAGAATTTTTTAAATGAAAGTTCCCTTAGTAAAACTCATAAAGAACTGATCAAAATCAGGGCTTCACAAATAAACGGGTGTGCTTTTTGTCTGGATATGCATACCAGAGATGCCAGGAAATACGGGGAAACCGAACAACGTATCTATACCTTAAGTGCCTGGAGAGATACCTCATTTTTTACTGAAGAAGAAAAGGCCATTCTGGCATTGACAGAGGAAGTTACGTTAATCCCAACAGGTGTATCTGAAGACACTTACCAACGCGCTGCGGAATTGTTTGATGAGATCCAGTTGTCGGAAATCCTGATGGCAATCATCACCATTAATTCCTGGAACAGGATTGCGATCAGTACTCATCTGAAACCTGCGTTGGAAAAAGCCTGATTTAAAAAGGGCCATCTCTGACTTAGTTTTTACACTAAATCAAAGATGGCCCTTTTGAATGCCATATAATAAATAATTTAGGATTTCGGGTTCAACGCGTTGTTGATGCGCACCAATAAATCCTGTAAATGATATTTACTCATACCGGTAGCGGCAGGTATGGCAAGACGGATATCTTTAGCTAAGCCAGCCATATGTGCGCGGCCAATGCTGGATACATCTGTACTGGTTGGGTCAGCTGACCTCATTCCAGGGAAAGCTCCGGGACTTGCTGCCGGCGCTACCAGGAGCTTGCTCAGGTTGTCAACATAAGCTTTCTGAAGGTTTCTTCTGTATACGTCGATGTTTTTATGGCTGTATAGCTCAGACCAGATTCCGCTTTTAAGGTCGGCAAACATATTCTCTGCGGTATAGGCTTTGGCACCACTCATTACCTCTGCATTGATTAGTTTGCCAATATTACCGGCATTCAGCAGCCTGTTTAATGTGCTTTTCTGAATCCCCTGAAAAACGTCAACAGGGTTAACTCCTGTACGTTCAATCAATTCTTTATTAATTAACCAGGTTGGGCTGGTAAATAACTGTGTATTTAAAAAGGTCATTGCTTCCTTTTGCGTGGCATATGGAACTGCAACAAAAGAAGCACCACTTTCTTCTACCGCTTTTGGAGTGGAATAGATCCCTCCTATATTTTTAACCACATGTCCCATATAGCGGCCATATTGCCCAACCAACTCAGAATATAAGGTTTTCGCATTCTGATAACCTTCATTAGGCTCTTTACTCCAGGTCAGGAGATTGGGCAAAATGCGTTTCAGGTTTTTGATTCCATAAGAAGAAGCCAGCATCGCATTGTCGCCGAGGTCTTCGCTTTGGTTGCGCGGATCATTGGAATCGCTCTCTGTTCCAAAAACAAGGCGTTTGTCTGAAGAAGTCCGCTTGATAATGGATTGGTTAGAGCTGGCCAGTTCCTCCTGAGGGCCTTTGAATTCAGGCATCCATTTATAACCCCATTCTATTGCCCATAAATCGTAATCTCCGATTCTTGGGAAAATTCCTTTAGAGCTGATGTTGTCTTCTGGTTGAGCGACATAATTGAAACGGGCATAATCCATAATTGAAGGTGTATGTCCATTTTTCTCCACCCATTGTTTGTTCCTTAATTTCTCTACAGGTACGGTAGCTGAGGAGCCAAAGTTATGCCGAAGTCCAAGGGTATGACCGATTTCATGTGAAGAGACAAAACGGATCAGTTCTCCCATCAGCTTATCATCAAAAGTCATTTTTCTGGCTGCAGGGTCTACCGCGGCCGCCTGAATCAGGTACCAGTTCCTGAGGATCAGCATTACATTATGATACCAGTTAACATGAGTTTCCAGAATTTCACCGGTACGTGGATCATGTACATGTGGTCCGCTTGCATTAGGAATATCTGATGGTTTGTACACAATTACGTTATGTCTGGCATCTTCCAGGCTCCATGCAGGATCTGCCGGTGCTTCTTTGGCTACAATAGCATTTTTAAATCCTGCTTTCTCAAAAGCAATCTGCCAGTCGTTTACGCCTTGAATCAGATAAGGCACCCATTTTTTAGGGGTCGCAGGGTCGATGTAATAAATGATTTGTTTTTTAGGCTCTACCAGTTCCCCTCTTTTGTATTTCTCTACATCCTCGTTTTTAGGCTCTAATCTCCATCTCGTGATCAGGGAAAGGTTCTTTACTCCCTGCGGGTTCGAGTCAAAGTCTACAAATCCGGTTGCGAAATAACCTACACGGGGGTCAAAATACCGGGCTTTCATCTGTGAGGAAGGCAGCAGGACCATAGAACTGTTCAGTTCATAAGTCGCTGGTGTAGCACTTCCTGCGGAAGGCATTCCACCTGGCATCTGAGGGGCCGATTTGGAATAAGTTTTCAAAGTACGGATCTCAATGTTGAGTGGATAGGCTTTGATTTCTTTGATATAACTCCTGTCGGCCATCATCCCACCTAAAGACAATGCTTTTTTTACCTGCGGATCAAAAAAGAAAATCTCATTGTCGCTATTCATGTATTCAGTTACATCAATCACGACACCTTTAGCTCCTGAAACGGAGTCTTTAGCCAGTGCTTTGATGTCAAATGAAGCCACCAGTGGCTGAACATTGGAGTTCATTACTGATTTATACAATCCCTGAGCAGTGGTATCCTGAGAACGTTCGCCATAAGAAATGCTTTTTATAAATAATTTGTTTGCAGGTCCTTTTTGAAAGGAGATCACATTGTCGCCAATCTGGTCGCCCCCATAACCCATCATCTGAGAACGGTTGCCGGCGGCAGCTTTACTGATCCTGTTGACGATCAGGATATCTCTGTTTAATAGTGAATCCGGGATTTCGAAGAAGTAACGGTCTTCTACGTTATGTACTTTAAACAGTCCTTTGTCTGTTTTTGCTTTAGCAGTGATCACTTCTGCATAAGGCTTAGGTCCGTTTCCTGCAGGCGGACGGTTAACCGCATTCGGGTTTGCAGCCGGGCCTTGTGCCGGAGCTGCATTTTTCTTTGGATTTCGTTGAGTAAAACCCTGAAAACCGGCGACTAAAAGCACCAGTGTGATCAAACTTATTCTTTTCATTAGTTATAAATTGGTTTTAGATATATTTTTCCTTTATACCGGAACAGGTTATTTATGGTGTTTACCTGTTGGATGATATTTTAAAACGATGGCGAGCATCCACTGACCATCGTTTTTACTAATTAACTATTAACCTAGACTTTTCAGTTATTTATGAAAAGTTTTTAAGCCATTATTGAGGAATTCAAGGTATTCCTCTGCATTGTAATTTGCACCTGTAGGTGGGCTCAGCAGCTGGCCGTCATGCCCAAGCAGAACATAAAACGGTTGCGAATTCGAATTGAATCTCGCTGCCTGGAAATCACTCCATTTATTTCCAATAGTGTTGATTGCTTTACCGCTGAATTTTGATTTAAACTTTTCCTTCTCCGCCAGCTCAGTCTTATCGTCAACATATAACTGAATGATTACATAATCGTTATTGAGTTTACTGAATACGGATTTATCCGGCCATACATTCGCTTCCATTTTTCTGCAGTTCACACAGGCATGACCGGTAAAATCGATCATCACCGGCTTATTCACCTCTTTGGCATAAGCCATTCCTTCCTCATAATCGAAGAATACGTTCAGGTTTAAGGGCGCATGGAAGATGTCTGCATATTTATGAGGCCCCTCCTTGTGTTTTTCCGCAGGACCGGAAGAGTTGCCGGTTAATGTGGCAGTATATAAGTCAAAATCCTGAGTAGCCTGAGGAGGCAGAAATGCAGATACTGATCTCAATGGTGCTCCCCACAACCCTGGAATCATGTAAACGGTGAAAGACAATACGATGATAGCGATCAGCAACCTGGGAACAGAAATAAAATTAACCGGGCTGTCGTGGGAGAATTTAAGTTTCCCCAGCAGGTATATTCCCATCAGTCCGAAGATGACAATCCAAAGTACCAGAAAGACTTCTCTGTCGAACCAGTTCCAATGGTATGCAAGGTCTACGTTGCTTAAAAATTTCATCGCCAGTGCCAATTCCAGGAAGCCCAGTACTACCTTTACACTGTTTAACCAGCCGCCCGATTTAGGTAATGCACTTAACCAGGATGGGAACATCGCAAACAACGCAAAAGGAATAGCCAGGGCAAAAGAAAAACCGAACATACCGATTGCCGGTCCTAATAATGCGCCACTCGTTGCCGCCTGAACCAGTAAAGTTCCGATAATCGGACCGGTGCAGGAAAAGGAAACCAGGGCAAGTGTACCCGCCATAAAGAATAATCCTGCCAGTCCGCCTTTATCAGAATTGGCATCCATTTTATTTACCCAGGAAGATGGCAGGGTAATTTCAAATGCGCCCAGAAAAGATATGGCAAAGATCAACAGCAAAATAAAGAACAGGAAGTTGAAAATTCCATTGGTCGACAAACTGTTCAGGGCATCAGCACCGAAGAGTACGGTCACCAGTAATCCTAAAACCACATAGATCACGATGATAGAGAAGCCGTAAAACATGGCCCTGCTGACTGCTTTCCCTTTAGTCTGACTTCCTTTAGTAAAAAAGCTAACCGTTAAGGGGAGCATGGGAAAGATACAAGGCATCAATAGTGCGGCAAGACCGCCAATGAAGCCCGCAATAAAAATTCCGGTCAGACTCTGCTTTTCTTCCTTTTTGAGCAGGGCTTTATCCGCATCCGCAACAGGGGCAGCAGCGCTGTCTTTTGCCTTGGTTACTACTGTAGCTGTAACACTATCTTTAGTGCCGCTATCTGGTTTAATTTCAGTAAATTCTATGTCCGCCAGGGAGGTATCTGCCTGTCTCGAATAACCAGTAGTTACCGAACCAAAAAGCATGAGTAGTCCCAGGACGAGCATTTTTATGCTCGTCTGATAATTATTTAAAGTCATTTTCTGCTTACTTTACCGGGATAGAAAATTCAACTGTTTCTGGAGGAAGGCATTGAGAATCATCACAAACCATATATTCCAAAGTGCCTTTAACTGTTGCATTTGCACCAGTCAATTTGATTTTTTGCTGGAAGATTACTGAGTTCTCAAAATAACCTACATTCATGTCAAAAGCTTTTTCAAACTTAACAATCGGTTTTGGTTCTGTAGTTTTACCACTCAGCTTATAGGTTTTTGCCGGACTGAATTTGAAAGATGTTTTTACCGGACCGCCATCAGGGATATTCTGGGAATACAGGTGCCAGCCTTCATCTACTGTTGCTTTAAGGTATAGCGTCGCTTCCGTTTTAGAAGTTTTTTTTGCTGCATAGCTCCATTTTACCGGCTTTAAAATCTGGCTGCTGGCGGTCATGCTGAAAAGTAATCCGACAGCAAATAAGAATAGGTTTTTCATGTTGTTGTTTTTTTATGTGTATGTAAACTTATGTATTACTATATATATCGTGGTTATCTTTAATTACTAATGAAGTGCTTAAAGCCGACATACAGGTTGGTACTCTTTATAAATTATTAGTCTTGTCTTTCATTTTTTGAAGTATACGGCATCACGATAATTTTGTTTCCTACCACTTTGAACTCTACGGATCTTGTGAGCTCCATAATCCGGAGGACCTGAGATAAATTTTTCATCCTCGATACCTGCCCGCCGAAACGGATATTGCTCACATCTCCCCTATATTCTACTTCAATATTATACCATCTTGAAAACTGACGCATGATGCTGAAAATACTTTCATCATTAAACCAAAACAAGCCTTGTTTCCAATCTATAACGGCATTGGCATCCACCGGGCTCACCTTTATATCTGCTAAGACTTCAGCTTGTTCTCCAGGTTTAAGCAGTACTGATTTATTGGAAGGGAGTTTCACTTTTACACTTCCTTCAATCAGCGTTGTTTTCACGCCGTGTTCATCATCATACGCATTGATATTGAAGTGAGTTCCCAATACCTCCACTTCCTGCTGCCTGGTTTTTACCATAAAAGGCATGGCTTTATTTTTTGTCACTTCAAAATAAGCTTCTCCGCTGAGTTCAACTTTTCTTTCTTTACCCACAAATGCGGATGGATATTTCAGAGATGAAGCGGCGTTTAGCCAAACCAT
The DNA here is from genome assembly GCF_001721645.1 of Pedobacter steynii. Classification (NCBI taxonomy): domain Bacteria; kingdom Pseudomonadati; phylum Bacteroidota; class Sphingobacteriia; order Sphingobacteriales; family Sphingobacteriaceae; genus Pedobacter; species Pedobacter steynii. The sequence goes on along the minus strand of NZ_CP017141.1, from coordinate 5,589,845 downwards.
GGTTCCATCCGGAAGTGCAATGCGGTATTGCCCCCCTTTTGGCGTGGCAATGCTATTGTATCCGACTTTTACATGGCTCAATCCCGGACGGGCAGCATAAAGTAATCTCCCGTCTGCAGTTTTTGTAATCTGAACACCTGATTCTTTTGCAATTTCACCATTGGCCACATCGTCCAGAGCAATATGAGAACCATCGGATAAAGTCAGTATTGCTTTGTTGCCTCCAGGTTTAATGTACTCTCCTTTCTGACCGGCAAATTCCAACGGAAGGACTTCCTTATTGTATTTTGAGTTCAGGTAATACGCACCAACGGTTACCGAAATCAGCACAACAGCTGCTGCTGCCCATCTTAGCGGACGCAGAGAAATTACCTTTGGCTCCTGAACCGTGGTTTGCAATTTTATACGCTCATAAACCATATCCAATTCTTCTTTTCTGGCCGTAACCTGAAAATCCTCATCAGATAAATCTTCTGTAAAGAGACCTTGCAGCTCTTCCTGGTACTGCGGGTCATGCAATAGCGATAGAAGCTGTTGCTTTTCCTGTGCAGTCAGGGTACCGGAATGGTGACCTGCTAAAAGTGATTTAAATGTTTCTGGTGTCATTACAATAATATAGACAGTTAAAAAGAAAAGTTGTGGGGGTGCCTTTTTATTTTTTTTAATTATTTCTGGAAAACAGCCATATCAATAGCATATAGCGGTAATTGCTTTCCAAAAATATCCGGAGATTCTTAAGGGCCTTGCTCATGTGTTCCCTGACCACATCATAGGAAATGCTGAGTTGTTCCGAGATCTGTTTATGGCTTAATCCTTCTTCCCGGCTGAGTTTATAGATCTGCTGCTGACGCGGTGGAAGGCTTTCGATGCCTTTTCGGATCAGTTGTTCCAGCTCGCGGAAATCCACATCATTACCTGCGGAGGGGCCAGCTACATCTGTTTCATCCGGATGAAAGGTTTCCAGGGTTTCCATTGGAATCTGTTTTTGAAGCTCATTGATGAGCTGGTTTCTGGAAATGGTCGTCAACCAGGCAGGAAAACTGTTCAGCTGAGGCAATTGCGCCCTGTTGTTCCATACCTTCACAAAGATTTCCTGTACGGCATCCTGAGCAAGGAAGGGGGATTTGAGGTATTTGATGCCCATAGTATATACCTTACCTGCATACTTTTCGTATAACAGGTTAAATGCAGATTCATTGCCCCCTGCAATTTCATCCAGCAATTCTGATTCGGTATAACCTTTGGGTCTATTAAATAACACGGCCTTTATAAAAGATCATATAAAGGCCAATGTTAAATAATTAAAACTTTAGTTTTATCATATCGCGATGTAAAATTTACAAATTAATCGCGGTTTGGGCTAAAAGCCACCCCCCAGAGCGCGATAAAGCTCTACTGAAGCGTTGAGTTGGGCTGTTTTTATCGTAGCCAGTTCCAATTCACTTTGCAGAGAATTGCTTTGAGCCGTGATTACTTCCAGGTAATTGGCCATTCCGTTTTTAAACAATAGGTTGGCATTTTTTACCGCCTGCTGTAAGGTGCTCACCCTATTTTGTGCAATGGAGTATTGTTGTTTAAGCTTCTCAATTTTAACAAGTTCATCAGAAACTTCACCTACCGCATTTAATACCGATTGTCTGAATTGAATTACGGTTTTTTCACGGTTAATCTTTGCGGTTTCATATTGTGTTCTCAATTGTCTGCGCTGAAAAATCGGTTGGGTGATCCCCCCTGCTACCGTTCCAAACAAGGAAGCCGGGATGTTGAACCAGTTGCTTGCTTTGAAAGCGTTCAGACCTCCACTGGCCGTGATGCTCAGTGAAGGATACAAACCGGCTTTCGCGATCCCTACCTGGGCATTGGAAATGTTCAAAGACAATTCTGCACTTTTCACATCTGGTCTTCTGCTGACCATTGCTGAGGGGAAACCGGCTGAAAGTTGTTCCGGAAAACTGATTTTATTTAAGCTGGCGGTTCTGGCCAGTGCTCCCGGAAGCTGACCTGCCAGAATGCTCAGGGCATTTTCCTGGATGCTGATGTTTTGTTCCAGTTCAGGGATCAGCTGGGCAGCAACCAGTTGTTGTGCTTCCGCCTGCTGAATGGCTAAGGAAGTTACCTGTCCGGCATCAAACTGCATGTGAATGATCCTCAGGGTACTGTCACTTAAAGCCAGGTTTCTTTTGGCAACGGCCATTTGCTCATCCATCATCAGGAGGCGGTAATATCCCTGAGCCACATTTGAGATTAAGCGTGTCTGCACTGCTTTTTTAGCTTCTGCAGTTTGCAGATAGGTGGCCAATGCAGCCTGTTTCTGGCTTCTGATTTTGCCCCATATATCTGCTTCCCAGCTAAGTGCCAGGTTTGCATTGTAGTCTTCAACGTGTTTCGTTTTTAAAAACTGACCTGCACTCAATCCATTGAGACTGTTATCTGAAGGGCGGTTTGAATTTGCCGTAATGTTGAGGTTCAGTTCCGGAAGGTTTCCCAATTTCGACTGTTTAAACAACACATCGGCAGCTTCCATATTTTTCAAAGCAATTTGCAGGTCGTAATTTCTGATTAAAGCAGTGTCCAGCAAGTTTTGAAGCGTCGCATCTGTAAAAAACTGTTTCAGGCTAAGTGCCGCAATACTGGTCGAATCTGCTGATGCAGCATTCCTGAAATTTTCAGGAATGCTAGCTTTAGGGATTACCACATCTTTTGAAACTTTACATCCTGCAAGTAATGCGAGTATTACAATCGGGGCAAGTTTATTTATATATGTTTTCATTAGTATATATCTATTTTAATCAATTAGGAATAAATGATGTTGGCTTCCGGATTTACCGTTACCCCATGACCAATCTCTTCTGCTACCGGTGGTTTGCCACTTACTTTTTCCTGCAGGTATTGGAAGATCACAAACAATACCGGGATAATAAACAGGCCAAGCACTACTCCGGAGATCATCCCTCCTGCTGCACCAATACTGATAGAGTGGTTACCCAGGGCTGATGGCCCTGTTGCGCTCATCATTGGGATTAATCCTACGATAAAGGCCAGTGAGGTCATGATGATCGGACGTAAACGCAGTTTCGCAGCTTCCAAGGCAGCGGCGATCAATGTTTTTCCTGCTTTTCTTCGCTGTACCGCATATTCTACAATCAGAATTGCATTTTTAGCGAGTAAGCCGATCAGCATCACTAATGCCACCTGAACATAAATGTTGTTTTCGATACCAGTTAATCCGATGGCTACGAACACCCCGAATACACCTGCAGGGATAGATAGCACTACCGCTAAAGGCAGGATATAACTTTCATACTGAGCAGATAACAGGAAGTAAACAAATACCAGACACAGGATAAAGATCACCGTTGACTGTCCGCCTGAAGAAATCTCTTCTTTTGTCAGACCGGAAAACTCGAATGAATAACCTGAAGGCAGGTGTTTCTGTGCAACTTCCTCTACCGCTTTAATGGCATCACCTGAACTGTATCCTGGTTTTGCAATTGCATTTACCCCAATAGAGTTAAACAAGTTGTATCTGGAAGCCGTTTCCGCACCGTAAACCCTTGATAAGGTCGCTACCGTATTGATCGGAACCATTTCGCCCTGTTTGTTTTTAACATATACCGCATCCATTGCTGAAGCTTCTGAACGGTTAGCCACATCGGCCTGAACCATTACCCTGTAGTATTTACCAAAGCGGTTGAAATCTGAGGCCTGTGCACTTCCGAAATAGGCCTGCATGGTCTGCAGGATATCTTTGGTGTTGATGCCCAGCTGCTCTGCTTTTTCATCATCTATCTTCAGTTCCAACTGAGGGTAATCAGCTTTGAAGGTTGTAAAGGCTACTGCAATCTCTTTACGTTTCATCAGTTCTCCAATGAAATTATAAGCGATCCCACTGAATTTATCGAGCTTGCCACCACTTTTATCCTGTAGTACCAGGTCCAGACCATCCACATTACTGAAACCCGGAACGGTAGGGAAAGTAAAGACGAAGAAGCTGGCTCCTTTTATAGTAGACAATTTACCCCTGATGTCGTTCATGATGTCATTGATTCCTTTTAATTTACCACGTTCTTCAGTAGGTTTCAGGAGCACAAATGCAACTCCGGCCGAAGGGCTGGTACTTTGTGTCATGATGTTAAAACCTGAAAGTACGTTTAACAAACGGTTAGATTCTAGGGGCATTAATATTTTCTCCGCTTCTTTCAGGGCTTCTGTAGTACGCTCGAGAGAGGCACCAGCCGGCATAGACAAAGCGATGGCAATAAATCCCTGATCTTCCGAAGGAATAAATCCTGTAGGTGTTTTCTTTACCATCCAGATGGTAGAAAGGGTAATGAGGATCAATCCAGCGATACCCACCCATTTAAAACGGATCAGGAATCTCAGACTGCCAATGTATTTATTGGTTAAGCTGTTAAAACCAGTATTGAAGCCAATGAAGAAACGCTCTTTAAATGTTTTCTTTGCGTTTTCATTTTGATGCTCATGCGGATTTTTAAGGAACAATGCACATAGCGCCGGACTTAAAGTCAGGGCGTTTACTGCAGAGATCACGATGGCGATGGCCAGTGTAAAGGCAAATTGTCTGTAGAAAACACCTGTTGAGCCTTCCATAAAACCTACCGGAAGGAATACCGCCGACATGACCAGGGTGATCGAAATGATGGCCCCTGTAATTTCCTGCATCGCAGAAGCAGTAGCTGCTTTTGGTGGCAGATTGTGGTGTTCCATTTTGGCATGCACCGCTTCCACAACCACAATGGCATCATCCACTACGATACCGATGGCCAGAACCAGTGCGAATAAAGTGAGCAGGTTGATAGAGAAACCGAACAACTGCATAAAGAAGAATGTTCCGATAATCGCTACCGGCACTGCAATGGCCGGAATTAAGGTAGAACGGAAATCCTGAAGGAAAATAAATACGACAATAAATACCAGGATAAATGCTTCAATCAGGGTATGTTTTACCTGATCGATAGATTGATCCAGAGAAACTTTAGTGCTGTAAAGCACATCGTATTTCACTCCTTTAGGGAAATCTTTTTCTGCCTTTTTCATGAACTCCTGGATTTTGATCTGGATTTCATTTGCATTCGATCCTGCCAGCTGTAAAATGCCGACATCGATACCAGGCTTGCCATTGATACGAGTTAAACTTCCATAAGTATAAGCACCGAATTCCACTCTAGCCACATCCTTAAGTCTCAATATAGAACCATCTGCATTAGAGCGGATGACCATATTTTCGTAGTCTTTAGGCTGGTTCAGTTTTCCTTTGTATTTGATCACATATTCAAAGGCATTCTTGCTGCTCTCACCGAATTTTCCGGGAGCTGCTTCCACGTTTTTATTTTGAATGGCAGCCATAACTTCATTTGGCATCAGGTTATAACTGGCCATTTGTGCCGGATTTAACCAAACCCTCATGGAATAGTCTTTATTTCCGCCAAAAATACTTGCAGAGCCTACTCCGGGGATCCTTTTGATCTCCGGAATCAGGTTAATCTGCGCATAGTTTGCCAGGAAAGTCTGATCATAATCCGATTCTTTATCGGTGTACATATCCAGTACCATGATCAGACTATTCTGTTGTTTGGCAGTGGTAACCCCGGCTTGTACCACCTCAGCCGGAAGCTGACTGGTTGCCTGGGCTACCCTGTTCTGTACGTTTACTGCAGCCTGATCCGGATCGGTTCCCAGCTTGAAGTAAACAGTGATGGCTAGCGATCCGTCATTACTAGCGGTAGAGCTCATATAGCTCATTCCCTCTACCCCGTTGATGGATTCTTCCAGAGAAGGTGCTACGGAACGCAATACAGTTTCCGCATTCGCACCCGGATATAGTGCCATTACCTGAACGGCCGGAGGCGCAATATCAGGGAATTGTTGTAAGGGTAATTTGGAGAGTCCCAACACCCCGAAGATCACTAATAATATAGAGATAACGGTGGCGAGGACTGGTCTTTGAATGAATATCTTAAACATGACTGGTCTTAATTAGCGGCAATTTTTAATGTTTTTTCTTCTTTTGATGCTTCAGGAACAATTGCATCTCCGTCTTTCAGGATTTCCATTCCTTTAGACACAATTCTGTCTCCGGATTTCAAACCTTCTTTGATCAGGTAATTGGTACCACTGATTCCGATGATCTTTATCGGCTGTTTGGCTACTTTGTTGTCTTTACCTACTGCATAGACGAATACTTTATCCTGTACTTCAACCGTTGCCGATTGAGGAACCATCATTGCATCCTGATGCTCCAGGCTTAGTCTGACTTTCCCGGTATTTCCAGATCTCAACAGACCGGAAGTATTAGGAAAACTAGCTCTCAATGTGATCGAGCCAGTTGTTTTATCAAACTGTCCGTCAATCATATCGATTTTACCTTTTTGTGCATAGGTGCCATTATCGGATAAAACCAGCTCTACGGGAGGAAGATTTTTCAGGTTGCCGGCAGTGGTGGCAGAAGGGTATTTCTCTTTGAAACTGATAAAATCGGCCTCTCCAATAGAGAAGTAAACATGTACTTCATGTACATCAGAAAGATTGGTTAATGGTAAAACATCTGAAGGAGAAACCAGGCTACCCTGTTTCTTAGGCAGACGACCAATATATCCACTCACAGGGGCCTTAATCAGTGTGTATCCCATATTGATCTGTGCCGTACCTACGCTTGCTTTCGCTTGTGCTACATTGGCAACAGCGATCTGATGGGCTGTTTTTGCAGTTTTCAACTGAATGTCAGATACCACTTTATTCTGTACTAAAGGTACCAGTTTATCTACTTCCAACTGTGCATTTAGTACTGCCGCTTCTGCTGCACGCTGATTAGCTTTAGCATTATTCAGTTGTTCTAAAAACGGAAGGGAGTTGATTTTGAATAAAGGCTGTCCTGCTTTTACCAATGCTCCTTCATTTACGAGCACCTGTTCCAGTACACCTCCTACCTGTGGACGGATCTCCAGGTCTATAGCACCCTGAACGGAAGCTGGATATTCCTGAAAAGTCGTTTCAGCGCTTTTAGTGATAGAGATAACTGGTAGTGATGGCGCCGGAGCGCTGGCAACCTGTGGCGGTTCGCTGGAACAGCCAAGAAGAAATATAGCGGTGGAAAGTAAAATTAATGTTTTCATAACGTTATTAGATTGTTTAACAGTGTTAAGTAATTGGGGGGATTGCGGATAATATTTCATGATATGTTTGATTTAAAGAGGGTGTAACGTGGATAAGTAATTTAACAGTGTTAAGTAGCTGTTAATAAAAAAATGGGTTGCCATTAAACCCATTTTTAAAGATTTAATCGTTGATATATTTTATAATTCCTTTTAGTGCATCACTAAGAATATGTTGATTTGTTTCACTGTCGGTACCTTTTCTTACAAAATTGATAGAGATCAGGCCATGTACCACAGACCAGAAGGTGAAGTATTTTCTACAGACCAGGTCATCATCAACCGGATTTGCAGTCATCAGTTCCTTAATGGCATCACAAATGATATTTGTAGTGCCCTCCGCTTCCGGAAAGGCTTTCATCACCTCGCAACAGTTCATGTCTACTCCATACATGAGCTGGTACAGTTCTTTATATTTAAAGGCAAAATTCCAATAGGCCAGCCACATGCCTTCTAATTGGTCTTCAGGAAGCTGGTGTTTGCTTTTTGCCGCCTTTAATTCCTGTAACAGGATAATGTATCCTTTTCTGGTTAATTCCAGAAGAATACCTTCTTTATTGGCAAAATATTCGTAAATAATCGGTGCTGTATATTCAATTTTATCCGCAATCTTTCTCATGCTGAGCGACTGCCAGCCATCTTCCTTTACGATCTCCAGAGCAGCATCTAGTATATTGAGTCTTGTTTCCTCTTTCAACCTCTGTATGCGTTCTTTACTTCCCATTGTTTTAGAAAATTAAATAGTGTAAATAATTTAACACCGTTAAGCAAATGTAAGCAGCGTTTGGAATATTAATATCATTACTTTGTCAAATACAACAAGAACCCCTTCTATGAATGTTTAGAAGCGGTTCTTACTGACATTTATTTAATCAACTGAGAAAAGGAATTGATATTTTTTCTATGGAAATCTATTCTCCCCTGCAGTCTCCCCTTTTGGGTATCGACTTTAGTTGCGGTAAATTTCGCGTAACTCAATGCACTGAGGTAAGGGTTTAGCAATGGGAATTGCTGCTGGCTTTTGAGCCGGTTTACATCAGCTTCGGCAAAAAAGAAATACGGGGCAGGCTTAAAACTTCCACTAAACCGTTCATTTTCAAGAGTACTGAGCTGCCATGCCTGATTTTGCTCAAAACTGAACACCTGATATAAGGGGAACAGTTTGTTGTTCAGCTGTCCTGAAGTACTAATGACCTGCTGCTTCCTCAGGTATTTTAGCAGATCTGCTGTGTTTGCGCTTAAAGTAAGCCGGATATGAGGCACTGCCACTTCTTTGAGTGTAGTTTGCGCTACCTTCTCAAAATCATCATTATATTCATAGGTAATCACACTGTCTTTTTGTGTGATGCTTTTTCCCAGTTCAAGAGCAGTATAGTCCTGGTAAGATTTCAATAAACTATCCGCCTGAAAATGGAAATCCCTGAAATTGAATTCCTGATGGGCAAAGATTTTCCTGATCCCGGCGTTCAGCCATACCTTCAGTGTTGCCTCTTTTGTAAAGTTATCCAGATACCCTGTTTGACCCGGGATAGCTATATCAGCAATCGGGAATGTGCCATCCACTTCCACAGCTCCGTCTTTAAAATTGATGCTTCCGGAATAATCGTTTAAATTCCAGGTCAGGTGTCCATCTGTAGCTTTTAGTGCCGTCAGTTCAGGTTCAGCACCGCTCATCATGTTTTTCTTTTCCAGTAAGTCCTTCAGGACTGTTGTTACCGCGTCCTTTTTAAAGCTATAAGCCATAGCCAGTCTTTTGGAATTATAGAGGACAGTCAGTTTTTGATCTGCCGACAAAGCGCTTATGTTTCCCTCAGCTGTTTTTTGAAAGGTCTTCAGCTTAAATACCCGTTTCAGGTACTGTCGAAGCGCCGTACTGTCTGTTACCGCTAAAGTGCAGAAGTAGGTCCCTGAGGATTTTGATTTTAAGGTATAAACAAAAATATTTGCCGGTAAAGAGATCCCTCTCCTGCTGTTTTCCTCCCCTTTACCCGTTTTGAGATAATAAGCCGGGTTGCTGATAAAATCTGTCGACATGCTTTCAAAGATTCCATCCAGATTAACCTTAAAAATCAGGTTCGCTTCCTGATGGATGCTGTCCTGATAAGAACGGTACGCTCTGAATTGCAGATACCCATAAACAGAAATCAGCAGCAATACGACTATTGCTGCTGATATTTTAAATATTTTTTTCATCAAAAAGTAGTTTCATTTTAGATCAGTAATGTTGTTTCCGCCGGCTCTTTTCCTGCGGAAACAACAGCCTGTTTATTTCAGGTTCTCCATCACCGAGAACAAGTACTTCAATGCATTCTTCTGGTCTGCAGGTGTATCCATGCTGATCTCTCCCGAAAATGTATTGCTCTTCATTGGATAAGATTTGATATAAATATCTCCCAGGGAGTTTAACGTCTTGTTCGCTTTTTCAATTTTAGCCGGACTTCCCAGTTCTTCTGCAGGTATTTTTCCTGCCAGTCTTTTCGGGCTGAAATACGCTGCATAGTTGTTTCCTAGTAAAGCACTTTTATGTCGACCGGAAACTTTAGCCTGGTAGGTATTGCTGACAATTTGTTCCATCTCTGCACCATTGGTACCCAGGAAAATGATTCCGTCTTTAATGGTAAAGTATAACGCAAGCGGGCTTTTAGGGATCGTAACCTCATAATAGCTGTTTTTGCTTTTTACCACTTCTTTTTTCACACCATAAGCAATCAGCTTATTGATCAGACGGGTATCTTCAGTAGAGATCATTGCCAGAAAATCAGGTAAAGTCTCTTTTTTGGTTTTCATCACTTCGGTAGTTTCAAAGTTTTCTTCGTTATAATCATAAGATTTATAAGAAACCTCTTTTTGTGATAATCCGTTGAAGATAAAGATTCCATCACCTTTGATTACTTTACTAATGGCATCTTCATCAATAACTAAAGAGAAAAGGTCTGTTGCCATTCCGATTTCATCTGAATAAAGCGATCCATAGATTTTAGAAACCAGTTTAGGATATTCCTGCAGATAGGATTTGGTATCCAAAGAGTAAGCCATATAACCGATCAGTTTGTCTTCATTTACATATTTTAAAAAGGCTTTATTCAGTTTTCTCTTGTGTACATTCCTCAGCACTGTGCTCATTTCATCGCCAAAAGTCATTGCAGAGCTGATGCGGATAGATTTGTCTTCCAGGTATAGTTTCGCATTTGCAGTTCCATAACCATTCAGGAAATTCATTCCTTTTAAATAAGGGGTTGCAGGCATATAAGCGTTACCCAGTTTCTCTACTCCTGCAATCCAGATGCTTGCTTCCGCTTTCGGGTCTATGTTTTTAGTGAAATCTGAGTTTTTAAGGATAGAGTTCTGGTTTACACCTGCAAACAGGTCGTCGATCATTTTAATTGCCGAACGGGCTGCTACTGCATTTTTGATTGCTTTATCTTTATAATATGGAGAGTTTTTATCTTCTTCGTAAGTATAAGGGGCATCTTCAACAATTGCTACAGCACTATCTACTGCAACGGCCGCCTCGTCATAAGGCTCGGCGTATACTTCCGCTTCTTCCACAACAGGTTTCTTTACCGGTTTCTTCCTGTAAGCTTTTTTAGCAGTTTTCTTTCCTTTCAGCTTTGCTTTCGATTTTTTAGACTTCGACTGATAAGCAGGTTTTTTCTTTACTTTTACTATTGGTCTGGGTTCCTCAACTGCTACTTCAGCAGCCTCAGCTGCGCTTTCTGCAACTGCTACCTCAGCTGCGGCATCGACTACATCTACAGCAGTTGCTGCGCTATCCACGGAAACTGCTTCCTGAGGGGTTTCAAGGACAGACATCCCCAGACGTTCGCGAACCTCGGGGCGGTCGAAATAAGCACTTCTTGCATCTGCCATTACCATCAGGAAGAGTTCTTCATCCCAACGGACAATTTCTGTAGAATCTGCATTGAAATAAGAACGTTGTTTTCCGTTAATGCTAAACTTTTTACCCGACTGCTCGTATAGTTTGTCCAGTTGAGCCGCATTTTTTATCGGTGCAAGAAAGCAGTTATAGCTAACGCTATCGTTCGTTTGGTTATAATAATAGAATGTTGCAGACAGGTCAAACCCGAAATCCGCCACACTGTTATAGGTATTTTTCTGCTCTTTGCTTAGTTTCTCCAGCATTTCTTTTCCGATAAAAGTGTTGTTGAATTCTTCAACAGACATCAGTTCAAGAAAATTATTGCCTTTAATGGTTGCTACCGCCATAGCATCTGCCGGTATTTTTCTGGACAAATCCTGAGCGTTGAGCGTCAATGTACCCAGGAGAAAAGCTCCGGTAACTGCAGATTTAAAAAAGTACTTCATGAGTAGATAGATAATTTAGAAAGGTAAAGATGAGGATTTATTTAGATAAAATAATTTTATTGGAAATATTGGTTTTTCCGTTAATCAAGCCCATCATGCCGGTATTCAGCATGACTGCTTTTTTGGTTTTCGAGATTTTAGCAAGCGGGTTTGAACAAGTGCTCACTGTCTTGTCAAAGCGATAAATGCTGGTATAACTCGCTTCTTTAAACACATTTTTAACTTCAGGTTTAAGCTTGTTATATTCTATCAGCGCTTGTTTAGTATGGGTATAATCTCTCCGGAAAGTATTGGTTTCCGGACTATAGGTGTAGGAAGAATTGTTGATGGCCTTAATCTTCAATTTTTTCAACACATTCTGATTTACATTGTTGATGTTCGAGATATTTTTGAAAGCAAAGCTGACACTGGCGATATAATTTTCGAGGTCTACCGTCTTTTTGACATTGCTGATTCCAGGAGAATTTCTCAGGTAAGCCACCACTTCATCCATTTCTTTCTGGATGGTTTGCTTTGAAGGAACTTTATATCCGTTTACACTATCCAGTAACATAATAGAAGCGACTTTCGTTTTACTTGCACTCAGGTTTACCGTTAGATTCACAGTTCCTGAGCCATTGGCTGCTACATTAACCTCTTCAATAATCTGAAAACAGGAAGAAAACAAGCCTACCAGCAGTATTAATATAAAGTAACCCGAATTTCTCTTTATCATGCGTAATTTGACAATATTAGATAGATATAATTTCGCAAAGATATATTTTTATTTCAGGCTTTCACCTCAGGGACTTCACAATTTCATTTAACAGGTATTCTTTAGGGTCTGAGGCGTATTCCCAGAACATGACCCCTGCCATCCCCTGATTTGTTACGTATTTACACTTCTCCCTGACCGACCATTCATCATCATAAGTAATCAGCGTACGTGTACCTGCATTGAAAAGATAAGAAGCCTTTGCATCCTGATCTTTAAACTCTTTAAATCCCTGTTTATTGATCAGGCTGTCTTTAATTTTACTGAAGCCGCTTCCAAATTCCCCGGTTACGTATCCCGCACCCAATCCGGTTTCTGTACCTTCTGCAACCCTGGAATTTCTTCCGTAAAAAGCAATACCCATAACCAGTTTTTTTGCCGGGACTCCCGCTGCAATGTAAGCAGTGATGGCTTTATCTGCTGAATTTACTGTTGGATAAATTTTTGAGGGATACAGATTGGTATGATGTCCGGCAATTTTTCCAGAATAGAAATCATAAGTCATCAGGTTGATATAGTCCAGATACCGGGCTGCTTTATCCATTTCCGTATGGGCAAGAAATTCAGCAAAACCGCCCACTGCGGTGGTCAGTAATTTTTTTGTCCCTGTTTCCTTTTCCAGAACATCCAGTTCTTTTCTCAGTGCTTCAAACATCAGGGTAAAATTCTGTTTATCCTCCGGTCTGACTACATTTCCTGCTTCTCCCGGCTGTGCCGGATATTCCCAATCGATGTCTACCCCATCCAGTTTATATTTTCTGATGATCTCTACCGCTGTTGAGGCGAAAGTTGCCCTGGAGGCTTCGCTGAGCACTGCATCGGAGAAATTTTCGCTCCAGGCCCAGCCCCCTATGGAAATCAAAATCTTTAACGCAGGGTTTTTCTTTTTCAGCAATAAGAGTTTGCGAAAGTTAACGGTATCTGTTTTTTCATTGGTCAGGAATGCCTTGTTTCCCTGTACATCTACGAAAGCATAATTGATATGAGTCAGCTTCTCTGCGGCGATTAAATCGGTATTGACCAAACCTCTAAAACCACCCACATAGCCGATAACGACTTTTTGAGGGTTTTCGTTTTTCATAGATCCGAACAATATTACCAGCAAGAATAAAACCAGGGTTCTTTGTGTTTTCATAGAATCAGCATTAATTTCATTTTAGTTAAAGATATAAAACATTGTGACGAATTAAAACTGGTAATTGGGCCGGATTCAGCCAGAGTTCCCTGATGTAATTAAAGAATTACTGAAAATATAAAAAAAACATTATCCTTATCTCCCCTAATAATTGCAATTTAGGCATCAAAATGAAACCGGCATGAACAACAGTATCACGTTAAAAGATATTGCGAAAGCGCTCCAACTATCTACTTCCACCATTTCCAAAGCTTTAAACGATAGTTATGAAATTGGGGAGGAGACTAAGAAAAGGGTAATGGCTTATGCTAAGGAGCATCATTATGTTCCCAACCGAATGGCCAAGGGTTTAAAACAAGGACGAAGCAGGTCTATTGGTGTGGTGGTTTGCTCACTGGACAATAATGTAATTGCGCAGATGCTGGATGGGATTGATAAGGTAAGCACTGGTAAATCCTACCAGATTATCATCATGCAAAGTAAAGAATCCCAGCAACAGGAGATTGCCTGTATCGATTTACTATACGCCGGAGGAATAGATGGCTTGTTGATATCTCCTGCCTGTGAGACTACCGATTTCAGTTACCTTAAGGGCTTACAGTCTTCGGGATTACCTGTTGTGCTCTTTGACCGCCTTACCGATCAGATGGACACTCATAAAGTTGGGGCTGATAATTTTAAAGGTGCTTATGATGCCACGCTGCACCTGATCCAAAACGGCTACAAACAGATTGCACACTTAAATACAAATACCAATCTAAGCATTTCGATTGATCGGTTGAATGGATATAAAGCAGCTCTTGCCGATCATAAAATTGAATTTAGGGAAGATTATCTAAGGTCTTGTGATTATACGGATACCAATAAACTCAATGCAGACCTGGAAGAGGCCATAAAATACTACATGTCCCTGCCAGTTCCTCCCGACGCCATATTTACGGCAACAGATCAGATTACCACAAGGTGTGTGACTTTATTGAATAAGCTGGGTTACAAGATACCCGGGGAGGTTGCGCTGATTGGCTTTACCAATACAGAACTGGCCGATGCGATGAACCCTGCTTTGAGTACCATACATCAGCCAGCTTTTGAAATCGGACAGCTTGCTGCCGGTAAACTGATTTCTTTGATAGAGCGGAAGCATCCGGAAGAAGAATTTGAAACCATTAAGCTGGCAACTCATATCCTGGTGAGGTCTTCCACTCAAAAAAACTAATAATTTCCAGTAATCCCTAGTTCCAGTCCGCGTAGTTCTGCAAGTCCGCGCAAGCGTCCTATTGCCGAATAACCGGGGTTTGTTTGTTTGTTCAGATCGTCCAGCATCTGGTGGCCATGATCAGGACGGAAAGGTATCGGGTGTTTCCTGACTGCATTTTCCTTTACTATTGCTTTCATCACCTCATACATATTTACATCACCTCCCAGGTGGTCTGCCTCATAAAAATTCCCTTCTTCATCTTTAGTCACGTTTCTAAGGTGTAGAAAATGAACACGTTCTTTAACTGCTTCAAAGATCTCCGGGAGATTGTTGTCCATTCCTGCACCAAGCGAACCGGTACAGAAACAGATTCCATTAAATTCCTGGTTTACACTGTTGATGATGTGTAGCAGGTCTGCTTTGGTGCTTGCAATTCTTGGCAATCCCAATATCGGATATGGAGGATCATCAGGATGAATCGTCATTTTTATACCCTCCTCTTCACATACTGCTGAAATGCCATTTAAAAACCAGGTCAGGTTTTCCTTAAGTCCTGCTGAACCGATCGCCTTGTATTCATCAATGCTGTTCCGCAGGGCTTCCAGTTCAATTTCTTTTTCATTTGGAATGCCCATCAGGACATTTGTCTTCAACAGATCCAGTTCCGAGGGGCTCAATGCCGCATAACGTTGTTCTGCTTTGCTTCTTATTTCTTCTTTATAATCTGCAGCGGCCCCTTCTCGTTTTAAGATAAAAAGATCAAAAACTGCAAGATCTGTCCAGTTGAAATAAAGTGCCCTGGAGCCATCCGTCATCACCAGGTCTAACTGTGTACGTGTCCAGTCCAACACCGGCATGAAATTATAACAAACCGTTTTAATTCCGCAGGAAGCCAGGTTTCTGAGTGTCGTCTTATAGTTTTCTATATAGCGGTCAGCATCCTTTCGCCGAGTTTTAATTGCTTCATGAACGGGAACGCTTTCCACCACTGCCCAATGTAGTCCAGCAGCCTCAATAATTGATTTTCGCTCCTGAATATCGGCCAGAGGCCAGATTTCTCCATGAGGAATATGGTGGAGTGCCGTCACGATTCCGGTTGCCCCGGCTTGTTTGACATCCTGCAGGCTAACCGGATCTGATGGTCCATACCAGCGCCATGTCTGTAGTAATTTGTGTGTGCGTTTATCCATTGTTTTTATACTCCGCTATAGGCATTAAATCCACCATCAACTAATATTGTCTCTCCATTTACGAAAGCCGAGGCATCGCTCAGTAAGTAAATCAGTGTTCCATTCAGCTCCTCTGGATTTCCAAGCCGGCCGAAAGGAGTATGATTTACGAAACGCTGTGCACGATCGGTAAAAGTACCATCCGTGTTTGTCAATAAACTACGGTTTTGTTCCGTTAAAAATACACCTGGAGCCAGGGCATTTACCCTTACGCGGTCGCCATAACGCTGTGCAAGTTCAACAGCCATCCATTTGGTGTACCCCTCAATAGCCGTTTTACCCATGGTATAACCTAAGACTCTTGTCAGCGGTCTTTGAGCAGCCAAAGAAGAAATATTGACAATAGAGCCTTTTCCTTTTTCAGCAATCACCCTTCCAAATACATGTGTAGGCAATACGGTCCCGAAAAGGTTAAGTTCTACTGCTTTTTGTGTGTCTGCGATATTGATGTCAAAAATATTCTGATCAGGGGCAATGGTTGCACCGGGAATATTTCCTCCGGCGGCATTCACCAGTCCATCAATGGTTCCCCATGCATTTAAAATCTGCGTTCTTGCTTCTATCAGTGCCTTTTCATTTAAAACATCTGTGATTACTGCAATGGCTTCACCGCCATTTACTGTGATTGCTTTTACCCTTTCATTTGCTTTTTCTTCATTTCTGCCTAAAATAGCCACTTTAGCTCCTGCGGCAGCTACTGCCAATGCAAACGATTCTCCAAGTACGCCGGTAGCCCCGGTGATGACGATCACTTTGTTTTTCAATGAAAACAGATCTTTCCCATTCATATTTTACGTGTATATTAGGTTAAATACTTCATTCAATGTTAATGAAATTTAGCCTTGAATAACCAGGATTCCTCTTAAATATTTACGATAACGTTTGCGTTTTTCAGATCATTTATTAAAACTCAATGGTAAAGAAATGTTCTCCTTTTTCATACCGGTAGCTGAGTTTGAAGTGATACAGGTTGCAGATCTGCCGGGAAATGGCCAGTCCCAGACCCATTCCTTCCGAGCTGTTGGTTTTATTAAAACGCTCAAAAGCTCTCGTCTGATCCAAGGTTTCAGCAATCCCTGTGTTGCTGAATACCAATCGTTCTGAATTCAGCAAGACCTTAATCTGTCCGGACTTTAAATTATGACGGATGGCATTACTCATCAGGTTATTGATTAAAATGTCTGCCAGGTATTTGCTCATGGAGACCATTTTTTCTTCCAGACTTAAACTGATGCTGATTTCATTAGACTGAATTAATTCCTGAAATTGCCTTGATTTCTGATTCAGCAATTCCTTTAAATCGATCAGTTCTTCATTCTTAATCAGGTTATTCTCAATTTTTGCCAGGAGCAGTAAAGAATGACTTAACCTGGATAAGCGGCCTACTGCCAGGTAAATATCTTCAATCAGCTCCCCTTGCTGGTCATTAAAACCCTCCGTTTGTAATAGGGTATCCAGCTTGGAATTTATCACCGCTAATGGAGTCATCATTTCATGTGAAGCGTTATCCGTAAAAGATTTCAGTTCTTTATAATCCTGTTTAACCCGTTGTGACATCGACGAAACTGCCTCATTGAGTTCGGTAAACTCATCGATCTTCGTAAGTTCGGTATTGATTTCACTTTTACCGCTGAGGTTAAAAGTTTTTATCTGTTCAAGTATATTGTAAAACGGCCGCCATAGATTGCTTAATAAGAACCGGTTAATCAGGAACAGCGCCAGCAATAAAAAAGCAATAATTACCAGGCTAATGAGGAAAATTATTTTGATCAGTCCTTCCGCTTCCGATCGTGATTTTATAATGGTGACCTCAAAAATCTGATGATTAACCTGCAAATAAGTAACCAGGCTCCTCCCTGGTTCTTTTTCATTTTCCTTTTCATTCAGGTAGACGCAATTGCTAAACTTCCGCCCATTGGTATCCTTTTTTTTAACCAGACGATAAGATACCTTCTGATCATGGAAATCAGCGGGAAGCGGCAATTTACGATAGCTTTTGGCATAAGAACTGATCTCATCCTCTTCAATTCTAAGGTCCCTGTCTAACTTTTCCGTCAGTATGAAATGGATCACGACATAGTAAATTACTCCAGTCAGGATTAATACGATTAAGGAGATGAAAAGGTTAACCTTATTATATTGACTGGCAAGTTTCATATATTTTCGAACTTATACCCCACTCCATACATGGATTTGATGTAATCTTTGCACCCCGCTTCTATCAGTTTTTTTCTCAGGTTCTTAATGTGTGTATAGATGAAATCAAAATCGTCAGAAAGATCAATTTCATCTCCCCAAAGGTGTTCTGCGATGGCGTTCTTTGTCACCACTTTACGTTGATTGGCAATGAAGTAGACCAGCAGGTCAAATTCCTTTTTGGTCAGGCTCAGTAAATGGTCATTTACATTAATTTTCATGGCCAGTGTATCAATGGTAATTTCATTAAATACGATCGTACTGTTTCCATCAAAGCTTTTCCTGCGTATAATTGCAGTAACCCTTGCCTGAAGTTCAGACAGGTGAAAAGGCTTTACAAGATAATCATCTGCACCTAAATTAAGGCCATCTACTTTATCATCCAGGGAATGACGGGCAGAGATGATCAATACCCCATCATTTTTATTCATTTTTTTTAAAGCCCGGAGCAGTTCCATTCCTTCTCCCCCCGGCAGACTCAGGTCCAGCAGAATGCAATCATAGCTATAAAGGCTGATCTTTTCCATTGCCGCATGAAAATCGCAAGCTACCTCACAGATATTTCCTTCTGCACTAAAATAACTAAGGATACTTTCCCTAAGTGACTGCTCATCTTCAATTAATAGTAATTTCATCGCAAGGCGTATTGGTTTTCAAGTTAGCTAATTATTATTGATGTAAACCGCCATTTTTAAAAAGATCATAAGCGGTTTGATAATTGGCGATTGCTTCCTTTATCACCCTTCCTGAAAATGACTTTGGCAGTTGTTCATTGGTGTTTTTATGATAAATAAATGTATTTATTTGCTGTTGAGGGCTCAGAATCACCAGGCTATCTTTTTTAAGATAAGCTAGCTTTTGGTAGGTGCCAAGCAATGCTCTTGGGACATAACCGGCCGCCAGTACATCCTTTCCATATAGATTGCTTTCGTAACTCCATCCAAACAGGTTAAATAATGTCGGATAAAGGTCTATTTGCGAACAGACTTTATTTATTTCTCTTTTTCCCGAATTTGGAAGGTTCAGAATGATACAGGGAATGTGATATTTACTGATGTCAATTTCATTTTTACCTGCACTGCTGGCGCAATGGTCGGCTACGATAATGATGACTGTATTCTTAAACCAGGGCTTATGACTGATTTGAAGGATAAACTGACCGATCGCATAATCGGTATACCTTAATGCTCCTGTCCTTCCGGTCCCGGAAGGGATATTTATTTTACCTGCAGGATAGGTAAACGGACGATGATTGGAAGTAGTCATTACAAAGCTATAAAAGGGTATTCCCCTTTTAAACTGCTCATCACTATTGCTGACTACCGTTTGGTATAAATCTTCGTCACTGATTCCCCAGGCGTTTTCAAAATGAACCTCCTGATCTGTGATGATCGTTCTTTTGGTTGTATAGTGATCTCCGGCCATGATCTTTCTTCCCCGATCAGTGATGTTATAACCATTACCGCCAAAATACTGGTTCATGTTATCAAAGTAACCATCACCTCCGTAATAAAAGGTCTGTTCATATCCCGCTTTCCGGAAGATATTTCCGATTGTGGTCAGGCTATCGTTGTTCGGGCGTCTTACAATACTGCTTCCTGGCGTAGGTGGGACTGCAAGTGACAAAGCTTCCATCCCCCTTACTGTTCTGGTGCCCGTTGCATACATATTGGTAAATAAGAGGTTGGTTTCAGCGAGCCCATCCAGCACCGGGGTTAAATTTTCTCTATTTCCAAAGTGAGCCATAAAATCAGCACTTAGACTCTCCACGGTAATCATGATTACGTTAGGTTTAAAAGCGGGTCCTTTTCCCTTTATTTCTCTTTTAATACTACTATTATTATTCAGATAAGTACTGTTAGCCTCCAGTAGCTGAGATCTGATCAGCCGATAAGCTTCCGGTTTATCCAGTAATTTATAAAACTGATTATAATTGAGTTCATTATTTTTAAACGCCGAAAATATGGAGTATATGCCTGCTTTAGCCAATTCGTTATGATACCTGTTGTTCCCCTCTTCCGCCCAGGAATTGTTGATGAAAAAGCCGTATAATAAGGCGATAATGACAATGAACCCAGAGATCATTCCTCTTATTTTCAAAGAAGTATCTGATTGAAAAGTCGTTTTGAAAACACCCATCCTGATGAATAGCCAGAGGAAAAGACAGCTGATGGCCAATACTCCTCCGATCAGCAATGGCAAAGGATAAGATTCGTTAATATTATGAATAACCTCATAAGTGTATATCAGGTAGTCTACCGCAATAAAGTTAAAGCGGCTATCGAATTCCTGCCAGAAAGTAAGCTCTGCAAAGAAGGAAAATATCACTATTGTGACCATAAAAAACAGGCCGGCGTAGCTGATGAAAATATTAAACCAGGATTGGATAAACCGCTGTGGCAGAACCAACAAATAGATGGCATAAGCCAGTGCCAAAAAGGAAGACACGCCAAGATCATAAATCAGCCCCTGGGTGAAAATGCGGAGGATAGAAAGAAGACTGAAACCTGTTTTTTCTATTGTAGCTGTCAGCAGTCCGAGACGAATCAGGAACGACGCGGCTATAAAGACAGCTACAAAAGAAAAAAGCACACTGTACCGGTTTTTAAACAAAAAAAGACAATTCATAAGACCATATCTGAGTACGGTCAAATGTACTTTCCTATTCTGAAGAAAAACTGAAGTTAAACAATGCTTTTTACCTGGTTCAAAGGCAAAAGACTGGAATTACCAGAGGCTCAACATCTTTTGAGAATAATAACATGCATAGTAATTATACTATATATATCTTACTAAATTCTAAAGGAATGAAAAGCCTCTGATACTGCCAGGTGTTTAAAGGTTAAGCGATTTTGTTTCGCTGATCTTCCTTATCATATAAGTCAATCAGTTTACTTTGCAAACGGATTACTGAACTTTCCAACTGACTGATTTTCTCTTTCAGTTGTTCAATAATCTGAATGTGTTCACTTACTCCTTCTTCCCCAACATCCAGAAACTCTCTTAAACTTAATCCATGGACTTCAGCGATCTGATTGATGCGGCTAAAGTTTGGATCAGTAATACTCGTTTCTAATTTTGAGTACGCTGGAATTGAGATGTCCAGCAGGTCGGCCATCGCTTTTTGGTTGACCCCTTTTTTTTGTCGTAAAATTCTAAATTTCTCCCCTAATGTTTTCATAATGAATATTATTATTTTAAATAACCCCTAATTGAAATAAATTTAAGAAATATTAAATATAATATTATCATATTATTACAAAATTTTGAAATTAATAATGAAAAACGACTTTTGAACCCGAACTTTTTGTCAAAAAAACGGCAAAAAAGAGGCCTTAAAAACCACTGATTTTTTTGTGATTTCTGGCCTTAATTAAGTCTTTGGAAGAGATTTTTTCGCTTTTCCTGATGTCACCACTTTCGCTCATAATAGACTGTTTATGAACAAAATAGAATGCAATTATTTTTTAGTTTGCCTTAATATAAAGGTTCCTAACATGATGGCAACTGCCAATCCCGAAAAGCCAGGAAAAAGGATAAATAAATATAAAAGTCCGGCAACAAGGGCTAAGGCCACAATAAATAAAAAACCTTGTAAAAAAGTCTCCATTTTGAAAGCTGCGATGAGGGCAAACGCTAAAAACGTTAAAGCTAGAATATTTAAAAACATATACAAAGATGCATTTCCAATGTTAAGTTAACGTTAATAAAGATGAATTCATCTTTTTTTAACAAAAAAAGGACCAACATCTTTACATGTTGGTCCTTTTTATAAGATTAGTTATTACTCTGGATTAATAATCATCATTCAGCGCAAAGATCGGCTTTCTGGTCATCCAGTTACCGCTGGTGAAGTCAGGGAAATCGATCGTTTCATTTCCCATTTCGATAGATTGCTCACTTAAAGGCGTAATTGCGCTCCAGGCTGCAGCATCATATACATCCAGTGGAGTTGGCTCATTTCTTTTCGCTGCTTCAATGAAGGCATGAATCACGAAGAAATCCATCCCACCATGTCCTGCACCCTGTGCGTCATTACCGTATTTTTTCCAAAGCGGGTGATCATATTTATCCAGCCATTCTTTGGCCGGGTCCCATGCATGTGGTTTGCTCACTCCTTCTACATAGATACTCTTATTCACATCCATCCATAAGCCTTTAGTTCCCTGAACTCTGAAACCTAATGAATATGGTCTGGGTAAATTCGTATCGTGTTGCAGGATGATCGTTTCCCCATTTGCACAGTCGATCGTAGTGGTCACGATATCTCCTAAGCGGAAGTTTACTTTCGCATTTGGATGGCTTTCTCCACCTTTCTCTACAATATAGTTATGAAGACCTCTTGATTTAGTTGCAAAGGAGTTTAGTTTTAAAAACTTATTTCCTCTGTTGATGTTGACGCATTGTGCAACCGGACCTATTCCGTGAGTCGGATATAAATCGCCATTACGGTGTACGGAATGATTTGTTCTCCATTTTGCTTCTGAGAATCCTTTCTCATTAAACTCTACCCCACCACCATATGGTTTTACTCCATCGTTAAACTTAACTTCTCTCAGGTCATGCTGATAGCCGCCCTGCAAATGAAGGATTTCTCCAAACACTCCCTGACGTACCATATTTAAGGCAGCCAATACATCTCTTCTGTAACAAACGTTTTCCAACATCATTACATGTCCGTTATATCTTTCTGTGGCTTGTACCACATCCCAATGGTCCTGCAGCGTAATCCCCAGCATCACTTCAGTCGCTACGTATTTAATACCTGCTTCTAAAGATTTAATGATCATTGGTTTGTGCAATTCCCATGGCGTAGCGATTACAATTGCCTTTAAACCTTTTGTTTCCAGTAGTTTCTTCCAGGCATTTTCATCGCCTGTATAGATTTTAGGCATTGGCTTACCACTCTTTGCAATCAGTGCTTTAGAAGCATTCAGCATTCTATCATCCACATCGCAGATTGCTACCAATTCTACGTCATCTCTTTTTAATAAAAGATCAAGATGATTCTGGCCTCTCAATCCAACTCCAATCATGGCTACCTTTATCTTCTCCGCTTTGGTACCTGCAAAAACTGATTGCTCAGGTAAAACAGTCAGGGCTGCCGCAGTGATGCCACTACTTCTAACAAATTGTCTTCTGTTCATAATTTATTTAGTTCATTATATATGTTCGGTTCTGATTAAAATCTCCGGCCAGGCGTAACCGGGGGTTATTAATCGATTACAAGGTATAGACTATATCAGCAACGCCACAAACTAAGCTTTAAAAAAAACACGCAAACGTTTGATATTTTATCGCCAATCCTATTTTAAAAAGACTGGTAACGAAAAAAAATGCGATTAAAGTGAATTGTAACAATTATATGATCATTCTTAGGCCAAATACTTGCATAATTTGTAAAATCAGCGCTAATTTGAGGACTATAACGTCTTTTACATTCAAAAAATCCAGTCTCAAATTTAAATTCGGGCTCTTATTTTCAAGCAAACGTTTGCGCACATTTAATGTAAATTACAGCCCAATTTATGGAGAGAACGAATTGTTTTTTTAAAATTATTCAAGGTTATTGAAAGTTTATTCTAATATTTGAATATCATGTCTGATAAACCTACCACGATAAAAGAAATAGCCAAAATACTTAAGATTTCGGTTTCTACCGTTTCAAGGGCTTTAAATGACCATTCCAGTATCGGTTTAACAACAAAAATGAGGGTTAAAAAGTTAGCTGCCGAGCTAAATTACGAACCGAATCAGAAGGCAATTCAGTTTCTGCAGGGAAAGTCTCATATTATAGGTGTTATTTTACCGGAATTGTCGGAATCATTTTTTTCTACTGCCATCAGCGGAATTGAAGATGTAGCTTATAAGAGAAACTATACTGTTTTATTGGCTCAATCGCATGACGATGCAGATCGTGAAAAGTTATTGGTTGAAAAGATGAAAACCCAGCGTGTAGACGGGTTATTGGTCTCGGTTTCAAAAACTACCAGTACCTATGAACATTTTGAAATTTTCAAAAAGCTCAATATTCCCGTTGTATTTTTTGATCGGATCCCTCCTATTAAAGATATTCACTATGTAGCCTCCAATCTCGAAAACGGAACTTATGAAGCCGTTAATTTTCTATTGAAAAAAGGACATCGTACCATAGGAATGATCAACGGTCCTACCACATTGGTTGCCAGTCATGAGCGGAAAGAAGGTTATATCAAAGCGATGATTTCCAATCGCTTAAAATTCGACCCCTCATTGATCGTAAGTTGTGACCTTTCTGAAAGTGGCACCATAGACGTGATGAATACCATGTTAAATCACCGGCGTAAACCAACTGCAATCGTCACCTTTAACGATTATGTGGCTTTATTTGCGATGAGGTATACCCGTTCATTGGAACTGGAGGGGATAGACTTTGTGAGCTATGCCAATCTTCCTATTATAAACTATATGGACTACACTCCGATTGCCTCTGTGGAGCAATTCCCATATAAGCAAGGAAAGAAAGCAGCAGACATTTTAATCGATCTGATTAACCGGCCTAAAAACGAAACCGGAACGGAACAGGCTTATTTTAATGTAGTTGTAGAATCGGAATTGATTGTATCTAACCCTAAATAATTTTGCGCAAACGTTTGCTCAATGGTTTAATGACTTAAATAATTACGTTTGAATTCTATAACCAATTCTGATAAGACGCATGTTTGAAAATATTTTACCATTGTATGGCCTGGATTCTGAAGATACGACTGTTAACCTTTTTGGCGATGGCCTGATTAACCATACATGGAAAGTAACTGCGGGCGGGCAGAACTATATCCTTCAAAAAGTAAATACAGATGTATTCAAAAATCCTTCGGATATTGACAAGAACCTCTGTTTACTAAAAGACTTTTTGAGTAAAAAAGATCCTGACTACTTATTTGTATCCCCAATAAAGACATTATCCGGTGCATCGCTATTGCATACCGCATCTGGTTATTTCCGCTTGTCTCCATTTGTAGATGGCTCTGTTTCTTTAAATGCACTGACGAAAGAAGAAGAAGCCTATGAAGCGGCCAGACAATTCGGTAAATTTTCTGGTTTACTTGCTGATTTTAATGCAGAAGACCTTAATATTACCATTCCTGATTTTCATAACCTGAGTTTAAGGTACGAACAGTTTAAAACAGCCTGTGCAAACGCCAATCCGGAAAGAATGGAAAAAGCAAAAGCCTATGTTGATTTTATCAATGATCATCAGGATTTGGTAGATACCTATCTGGACATTGTTGCCAACAAAGAAGTTCCATTAAGGGTAATCCACCATGACACCAAAATAAGCAATGTCCTGTTTGACAAAGATTATAAAGGTATTTGTGTGATTGACCTGGATACCGTAATGCCCGGGTATTTTATCAGTGATGTCGGGGATATGATGCGTACCTATCTGTGTGCTGCCACTGAAGAAGAAACTGACTTCAGTAAAATCAGCATCAGAAAAGAATTCTTTAAAGCGGTCTATGACGGCTATATGGAAGAAATGCAAGGCGTGCTCACCGCTACGGAAAAAGAGTACTTTACGTATGCGGGAAAATTCATCATCTATATGCAGGCCATTCGTTTCCTGGCAGATTACCTTCAGAACGACGTCTATTATGGCGCTAAATATGAAGACCATAATTTTAACAGGGCAGTCAATCAAATCACCCTGTTAAAAGAATACATCAAAATTGAAGAGGAACTTAAAGCTCCCCTTTCTTCATTGAACGAACCGCATAATCAACCGCACGCGCAGTAAGCGCCATATAAGTTAAGGATGGGTTTTGTGTGGAGGTTGAAGTCATACAGGCCCCATCTGTAACAAATACATTTTTACAATCGTGCAATTGGTTCCATTTGTTTAGTACCGATGTTTTGGGGTCATGTCCCATTCTGGCACCTCCCATCTCGTGAATATCCAGCCCCGGGGCTTGTCCGGCGTCATTAGCCTTGATGTTTTTAAATCCAGCTTCCGTAAACATCCCGGTTAATTGCTCAAGATAATCTTTCTTCATCTTTGCATCGTTCTCATCATAATCTATAGAGATGCGCAACAAGGGAATTCCCCACTCGTCTTTTTTGTCTTTATCCAGTTTTACATAATTACTTTCCTTCGGAATTGTCTCTCCCATCATGTGGGAACCGACCTGCCATGGACCCAGGTTTTTATGGAGTAGTTGTTCTTTTAAATCAGTTCCAATACCTGACATATCTCTTTCCGGTGCCCGGTAAGCAGAAAATCCTGCTGCGTAGCCTCTTTTAAAATCTGTCTCCTGTTTCAGCAGGTTTCTAAACCTCGGAATATATCCGCCATCTGAAGGATTTCTGCCGTCCGTTGTAAATTCTTTCAGGCCCTCATATTCCGCGCTGATCCTTGCACTGTAATTGTGGAAAGCTACATATTTACCTAATACACCACTGTCATTTCCCAGTCCATCAGGAAAGCGGGAAGACGTTGAATTTAAAAGAATCAGGTTAGTATTGATTGCAGCGGCGTTCACAAAAATCACCTTTGCAAAATATTCAGTTACTTCTTTTGTATTCGCATCCACTACCCTTACCCCTGAAGCTTTACCTAGTTTTTCGTCATAAATAATCGATTCTACGACAGAAAAAGGTTTTAAAGTAAGGTTTCCTGTTTTAGCTGCCCAGGGTAAAGTGGAAGCATTGCTGCTGAAATAACCACCAAATGGGCAGCCCCGCTGACATAGGTTTCTGTTCTGACATTTGCCTCTTCCCTGATCAAAATGAACCTGACGAGGTTGCGACAAATGTGCACAACGCGCACTGATTACATGCCTGCCCTCGTATTTTTCGCTGACTGTCTTCTTAAAATAATCTTCCACCGCATTCAAAGGAAAAGCCGGTAAAAAATCACCGTCAGGCAATTGTGGCAATCCATCTTTATTACCCGAAATTCCCGCAAACTGTTCCACGTAAGTATACCATGCGGCCAGGTCTTTGTACCTGATTGGCCAGTCTACCGCAAAATCATCTCTCAAAGGTCCCTCAAAATCAAGGTCACTCCAGCGCTGAGTTTGTCTTGCCCATAATAAAGATTTACCACCTACCTGATAACCACGAATCCAGTCGAACGGTTTCTCCTGAACGTAGGGATGTTCTTTGTCTTTCACAAAAAAGTGCATCGCGTCTTCTCTGAAGGCGTAACATTTACTGACCACCGGGTTTTCCTTTCGGATCGCTAAAGTCAGCTCACCCCGGTGTTCAAATTCATAGGGATATTTATTTGTTGTCGGGTAATCAATCAGGTGTTTCACATCCCGGCCCCGCTCCAGGACCAATGTTTTCAGGCCCTTTTCTGTAAATTCTTTGGCGGCCCATCCACCACTAATGCCCGAGCCAATGACGATGGCATCATAAGTATGTTGTTTGTTTGACATTTTCTCTTTTACTTAAGCTGTTTTAACAGGGAAATAACCATTGTACCTTCCGGGAACCAATTCCCAGATGACCAGGTTGCTCATTACATATTTGGAATTCAGGTAACCGCCAATGGTACGTGATTTCATAATAGAGAAAAACTGGCTGATTTCTTTAGCAAGGCCGGCTTTGTTCGCATTGGCTTCGGTTAGCAGTTGTTTCAGCTCTGCTCCTTCCAGTCCTTCAAAGGCTTTTAAGCCGTTGATAAACTGTTCCTGTTCTGCTTTATCATAGCAATCGTCCAGCATTTTTAATACAAAAAGGTGAAGTCCAAGGTCTTTTGCACCTGAAGTGTTTGTTTTTGGGATAATCAGTTCTGCAATCTCCGCCAGTAATTTCTCCTGTGCAGCAGAGATATCGAGGTGTTGCAACTGAATAGAAACTTTGCCTTCATTCCTTAAGCAGGAAGGCAGCAGGGCCAATCCCCCTGCGAATATGAGTACTTGTTTTATAGCTAAACGTCTGTTCATTGATTGATGATGTGCTGCTAATGTAATCCAAAATCCTGAAGTCTCATAGAAAAACCAAGCACGAAAAAACGGGTTACCCCTTCTGTGCGGCTTTCTGTAACGGCATTATCAGAGAAAGTTCTGTTCAGTCCGTTTCCCTGATTCAGGAGATCATTTACGGCAAAGGTCAGCATTCCTGTTTTATTTTTAAAGAAGGTTTTTTCAAAGCCGGCATTGATCAGCAAAGGATTATTTGCTGAAAGTGAGTATCCACTGTTAATCCGCTTGGATCCGGAAAAATTCAGGGTAAATGATTTCGTCATGATCCACCGGGAATAGAGGTTGAACATCCAGGTCTCTACTTTTCGTGTCTGACCCGCATTCAAAGAGTATGTATTGGTATTCAGTACATAACCCGCCTGTGCACTCAGGCTAATTTTATCTGTATTTACCGAGAGGCTCAGTTGTTGGTTAAAGTTAAACCGTTTGCTAAAGCTTTTCTTTCCATCCGTAAACAGAACATCATTTGCATGGTCCAGGTTTCCATTAATCGTAAGAGCAAACCTTCTTTTTGAAAAGGGATAATTTAAGGAATAGGAACTTCCAACGTTATAATTTCCATTGGCGTTTACATAACGTGTTTCCTGCTTCAGGCTATTTAACGTATCTCCTACCAGCAGCACATTGGCAACCACCTTATTTTGCACGAAGCTGGTATTCAGTCCCATTTGAAAAGACAGTCCGCCTTTCGGATCAAAAAGTCGGTAATCTATGTTTCCGGTATGGTTAAAAGAAGTTTTCAGATCAGGATTGCCAATAATGATGTTTTGCAAATCCCTTGTATCCGGTACCGGTTGCAATTGCTGGAAGTCCGGTGCATTGCTGGAACCGGTGTAATTTCCACTCAGGGATTGTGAAGGAGAAATCACAAAATTCAGGTCTCCGGAAGGGGAAAAATTCAGGGTGTTCTGTCTGATCCTGTCCGTACGGCCTTCATAGCTTCCTTTTAACGAACTCGGCTGCAAAGAGATTCCGGCACTATAATTCAGGCGCTTTGAACCATACCTATAGCTGACCCGTAAATTGTTATTGATAAAATTGGAATGGTAGACATTGCTGAGTGAATCCACAAAACTGATCGTGCCGTTTGCATCCTTAACCCTGGTCTGTAGTCCGTTATTGGTTGAGGACAGTGAAAAGGTATAGTTAAAGTCAATATTCCTGGTGCTTACCGTATCATCGGCCTGGCTCAATGGTTCGCTGTAGCTGATACTTGTACTCATCTGACGATTAGCGCTGTTGTTGTCAATCAAACGGTTCAGGAACGACTCTTTCACAAACTCTCCGGTTTTCTGATCGTAATAACCTATCCGGTTCATCATATCCTCTTCGCTTTTCGAGTCCGTTATACTCCCGGAGAAATTCAGGTAAATTGCCCTTCCTTTTTTTGCAAACCCTTTACCCCATCCAAAGTTACCGTTGAGGCTGGGGTTATACTGACTGGAGTTACTTCTGTTGGACAAATCCTGACGAATGGCTCCTTTCTGAACGGATTCCGAACTGCTGTTGGACACGCCGTTGGAGAAACCTCCGTTTAAAGACCCGGTGAAAAATTGCTGATCATAAGTCCCATTCATATTCAGGTCAAAATTATGACTGTCAGACCTGGACTTTGATTTATTGTCATTTGTAGTATATAGTGTTCCCAGCGAGTTAACCCGTTCAATGTAGTTGAACTGATTGCTTTCATTCAGGTTATTGTTAAAAGAGTAATTTCCGGATCCATTGGTTCTTTTAGTGATCTGATCCCGGTAATTTGCGGAGGTGTAGAAAGACCGGTTTGCTCCCCCGGTATTCCTGGTATTGTTAAGGTTTGTGCTCAGTCCTGCCTGTTTATTGTCTTTCCAAACATTACCCGTAGCCTGGAAGCCATATCTATTATTTGTACCGCCATCGACCCCTGCATTTCCGAATTTACCTCTGTTTCTTCCCGGTTTGGTAACCAGGTTAAGGATCTTTTTAGGCTGGCCCATTTTTATTCCTGTGAGTCTGGCCTCATCCCCATAATCATCTATAACCTGTAAATGAGAGAACATTTCCGCAGGAAGCTGTTTAATAAACTCTTTTACATTTCCAGTAAAAAAGTCTTTACCATTCACCCGGATTTTAGTCATTTCTTTACCCATGCTGCTGACTTTTCCATTCTGGTCTACCTCCACTCCCGGCAGTTGCTTGAGTAACTGTTCCACATAATCTCCTTCACGAACTTTATAAGCTGCAGCATTGTACTCCAGTGTGTCTTTTTTGACTTTCATGGCGACCACTTTTCCTTCAATAACGACCTCCTTCAACATCAGTGTATCGGGTTGTAAAATGAAGGATTCCAGCTGAAGGGTATTTGCTCCTGCTTTGAAACTGAAATTGCCAGAATGGGGTCTATAACCGATGCTTCTGATGAGGAGAGAAAAATCCGGAGACAGAACCTGATTAAAAGAAAATTTACCATTTTTATCTGTATTGGTGCTCAGGGTATCCTTACCTGCAATAATTCTCACGTTTGCTCCCGGAATAGCCTGCTTTGTGCTGTCTGTTACCTTACCGAGGACATCACGCTTTATCTGGGCAGTTGCTTTCAGTCCGAGACCTGATACAATAATAAGAAATAAGCAAATCCGCTCAGCAATAGTCAATTTAATTTCAGTTTACAGCTTAAAAGTCCCTAAGATAGATAAAAGCTCTGGTTAGTTGACGAGAAAATGAGCAATACGACAAGCATTTCCTGTGCTTTTCCCATTTTTATTTTCACTGATTCTGAGTCTTAACGTATGATTGCCATTCTTTAGGTTGCTGTCGAATAGCACATACCAGGGTAAGTGTAAGGATTTACTCCATTTAGTATACAAATCCAGTTCTCTTTCTGGGCCATTGTCTATGGTATATATTACTTTTCCGGCATCCGCTCCAGATACGATAGCCATGCCAACCGCATTTCCCTTAAAGTTCAGGCTTAAGATAGCCCCAGGTTTCTGTGCAGTTAGCATCGGAATATTTACAAAACCTTTACGCGTATTTAAACCGTCTTCTGGCAGCCAGTTTTTATGTAAAATCCAAGCCTCTGAGCGTGTTGCATCGGTTAGTTCTACGTAATGCCCTTTTTCAAAACTACCATTATTCATGGGCAAGGATAGCTTCCGATGGCTGCTTGCTAATGGGATTGTTGTTTTCTGCGGATCAAAGTTAAGAGAGAGCAGTTTCCTGATGGCCCGTGCATAGATTCCCTGTCCAAATGGAGAAGGATGCAGGTCCTTAAAATCTTCCTCCCAGCTAAATTCCTTGTTCTGCATTCTATCCCTGACTGCCTTAGCCAGGTTGATGGAGGGCAATCCGTAATAAGCGGCCAGCAGTTCATGGTTTGCAACAGAAACCGGAGTTCTTCCTTCATTGTAAGCTTTAGTCTTATCTGGATCAGCAAAAGACATCAGAACGATGTCAATTTTGGGTTGATGTAGTCTTGCATTTCTGATGATGCCTTCCAATGCCCGCAATTGGACCAGGCTATCCGTACCGTTCACTTCATCATTGACCGCTGCTTCCAGAAACAGTAAATCTACTTTTCCCGAATCCAGCACATCCTGTTTTAAACGGAAGGCATGTGGCAAGCTACCCAATGAGGGTATACCTGCGGTAATAAAATGAAAAGAAGTATTTGGGAAACGACGTTGCAGACTAACAGATACAGAATCTCTCCAGCCAGGTGCATAGGTAATTGAGCCACCAAGAAAGGCTACAGTAGCCGATTTCTGACCTTTAAAAACCTGAAATGCATTTTCGAGTCCATCTCTTGAAGAGAGGTAATTCAAGTCATCAAGGACAGGAAGCTGTCCATTTGCAAAGTTTATAAAACCGAGTACTGCAGAGAAAAAAAATAAAACCTTCCGGGTCATAAAAATCAGATCAACTATATTAAATAAGGCATTAAATATAGCTATTTTTAATGTCCAGGGTCGTACTGATAGACAATTTGATAAGGAATATTTTTCAGTTTTGCAGAGATCACCCCAATTGGAAGATCTTCTTTCTGAGGAGTAGGTTCACAAACGGAATAAAGCTTTCCTTTGTAAACGATGGCATCTCCAATCGGCTTGTCAAACTGAACGGCCATAGTGATGTGCGTAGGATATAACAGTGCAATCATAGGTATGTTATAAATCTCTTTTACCAGGTAAAAGAAAAGTGCCACGCGATCATCGCAATCGCTATGACTTGCAAATAGGGTTTCTTCCGGAGACAGTCGCTTTTCATTTCCAAAATTAGCGGCATCATCTTCATATAGAAAAGCATATCGGGTAAATCGCATCAGATAGTCAACCCCTTTCTTCTGACTCATTCCCTGAATGTTCTTTTTAAGCAGGGGAATCAAGGATCCATAAGTTTCTTTACTGAGGGGGATGTTAAAATAAGTTTCAAAATCTACCGCAGGATAATTGGCAAAAATGGCCTCTATCTCCCGGTTCAGTTTAATGTTAAAATGGTAAGCTTTATGTTTATACACAAACTCCAGTCTCTTTTCAAAATAATTATCCGGTTTAAAATCCGGCATTTTAGTCACTTTGTAGGAAAAGGATTTTGTTGCGCCAGTAATATTGATAGTCACAGGAATAGGTGGATCTTCATTCAGATCTGCTTTAGGATAGTCATGATAGTTCAAACACATGAATTTCTTTTGATCCACCATAAAGAATGGAATATCCCGGATGTCTTCATCATTAAAAATATAGAAGATGATTCTGTCTTTACTCAGTGCCAGTCTTGCATCATAGCCCGATTTTGCTAAGAAGAACCATTTATACAGGGTATAACGGCTATAATTATTCTGCTTAGGGCTGATTTGCTGGGCTACTTTCCGAATCAGCTGATAGTATAACCAGTCGTTTAGTTCATATTTTTTCCGATAACCCAGCAGAGAATCTATGATTGCCCGGTATTCCGCGGTATTTAGCCGTTCATAGGCTGATTTTATCGATTGTTGTGAAAGTTCAGGTGCTGGAACCAGGACTGATGTATCAATGTTAGTATTAAACACCCCTTCATAAAATTCAAAAGAAATCCATTGCTTACCCTGACCATAAACGTTTGTCAAAGTAAACATCAGAAATAAAGTCCCGAAAATTTTAAAAAGACGGTCCATAAGAATTGCTGCGCTTAACATTAAATATACCTAAAATTTACTTTAGTTTAATGTGATAATCAGGTCTTATTTAACTAAATAAAGCCAGCAATTCTTTTTTGGATAAAGATTTATAAATAGAGGCATCTGTTTTTATCAGGTCTCTGACCAGGTCTTTTTTGGAAGCCTGCAGTTTCATAATTTTTTCTTCGATGGTATCCGGGCAGATCAGACGGACTGCAATGACATTTTTCTGTTGTCCGATGCGATAGGTACGGTCAATTGCCTGATTTTCTACCGCAGGGTTCCACCAGGGATCCACCAGATAAACGTAATCTGCCTGAGTCAGATTAAGTCCAACCCCTCCTGCTTTTAAACTGATCAGAAAGACACGAATTTCCGGGTTATCCTGAAAGGATGCCACAACCGCCTCCCGGTTCCTGGTTTGTCCACTGAGGTATTCAAAAGCGATCTTTTTATGTTTTAATTCCTTTTTAATCAGTTCCAGCATCCCTACAAACTGGGAAAAAACCAGGATTTTATGTTGTGGTGATTTATTTTCTATCTGCTCCAGTAAGACCTCCATTTTGGCAGAAGAGCTACCATAAAACTCATCTTCGCTTAATAGTGCCGGAGAATTGCAGATCTGTCTCAGCTTTGTAATACCTTTCAAGACATTCATCGTATTACTCGCTACTTCTTCATCTGTCTGATTGGTCAGGTAGTCGCGGATTTCCTTTTCATACCCATCATAAACTTTACGCTGATCAGGTTCCATTTCACAATAGATGACCATTTCTGTTTTATCAGGAAGCTCTTTAGCTACCTGCTCTTTTGTACGTCGCAGAAGAAAAGGATTGATCCTTTTTTGAAGTTGAATGGCCGCTCTACGGTCCTTAAACTGGTCTATCGGCGTAGAATAGATCTCTCTGAAATATTGTTTGCTACCCAGCAGGCCAGGACAGGCAAAAGAGAGCTGACCGTAAAGATCAAATGTATTATTCTCTATCGGTGTTCCGGTAAGGACTACTTTATTACGGGATTGCAGCAAGCGCACCGACTTATAACGCTGGGATTCGGGATTTTTAATAGTTTGTGATTCATCGAGAAAGATGTAATTGAAGCGGTAATCTTTTAAGAACCTGATATCTGTAAGTAAGGTGCCATAAGAAGTGATCACTACTTCATACTTATCGAATTCATGATGATTCTTAATCCGCTCTGAACCATAAACCGTCAGCACCTTTATAGAAGGTGCAAATCTCTCGATTTCCTGTTGCCAGTTAAAGATCAGAGATGCAGGAACCACAATGAGGTTGGTGTTGTGGTGGCCTTTTGTTCTTTGGGAAAGGATGAAAGCAATAATTTGTATGGTCTTTCCCAGCCCCATATCGTCGGCCAGGCAGGCCCCGAAATTAAACTCATCCAGAAAGTTCAACCAGTTTAAACCCTGTTTCTGATATTCTCTCAGGGTTGCATTCAAGCCTTCTGGTACCGCTACATCGGTGATGGTGTCTGAACCCGAAAGCCTGCGCTTATAAATAGCCAGCTGATCTTTCACCGACTCATCCAAAAGCTGGTCTTCGTACATTTCTTCAATTGCAGTAAAACTGATCTTTGGCGTGTGAATGTGTTCTTCAATCACCTCCCCGGCATTAAAATATTTGGTAAACTTTTCAATCCACTCATCAGGAAGGATCCCCAGAGTACCATCATCCAGTTTTACGAACTTGTTTTTATTGCGAATAGATTGGTGTAAATGTCTTAAGGAAACCACCTGGTTTCCATATTTCAGCTTTACCGCTGTTTTAAACCAGTCGATCCCGCTCATTACATTGATCGAGATTTTGGCCTGATGTGCATTCAGGTTGTTGTTCTTTAGCTGGTTGAAACCCAGTATACTGATATTCTTGTTCCGCCATTCCTCAAAAGCATGAAGAAACCAGTTATCCTCTAAAAGCCGGGTTTTGTGCAGGTAAAAACAATCGTTGCTTTCCAGCTGATCTTCAAAATATGGGTGTTGCCGTACCACGTCAGAGGTAAACTGAAGTTCTGTTTCCGTATCGCGGGATAAAGTAAAAAGATTGCCATTTCTATCTCTCGACTTGATCTGCTTTCTGGACAATACGGGGATTTCCAGGTCTCCGTACCTCATTACTGGTGTAAACAATACAAAATCTTCGGATTCTGATAAGTAAATGATCTGCTCATTTTCCAGGTCAAAACCTTTCTCTTCTATCTGTTTTTTTGTGGCGGGCTTGAGATAATCATAAGTGATCTTAATCCTGTTTTCCAATTTGGAGAGGATATCATCCTGAAAAGCTTCAAATTTAGAATGGTGGATCAGCATCTTATCATGGTGCTGCTTAAAGAAATCGATCACCCTTAAAAAGTCAGGGTTATCAATTAAATGAAGATCCCGGTTCATCTGAATGAAATAATGATATTTCAGCTGAATCTGGTCCAGCGCGTAGTCGGTACCATCGAGGCTCAGTTTGCCCGACACCTCATAGAACTCTTGTCGCTGGCTGACATGTAAACTCATATCTACACTCAGTGTTTTTAACTGAATTGGCCGGATCGAACTTGCTGTAATATTAGCTGATACCTTTGCATCGTGCAGAAAAACATCCAGTTTAAGGGGATTTTTCGCAAGTGCTTTAAGCGCATCCAGATCTGAACCTGTACGTTCAGAATTATAATTGTTTTGAAATTTCAGTACCCCACTATAAAATTTAAGCTCCTCTGTCCGCTCAGTTTTCCAGATCAGATCGGATGGATTGATGGTTGTTACCGGGTTTTTAAACTTCCCGTCCAGGGTGGTGTGCGCTTCAATCAATTCTAAAGTCAGGTGGCTGTAAAAACGATGTTGTCCAAACACCAATCCCATTTTATGGTTCGCTTTAAAAGATCCTGAAACCGGCAATTGCAATCCTTCCTTTGGCAGCAGGGTATTTTTAAGTGCTTGTTTACTGTGATTATTTAATGGAAAGAGTTCCTTTTTGACCGCTTTAATCTTCGTTTGGCCATTTTCATATTCAAGCTCAAAGAAATCAGAAATCTGTGCTTCTTTTTCCAGTCCGTAATCTCTGGCCTGCAGTCTCATTTGTTCCAGGCGAAGTTTGCGATCCAGGAACATACGGATAGCGGGGCGCTCTATAATATTGTATAATGCCTGGGCCTGATGTACACATAATTTAGTGCTGGTATCCCTGCATCCACAAGTCAGTGTCGTGATCTGCTCATTTTGAATAATGCCCACTCCTGGAAAAGGAATGCTGCTGCCGGGATGGTTGAAAAAAACAAAATCAATGCCGATGGAATCCGGAACAAGGTCATAAAAGCCTTTAACATCAGTGTCCACCTGTTCATTGATATGTTTTAATATAAATAAGGTTGTTAATTCTGAAAAATCAAAATCTCTTAAAATGTATTCTTTTCTAACCTCCATTCGCTACGGCAATTTCTGGAGCTAAAGGTAAGGAGAAAATGAATTTAACCCGGCTATACTTTCTTTTTTGTTGCAATTACAATTCCAGTTGCCCAGCATTGTTTAGTGATCACCAGATCTGTTCTTTTATCCAGTTCTTCTATTAACCGGGTTGCCTTTTCGGCATGCCCTTCCGGCCAGTTGGCTTGTGGTAACATATCATCTATAATATAAAACGCACCCGGATTCAGCATTTCTATCACTTCGTCCAGCATCAGGTATTTTCCGTGCCAGGTATCTGCGAAAATATAGTCGAATTTCTGCTTACTATTGCGTTGTATCCAATCCCCTCCATCTGCATATTCCAGCTTCAGTCTTTTATCATTGACCAGGAAACGTCTGGCAATTGATAAAAAATTATCGTCATTATCGATAGAAATCAAGGTAGCAGCATCATCCATTCCATCCAATATCCAGGAAGCAGATAATCCTGTTCCTGTTCCCAGCTCCAGAAAACGACCTCCCGGTTTTGAGCCGGCCAGGGTTTTTAGCAGTGAACAGGTCAAAAGATCCGAGGCCATTGAAAATTCAGAATCTGCAGTGGCTTCGTTGATGGCAATATAGGCTATAGGATAAGCCTGTTTGATTTCTTCTATCATTTTTCTACCTGGTTTTGTTTGAAATCCCAATATAGAAAAAAGATAGGGATTGAAGCCTTGCTTAGGCGCCGACCAGGCTTTCTTTTTCCAATAAAGCCAATACTTCTGTCCAGCTATTTACCCTCACATGATGGTGTTGGTTCACATTGTGCGAAGCATTAAACATGATGGCCTTTCCTTTACAGAAATCCAGGTTTTTACAGTGGTCATCAATCAGGTAATCGGTATCAATGATGCTTTTATCTCCGCAAAATATGATATTTGTCCAGCTGATGAATGGAAAATGTTCCGCCAGCCATTCCAGCTTCTCCGATAAACATTGTGGAAATTCCGTTGCGGCTGATACGATATAAACCTCGTAATCTTCCATCAATTGCTTAACTGCGGCCACTGCTCCTTCCATTACCGGGATGGTCCTGAAGAAACCAGGTGTATATACATACCGTTTCACTGCACCTTTATCCGGAAAACCTTCCGGTTCCATCACGCCCAGTCTTTCCTCTCTTGGCACCCTGATGCCATGTTCATTTTCGTACCAATCCATGAATTGCTCTTCTATATCTGCAAGAACCCCATCCATATCAATTCCAATTGTCTTTTTTATCTTATTCATTTGTTTTTCGTAATATGTTGCAGCAAATATAGCAATATTTTGCAATATTTTGCAACAAAAGCCTCAGCTTAAATACTTATATTTGCAACAATATGATAAAGGAAGAACGATTACAACTGATCATAGAACATATCCGCAAAGAGCGAAAAGTTCTATTGGGTGATTTAAGTACGTTATTAGGTGTGTCAGAAGACACCGTGAGACGCGACATTAAAGAATTATCAGACCAGGGCTTATTAAAAGCTGTTCGTGGTGGCGCCATTTCACGCTCTCCTATTCCCCGACATTTCCGTGAGCGTGAGCACTATGATGTCAGTCATAAAGGAATTATAGCAGAAAAAGCGGTAAAACTGATAAAGAACGGACAGGTGGTTTTATTTGATTCAGGAACATCTGTTCTTGCCATTGCCACACTTTTGCCCCGGGATTTACAAATAACAGTCATTACCAATAGTTTCCCGGTAGCTACTGTCCTGGAAGACCATCCCTGTATAGAAGTCATATTCCTTGGCGGAAGATTAAATAAATCTTCCTTCTCTACCTCTGGTTTTGAAGTAATCCAGACCATCAGGGGTATAAGACCAGACATTTGTTTTCTGGGCATTTGCAGCATTGATCTAATTTCGGGTGTGACCGGGATCAGCTATGAAGATTGTCAGGTGAAAAAGGCAATGGTAGAAACTTCTAAACAGATTATCGCGTTGGCAACTGTAGAAAAATTAGGTACCACAGAACCTTATTATATCACCAGCATGAGTGACATCGATACGATCATTACTGATATTGATCCTGATGACGAAAGTCTGAAGGCCTATAAAGATGCTGGAATCAGACTGGAATAATCCAATCCGATTCTGCTTTTCTTTTCTTAAAACAGATACCTGGTACTTAAGAAATTGGAACTGTTTCCATCTACAATTTCATTGATCAGATGTTTGTTATTGTCATTTAATTTTGTTGCTACCAGTGACCGGATAGAGAATGACCTTAAGGCATCAACTACGGATAAAGTCCCCTCCGCACTATCTTTTCTTCCTGTAAACGGAAATACATCAGGTCCCCGCTGACATTGGCAATTGATGTTTACACGGCTCACCTGATTTACCAGAGGATCAATCAATGCCGCGATTTCTTCTTCATCATTACTGAAAATGCTGACCTGCTGACCATGGGTAGACTCAATCAGGTATTCAATCGTTTCTTCCAGATCGTCAAAAGGAACAACAGGAATTACCGGCCCGAACTGTTCTTCCGTATACAATTTCATCTTTCTGTTTACCGGGTAAACAATAGCCGGAAATACAAAAGATTCATTTACGGCCCCACCGTTTTCGTTTCTTACCGTAGCGCCATTTGCAATCGCGTCTGCAATGCATTCCTGCAGGTAAGCTGGCTTATGAGGTTCTGGCAGAGGAGTCAAGGAGACGCCATTTTCCCAGGGCATTCCAAATTTAAGCTGGGCTACGGCAGCAGCCAGTTCCTTTAAAAAGACCTCCGCCAGGCTACGGTGAATAAATACGATCTTCAAGGCCGTACACCTTTGACCGTTAAACGATAAGGCACCTAATACAGTTTCCTGAACGGCAAGTTGTACATCTGCCCTGGCAGTGATAATTGCGGCATTCTTTGCATCCAGTCCCAGAATCGCACGTAATCGGTTTACTTTGGGGTGAAGCTTTTTCAATTCATTAGCTACTTTGCTGGAACCAATTAAAGTCAGGACATTGATCTTCCCTGATTTCATCAGATCGGGAATAATTTTATTTCCACGTCCATAAATGGTATTTACCACTCCTTTAGGGAAGCAATCCCGGAATGCCTCCAGCAATGGATAATGTAATAACGTGCCATGCTTAGGCGGTTTAAACAACAAGGTATTTCCCATAATTAATGCAGGAATCAACGTCGTAAAGGTTTCATTCAGGGGATAGTTAAAAGGCCCCATGCACAGCACTACACCCAATGGGGATCGTCTGATCTGTGCCACTATTCCCTGCTCAATGCTGAACCTTGAAGACTGACGATCGAGGTCTTTCAAAGCATCAATTGTAGCGTGGATATATTCTACAGTACGGTCAAACTCCTTCACTGAGTCTGCATAAGATTTACCAATCTCCCACATCAGTAGTTTGACCACAATGGCTTTCTTTTCAATAATACGATGCGTAAATTTCTCTACACAGCTGATCCTGTCGCCGACACTCATGGTTGGCCATTCACCTCTTCCATTGTTGTAAGCAGCAACGGCCGCATCCAGCGCTTCTGTAGCTTCCTTCTCGTTGCACAAAGGATAAGTTCCAATCACTTTACGTTTTAAACCTTCGGGGGTTTTCAGACAAACCGGCGACAAAACCTCATGTACTTCTCCATCCCATGCCCTTAGTTCACCATTGCTCAGGTATTCCCGCTGATGAACCTCCTCTTCTAATTTAAATTCCTCCGGAATTTGTTGCTCCTCCACAAAAATTGCCTGGAGCTGTTCATTAAAATTCATAGTTATATGGTCAGTTAGGTAAATAATACAGATTTACAGATCGGTGATCGGCGCGTATTTAGGAACCAGCGATTTCATCACCATCCAGGCCAGTAAATAAGCTACCGCACAAATTGCGAACATAATGGTGTACCCAGTTTGGGTATGCCCCAATAGCTTATAGTGGTCAAATAGCGCTCCTCCTAATTTAGACATGACTACTCCACCCATACCACCGGCCATTCCACCTATTCCAATAACAGAAGCAATACTTTTTTTAGGAAACATGTCAGAAACTGTGGTAAAAATATTAGCTGACCAGGCCTGGTGTGCTGATGCTCCGATCCCGATCAGGACTACCGGAATCCAGAAGCTGATATGCCCCAGCGGCTGAGCGGCCAATACCAGTAAAGGGAATAAGGCAATCACAAACATTGCCCGCATTCTGCCATCATAAGGGGAATATCCTTTTTTAATAAAATACATAGGAAACCATCCTCCCCCGATACTTCCAATCATGGTCATGCTATACAATACCGTTAGCGGAATCATGATGTCGGTACCAGTCAGGCTATATTGTACCTTAAGGTACGAAGGCAACCAAAACAGAAAAAACCACCAGACCCCGTCGGTCATAAACTTTCCAAATGCAAATGCCCAGGTTTGTCTGTAGCCCAGTAACTTAAACCAGGCAATTTTTTCAGTAGCTTCCGTTTCTACCACAGTAGTTTCCGTCTCCTGGTCACTATTGATATAAGCGAACTCCAAAGCATTCAATCTTTTCTGACTTTCCGGTTTATCATAAAAAACAAACCAGAAGCCCAGCCAGATAAAACCAACCGCACCTACAATCAGGAAAGCAGCTTCCCATCCCCAGACTTTAGCAATCCATGGCACGGTAAGCGGTGCTAAAATCGCCCCCACGTTAGCCCCTGAATTAAAGATCCCGGTGGCAAAAGAACGTTCTTTTTTAGGGAAATATTCTGCGGTA
Source organism: Pedobacter steynii (assembly GCF_001721645.1). Classification (NCBI taxonomy): domain Bacteria; kingdom Pseudomonadati; phylum Bacteroidota; class Sphingobacteriia; order Sphingobacteriales; family Sphingobacteriaceae; genus Pedobacter; species Pedobacter steynii. The sequence goes on along the minus strand of NZ_CP017141.1, from coordinate 5,548,594 downwards.
GCTTTAATTGCTGCCGGGAAGTTGGCTGATTCACCGAAAGCCAATACTGCCCTGGCAAGGATAAAACCAATTACCGATACCGGTACCATTCCCAATCCAACCCAACTGATCAGTGCAGCAGCACTTACGCCGATGGGTAATGCAACCGCATGCATAATGGCTCCTATTGACCAGATGATCAAGGCAATAATGTAACCCCATTTCGTACCTAACCTATCTACGAACCGTCCTGCAAAGAGCATTGAAATCGCGTATACAAACTGAAATGCCGCTGTGATATTGGCATAATCACTATTGGTCCAGTTAAATTCTTTCTCCAGCGTTGGGTGCAGGAGGCTTAACACCTGACGGTCAAGATAGTTGACTGTGGTTGCAAAAAATAATAATGCACAGATTGTCCATCTGTAATTACCCATTTTAGTCTCTTTCATTATATTTGGTTTTGGTTGGTTAGGTCGTTTTTAGGGGCTTATCTACCCGCTTTTACCAGGTCAATTGTTGTTCTGGTTAAGGTATTTAGTTGTTTATAATCTTTTTGGTCTAATATTTCTTTACTGATCAGCTTACTACCCATTCCGACTGCACATACACCTGATTTAAACCAGTTGCTGATGTTGCTCTGTTCAATTTCCACACCACCGGTTGGGATAAACAACTGACCAGGAAAAAGGTCTTTAATTGCTGCCATATAAGATGGCCCAAGGATATTTGCCGGAAACAATTTAATCAGTCCGGCTTTCATCTGATGAGCAGTATTAATTTCTGTCGGGGTAAAGCATCCGGGAATCCAAAGCAGGCCCTCCTTATGGACCAATTCACCTACTTCCGGATTTACAATCGGACAAACAATAAAATGGGCACCCGCGGCAATAAACTCTTCAGCTTCTTTAACAGTTTTAATCGTTCCGATTCCCAGATGAAGGTCCTGCATTTCCGTTTTCAATGTCTCTATCAGCATGCTAAAATTAGACAAAGCAGCCGGCCCGCGATTGGTATACTCTAAAACCCGGATTCCCGCCTGATATAGGGTCCTGATGATGTCCAGGCTTACCTGAGCATCTTCAAAATAAAACAAGGGAAGGATTCCCTGATCAGTAATGGCTTTTAAAGAGCTTTCTTTTGTTTTCATTTTTATATGTTGTTAACCGTTCGTCTTCTTATTTAATTATTTAATTTAAAAATTGGTTTCATAGGGTTGAACCATTGGCTGAATATCCTCAATCTTTGTCGTACTGAAATCAGTGCTGGTAAAGAGCTTGGCAAAGGCAGCCTTTGTGGCAAAGCCAAGGATATCCGAAGGCCCTAACTGGTGGTAAAAACCATATATCAGTCCCGCCATATAACAATCTCCACTACCTATTTTTCCGGTGATTTTTTCCGCCCGGTACTCTTTAGAAACAAAGAGTTCATGGTTTGTGTATAATGTACTATAATATTTCACACCGGTTTTAAAGTCAAACCTGAAGGTATTGGCTACCGAGGTACATTTCGGAAATGCTTTCATAATGGCTTTAGAAGTTATTTCTGCCTGCTCCAGGTAATTTTCTTTCAGATCCGCTTCCACCAACCCTGCGGGTACCGGAATACCGAGCATGTTTTCGGCAGCCCAGATATTGCCCATAATGAGGTCACAGTATGGAGCCAGTAAAGGCATCACGTCTATCGGATCCTTACCATATTTCCAGAGCTTACTTCTAAAATTCAGGTCCAGTGAAATCCGGATATTCCGATCTGAAGCCGCTTTTAAAGCTTCTTCACATACCGCTGCGACATCTTCATTTAATGCCGGACATATGGCACTGAAATGAAAGACTGTAATTCCTTCAAAAACAGCATCCCAATTTATCATACCGGTTCTAAGCGTAGAAAATGATGAATAATTGCGGTCGTAGATTACCCCTGCATTCTTAAGGTCTTTTCCGTTTGGCAGGTAATACAGACCGATCCGCTCTCCCAGGTATTGCATTGGAGCAGTATCTATATTCAGCTGATCCAGATAAGCAACGACTTGTCTGCTCATAAAATTATCGGGTACTGCAGAAAGGTAAGCTGATGGTACTCCCCATAATGCCAGGGCAGCAGCCACATTGGCTTCTGCACCTCCAACATAAAAGGGAAGGTTATTCTCTTTCAGCCAGGCTCCGTCTATGTCCGGAGAAATCCTCAATAACAGTTCACCAAAATTTAAAACCTTTCCCATCATATAATTAAAAATTAAAATATTCTTTTGCGTTGTTATAGCAGATGTCCTGAATCACTTTGCCAAGCCATTCCTGATCATCAGGTAATTCTCCATTCTCCACATCTTCTCCGAAAAGATTACATAAAATCCTTCTGAAATATTCATGACGAGGGTAAGAAAGGAAGCTTCTGCTGTCGGTAAGCATGCCTACAGAACGGCTTAGCAGGCCCATATTAGACAAGGTATTGATTTGTTTGATCATCCCCTCTTTCTGATCCAGAAACCACCAGGCAGAGCCCCATTGAACTTTTCCGGCTACCGTTCCATCATTGTAATTGCCAATCATCGTGGCCATCAGCTCATTGTCCGCAGGATTTAAATTGTAGAGTATGGTTTTTGCCAGGCAATTCTGAGCATCCAGTTTATTTAAAAATCTGGACAAGGCTTTACCTTGACTAAAATCACCAATTGAATCAAATCCGGTGTCAGGCCCCAGTTCAGACAGCAGGCGGTCATTGTTATTTCTTAAGGCGCCCAGATGATATTGTTGTACCCATCCCTTCTCGTGGTCCCATAGTGCAAACTGAAACAGTAAAGCTGATTTAAACTTCGTAGTTTCCGAAGGTGTTAAGGATGATTTGTTACGGATTTTCTGATAAATGTCCCGTACTTCTTCGAGTGTATAATCGTCAGCATAGATCTGTTCCAGTCCGTGATCGGAAACAGAGCAGCCGTTTTCAGCGAAATAGTCATGTCTTGATTTGAGCGCAGAAAGGTAGGAATCCAGACTGTTTAGTTCCTTACCTGTTAATGCAGAGAGCTGATCAATGTATTTGTTCAGACCTGGCAGATCGTCTGCATGCATGGCTTTGTCCGGACGAAATGCAGGAAGGACCTTAATGTCCAGTCCGTCTTTTTTTATTTTCTGGTGGTGTTCCAGGGAGTCTAAAGGATCATCTGTTGTACATAAGGTCTTTACTTGCATCCTACGCAGCAGGTTCTGCACGGAATACTCTGGTGTTCTGAGTTTTGCCGTACACTCCTCATAAATCCTCTCCGCATTTGCGGGGGAAAGCACTTCATATACGTCAAAATAACGTTGCAGTTCCAGATGTGTCCAATGGTATAGTGGATTTCTTAACGTATAGGGTACGGTTTCTGCCCACTTTTTAAACTTCTCCAGATCTGTAGCTTTACCGGTAATGTAATGTTCATCAATCCCATTTGCCCGCATGGCACGCCATTTATAATGGTCACCATACAACCAAACCTGGGTAATATTTTCAAACATGAAATCGTTTGCAATCTGATCCGGCATTAAATGATTATGGTAATCAATAACCGGCATCTGTTTTGCGAATTTATGATATAGCTGCTGAGCTGTTTGGGTCTGTAATAAGAAATTGTCGTCTAAAAAGTTCTTCACAATAATATTTTTAAATGTATTAATTTTTAAAGAGAAAGCGGCCAGGAGTTATAGGTTAAAAACAATTCTACATAATTATTGTAAGGATTAACAGGCTTCATGAGGAATTATTTGCGCAATCGTTATAGACAACTCCTGATCCAGTCGACCAGGTCCTTGGCTGCATTTAAATTATCAAAAGCAGCTGGAAGCTTCTTTCCATCTACATATTCATTATAAAGCCAGGGATCTCCAATGGCAAACACAGCTCCCTTACCATACTTTGCAATTGCCATCACCTCATCTCCGTCTTTATCCTTCAGAATAGATTGGGCCTTTCCGCTTAAATGAAGTGTACTGTATTCTTTGATAAACAGCTGTTTTGCGTTTTTAAAGATCCCATTTCCAGGGCCAACATCTACCCGCCCCATTTCAAACTGATTTTTGACCACCCTACCTTTACTGTTTGAGTTGAATTGTATACCAAATCTTTTTGCAAGTCGGTTCAAATGTTCCAGTTCCGCATTCCCTGTATCGTTTGCCATCAGCAGCAATACACCACCGGATTTCAACCAGGTGCCAATCGCCTGGATGTCTTTTTCAGCTAAAAAGTTGGGATTTGGACTTTCCTTTTCTGTATCCGGATCAACGATAATGTATACCGAAGCTTGTTTCAGGTTGTCTTCTGATGGCGCAGCAGTTAGCGTCTTTGTTATAAATCCTTTATCGTTAAATACGCCTGAAAACAAAGAAAAGCCGACTCCCGAATTTTCCTCCCATTTGTAATGCCAGGGCGTTTCGATGCCGTTTGCATCCTTCCTGACTTCATGATTAAAATAAGAATCCAGAATTACGATGGGTTTATCAGATTGAGGGTTTTGTGCCTGGGTATGGAAGGCCGGGGTTGTAAACAAGGTAAACAGAATAGGGAAAATGGAACTTTTGTTCATATCCTGGAATTAGTTCATTTGAATATTTGGTTGGCCGCTATAAGGGCCTGATACAAGTCTACAAAGATTTGCGAGGTAATGAAACAAATGAACCGGAAAAAATTACGCAATCGTTGGCGTAAACCAGCAAGAGAAAACCAATTGCAAAACCTGCCTAAGGAAATCCCTATGTACCCAGTACAATATTAAAATATTTTCGAAGCTGGTTATGAAATTCCGTTTCATCAGCAAATACCTTTTCTATAACCTGCTCTCCTTTCCTGATTTTCAGGCGTTCGCCGGTAATCGTGATTCTCCCGTTTTCAAGCGCGACAGAACAGATTTTATTCCTGGTAAAGTTGGATTTTTCACTGCTCTGATGATAAACGCACATCTCCCTGAAATTTGCCGGGATTCTGGGAATTTCAGTAAAAATATATTCAGGCAAAAAGTCATGATCTTTCCGCTTTTTAACCACCAGATAGGTATCGTCATATTTTTCGATCAGAAAGTCACCATAACGATCTTCTTGTACAATATTCAGGCAGATTCTTAAAGGCTGCGCGCTAAAGTCGCCGAATCCCACGTCTACCAGATAGGCGTCATCATCTATTTCCACTACAATGGCCATATGATCAAACTCAGCCCCGAAGCCCTTATCCTTATTGCCGACCCTTCCTGAGATTAATTTCGCTTTAAAGCCCAGGTAGGTTAACAGGCCGAAAAAAGTCCCGTTGAGTTCGTAACAGAAACCACCTCTTCCCCTTTCCACAATTTTATCAAAGGCATTTTCCATTTTTATTTCCAGCCCCTGATGAATGTCCAGATTTTCAAAAGGAATATGAAGCAGGTGTAAATGCTGCAGGTTGTTGAGCAAAATGATTGAGGGGTTGAGATCTCCCTTATACTTTATCCTTTCCAGGTATTTTAAATAATTCATGTGTTTACCTAAAATCTTTACTGAGTTTCTGCGATTCTGTAAGCACATCGGCGGTCTCCACTTAGGATATGGTCGATTCTGCTGATCTCGACCTTACTGCCGAGTACCTGTTTAAAAATATTCAGTTCTCCGGTACAAAAACCCTGACAGGATTTTGCTGCTGCACAGATCGGACAATGATTCTCGATCAGGAGATATCCGGCTTCATCTTTGGTATACTCCGCCATATAACCTTCCCTGGTTCTGATTTCGGTCAAGCCGGCAATCCGTTCTTCGAGATTGGAGAAGGGCTCCAGTTCTTTCATATAACGATCTTTACCAAATACCTCTCCTGCATCCATTACCGCTTTTAGCGCATCCTCTCCTAAGGTATCCCTCATCAGGTTGATCAGTTTCACTGTAAGTTCCGCATGGGTATCCGGAAATTTAGAATTCCCCTGTGGGGTCAGGCTGAAGATTTGTTTTGGCCGTCCTACTCCTGTTGATTCGTTAGAAGCGCTCACCAAACCTTCTTCCACAAATTTTAACAGCTGTAACCTTGCACCTTCATTAGTTATTCCAAGCTCCTGCGCAACCGAAGCAGCGGTTAGTCCGCCCCTGGTCTTCAATAACATTAAAAATCTGTTTGTCTTCATAATCTAATAAAACAAGCTATCAGTTGTTTTATTGACAAAAATACTAACTTTGCCTCAATATTAATGGCTGAAAACTCATATGGATCAAAATTTATTTACGTATTAAACAAAGGATTATGCCAACCAAAGTACAAAAAAACATAAGCACCTTCCCTTTTGCTGCTGCCGGAACCCTTCCCGTATACCTTATTCCCTATTGGAACGTACTCTTTAAACGTACACCCAAGGCAGACAACCTGACTTAGTCAGCTTTTTCCAACTCTATACAAACAGGGAGCATTGTTGAGGTTCTCCCATTTAATTATTCGGTTTCCTGCAAGGGATTTTAGCCGGATCGGGATTCTTATGCCCAAAAATCAGTGATTAAACCATAAAAATCAGCACAACGAAAACATCTTTTAATGGATACGATTATCAATAAAGTAGAACAGTCAGGAATCCTGACACTGGACCTCCTGTTGTATAAACCGGCTAATGGCGAATACCAGGTATTTGACATGGTGCCTTATCTCTTCCATGGTTACCTGTTGCAGGAAAAATTATTCAGGGCAGAAATGGGACTTGTAGACTGGCATCAATATCGGGACAAGGAAGTAGTCCTTTACTGCTCCAATGATGCCATAGTTCCTTATTGGGCTTATGTATTTATCAGTTCCCTCCTTCAGCCTCACGCTGCTTTTGTCTGCTTTGGAAACGAGCAGGACCATCAGCAGCTCATCTGGATGCGAAGAATAATGACTATAGACTACCAGCTCTACAAAGACCGGAAAGTAGTCCTTAAAGCAAGGTCAGATGTACCCGAAACCCTTTATGTAGCCGCAACAGGAAGATTAATGGAGCAGGTACAAAGCCTGATGTGGGGTGAGGCCGGTTCCCCCTTAATGATTTATAAAAGAAAAAAGAACATATAAATGAAAACAGAAGTATTATTATACCCGCTTTTACTAAGCATCCTTATGACCGCTTGTAAACCCAACCAGAATCAAGGGCAACAAGAAGAAGTTCAGGAATTCCCAACATTATTACTGGAAGCGCGCAAAACAGCGCTTTCTGTAGAATATCCCGCCACTTTACAGGGGGAACAGACGGTGGAAATCCGATCGAAAGTAGATGGGTATATCGAACAGGTCTATGTGAATGAAGGCGCTCAGGTACGTAAAGGTCAGCCCTTATTTAAAATCGACGCCAATAGTTATCAGCAGGAAGTAAACAGCAGACAGGCAGCAGTAATTGCCGCCGAGGCCAATCTGGAAACAGCAACTATCCAAAGTCAGCGAACAAAAGTACTGGTGGATAGAAAAATTGTCAATTCTTTTGAGTTGACCTCGGCTAAAAATGTGGAAAGGGTAAAAAGAGCTGAATTGAATCAGGCAAAGGCAGATTTATCTTCGGCCCGGTCAAAACTCGCCTATACTCATATTGTAAGTCCGATAGCAGGTGTTGTAGGCAGCCTTCCTTACAAAATCGGGAGCCTTGTGAGCAGTACCTCTGCTTCAGCATTGACTACAGTAGCTAACACCAGACAGATCTATGCCTACTTTTCATTAAGCCAGCAACAACTCGCTTCATTTCTCCGCAAATATGATGGACAAAGGGTAAATGATAAATTCAGGAACATGCCTGAAGTATCACTAACTCTTGCTGACGGGACTCGGTACCCGGTAAAAGGAAAAATTGAAACCTTAAGCGGGGTTCTAAATGCTAATACCGGGGCTGCAAACTTTAAAGCCGTATTTCCCAATCCTGAATCAAAGCTCTGGAGTGGTGCAAGTGCAGTTTTAAGTATACCTACCACAATCAATGAGGCAATACTTGTGCCTAAAAGTTCAACTTTCGAGTTACAGGGCAAACACTTTGTGTTTAGCGTAGATGCAACAAATACAGTTCACAATACCGCTGTTGAGGTCATGGATGCCGTAACAGAAAAGGATTATGTAGTGATAAGCGGAGTAAAATCCGGAGACAAGATCGTGACTGAAGGCCTGGGTAATTTAAAGGATGGAATGAAAATTAAAGCGACACCATCCTCATCGAAATAAAAAAAAGATATGTTAAAAAAATTTATTGAAAACCCGGTACTGTCGACAGTCATATCGGTCATTATCGTTATTCTGGGGCTTCTCGGCCTCCTATCCCTACCCGTATCTCAATATCCTGAAATTGCTCCTCCAACAGTTGCCGTGACTGCTGCTTATCAGGGTGCCAATGCGGATGTAGTCATGAAAAGTGTTATTGTACCACTTGAAGAGCAGATCAATGGTGTTGAAAATATGACCTATATGACTTCCACAGCCAGCAATAACGGAAGTGCAACCATTACTATTTTCTTTAAGCAGGGAACTGATCCTGATCAGGCCGCAGTAAATGTTCAGAACAGGGTGACAAAAGCAACCAGTTTACTTCCAAATGAAGTAATTAAGGCTGGCATTACCACCAGCAAGAAGCTGAGTAGTACTGCTTTCAGCTTCCTGATATATAGTAAAGACAAGGCCTATGATCAAAAGTTCCTGGACAATTACCTGAGAATTAATATCATGCCCCAGATGAAACGTGTAGAAGGTGTTGGTGAGGCTGTCATTTATGGAAATCAGGAGTATTCCATGAGAATCTGGCTTAAGCCAGATGCTATGGCCAATCATGGAATGGTACCAGATGATGTAATAGCCGCATTAAAAGAGCAGAATATTGAAGCTGCCCCGGGCAAGATAGGTGAAAATAGCAGGCAGTCCGTTCAATATGCATTAAAATACACCGGCAGACTGGATGAGGAGATGCAGTTCGAAAATATCGTGCTTCGCAGCGCCCGCCAGGGCGGTCTGATCCGATTGAAGGATGTCGCAAAAATTGAATTCGGCGCGCTTGATTACACCACCTCCCTGGTGACTCAGGGAAAGGTATCTTCCGGAGGAGCGATAAGTCAATCTTCAGGGTCCAACGCGAGAGAACTAATCATCGCTTGTGAAAACATTCTGAAAGAAGCAAGTAAAGATTTCCCTCCCGGAGTAGAATATCATACCTTTCTAAATGCCAACGAGTTTTTGGATGCCTCAATAGAAAAAGTAATCTATACCATTGTAGAAGCTTTTATCCTTGTTTTTATTGTCGTATTTATCTTTCTTCAGGATTTCAGGTCTACCCTTATTCCGGCCATTGCAGTTCCGGTAGCTATCATTGGTACGTTTTTTTTCCTGAAACTCTTTGGCTTCACCATCAATCTGCTGACTTTATTTGCACTCGTTCTGGCGATTGGAATTGTGGTGGATGATGCTATTGTAGTGGTTGAGGCCGTTCATGCCAAGTTGGATCAGGGTGCCAAATCGGCTAAAAAAGCAACGATTCACGCCATGAGTGAAATTAGCGGGGCTATTGTGTCCATCACTCTGATTATGTCGGCTGTATTTGTTCCTGTAACCTTCATCACTGGCTCAGCAGGTGTATTTTACAAACAATTTGGTTTGACGCTTGCAGTGGCGATTGTCATTTCTGCCGTGAATGCGCTGACCCTAAGTCCGGCACTTTGTGCCATCTTTTTAAAGCCGCATCAGCCTGGTGAGGAACATCAGCCCAAAGGATTTTTGCCTGCTTTCTATGCAGGGTTTAATACGGCCTTCGATGCTGTAACCGGGAAATACATGCGTGCTGTGCGTTTCCTGATCCGCAGAAAGTGGATTTCAATTATCGGGATTCTACTATTTGGCTTTATTTTTTATACGCTGTTAAGAACTACACCAACCGGATTTGTACCAAATGAAGATGGTGGTGCTATTTATGGAGACGTCATCCTGCCCCCCTCGGCTACACTGGAGAGAACAGAGGAGATCACCAATCAGGTAGACAGTATTGCCAGAAGTATCCCGGAAGTGGAACTTTCCTCCAGACTGGCGGGAATGGACCTTATCAATGGGTTTGGAGGCTCTTACGGGGCTTTGTTTATACGTCTGAAACCATGGAAAGAAAGAAAAGGGAAAAATCAGGACGTTAGCGCTGTAGTAAATCAATTGTTTGCTAAAACGGCACATATCAAAGGAGCTAAAGTAATTTTCTTTGCCGCCCCGACCCTACAGGGATTTGGAAATAACAATGGTTTCGAAGTTCAGTTACAGGACAGAACCGGGGGCGATTACAAGGAATTTGCCAAATCCATCGGTAAATTTATGGCTGCCATTAACCAGCGTCCGGAGATTATGTATGCCACAAGTCCATTTAACATCGGATTCCCGGAACTGGAGGTGAACGTAAATGTAGAGAAGTGCAAAGATGCCGGGGTAAGTGTGAACGCTGTACTGAATACCTTGCAGGGTTATTTCGGAGGGGTCTATGCCTCAGACTTTAATAAGTTTGGAAAACAGTACCGGGTGATGATGCAAAGCCATCCCGATTTCAGAGAAAAGGAAGCGGATATCAACAAAGTGTATGTCAGAACAGATCAGGGCGCTATGGCTCCCATTTCTGAATTTGTTACGTTAAAAAAGACCTATGGTCCGGAGTTTATTAACCGGTTTAATTTGTTCACCTCAACTACTGTAACGGGCTCACCAAATAAAGGTTATAGTTCCGGAGATGCAATTAAGGCAATAGAAGAAGTTGCTGCCCAGACTTTAAGCCGAGGTTATACCTATGAGTTTTCCGGCTTAACCAGGGAAGAGTTATCCAGCGGGAGTCAGACTGTCATGATCTTTGCCCTTTGTCTGGTCTTCATCTATTTCCTGTTGAGCGCTCAATACAAAAGCTACATTCTGCCATTTTCCGTTCTGCTGTCATTGCCAATCGGATTGGCCGGTGCATTTATTTTCGCCAATCTCTTTAATATCGACAACAATATTTTTCTTCAGATCAGTTTAATTATGCTGATTGGATTGTTGGCCAAGAATGCCATTTTGATTGTCGAGTTTGCATTGATGCACCGACTAAGCGGCAGAAGCATTGTGCAATCTGCCATCTATGGTGCAAAAGCAAGGTTAAGGCCGATTCTGATGACTTCATTTGCCTTTATATTCGGCCTTGTTCCTTTAATGATGGCAACCGGTGCGGGGGCACTCAGCAATCGCTCCATCGGTACTGCAGCGGTTGGAGGAATGCTCATCGGCACCCTGTTTGGTGTATTTGTTATTCCGGTTTTGTTCATTATTTTCCAATCCGCACATGAAAAAGTCTCAGGTATCCCCACACCAAATCATGCTCCACGCCCATTACCAGAAATCATTTAAGTTACTATCATGAAAACACTTCACATATTTATATTTTCATTGATTTCCATTGGATTATGGACTTCATGTAAAGTTACCAAACCTTATCATAAACCTGAAGTTACTCCGGCTTCAGGCTACCGGGATGTGACCAACACAGATACCAGCAGCATGGCTGCGATGAAATGGTCCGAACTATTTACAGATACTGCGTTAAATCAGCTGATCCGGCAAGGATTAGCCGCAAACCTGAACCTAAAGATTGCTGTGGAGCGCATTAACGAATCAAAAATCAATCTCAGAATGAGCAAAGCTGCCTTTCTGCCTGGTGTAAATGGGAATGTATCTGTAAAACAAAGCAGACTTGCCTTCCCTCAGGGTTTTGGGATGATTGACAACTCCACTCAATATGATCTTGGAATCAGCACCAACTGGGAGCTCAATATCTGGGGCAAACTCAGCAGTGCCAAGCGGGCGGCCTATGCAACGCTCCTGGCCAGTGATGCCACAAAGCGGGCTGTTCAAACTCAGCTGATTGCGGATATTGCAAATCATTATTTTGAACTGCTTAGTCTGGATCAACAATTGATCGTCACTCAAAAAACAGCACAAAACAGGGCCGCGGATGCGGAAGCCATCAGGTTACTATTTGAAAGCTCCATTTTAAATGGCGTGGCAGTTGTACAAAGTGAGGCCAATTACTATGAAGCCGAGCTGGCCATTCCTGATCTGGAACAGAAGATTAAAGAAACGGAGCATGCACTATGTATTCTGCTGGCCAGATCACCATCAAAAATTAGCAGAACATCCTTAGCGCAGCAACGATTATCCTATGATTTAAAACCAGGAGTCCCTGCTCAGCTCCTGGCTTACCGCCCGGATGTACAGCAAGCAGAATATGAGTTCAGGGCTGCGTTTGAAAACAGCAATGTGGCAAGAACCTACTTCTATCCTTCTCTGAGTATTACAGCTGCCGGAGGTTTTTCCAGCCTAAGTTTGAGTAACTGGCTTAGCAGTACTGGTTTATTTGGAAATATCGCAGGAGGGTTAACTCAATCTATCCTAAATAAGGGAATTAATAAAGCGAGGTTAAACACCGCAGAGTCTAAGCAGCAGCAAGCACTTTATACTTTTGAATACTCGCTTCTAAAGGCAAGTCAGGAAGTTTCAGATGCCTTATCTGCTTATGAACATGCCAGCCAAAAGGCAGAAAAACGCAATAAACAACTAAAAGCACTGACCCAGGCAGTAGAATTCAATAAGGAATTGTTGAACAATAGTAAAAATACGAATTACACCGATGTACTTGCAGCGGAGCAAAACCTGTTAACAGCTGAATTAAAAGGGATCAATGACCAAAGTCAGCAGTTACATGCGATCGTAAATTTATACCGCGCATTGGGTGGCGGCTGGAATTGATCAGGGAGAATCTTATTTTTACCAGCGAAGATTTAATAAATCTATTCTTTAGGTTATGGGCATAAGAACAGCAAGACAAGAAGATACGCAGGCCATAGGGGCTTTATTAGCGCAACTGGAACATCCTACAGCAGAAAATCTGGTAGCAGAAAGACTGACTCAGTTAATTGCTCACCCCGATCATGCGTTGATCGTATATGAGCTGAATAATGAGGTGGTTGCTTTTATGTCCATACACTTTTTACCTCAGATCGCTTACCCCGGAGATTTTGCTATGGTCAGTTACTTTGCTGTTGACCATAACTTAAGGAGTCGTGGGTTGGGGAAAGAAATGGAGGAATATTGCGTCCTGCTGGCGAAAGCAAGAAAATGTAATAGAATAGAACTTCATTCGAGTATTCGCAGAACTGCAGCTCACCGGTTTTATGAGCGGCAGGGCTATGTTGAATTCCCTAAATATTTCAGTAAGTTACTGATGGAGTAAAAATTAAAAAAGGGAGATGTTTTCGGGCTGAAATCTTTGCCTGAAGGGGCAAATTTTCTATGCCCTCATTCCATCTCCCTTTCTTCTGATGCAAAAAAGCAAGGTCTTTATCCTTAATTATCAATTATCTTCTTTGAGATGTCGTTGTTGTGTTGAAATTATCGGACTGTAAAAGAAGCTCCTAAAGCTCTTATGACAATTTTCTGATAGATATTACTTAAAGTCTACAGATTTAGTAGTGTTTTTAATTATATTTGCAGCCGTAACGGATGATACGCACAAGCAAAGACACATTATGAACAATTTTCTACTTTATTTCCATCAAATTGCTGACTTCACAGCAAGCCTAATTCTAAACCGCCCGACAGCACATCGAATGTGTTGTTGTATGGCTTAATCCTGTATTAACATTTAAATATTCTCTACTGTCCTTTAAGGGGCCGGGGAATACTATTGCCTGAAATTTCCGTCCGGAAAGCTTTAGGGAAAGCACAATTTTTAATTAACGAACAATTATTCAAATGAAAACAAGGTTATCTATTTTATTTCTTTTGTTCTTCATTCAATTCGCTAAAGCTCAGGACATCTATCAGGTTTCCGGTAAGGTAATTGAAAAAGGAACCAACCTCCCCCTCCCTGGGGTAAGTATCCTGATTAAGGGGTCAAAATCAGGGACCACGACTGATCAGTCTGGTAATTTCAATCTTAAATTAAGTCGGGCTCAGGAAACACTTACCTTCTCCTTCTTAGGTTTCTCCAGTCAGGAGATCAGCGCAAAATCCGGCAACACCTTAAACGTGGTATTGGCTGACGCTTCCAATGAATTGGATGAAGTGGTTGTAGTTGCCTATGGTACTACTAAAAGAAGAGACATTACCGGATCTGTTTCCCGCATCAACGGAGATCAGCTTCAAAACCGCCAGGTATCCAACCTGACTAAAGCATTGCAAGGCATGGCTCCTGGAATCCAGGCAGTCTCCTCCAGCGGTCAGCCCGGAACTTCTGCCACCATCCGGATCCGTGGAATTGGCTCCATTAATGCTTCCAGTTCTCCTCTTTATGTGGTGGATGGAAATCCGTTTTCAGGAGATTTAAGTGCTATAAATGTAAGTGATATAGAGTCGATAAGTGTGCTTAAAGATGCTGCCTCCAGTGCCCTATATGGTTCCAGGGGAGCTAACGGAGTCATTATCATCACTACAAAAACCGGAAAAAGAGGCAGTGATACACAGATTAATGCCAGCTTTAGTCAGGGAATTTCCAACCGTTCAGTAAAAGACTACGAACAGGTAACGACAGATCAATACTTTGAAAAATACTGGCTGGCAGCCAAAAACAAGCAACAGATATCTAATCCAACTTATACGGATGAACAGCTGGGCCTTGCTGCAAACCGTCAGCTCATTACCGATCTTGGTATTAACCCTTACGGTGTAAACTATCCCAATCCTGTTGGATTAGATGGAAAGATTGTTCCCGGAGCAAAAGCATTGTGGAATGATGACTGGGGAGATGCGACCCAACAGACGGCAAGACGTACTCAGGCAGACCTCAGTTTCAGTGGTGGTAATGAAAAAGGACAATATTACATCTCAGGTGGCTACCTTAATGATAAAGGTATTGCATTGGGCTCCGGTTACAAACGTTATAATGCCAGAGTAAACCTGACCACACAGGCTAAGAAATGGCTCACTGCAGGGCTGAATATCTCTGCAGCGAACACGGCCCAGGATTATCCAACCTCAGAAGACAGCAAAACTTCCAATGTCATCCAATACTCCAGAGCTATCCCTGGCTTTTATCCGATCTATGAGCGCAATCCTGATGGGTCTTATAAGCTGGATGCAAATGGCAATAAAGTGTATGATTTTGGTGCCTACCGACCTGCTTCAGCGATTCCAAGAAGTAACCTCCCTGCTACAGTTGGGCTGGACAAATCTGAAATATTAAAAGATAATGTATCTGCAAGGACCTTCCTGGAAGCGACTATTATTCCGGAACTGAAGTTTAAAACCACCTACAGCGGTGATTTTGTAAACACCAACACCCATAATTTCAGCAATCCACTATTGGGAGACGGTGCACCTATCCAGGGTTCGGTATCTAAAAGTAACAGCAGAACCTATTCCTGGACATGGAATAATATCCTGACTTACGATAAAACCTTTAAAGAAGATCATCATATTAATTTATTGGCCGGACAAGAGCTTTATAAATACAATTACCGGGTGATCTCCGGTTCCAAACAACGTTTCGTTCTGCCTGGTTTTTATGAACCGGATGCTGCGGCACAAATCACAGGTTTTGATGGAAATTCTATTGATTACACCTTATTGAGTTTCCTTGGAAGAGCTGAATATGATTATAAAAAACGGTATTTCCTTTCCGCATCACTAAGATCCGATGGAACTTCCAGGTTCTCTCCCGCTCAACGATGGGGAACATTCTGGTCACTGGGTGCTTCCTGGAAAGTTTCGGAAGAAGATTTTCTTAAAGAAACGCCATGGTTGAGCACCCTGACTTTAAAAAGCAGTTATGGTGCACAGGGAAATGACAATATCGGAAGTTATTATGCCTATAAAGGTCTCTATTCCATCAGAAGTAATCTGGGTGAAAACGGATTGGTTACTTCCAGACTGGAAACGCCGGACCTGAAATGGGAATCTAACCTGAACTTAAACATCGGGCTTGATTTTGGTTTGTTCCATGACCGCATCAGTGGTACCATAGAATATTTCGACAGAAGGTCTAAGGACTTATTATTTAGTCGCCCTAAAGCCCCCTCACTGGGATTTGGCTCTATAGACGAGAATATCGGCGCCTTAAAAAATACCGGTATAGAAGTTCAGTTAAATGCTGTTCCTGTACGTACCACAGATTTCAGATGGACCATCAGCCTGAATGCTACACACTATAAAAATACCATTACTGCTCTTCCACAAAGTGATATTAAAACGGCAACGAAAATCATGCGTGTAGGCGGAACATCCTCCGATTTCTACCTTAGAGAATGGGCAGGAGTCAATCCTGAAAACGGAGACCCGCAATGGTATATGGACGATGCCAATGGAAATAAGGTGACGACCAATAACTATTCAGCGGCCAGTCAATACGTTCAGGGGACTTCTTTACCTGACCTTGTAGGCGGGATCTCCAATTCCTTTAATTATAAAGAATTTGAAATTTCTGCACTGCTGGGATACAGCATTGGAGGTAAAATCCTGGATAATGATTATACCGGCCTTATGCATGCAGGAAGTTCTATAGGAAGACCCTGGTCAACAGAAATTCTGACGCACTGGACGCCTGAAAACCGAAACACCAATGTGCCAAGATTAAATGTAGACGATGCGGGCTGGACACAGTCTTCAACAAGATTTCTTTATAGCGCCACTTATGCGCGTCTTAAAAATCTGACGATTGGTTACAGTCTGCCTAAAGCCATCGCCAGTAAATGGGGTCTTGCCAATTTGAAACTTACACTTACCGGTGAAAACCTGCTTACTTTCTATGGTCATAAAGGAATGGACCCTGAACAGACTATTGAAGGAACAACTTATTTCAGATATCCTTCCATGAGAACTTTCTCTGCCGGACTTAACCTTACTTTCTAATTCTTAAGACAATGAATCTAAAAAAATTCACATATATAGCTGCTGCATCCCTCCTGCTTCCATTTGCTGGTTGCAAGAAAGAGCTGAATACCAGTCCCACCAATTCGGTGGAATCCGCATTGATTTATGCCAATGCCGACAATATTGAAACTGTACTGAACGGTACCTGGTCTTACATGCAGGATACCTATTTCACTTTTGCCAATCCAGGATACTCTACCATTTTGAGGACCAGTGATGCCATGGGGGATGATGTGGCCGTCATTCCAAATAAATATGGTTACAGGGATTCTTATAACTTCACTCATGCAAGTAATCAGACCCGTTTAGGTGCGATATGGACGATATTGTACAAGGTGATCGATAACTGCAATAACATCATTACTAAAATTGATGCTGCAACAGGACCAGAAGATAAGAAAGCCAGAATTAAGGGCCAGGCCCTTGCGTTAAGGGCAAACAGCTACCTGAACCTGGTTACCTATTATCAATTCAATTATCAGCTTAACCCTTTGGCTAAAGGGGTGCCGGTTTACACAGAACCGACTACACCAACAACAGTGGCTAAGCCCAGGTCAAGTGTGGAGGATATCTATAAACTGATTGTGTCTGATTTAAATCAGGCTTCGCAATTGCTGCCTGCTTATAATCGTCCGAATACCACAAAATACAAGATCAATATTGATGTGGTACACGGTTTATTAGCCAGAACCTACCTGAACATGGGAAAATGGGATCTTGCTACGCAGGAAGCATTAGCTGCTAAGAAGAATTACAGCTATATGCCTGTTGCCGAATATGCCAATGGTTTCAATGACCTGAAGAACAGTGAATGGATCTGGGGGCACGGACAACAAGCTGATCAAAGTACAGCAAGTTATACTTTCCACTTTCTGGATGTGAGCAGCGCTTCTTCCTATTATTACAGCTTTATGGCTGATCCTAATTTTAAAAAGCTGTTTGATGCAACAGACATCAGGGCAAAACTGTTTCTTTGGGATGGATTACCTGGACGTGAGGGCTATTTACGCTATCAGAAATTCAAATTCCGTCCGGATGTAACAGCTGATATCGTGATGATGAGGTCTGCAGAAATGACCCTTATTGCGGCCGAGGGTTATGCCCGAAACGGCGATCTGACCAATGCTGCGCTTAGGCTGAATGAATTGTTGAGCGCCAGACAGGCCACACCGTTTGATCTGGGATCAAAGTCTAAGGAAGAGGTGATTGCTGCGATTCTGATTGAAAGAAGGAAAGAGCTCTGGGGAGAAGGGTTTTCCTTATCTGATATCCTGAGAACCCAATCTGCTGTAGTCAGACTTCCGGCACTGGGTACAGACGGAGAACCCCTAAAAGTAACAGTAACCACTCCTGATGGAAAAACCAAAGAAGTATTGGCCAAACAACATACTACTTTGAGGTTCCCGGATAAGAGTGCATTTACTCCAAACAGTTCTTATTACCTGATCCCTTTGCCTTTGACGGAGCTGAACAACAATCCAAACATTAATAATTAACCGGATTTTGAAGTAGATCCTGCTTTTATAAAAAGAAGCATACTATTCAAAGGCTGGAATCTTTGCCCCGAAGAGGAGCAAATTTCCTAAGGCCTTTTCTTAGCATGCTTCTTTTTATTTTAAGATTTCGTACTAAACCGCGTCCGATAAAGAAGTAAAGGTAAAGTCTCTTATTTTTAATGGGGGTAACAGATAGTTTGCATTAGATTCTGCACTCACTGTTCTTTCAGATCTACCCATTTCTTCCAGATTGTTCAACATGATAATCGGACTTTCATTGAACCTGAAATTTTTGACAGGGAATTTGATCTCTCCATTCTCAATGTAAAACGTACCATCTCTGGTCAGGCCTGTCAGCAGTAAGGTTTGTGGGTCTACTGAACGTATATACCATAACCTCGTTACCAAAATTCCTTTTTCTGTTCCTTTTATCAATTCCTCCAGACTTTTTGTTCCTCCCGGCATGATTGCCCCATCAGGAGAAGGGAGTGATTTAATACCGGTTTTTTCTGCCCAATATCTGGAAGTATAGAGGTTTTTCACCACTCCTTTTTCTATCCAGTTAACCTTTTGCTGAGGTCTTCCATCGCCCGACCAGGTAGAGGTCGGCAATTCCGGGTTCCATGGATCAGAATATATATTTACCCTTTCATCCAGCAGTTGCTCTCCTACTTTTGTTTTCCCTCCCGGCTTGCTCATCGAGCTGCGGCCTTCGTCGGCCTGTCTGGCGTCAAGGTCAAAAAACAGGTTTTCCAACATCACTGCTACCGCTGTCGGCTCCAGGATAACGGTATATTTTCCAGGTTCGATAGCTTTAGCAGATACTGAAGCCAGTGCTTTTTTTGCTGCAATAGCGGTATCGGCCTTTGTGTTGAGCTTTGTATAATCGTTGTATCCCTTAGTGGCATATCCGGAACCTTTTCCATCTTCGGTTCTAATGGTGATGTTAAAAGCAACATCTGTGGATTTATTATAGGCAAATAGGCCCTTATTATTCATCATGGCCGAAAAACCGGCACTGTTGGATAAGAATCCCGCAGCATTGAGTTTATTTTCTTTTGCCTGATTTAAGCTGGCCTGCACTGCGTCGGCCCTTTCCTTAGGTCCCATCGCAGCGGTAGCTTCAGAAAATGTCGGGGAATCAGGTCCGTACTCCTGTGGACCAAGGAAAGACATAAATTCCGGATTTTCGGGTGCCAGCTGAGCCAGCTCTTCAGATCTCCGTACGACCTTTTCCAGAGAGGCTTCGTCAAATTCATTGATTGTGGCTACACCAGATTTCTTTCCAAAGGCCGAGGTTACGACCAGACTGTTTGTACTGATTCCGCCACTGGTAGAAACTGAACTTCTGGCATACCTGATATTTCCTCCATCGGATCCGTTGAGGTTCACTTCGCATTGTTCTGCTTTTGAGTAGCTAAGGACTTTAGTTAAAAGTGCTTTGGCTTGTTCTTTAGTTAGTATTGCCATGATTTCTATCCGATTTTTCTAGCTGTATTGATCACATTTACTCCATTAAAACGCGCGGTAGCAGATCCATGGGACACTGCACTCGACTGACTTGGCTGTCCCTTGCCATCAAAAAATGATCCTCCTAAACGGTAATCACTCTGATCACAGATGGCAGAACAGGAATTCCAGAACTCCTGGGTATTGGCCTGATAAGCGACATCTTTGAGCATGCCTACGATTTTACCCTGTTTAATCTCATAATACAACTGGCCTCCGAACTGGAAATTGTAGCGCTGCTGATCAATAGAGAAAGAACCGTCTCCGACGATATAGATTCCTTTTTCCACATTTTTGATCTGATCTGCAATGGTCAAAGGCTTTTTGCCTGGTTGCAAAGAGATATTGGCCATACGCTGAAATTGTACGCTGCTCCAGTTATCTGCATAACAGCATCCCTGCGAGTGTTCCAATCCCACAATATGTGCCTGATCCCGGATCGCCTGATAATTCACGAGTACCCCATCTTTAATCACATCCCATTTACCACATTTCACCCCTTCATCATCATATCCAACTGCTCCTAAAGAGCCCTCTTCGGTTTTATCAGCGGTAATGTTCACTTCAGCACTTCCATACTTGAATTTTTTAGACTCCCATTTATCCAAAGTAAGGAAACTTGTGCCCGCGAAGTTCGCTTCATAACCAAGTACACGATCCAGCTCTGTCGGGTGTCCGCAGGATTCATGAATGGTCAGCCAGAGGTGCGATGGGTCAAGTACCAGGTCGTATTTACCGGGCTCTACGGATTTAGCCTTTAATTTCTCACCTACTTGAGTCGCAGCCTGTTTTGCATCTTCAAGCATGTCATAGCGACCTTTATAGAGTGTACCTGAAGCAGTTTTTATTTTATCCTGTGGTCTGGCATCCAGATACTCATAGCCCTTACCTGTAGGTGCACTTAAGGCATTTCTGGTTTCAAATTTACCCGTCTCTTTATTGATTTTAGTGATAAAAAACGTAGGCCAGATGCGATGAATGTCCTGATCAATATAAGATCCATCAGTGGAAGCAAAGTATTTCTGCTCGTTCACCATAAACAGAATGGAGTTGATGTAATCCGCTCCACCTTTCATTGCTGCATCATTAACGGACAACAAGAGGTCTACTTTTTCTTTAATGGGAACTTCAAAGGCATTCTTCTCAATCGGAGCTTTCCAGCTGACCTCTCCATATCCTTTTTGTGCTGCCAGTTTTACAGGTTCCGACTGTAGCCGGCCATTCTCTTTAGCAATAGACACGGCAAGCTCTGCAGCTTTTGCAATGCTGTCTTTATCCATTTTATCCGTTGCTGCAAAACCCCAGCATCCATTTGCGATGACACGGATCCCAACCCCATAAGATTCTGTATTTACGATATTCTGTACTTTATTTTCCCTGGTTACCACAAATTGGTTCAGGTAACGGCCCACACGCACATCCGTATAGGTTGCCCCTTTTGAACGTGCTGCATTCATGGCTACATCAGTCAGGATTTTTTTCGCGGCGGGGTCAATATACTCTAATGCCCTTTCCACGGAGATCTCATTCCCCCAAACGGGAATGGCAGGGAGCATCGCAGCAGCAGCTCCGACCCCTGATAAGTAAATAAAATTTCTTCTTTTCAAGTTAAGGTGGTTTTTAAGGTTAATTAATATTAATTGTCAGACGCCAATTGTCAGTAAAAGTTACAGTCTACCGGCTTTACCTCCCCCTATATTTTTAGCCTAATTTCCTTCCCGTATTGATCACATTCACCCCGTTAAACCTGGAAGTAGGGCTGCCGTGGGAAACGGCACTCACCTGTCCGGGCTGCCCCTTTCCATCCGCAAATGTTCCTCCTAAACGGTAGTCATCCTGATCACAAAGCTGAGTACAGGAATTCCAGAACTCCTGGGTGTTGGCCTGATAGGATGCATCCTTAAGCATGCCGGTTATTTTACCATCTTTGATCTCATAGGCCAGTTGTGCACTAAATTGGAAATTATAACGCTGCTGATCGATAGAATAGGAATTCCTGCCAAACATGTAAATTCCTTTTTCTACGTCCTTAACCAGGTCTGCGGCACTCAACGGTTCTTTACCTGGTGCCAGCGAAACATTTGGCATTCGCTGGAACTGGATGCTCTCCCAGCTATCTGCATAACAACAGGCCTGAGATGCTTTAAGACCAAGAATGTGAACCTGATCCCGTATGGTCTGGTAGTTGACCAGAATGCCGTCTTTGATAATGTCCCAGTTGCCACATTTCACGCCCTCATCATCATACCCAACAGCACCCAATGATCCAGGCTCCGTCTTGTCAGCGATAACGTTGACTGCTTTACTTCCGAAGTTAAATTTCTTACTCTCCCATTTATCCAGCGTCAGGAAGCTGGTTCCGGCATAATTAGCTTCATAACCAAGCACCCTGTCCAGCTCCGTAGGATGGCCAACAGATTCATGAATGGTAAGAAATAAATGCGTAGGGTCCAGTACAAGATCATATTTGCCTGGCAATACTGGTTTGGCTTTCAGCTTTTCTGCTACATGTACTGTTGCTTCCCTGATATCTCCAATCAGGTCATAACGTTTCTTATACATAGTTAAAGGGCCACCTTTGATCTGCTCGCTGTCTTTGGGTGTCAGGTATTCAAAACCCATTCCCATTGGTGCGCTTAGTGCATTTCTGCTTTCAAATTTCCCTCCTGCCGGATCAATCCTGGTTACCGTAAATGTAGGCCAGACGCGGTGAATATCCTGATCGATATAAGAACCATCTGTAGAAGCAAAATATTTCTGTTCATTGACCATAAACAGGTTTGAATTCACATATTTTGCCCCTCCTTTAATGGCTTCATTATTTGCATTCAGCAATAGGTTCACCTTATCTGTAATCGGAACCTCAAAAGCATTGATTTCCACAGGAGTTTTCCAGCTTACCTCACCAAAACCTTTCTGTGCTGCTAGCTGTACGGGTTCCACAAGCAGCTTTGCGTTTCCTTTAGCAATGGCGACCGCCATTTCTGCTGCTTTTGCAATGCTGTCGTTGTCCAGATTATTCGTTGCGGCAAAACCCCAGCTACCATTTGCAATTACCCTGACCCCCATTCCATAAGACTCTGAATTGGCAATGTTCTGCACCTGGTTTTCCCGGGTGGCAATCACCTGGTTTAAATACCTGCCTATGCGTACATCTGCATAAGTAGCGCCTTTTGAGCGGGCTGCATTGAGGGCAACATCAGCCATTCTTTTTTTTAAGCGTACATCGACCGGTGTCAATGCTTCTTCCACACTAATTTCTTTTCCAAAAACCGGCATGCCCTGAACCATGGAGGCACCTATGCCCATTCCGGTCATATATAAAAAATCTCTTCTTCTCAATTTCTGTAATTTAGTAGTCGTTTGGTAATCTTTTACGCTTAATAAACCCCGCTTTATGGAATTAAAGCGGTAAGTGGGCTTCCAGGAAAAAGATGCTTATTATGAACAGGCATAGGAAGATTTGCCCCCTTCAGGGCAAACATTCCAGCCTTTGAATAATAATGCTTCTTTTTCAACAAATACCTTTAAAATAAATCTAGACTGCATCAGACAAAGAAGTAAAAGTAAAGTCCCTGATTTTCATTGGTGGAATCATGCCACTCCCCGTTCTTACCGGTTTACCCAATGCTTCCACATTATTGAGCATAATCACCGGGCTTTCATTAAACCTGAAGTTTTTAACGGGGAACTTAATCTCGCCATTCTCTATATAAAATGTACCATCCCTGGTTAGTCCAGTTAACAGTAAAGTCTGAGGATCTACAGATCGTATATACCAGAACCTGGTGACCAAAATTCCCTTTTCGGTGCTTTTTATAAGTTCTTCCAACGACTGAGTGCCACCCTCCATCACAATACTCCGGTTAAAGGGAACAGGTTCTACTCCTTTTTGTCCGGCCCAATACCTGGAGTAAGACAGATTTTTAACCACACCTTTTTCCACCCATTGTGTTCTTTTTACTTTTAAGCCGTCCTCTGTCCATGCTGCCGAAGGAACTTCGGGATGCATCGGATCTGAATAGATGCTTACATTTTCAGAGAATAGTTGTTCCCCCAAACGGGTGCCTCCTCCTTTTTTACTCATAAAACTTCTGCCTTCGTCTGCACTGCGGGCATCAAATCCCCGGAACATATTCCCCAACATATCACTGGCTGCAAGTGGCTCTAATATGACCGTATATTTTCCTGGCTCTATCGCTTTTGCACCTGCCGAACCTGTTGCTTTTGATGCAGCGATTTTACTTAAGCTTAGCGTATCCATTTTATCAAGGTTATTGAATTGCTGTTCGATATACCCTGACCCTGTTCCTGCCTGATTTCTCACAGTAACCGAGAAAGACACATTCGTTCTTTTATTGTAAGCAAACAGGCCTTTTGAATTCATAACCGCATCAAACCTTGTCGAATTCTCAAGAAATCCAGCGGCCTCCAGGTTTGCTGCCTTAGAAACCTGTAAACTTTTACCCACCATTTCTGCTCTGGTATCCGGCGTTATAGCAGCTGTACTTTCGTTATAGGTTGGGGAATCTTCAAAATCCTGAGGTCCAAGCAAAGGCATAAACTCCGGGTTTTCCGGAGCCAGCATCGCCAGCTCTTCTGCCCTTTTTACGACCTTCTGAAGGGAAGCATCGTCAAATTCATTAATCGTAGCTGTTCCGGTTTTTTTGCCAAAAGTTGAACTTACCGCCAGGTCCATCACACTGATTTGTCCGGCTGTAGATACCGCATTTCTGGCATAACGGATGTTTCCGCCATCTGATCCGTTTAAACTGATTTCACAGGAATCTGCTTTTGAAAAGCTGAGTACTTTTTTTAGTATTGCCTGAGCTTCTTCTTTACTTAATATGGCCATAATTAAATCTTTCTTGCTGTATTAATAACATTAACTCCATTAAAACGGGTAGTTGCACTACCATGAGACACTGCACTGCTTTGAGATGGCTGTCCTTTACCATCGTTAAAAGAGCCGCCCAGACGGTAATCATTCTGGTCGCAGATTGCAGAACATGAATTCCAGAATTCCTGGGTATTCGATTGATAAGCGACATCATTCAGCATGCCCACAATCTTTCCATTTTTAATCTCATAGAATGTTTGTCCGCCAAACTGGAAATTATAGCGTTGCTGATCAATAGAAAAACTGCCATTTCCAATGATATAAATCCCCTTCTCCACATTCTTAATCATGTCGTCCACGCTCAGTTTTTCTTTTCCTGCCTTGAGGGAGATGTTGGGCATCCGCTGAAACTGCACGTCATCCCATCCCTGAGCGTAACAACAACCCTGGGATTCATCTAATCCAATAATATGAGCCTGATCACGGGTAGCCTGATAGTTTACCAACACACCATCCTTAATAATGTCCCACTTTTTACATTTTACTCCTTCATCATCATAACCTACCGCACCTAATGAGCCCACCTGTGTTTTATCTGCAATAACATTTACTTTATCGCTACCGAATTTAAAATTTTTAGATTTCCATTTATCAAGAGTAAGGAAACTGGTTCCTGCATAATTCGCTTCATAACCTAATACTCTATCCAATTCCGTAGGATGGCCGACAGATTCATGGATGGTCAGCCATAAATGAGAAGGATCAAGAACTAAATCATATTTTCCTGGTTCAACAGATTTGGCTTTTACTTTTTCACTGGCATTAAGTGCTGCAGATTTCGCATCTTCCAGCATGTCATAGCGGCCTTTATAACGCGTAACCACACCCTGTACTTTATCCTCCGGACGGGCAGTCATATATTCATAACCCATTCCCATTGGAGAGCTGAGGGCAGATCTCGTCTGAAATTTTCCGGATTCCCGATCTATCCTTGTTACATTAAAGGACGGATAAATACGATGAATGTCCTGATCGATATAAGAACCGTCTGTGGAAGCGAAATACTTCTGCTCGTTGACTGCAAAAATCACGGAATTAACAAAACTAGCTCCATTCTGCATGGCAATATCATTCACATTCAGCAACAGGTCTACTTTTTCTTTTACAGGGACTTCAAAAGCATTGATCTCTATAGGTGTTTTCCAGCTTACTTCACCAAATCCTTTCTGAGGAGCCAGCTGAACCGGTTCACCCTGTATTTTAGCATTTGCTTTAGCAACAGCCACAGCCTGTTCAGCGGCTTTCGCCACATCTTCCTTCGTTACTTTATTCGTTGCTGCAAAACCCCAGCATCCATTTGCAAGTACCCGTACACCGATTCCATAGGACTCGGTATTTGCTACCCCCTGAACTCTTTTCTCCCGGGTGGCGATAAACTGGTTCAGGTACCGTCCGATTCTGATATCGGCATAACTGGCCCCTTTAGATTTTGCCGCGTTTAACGCTACATCGGCCAGTTCTTTTTTAATTTTAACATCTACTCCCTCCAACGCTTGTAAGGGATCTATTGGATTTCCGAAAGCAGAGAGATCGGGAAGCAGTAACGCCCCCATACCTATTCCGGATAAGTAGAGAAAGTCTTTTCTTTTCAAGTGGTTCGATTGGTTAGGTTAATAATATCCCCAATTTACTTATTCCGAAAAGGAATGGCTAAGAACTTTTATAACATTTTAGTTTCACACCATAGAAAAGTTACAGCCAGAAGAAAAGGAATAAAAACCCACCATAAAGAAATCTGTTTATTCACTAAAATGCTCGTTTCTAAAGATTTGGTATTGAGTTTTTGTGCATTTACAAATGCAGAGGTATTTTTTAATTTTATAGTATTCCGTTGCCCCTCCCAGTCTTCGTTCCCATACACGTAGAAATATTCTGTTTTGCCATTGAGCTGGAGTGCATTCCAACCCCGATCAGTAGCCCAGGCTGTGGCCTGCCACTGAAATGGGAGTTCTATGTTTTGCAAAGGACTTAGCTTTCCGCCATTTATAGCAATTACAGGCACTTTTTCCACCAAGGCCTGCTCAACGGTAACCGTTAGCTTCTGCCGGGGCGCTGGAATCGCCGGTTCCATATACCAGCTCTCCTCTAAAGCTGCCTTTCTTGCCGTCTGCGTCAACACCTCAGACCAGAAATCAGCATAATCAGTGTCCTGACCATTCAGCAGCCAGTGATAAGTAGCCGGAATTACACTGCCGGTCAGCTTACCCATTCCGCTGATGCGGGTGTTTACCAATACCCTACCCGTTTTTTCTACAACTAAGGGCTGATCTTCAGAACCAGATCTGATCAATAGTGTTTGCTCAAACGGCAATGGATTAAAAAAATGCTTTTCTTCCGAAAAGCCAACCGTCAGTGATTTGTTTTTTAGAGCCGGAGATTCATATCTGTTAAAATACTTACTGATTGCGGTGCCAGGCTTCTGCATGCTTATCCTGACCAGCAGCCCCAAGCCTAAATCTACTGCAGTATTAATGGCTCCAAGCTCAGATCCGCTGAGCATACTCATTTCTTCTTCATCAATGATCAGCAGGTCTGTTTTATTTAATAAGCCCTTATCGATCCGGTTTACATTTGTGCGTTCACTATTCAGGAAATCCGTACTGTATTTATCTTTACTGATCCTGCTTCTTAAAATCACCGGGTATTGCTTTTCAAAAAACCATTCTTTAAGAAATTTATACTCAAAATCAGGATGAGCAGCCAGCATAAGTACTCTTAACGGCTTTGCATCCTTTACTTCCAAAGCTAATGGTTCCTTTGAAAGTGTATCTTGATCCTGCATAACTATCAAATGATACACTGCTTTTCCTGATTGCCGTGGCCTGGCTTTTAAAGAGAAAGTGTTTTCGCCTTCAGTGCTAATTATCAGAGAATCCAGAGGAGTACCCAGCCCCTGCAGCAACAACTTTACGGGAAGTTTCCCCACATGCTGATAGGTCCCTTGTAAGGACAATTGTTCTGTATTCTTTAACCTGGAATTCCAGCTTGCTGAAATCAACCCTTTGGGCCCTGCTGCAGGGTAAAAATCCAACTGATAGTCTTTTAATTCCTGAAGCTGATCCTTACTTAAGCCATAACCATATATATTTAAATGATTTATTCCCGGCTCAGATTGTAAAAAGTAAGGAAGATCGGTAATCAGAGTGAGCCCAGGTATCTTTAATGATTGATACAACTGCCGGTCGCTCGTCACAGTCCGGCCTTTTAAACCATCAACCTGAGCCTTTGATACGCCCGGACTAAGCAGATTTATCTCGTTCAGACGTTCCGGTTTCTGTACCTTGTAAGTAATGGGAATGATGAATAACGCAAAACAGATCATTGCAATACCAGTTGCTGCCAGCCTCCAGCCCAACCTCGCCCGATTGGGTCTACGCCATTCCTTTACAAAAAACAAAATTGTCAGAATCAGACAAATGGCAATAGCAATGTATTTAAATTCCATTGGTTCCTCCTCCCTTAAGCTGATGGAAATACTTTTGGTAAAGTGTTGACGCAGGTGTTGAAGAAGGCAATTGAGGAAAGGCTTGTTCTGGTCCGATCATCTTTCCAATCGCACTTTGAATCCTGGCGATTTCTCTTTCTGATACTTTCCCACCTGTTAGGAGTTTTCTCCATTCCTTTAATGCGGGTAAAAAAACGGATGGGTTATCTGAAGCGGCTATGACCATATATTTTTCTGTTTCTCTGAGTAAAGCAGACTCTTCAGTGTTAAACATCATTCCGGTTTTTCTGCTTTCCAATGCACTCAGCGCAAGCTTTAAAATTGTAGTTTTTTTATCTTTAGGTTCGAAAGTATTTTGCTGGTTCGGTTGAGTGATCTTGTCCAGCTCTGCAGAAAGGCGTTTTTCTTCTTTTAACTGTGCCACCTTAACCGTAGTCTTGGCTACGTAAGCTCTGGATTTCTGCTGAAGGTCTTTGAGTAAACGTAATGCTTTATACTCAAACGGCAGGGCATCTCTCGTTTTATACGTCCTTAACCTTAATTCAGAACTCCACATTTCAGTAAGTACTGCTTTTAATTGTGCTTTCAATTCCGGTTCAAAAAAAGTAGCGTCTTCGGCGATATCATGTTTATGGGAATAGCTATCCATAATTGCCTTTACATCACCAAACTTTTGCGCCGGCTTAATCTCTTCTTTTTCATGGTGTTCTTCTACTCCTTCGTGCTCGTGACCTTCCTCATGATCGTGATCTGCACCGATTTCAGTCTCCGTTTCCTCTCCAAGGAATTTACCGTAACGCAGGCGCAACAGCCGCTGATCTATACCCAATGTATTACTTCTGTTTTTGAATGCTTCATCTGTCAGCTTAGGCTGTTCAGCTAGCAGTTTTTCCGTATCTATGATGATTTGACGCTGACTTCTGAAATACTCAGGAACCAGGTTTACCCCATTGGTCATCCCTGCCATACTCATGAGCTCCGTGGTATCAACAATAGATACAAAATAGACGTCCGATCTGCTGACCTGGCCATGATTATCCAGCGCCTTTACAAAAAAATAGAGTTCATCACCTGGTTTCATACCCAGGCTCTTTAAATCTATTGTCTTATTCAGGGACATCGATCTGCTATTGCTAAAAGTAGTATTGAAAAGCAACTTTTTCTCTGTGAAACTGACACCCTCGCCTTTACCACTAGCCATGGTTGCAGAGATTGAGGCATCTTTAATACCGTAATCATCGCTTAGATGGAGCATCAGGTTTACGCGCTGAGCTTGTCCAAAGTCTATCGTAGTATGCGGCTTTGGTTGCCTGATTCGGATGGATACGGGCAAATCAGGGATTAGCGTAACCTGATAAAGATCTGATTTTTTTCCATCAAGCTCGATCTGGTAGAAGCCTGCCTGATTCATGGCTTTCAGGAATTTCCATTCCAGCCCTTGTCCATTGGTTGAAGCCAATGTTGCCACTTGCTGATCATTAAAAATTAGCTTTAGCTTTTTAACCGGTTCATTCGTTCGAATCTCCCAGCTAACTACCGATCCTGTAGCTGCCCGTATAGCAAATTGCTGCTGCCTGCTTTCGTTGAGAGCGGTATAAGCAGGTGGGCTGATTTTTAGCGAGAAAGAAGCAATCTGAGCTGGAATATGCTCTTTTACGACCGAAGTCGCTTGTCCGGCAACAGTGGCCTTCTGTAGCGTATCCAATCGCTTTAAAGAAGAAATACCAAAGCTCAGCACCATAGCTGTTATCAATAGTAATATGGACCACCCCAGTTTCCTCAGGGGTTCCTTAGGAGCAGGTATTTCCCTAATCAACCGATGCAGCTTTTGTTGTTGTAAGCGTTCCAGCAGAGATAATTTCGCTGAAGACTTCAACAGGAGGCCAGTGCTCTCCTCCAGCTCCGGAAATTGCGCATCCAGATACCTGGAGATACTCAAGGCATCGATTTTCCAAAAAGGATTTTTAAGGCTACCGACAATAAATGCCAGGAGAAAAATAGAGAAAAGCATAACTATTGTCCAGGAAGTCCAGGAAAACAGTTGAATAATTACCGAGGTTATAACCATGGAAAGCCCCAGGCTAACGGCCACCAGCTGAAACAGAAGGGCCATTCTCCATTGTATTTTCCAAAGCTGAATTCTCTTTTCTGTCCCCTGCTCAACCATGACCAACCCCTCTTTTATGATTAAAAGACAACATTCTCTCCAGTATAAAAACTGACAATGCCAATATCCAGAAATATTGATGAAGTGTTTGCGGTTGGCCTCCCTTTTGTTTCAATAAAGGTTTTCCTGAGGCAGGCTTTCCTGAAAATAGATCCGGACTCCTCCGTTGATCGTCCGGATGTGATTCAAAAGCAAAATTGTCCCCCTCTTTTCCAAGGACAACGGGCATCAAGGCCTTCACAAACATTTCACTCCAGACCAATGTGGTCCACTGCGGATTTAAACGGCTGTAGAAATGATAATGATCCATTTCCCTCTCTTTTTCTAATGTCAGAACCGGCCTCCCAAAACCATCGTTCCAAATGTTTTCTCCGATATATGCCGGAGCAGCAATTCTTTTATGTAAGGTAAGCCTAGGTATACTTCCCGTTTTTCCCGGCAGAAGATCAATTTCGGAAGGAAAGGAGATCGTTTTTCCTCTTTCATAACTAAATAAACGCCCTTCCGGATTCAAATGTTTCAAAAAGCCTGCTGCTACAGGCCCATCAGATAGCCAAAAGCCTACATCGAATTTTAAATCACTGTTAAACTGATTATTCCAATACTTTATCTCTACTTTACGTTTGGTAAAATCTGTGATTGCATTTAGCGCTGCAGTAACGTAATCCGCGTCTTTTTCATTGGCACTTTTAAAAAGGAGAACAGCAATCGTTGGCCAGTCTTTTCCCGCATCCAGAGAACGGTATCTGGTTAAGGCAGGGCTGGATATCGACTCATAATTCTTGCCAGATAAGCTGGTTGTCCAGTTGCTGATGGTATCTCTTTTACCAGTATCTTTCCATTGCAGATTAAAATCAATCAGGGGCAGCTCGTCGGTCAGTTTACCCAGACGACGATCTGCAAAAAGATACACGGGGAATCCAGCAGGTAGCCGTTCGTTCAATTGCTTTAACATAGAATGATAACCAGCTGTATTCATATTAGTTACCGAGTCTTTTTTTAAGGTATCATTTATATCTATTTCTGAAAAACCTATATTGAAATCGTGCAATTGATAACCCGAGTTAAGGAGGCTATCGATCTCCTTTTTATGCGTTTCATAAACAGGAATAAATATACTTTTCTCTATCAGTACCCAGCCTTTTTCATTCCCGGCTACAGCCTTCTTCATAAAATAAGGACCTGCCAGCAGGAAGCCCACTAAAGTGATTAGTAAAAGCCTCAACAATAGCAACAACCAATCCTTAATGCGGTAGCTCCTGGAGCTCAATGGTGCTCCATCTCCCAGCAGGGCAATGCTTCCGATTTTCAGTGTTTTCCCCTGCTTGACACTCCATAAATGAATGATCAGCGGAATCAGCAATCCGGCAAGTGCAAATAAACCTATGGGATAAAGTAATGACACGTCTAGATCTTTAATTTGTTTCTTTGATTCAAAAAGTCTCTCAAAGCCTGATCAAGGGGTTCATCCGTTCTGAGCAGGCGATAAAATATCCTTCTGTCGAGCAACTTTATGCGGGTTTCTTCCAGGTATTGATCCATCTTTTGCCGGTAAGCGGCCCTCGCCTTGTCCTGGTCAATCTGTATGGTTTCTTTAGTTTCCAGATCTTCAAAAGAAGTATAACCTTTAAAATCGAGTTCCAGTTCATTTCCTGACATCAGGTGAAAAACCACGACTTCATGTCTCAGCGTATTCAAGCTATCCAGTAAAGTGAAAATCTCATCATTCATTTCATAAAGGTCTGTAATGAAGATCAGCAACTCCCGTTTCTGTACTCCGCCATAGAGTTCTTTATAATGAATAGGCCTGGTAAAAATTCCTTCCGGTCTGATCTGTTCCAACTGATAAAACAATCTTGCCAGATGCTGAAAATCCTGCTTGGCAAGCATCGAGAATATTCCTCCGGACCTGAACACATATAAACCTATTGCGTCTCCCTGAAGGTTTCCCAGATAGGCCAGCGAAGCGGCCAGATAACGGGCATAATCAATTTTACTGAAGTTCCCATCCTGATGGTTCATAGATGCACTTGCATCAATTAACAACCGTATGGAAATGTTGGTCTCCACTTCTGATTCCCTGATATAATAACGATCTGAACGCGCAAACATCTTCCAGTCCAGCGAGCGCAAGTCATCCCCCGGCTGGTAGCTTCGGTACTGGCTGAACTCCAGGCCCGGACCTTTCACTGTACTTTTATTAATGCCGCTCATAAAGCCATCTATCGTCATTTTTGCCGATAACGAAAGCTCTTTAATGGCCATTAGTACTTTAGGATCCAGCAACTTGCTCATTTAAATACTCACTTTAGTTCTGGAAATGGTTCTGATCAGTTCGGCAGCAACCATATCTGAGCTTACGTTTTCTGCATCCGCTTTGAAATTCATCAGCACCCGATGCCTCAATACCGGATAAGCCATGGTCTGCAGATCTTCCATGATCACTGCGTAGCGACCATGAATGAGTGCCCTTGCTTTTGCGGTAAGGATTAAAGCCTGCCCCGCTCTTGGTCCTGCTCCCCACCTAACCCATTCTTTTACATAGGCTATGGATGAAGTTTCCGGCCTTGTGGCTCTGATCAGATCTGCGACATACGAAATCAGGTCATCACTGATACTGACCTCTCTGGTCAGCGCCTGAAGTTGCTTAATTTCTTCCGCACCAATCACCGCCTCTACCTTATTCTTTATGGTTCCGGTAGTGCTGCTCAATATTTTCGTTTCCTCAGCAGCCGTAGGATAACCGATTTTGATATAAAGAAGAAAACGGTCCAGCTGAGCTTCGGGAAGCGGGTAGGTACCCGCCTGTTCGATTGGATTTTGCGTAGCAAGAATAAAAAAAGGACGGTCTAAAGGATAGGTTTGTCCACCGTAAGTAACCTCAAACTCCTGCATGGCTTCAAGTAACGCTGATTGAGTCTTTGGTGGTGTTCTGTTGATCTCATCCGCGAGGATAATATTGGCAAATAAGGGGCCTTTATTGAATTTGAAAAATCTCTTTCCTGTCAGATGGTCTTCCTCCAGGATTTCTGTGCCTATAATATCTGTAGGCATCAGATCCGGGGTAAATTGAATCCTTCGGAAAGAAAGATCCAGTGCCTGAGACATGGTTCTTACCATTAATGTTTTGGCCAGTCCGGGAACTCCTTCTAAGAGACAATGTCCGCCAGCCAGCAATGCCACCAGCATTTCTTCAATAATGATATCCTGTCCGACAATCACCTTTTGAATCTCTTCCTTTAACTGCGAAATCTTATCTATTAATATTTTAAGGTTGCTTTCTGAAATTTCCAAGACAATATTTTTAGAGGGTAAGTTATTGTAATTCAATATAGGGCATCTGTGCTATTTTTCATTGCCTGATCAGCAGAATATCAAAAAAATTACAGATATCAACACTAAAAAACTAGATTGTAACCAAAATTGACGCTATTTTAGAACTATGCAACGATCGAGGTTTACTTTTGCCAGAATAAAATACAGATCCGGAGATTGGGATACCGATCAGCGGATGCCCTCCAACTTGCTCAACTCCCTGTTAGAGTATACCACTATTCCTTTAGATCAGGAAGAAAAGATTGTTGAATTGAGCAGCCATGACCTATTTAAATATCCATTTTGTTATCTGAGCGGTCATAAACTCGTTCAGTTTAGTCAGCAGGAGGCGGCTAATTTTAAAAGAT
The DNA here is from genome assembly GCF_001721645.1 of Pedobacter steynii. Lineage (NCBI taxonomy): Bacteria > Pseudomonadati > Bacteroidota > Sphingobacteriia > Sphingobacteriales > Sphingobacteriaceae > Pedobacter > Pedobacter steynii. Next base: position 5,514,579 of record NZ_CP017141.1, on the reverse strand, counting down.
ATGTCAACAATGGAGGCTTTGTATTTGTTGACGATTGCAACCATGATATTGACGGTTTGTTTGCTAAATCATTTGAAACGCAGATGAGCAGCTTATTTGGAGCTCAGGCACTTAAAAAGATACCGAATGACCATAAAATTTACCATTCCTTTTTTAAGTTTGAAAAGGGCCCTCCCACTACTTCTTTTGAACTCAATGGCTGGGGTGATGACCTGGTTCATGATTACCTGAAGGCCATCACCGTTAACGGCCGTATTGGTGTACTATATAGTAATAAAGACTATGGATGTGAATGGGATTATGATTTCAGAAACAAACGTTTCCTGGCTGAAGACAATACCAAGTTTGGTGTAAATATCATTCTATATGCAATGGGCATTAACAGTTAGGCAGCCAGCTTTATTCCGAAATACCAGGCCCAGCCTATCAATAATAACTGCATTGGAATCCTAAACCAGAGATAAGCAGGACCAGGTCCGTTGAAATTTCCCTTTTGAAGGTCAATGTGATGTATTGTTGCATAAATATTAGCTGGCAAAATCAATACAAAAAATGCGATTAGAAACACTGCCGCATATTGCCGGGTCTGATTAAACAATAAACCAATGCCAGCCGCAATTTCCAGAAATCCCGTTCCGATAACCATTGTTTTTTTAAAGGGTATAAATTCAGGGATCATCATTTCCATTCCTTTTGTAAAAACAAAGTGGCCACTGGCAGCGAAACACATCATCACAGCCAGTGAGATATTCCCAGCCATCAGCAGGTTCCAGGAACCATTTGCAAGTTTATAAATGAGCAGACTACATAAAAAAGCAACAAATAATACGACCAATACTTTCATAATGTTTGATTTGTCCTACAAACTTCCGATAAGTTAAAGACCTAAAAAATAACATATGTTAGTTTCGGGAATATAGCTTTCTGATCCTGCTCAGACTTTCAGGCTGAACACCCAGATAGGTAGAAAGATGTTTTACAGCAGTTTTTCTGATGAGCTCCGGGTTACGCTTCATGAGTTGGCCATATCGTTCTTCTGCCGTTGATGAAAGCAACTCCATTTCTCTTTCCAGTCTGTTTTTATATTGACGTTCCGCAATCAATCTGCCTATTCGCTCTCCGGAATGCGAATTCCGATAAAAGTCCTGAAGCAACTGATAAGGAATCAGTATGGCTTCTATGTCTTCGATTGCCTGAATTGCTATCATAGATGGTTCGCGGGTGATAAAGGAGTAATAAGCCGTAACCATATCCCCCGCAAACAGAAAGTCGACTGTAAATTCTTTACCGTCCTTTAAGAAGTAATTACGGGTTGCTCCTTTTACAAGAAAAAAAATATAATTTTCTACCTGCCCCTCTCTACAGAGGAAACTTCCTTTTGGAAAGGTCTTTTGCGATAATGACTTAGAGAACTGCTGCCATTCTTCATCTGCTAAATTGACGAAGGAAGAGATCAGATCACGCATTTTGTTTAAACCTTCCATAAGATTCTAATTGTTATAGCACCAGCTGATGATATAATTTCTCCAGTGTTTCCTTTGCATCTATACAAAATCCAGGATGCGTCTTAGAGGTCTGAACAATTGTACTCCGTGTGGCCGTCAGCCAGCGAAACCGGGAAGCCATGTCCAGTTGTCCGATTGTTCCGGCAGTTTTACCTCCTTCACTAATCAATTCAAAAGAGCGTAGATGTTCCTGAAGTTCCTGGCAATCCAGTTTCCCACAAAAGGCATTAAGTTTTGCTTCATTCAGTTCAAACAAGGACTTCAGAAACTTTTGTTTCGCACAGTAAAGTATGATTCCCACATTCAGAAATTCCTCCCGTTCTACCCTTGGTACGACGCGGATTACGGCATACTCAAATAAGTTTTTCTCTTGCATTTTGTGCTTCTTTTACAAAGATTTCTGATTTTGCGATCCGCAATTCTAAAAATCTGGAATATACTTCGCGATGTGCTTCAATTGATTCAAAGCTCTGGTCCCCTGAAAGCCAGTCGTCAGGAATCAGTGAAACGATAGACCGGATGCGCTCAGGATTAAGAATTTCCTTAAAGGCCGCATCTACCTGCTCCAATTCTGTCGCCTTAGAGAGCAATACATGGTCTTTAATCAAACTAAATGGCCTGACCGCCTGTTCTTCCCAGTTTTCCATAGAATGATGAAAATATAAGGCAGCACCATGGTCTATGAGCCATAATTCTTTATGCCAGATGAGCATATTTGTATTGCGGGCCGTACGGTCCATATTGGTTAAGAATGCATCCAGCCATACAATCTGAGAAGCAGTTCTTTCGTCAACCTGGTTCACCAGAGGATCAAAGGTAATTGCTCCGGAAAGGTAATGTAACGCCAGGTTTAAACCCACACTTGCCCTCAGTAAGTCCTGAATTTCCTCGTCGGGCTCTATTCTTCCAAAGTCTGTTTCCAGATTTGCAAATACCAGCTCCGGGATTCTTAGTCCAAGTAAACGCGCTATTTCACCCCCGATTAGTTCGGCAATCAATGCGCGAAGTCCCTGACCGGCACCGCGAAATTTCAGTACATATAAAAATTCATCATCTGCCTCCGCAATTGCAGGCATTGAGCCCCCTTCACGCAGGGGGGTAACATATCTGATCACATTAACAGTTCTGAGCTGTGGCTGGTAATTCTTCACAAGCCAAATATACTACAATTCCTTATATGGACAGATTAGAGAAGGGTTTCAGTTCAATATTTATGGCAGTACCTTCATTTATAGCCGTGTTCAATTCCATTTTTCCATGTAAAAGAGCAACCCTGTTTCTGATATTGGTTAAGCCGATTCCTTTAGCATGCTCCGCCGATGCCAGGTCAAACCCCCTGCCGTTGTCTTCTGCCGTGATCAGAAAAACGCTTTCATTCTGACTACACTGGAGCAGCATCTCTGATGCGCCCGAGTGACGCACGGTATTGCTCAATATTTCCTGGATGATCCGGTAAATATTAATTTTCACACCAACTTCCATATCTTCCTGTATATCCAGTAATTGCAAAGTAATCTTCAAACCATTGTTGTTAAACGTCTCACATAAATCCTTCAAAGCCGTCTCCAGTCCGAATTTTAGCAGCGTTTCAGGCATCAGATTTCTTGCAATATTTCTGAGGTCGTTGACAGAACTGTCCAGCTGAGCAATAATCTTACCCAGTTCGGTGTCCTTCCCCATAGAAGAAGAGTTAGCCACAACATCTGATAAGTTTATCTTGATACCGGCAAGTGTACCGCCAAGTCCATCATGCAGGTCGCGCCCTACCCTTTGACGTTCCCGTTCTTCTCCCTCCAGCAACGCGTTGCTGATGGTCAGTTGCTTTTCCTGTTCCAACTCCCTGAGTTGCTGCCTGTAATTGATTTCCTTTTGTTTAGTCAGCTTTTTGCTGTTCCTGAGGTATAACAGTCCGAAAAAAGTAATGACGGATAGAAATACGGCAATGGAGCCCAATAACCAGGCGATCAATCTATTGTTTTTAAGTGACAAGGCTGCCTTTTCATTTGTTGCTTTAAGGGAGCCGATCTCGCGTTGATTTTCTGCTTTCTTATACTTCAGTTCCAGCTCATGCACATCCTTCTTGATCTTGCTTTCACTAATGCTATCGCTCAACTGACTAACTTTCTTCATCCATTTATAAGCCTGCCCCATGTCTCCCAATCCCGCATAAGTTTCTGCCAGATCAGCATAAACAAGCAGCCGGTCCTCACTGAGAGATAACATATCTTTCTGTTTCAAAATATAGGTAGCTACGGAAAGCGCCTTGTCGAATTTCTTCTGGTTTTGCAATACATGAAGTTTTTGCATCAGCAGGCGCTGCTCTTCCTGTCTTCTCTGGAGTTTCAGAGCCAATTCAATTCCCTTGTCCAGACTGACAATCGCATTGTCATATCGCTTGGTGTCATCAAAGTATAGCCCTTGCGCGAAATAGTAATCAAGATAAAAAGGTGAGTCAGGAGTTGGAAAAAGCAATGTGCCGGCACTATCTAACATGCGTTTCGCCTGGGGATATTTTTTCAGAAAAGTATAGTTTTCTGCAGCGGTATGATAAGCCACAATCCGATATGTTTTCCTTGCTTTTACTTTTTCCAGGATCTGCAGCGTAGAGTCAATATAAACCTGCGCTTTATCAAACTGTTTGTTGTTCTTGAACACCAGGGCCAGATCCATATAATTAATCCCCAGGTAAGCGGTATCGCCAGATAAACGGGCGTACGGAATCGCCTTATTTAATAAAGCATCGGCCATTCCTCTGTAATTGTCTTTTAACTGTTGGAGGACCCCGTAATTATGCCAGGACTTTGCCAGGAAAAGATAAGCCTCTTTTGTTTTAAAATCGGTAAGCAGCACTTGTGCCTTTTTGAAACTGGCCTCACTCTTATCTAAATCACTCAGGGACTGTACCGTTGCGGCATAGTAATAATAGATTGCCTGCAGAAAGGTATTCTTTTTTATGAGTCGTCTGCCTTGTTCAAGATAAATGGTGCTTTTCAGGCTGTCTGCATATATCAGTTGTTCCGACAGACTGAAGTTTGTTCTCGCCCTAAGGCTGTCTGGGAGTTTCTGTTCCAACATCCGTTTCAAGCTATCAACCAGGGAAATTTTCCTGGAAGGTTTCTGTGCTTTAATCCCGGTAGCAAGGATTCCAAGGAGGAACAACGTATAAAAGAATCTTGTCATACAACAAGATAAATAATATTTAAAACACTACTATAGCACTGAACTCAAAATACCTGGAAACTGGTAGCAACAAAATTGCCGGTTCAAAAGTTATTTAAAAGTGTCAAAACTATCTTTTGCATCCGACCAGAATTCATCCAGAGCAATGATTCTGGGCTTGAAAAAAGAGATCAAGGCTGGCCAGTCTTCCTGTTTAAAGATGCTGACACCAGGTAGAATTTTCACAACTCTGCTCAGCGTCCTATCGTTTTCATCCTGCACATGGAGCTGCCATTCCCATTCTTCGTTCAGGTTGGCATTCAGGATATTTTTAAACTCCAGAAATTGCTCAAACATCAATTCCTGCATGCCCGGGTCCGAATGAGACATTTCTATCGCAATTGATGCAGATTTTTTATCCGCCTGCATCTTAAAATGCAAATTTTTAATTCCTGTTTTATAGTTCACCCAATTGGTCCTGAGTCCTTCTGCTGAAAGATGTGGAGCAATATATTGTCCAAAAGCTGTCCAAAAAGCCTGTTTTAGTTGTGAAGCCTGTTCTTTAGAATACAATTTGTAAAATTTTAACCGGATAAATATTTAATTATTAAAAGGACCAGCTCATGAGATCCATTGTTCTTTTAAATTCGTCCTGAACAGCTGCCTTAAGCTGCACTTTTTCTTTTGTTACCGGATGGTCAAAGATCAGTTCCGAAGCATGTAATAACATGGTGGTCATCTCCCACTCTTCTTTGAAAAATTTATTCTGCTTGTTACAACCGTGTTTGCGGTCGCCGATAATGGGATAAAAGATGTGTGCAAAATGCCGGCGCAGCTGATGCATCCTGCCTGTAGTTGGAGTTGCTTCCACCAGGGAATAACGGGAGGTAGAATGTTTACCAAAGGCTACATCGATCTCCGCTCTTTTTAAAGTAACAAAAGCCGTAAATGCCTCTTGCATGGTCCCATTCTCTTTGGCTAGCGGATAATCAATATCGTCGCTGTCCGGAGCATATCCTCTCAGTACAGCCAGGTATTTCTTTTGCACTTCCCCATTCTGAAACTGCTGGTGCATCGCGATCTCTACCTCTTTTTCAAAAGCAAAGAGCAACAAGCCACCTGTTTTCCTATCCAGACGGTGCACCGGACTCACATGCCTGTTTACCTGATCTCTAAGCATCTGCAAAGCAAACTCCTTTGCATCATTGGCAATAGAGGACCTGTGAACCAATAATCCATGAGGCTTATTAATGGCAATAAGGTGTTCATCCTGATATACAATTTCCAGCATTTATCTTTTTTTTGGCGAAGATAGCTTTTTGTAGTTTTAGAATTCCCTCATTGTATCAACTTTGTTCCATTTTGACGGAGAGAAGCATTTATTCTTATCTTTCGACACCTATTTTCTAATTATCTAAACGCTTAATTCAATGAATACCAAACTAACCAACATGTGCTTTTCCTCGCTAAAACTAAGGACAAGTGCCTTTTTTATGGCTATGCTGATTACCGGAAATATCAGTTATGCCCAAACCAAAAAACAAACTGTAGACAACATCGTCAAAGAAGCAACAGAAAATTCTCAACTGGAAAACCTTGCTCATGAACTGCTGGACGTAGTAGGTCCAAGACTCGTGGGTTCTCCTCAAATGAAACAAGCCGCAGACTGGGCGGTGGCAAAATATGCCAGCTGGGGAATTACTGCTAAAAATGAAAAATGGGGAGAATGGCGTGGATGGGAAAGAGGAATTTCACACATCGATATGGTTTACCCAAGGGTAAAATCCCTGGAGGGAATGCAATTGGCATGGAGCCCTTCTACGAAGGGAAAATCAGTGGTGGGAGAACTGGTGATCTACCCTGATCTTCCTGATTCTGTTTCTTTTAAATCCTGGCTTCCTAGTGTCAGAGGAAAATTTGTGATGTTTTCAATGAATCAGCCAACCGGAAGGCCTGACTATAACTGGCAGGAATTCGCAACGCCGGAGTCTTTTGAGAAAATGAAAAGCAACAGAACCAAACAAACTGATGCATGGCGTTCGAGAATCAGTAAAACAGGATTGAATTTAAAAGCGTTGGCCCTCGCCTTTGAAAGTGCAGGAGCACTGGGCGTAATAACCAGTAACTGGTCTTCAGGATTCGGTGTAAACAAGATTTTTGGTGCAAATACCACAAAAATCCCATCTATTGATATCTCCCTGGAAGACTATGGCCTGCTTTACAGGCTAACAGAATCTGGCAAAAAACCAAAGATAAGTGTTAATGTAGGCTCAAAAGAACTAGGAATGGTTCCGACTTTTAATACGATAGCAGAAATAAAGGGATCACAAAAACCAAATGAATATGTAATCCTTTCCGCATATTTTGATTCCTGGGATGGTGGTACAGGAGCCACTGATAATGGCACAGGAACAATTACGATGATGGAAGCAATCCGTATCCTTAAAAAAATATATCCAAACCCTAAAAGAACCATTCTTGTAGGTCATTGGGGAAGTGAGGAACAAGGCTTAAACGGATCCAGAGCTTTCGTTGAAGATCATCCGGAAATTGTTAAGAACATACAAGTGGTCTTTAATCAGGATAACGGAACAGGTCGTGTAGTTAATCTTGGCGGACAAGGGTTCTTGAATTCTTACGCTTACCTGGGTCGTTGGTTATCTGCTGTTCCGGAAGAAATCAGAAAGCAGATAGCGACTACTTTTCCAGGTACTCCAGGTGGTGGTGGTTCAGATTATGCTTCCTTCGTAGCCGCAGGGGCTCCGGCATTCTCTCTGAGTTCGAATAGCTGGTCTTATGGTACCTATACTTGGCATACCAATAGAGATACTTATGATAAAATTATATTTGACGATGTGAGAAGTAATGCCATTTTAACCGCAATTCTGGCTTATATGGCCAGTGAAGATCCGGAAACAACTTCGAAAGAAAAAAGCGTGTTACCTGTTAACGCAAGAACCGGTGAACCCGGAAATTGGCCGCAGCCGGTAAAAGCAACCCGCAAAGGCGGAGTGAATTAGGCTATTTGTTATCTTTCAAAAAAGGCCGTCCTGTGTTGTTTCACAGAGCGGCCTTTCGTTTTTATTGAAATGGTCAAAACCACTCTCTTTATAACCTGTTTTTTACCATGTATTTATTTACGGATTCAACCCGGTAATTTGTTCTTTTTAGGAGGAGTTCTGACTGCCGGCAGACTGCTTGCAGAAATACACGTTTTAGCCTCAATTCTTACTCGTTGTTTACCCGCCTTTAGCACACTTCTGACCGAGTGTGCACCGAGTATAGACCGAGTATAGACCGAGCTTAGACCTAGTATAGGTAAAACCAGTCCCGAAGCCTTCTGAAGGCAGTGTCTTTACAGCCTCTTTTGCAACCTTTTAAAAAGTTTTGGCGTCTTAATAAAATCACGAATACTCTTTTTTGAAATATCCTACACACTATAAAGTTAAATATGAAAAGAACTGAATACAAAAGCCCCGTTTTATCATCTATCCTTGTCGTCATTACCATTTTCATTGCGCTACAAATCCGCGACATTGCAAAATGGGCGGGATTGAAGATTCCGGGTTTCCCAATTCCATTTGGCGGGAGCATTCTGGATAATTTATTATCTGTTCTATTGGTATTGATTGTTACCATCATTCTCATTCCCAAATCTGGTTTGAAAATTAGTACGGTACTAGGCCTCAACTGGAATGGCTTTAAAGGACCTTCGCTTGTCCTGCTTGCGACCATCCCTTGCTGGATCGGCTTATCCATGCTAGGGACGCCAACTAAAGACCTTGATTTCAAAAGCATTGCTTTTCTTACCCTATTGTTCCCACTTGCTGAAGAGTTGGTATTCCGTAGCTTCGGATTCATTTTTACACGAAAGACTTTGGGCTGGTCTTTAGTTCCTGCAATATTGCTACAGGCAATTGCTTTTGGAGCGGTTCACTGGTGGGGAAATGGCGGTGGTACTGGTATCGCGCTTCAGATTTTCTTCATTACATTTTTTGGCAGTATTGTATTTGCCCTGTTAAATATGCTGGATGGATATACGATATGGAGCGGATTCGTGCTTCACGGGTCATTAAACGCCGCCTGGTTGGTATTCACGGTTTCTGATGCAGCAGCAATGGGTTGGATTGGAAATTTGTTGCGGTTTGGAACTGCACTAATCGCTATTCTGTTATTGAAATATGCTTTAGGAAGGAAAGCAAATCAACCTTAGACAAGGTGTTTCAGGCATAAAAAAGGAAGTGGTCAAATCGAATTTGAAACGACCACTTCTTTTATAATCATTATTTTTTATTCTTTACATATTTCTCTAACCATTGGTCCTGCTCCCAGAAGGTATGAAGGATAGACTCTCTGCTTCTGTACCCATGAAACTCTTTAGGCAATAAAACCAATCTTACCGTCCCCCCATGTCCTTTGATTGCACTATATAAACGCTCGCTTTGAATCGGGAATGTTCCGGAATTTTCATCATCAATACCATGAGTCATTAGCAATGGCGTTTTAATCTTATCCGCATAATTGAATGGCGACATTTTATTGTACACATCCATTGCCTGCCAGTAAGTACGGGCTTCTCCTTGAAAGCCAAAAGGTGTTAAGGTCCTGTTGTACGCACCACTCCTTGCAATTCCTGCGGCAAATAGCTTAGTATGAGCCAATAAGTTGGCGGTCATAAACGCACCATAAGAATGTCCTCCTACCCCAATCCTGCCTCTGTCTGCAACGCCCATATCTACTACATAGTCGATCAATGCTGTCGCATTGTCTTCAATCTGTTTCAGGAACGTATCATTAGGTTCTTCTTTTCCTTCACCAACAATTGGCATATCTGCCTGATCCAGGACAGCATAACCTCTGGTTACCCAGAACACCGGAGAACGGAAAGCCAGACGGGTAAAGCGGTAAGGTGAACCTTTAACCTGTCCTGCAGCAGCGAGACTTTTAAATTCTCTTGGATAAGCCCAGATCAATACCGGCAATGGTCCGCTTTCTTTTTTATAATCTTTTGGCAGATATAAGGTAGCAGATAACTTAATTCCATCCTTACGCGGATAAGAAAGTAAGGTTTTCTGAACACCTTTTAAGCTTGGATAAGGATCTGAAAAGCTGGTAAATGCCCGTTCGGACTTATTTTTAAGATTAATTGCGAAGATGTTTGGTGTTTCTTCCGTCGATTCTCTGGAGATGTAAACTTTTCCTGTATTGTTAAAGAAAACAGGATCTTCATAATATGGGGATTTGGATTTAAACAGGGTATCCTGCTTATTGGAAAGCAGGTTCCATTTCAAAATAAAAGGACGGTCGCCCAGGGGTGATGCTCCTGCTCCTTTGGTAAATACCACTCCCGGCGCTCCTTTATCGAACAACAATACTTTTGCCGCGTAAGGTCCTTTACCATAGATAAAATCTCCGGGGTCAGTATAGGTGTCTTCAGAAGAGCGGTTTGCAATTTCTTTGATCGTTTTACCCGTTTCAGGATTGATCAAAGTCATCCTTTCCTTACGGTCTTTTCTCCATTGTTCCTTTACCAAAGCATAGGTCTGGTTAATCCATAAGATGTTGCTATACCTTAAACCCATCGAGAACAGCTTTACAGGTTCTGCAGTGAATGGAGCTTTTAAGGTGTAAAGTACATCACGAAGTTCAGATTTAAGGTTAGGATCTCCTTTGTCCTGTGCTTCTGTCCATACCAAAGTGGCTGCGGCATCACTTCTCCACTCGTAACTGCGTGGTCCCATTGCCACTGCGTCAAATCCTGTAGGTAGTTTTTCTGCCAGAGGAGCATTGTACAGCTGTTTAACCAGTTTTCCTGTTCCATCTAAAACCGCGGTTTGAAATGGAAAATAATAAATGGGAACCAAATAAGAATAGGGTTTCTCTATTGTCTGAACCATCAGATACTGTCCATCAGGCGAGTAAGCCGCATTACGGTAGATTGCCGGAGCTCCGATTTTCGTTGCATTTCCACTGAGGTCTACAGATTGCAACTGCGAGGTCAGGTAATACTCCATTAAGTTTTGATCGTAACTGTTTTTCAACAGGTTCTGATATGTTCTGGAAGGCGTAACGACACCTAGGTTTTCCTGTACCACAGGACCTGTAGGTACAATATTTTCCGCGGGTTTTGTTCCGCGTTCAGAAAGGATAAACTGTGCGAGAATATGCTTTCCATCGGGATGCCACTGTAAAGTTGTTCCGTAAGCGTCATTCAGGTATCCATCAGACAGTTTTGTCGCCTTAAAACTTTTCATATCAGCCAGCCACAATTCCACACCATTCATGCCATTGTTTGCAAAAGCAAAGCAGCTGCCATCAGCATTCCAGCTGATATTTGTCATTCTGAGTTTTTCCGGAAGTCCGGAAAGTTTATTTTCCTTGCCTGTTTTCAGGTCTTTAATAGTTAATCCGTTATATACTCCGGAAAGTTCTCCTTCTGTGGAGTTATTTGCAGGATTGATCCTGATTCCGGCCAATCCAATTACCGGTTGCGCAACCTGTTCTATCGAAGCATAACCAGGTGCCTGCAAGAGCAACATCAGACTACCGTCTTTATTGAATTGTACAGTCGGACTACCGGGCGCGTCAACCAGATCAACAATACTTTTTGGTGGCAGTTGATAGGTCAGGTTTTCCTGAGGATAAACATAAGTGCTCAGTCCTCCCATCAGGAGAAAACTCAACAAGGTTTTTTTCATGGGGTAATAATTATTGGTCAGTTTCATTCGTTTGATTTTGATTTATTCTCCAGGCCGCCATTTTTTATGAGCCTGGAATCACCTGATCATACAAAAATGGCAATCTAAAAGCATGCCTGGCGATGTATAGCGTAATCGTTACTTACGCAGGTACAGCTCATTAAAGAGCATTTTGAAGGTACTGTGCGCTTGCGCTCTGAAAGTAATCTCTGTCCCAAAGGCATACAGCTTTCCTTTTCCTACAGGTGCCACAAAAGCAATCACCCCATCTTTCAGGTACGCTTGCCCCCATGCCCATCCGCTTCTCAGTGCATCCTCTTTACCAAACCAGGCCAAAGGTTTGATTCCCTGCCCCTCGGCTTCAGTTCCAAGCTTAAATACCGGACTGTTGTTGAACACCATATCTACTTCCCCTGGCATACCCCAATTTGAGTTTTGGTTTGTGGCTACAGTCGCTTTCAATAAGCTGCCCGGAATATAGAACTTATCTCCAGGCAGTGCGGTTTCTTTCCCATCCGTTTTGGTTTCTGCGAGCGCATTCTGAACCGGTAAACCAAGGTGATAAGCCAGATTGGTGCTGCTTCCTATCGTGATGATATCTCCACCTTTTTCCAGGAACTCCTTTAACTGAGGGATAGATTTCTCCGGACTGATGCTTCCCAGCCAAGGGCGGAAAGCTTCGGGAATTTCTTCCGGTTTAGGTGCAAGGCCTCCTCTTCCCGGACTCGCTTTCTGGTTAACTGCTGGTATTCCTCCACTGATAAACAGAATCCTGTCGTATTTTGAATTGAGCATTCCTTTATCAATATCTTGCGGATAAACCAGCTGGAACGAGAAATGGAACTGTTCTAAAATCCACCTTACCCAACCGGAAGGCATAGAACCTCCGTACTGATCAAATAAAGCGATACGTCCGGGAGTAATTCTAACCATTCCCTTCGGCTTACGTTCTGTTTGCATCGCCATTGATCCAAAGGAAACACCCGACCGGATCAGGATCTCCATTCCTTTTTCTGGCACGTAAAACGAGCCTTCCGGCATATTGCGTTCTGCTTTGGTCAGCCTTGAGACTTCTATTCCTGCTTTTAGCAAATCATTTACAGCAATGAAAGAATTGTTTTGTGCTGCACTAAGCAAATATCCTTTTGCTGCAACTAGTTTATAAGCAGGTGGATTTTGCAACACCCCATATCCGATCTTTTCAAAAGGACCATCGAAACCATCTAAAATGCGATCGAATTTAACGCCCATCTGAAAAGCCAGGGTCCACCCTGCAGCGTCATACGGACGTACTGGTGGGCCGCCCGGATATTGAAAATCATTAGGATGATCCTGAGCTTCGAACATATCCATCAGATGTGGGCGAAAGGCCTGATTGGCTTTTACTACATAAGAACCAGCAGGATAAGACTTATCTGCTATTTTAAATGCAGCCCTCGCCTGTTGCACCTGAATGCCAGACTTAATCAGTGTATTGATAAATTTTACTGCTGTAGGAAAGTCCGGCTGATCAGCGGGAATAATGTATCCCCTTGCATCTCTTAAAGCCGGGTTTTTATAGACTGCATCGTAGTATTTTATAGGAATATCATTTGATACTTTCCCTGTGCTATCCTTTTTTAGCATTCCTTCTTTTTTGTCCTTTTCAAAGGCAGCAGTAATCGAAGCGATATGCTTTGGTGTTAAAGTCCAATTATCCTGATTTCCCTTTTGAATGGCATTTCTTCCCATCACATAGATGTTATACAGCAGCTTATCCCCAAGCCGGCTGGCGTAATCCAGGATTCCATAATTTAACGAAACAGAATAATCTATAGACTGTCTGAAATTCCATTTCTGGGGTCTGACCGGATTTGGTGTAGCGTTGTTTGGGATCAATCTTTCCGGTACCAAAGGAATCTCTGTAGGGGTTGGATTTCCCGTAATTTCCGTCAGGATTCCGATCATATTATGGAAATATGGTGTTGTTCTTAATCCTCCGTTCCACCAGGTGGAATAAACCGATCCGCTCAGGCGGGTATATCCAGGTTTATTTTCTGTGTTTAACCGGTTGATCATGGAGGCAGCTACCCCATCAATTCCGGTAATAAGTAAAGGATCATATACGTAATTGAAAGGATCCCGATATGGAGGCCCTGCCACTACAGCTCCTGCAGGCGAAGTCTGATGATGGTTGTAAATGATCTGTGGCATCCATTCGATGTACTGCTGTCTGGAAATATTGGTGCTTTCCTTCATGTTCATCATATAAAAATCACGGTTGTTATCATGACCAATGTATTTCTGATACAGGCGGGGAACATTCATGTTCTTTTTTGCCGGATCTTTTTCCTGCATGTACCAGTCTGCTACCAGTTCCTGTCCGTCAGGATTGACCTGTGATAAAAGAATAATCACATTGTCCAGGATACGCATGGTCTCCGGATCGTTAGCGCTCAATAGCTTATAGTAGATTTCTATCAATTGCTGAGTAGCAACCATTTCCGTAGAATGCAATCCCCCGTCAATCCAAACGATTGGTTTTCCTTCCAGGGAAAGCTCTGCGGCTTCTTCATCAGTAAGGCCCTCCGCCCTGGCCAGTTTCTGCGAAATCTCTTTATAACGTGCTATTTTCTTCAGGTTTGCCGGAGAAGAAATCACCATGACATATTGTTTCCTGTTCTCTTCAGTCTGGCCAATTTCTCTCAATAATACCCGATCGGATATCGCTGCCAGTTTTTTAAAATAGGCTTCAGTCTGGGAGTAATTAGCCAGTTTATAATCATCACCAATATTAAAACCAAAATGTGATTTCGGACTTGGAATGTTTGGAATGTTCTGGGCTATCGCCGGCGATAAATAGGCTATCGATACAAAAGCAATAGCTGATAATAATTTAGTATACCTCATAGTTCGTTTCATCAGATTAAAGCCAGTAGTTGTTTTACAGCTTATATTGGAAGAAATACCAGGGGTAAGTTAATATTAAAACAGGAGCAATTGATTTGGAAATGTGTAACAATTTAGTCCATTTGTCGCAAGTTACTTTCGTCTACGAACATGATCGCCCAAAGATGGCCATCGAGATCCTGAAAGCCATGGCCGTACATCCATCCATGATCTTGTCTGCCATGGGGTGTCGTTGCACCTGCCTGCACTGCCCTATCAACCATCTCATCGACCTGTTCTTTGCTTGTTGCAGATAAAGTAATAATTACCTCAGTCATATGTTTCGCGTCCGCAATCTCTTTACGGATAAAAGTCTGGAAGAATTCCTTAACCAGCAGCATTACAAAAATGTTCTCAGCGACCACCATACAGGTTGCTTTCTCATCGGTAAAGTGTGCATTGAATTTAAAACCCAGTTTTTTAAAAAATGAAATAGACTTTTCCAGATTCTTAACCGGCAGGTTAACAAACATATTTGTAGCCATAGTCGATGTCTTGAATGTTGAAGACAAAATTAAGTTCCAAAAGCAAAACTACAGTAGTGCAAACGCGACAATAAAAGGGGTTATACACGACAAATAAATTATCTTTGTTCTTTGAAATATTCAATCCATTAACGATGAATAACATTGAGACAATTGATCAGTTCTACAAAAGAACTAACCAGATTATCCCTTCCGAGTTGCTGAATGCAGTGGGTAAACCCAGTCATTTTAATGTTAAAGAGAGAAGTTATTCCGGAAAAATAACTCCCTATAATAGAAGAGATCACTATAAAATCTGTCTGACAAAAGGTAGAGGAAAACTCCATATGAAGGATAAAATTATAGAGATAGACCGCCCTGCATTGATCTTCTCCAATCCAACTGTTCCTTACTCCTGGGAGTCCATTTCCAAAAAACAAGGCGGCTATTATTGTTTGTTCAATGATTCTTTTGTCTCCCCCGAACTGAAGAAAGGATTGGAAAGAAGCTGCCCGCTTTTTAACCCGACCATGGAGCCACTTTATTTCCTTAATACTGTTGATTACGATCGTGTCAATACTTATTTTTTTCAACTGATAAATGAGCTAAAGGGCGATTATGAGTACAAATTTGAAGTCATCAGAAGTATTTTGAAGCTCATCATCCATGAAGGAATTAAATTGCATTCCGCTCATCATGCTATTTCACAACCAGGGGCTTCAGATCGAATTGTTCCTATGTTCCTCGAATTACTGGAGCGTCAGTTTCCAGTCGATTCACCAGAGAATCCTTTAAAACTAAAAAGCGCATCGGAGTTTGCCAATCACTTGAATATACATGTCAACCACCTCAATTATGTCTTAAAATCTCATACCGGAAAAACCACTACGCAGATGATTAGCAACAGAATTGTAGCAGAAGCCAAGAGCCTGTTGAAGCATACGGATTGGGACGTCGCAGAAATTGGCTATTGTCTGGGCTTCGATTATCCAGCGCATTTTAACAACTATTTCAAAAAAAACACAGGCCTCAGTCCCTCTGTCTTCAAAAGCCACAGCTGATATTTTTCAATTCTTTGATTTTTGTAATGATTTCTTTGTTTTCTTTTATCAGCCAATAAGAGAAGGAATCTAACTTTGTGGGAACATGAGAATCATAGAAAAAGAGCAGGACGGCATAGGTACTCTACTGGCATTCCTACTTATCCCGCTTTCGGGATTAGCAACAGATATTTATCTTCCATCTTTACCGGCAATGGCTAAGCATCTGCAGGCAACAAATGCAGAAGTACAGTTAACCATTGTCTTTTTCATGATCAGCTATGGCATTTCCCAGCTCTTTGTGGGCAGCCTGTTAGATAGTTTCGGCCGATACAAATTAACGATAGCTGCATTGTTGCTATTCAGTATCGCAAGTTTCAGCATTGCCAACTCACATCACATCTACCTGATTTATCTGATGCGGGTTATTCATGGTATTACTGTAGCCACGATTGTGGTGGGTAAAAGAGCCTATTTTGTCGATATATTCTCTGGTGAGAAGTTAAAGCATTATACGAGTTTGTTTTCCATTGTCTGGTCTGCCGCTCCGATTATTGCCCCCTTCTTTGGTGGTTATCTTCAAACCACCTTCGGTTGGGAATCCAATTTCTATGTTTTAGGTGTTTTTGCTTTGATCATGGTGTTGCTGGAACTCATATTTGGTGGTGAATCCTTAAGAACATTCCAAAACTTTCATTTTAAATCCATTATAAAAGTTTACGGATCCATGCTAAAAACAACCAGTTTTAGTTTAGGATTGATTATTCTCGGCTTAACGAACTCCGTTTTTATGGTTTATGGAATGAGTGGTCCATTCATTATTGAGCACGCCTTCAAGCTACCAGCTACTACCACAGGATATTGTGCCTTGATCCTTGGCATAGCGCTGTTATTAGGCGGTTTCCTTGGAAAAGCGACGCTTAACCGTCCATTTTTTAAAAAGATGATTATAGCTATCGTGGTTCAACTGGTATTTGCAATCCTGATGCTCCTCAGTCCTGCACTTCATTCCAGTCTCAGCACCCTAATGATATTTGCATTTGTAATTCATTTTATCGCAGGTTTTATCTTTAACAATTACTTTTCTTATTGTTTAAGCTTATTCCCTAAAAATGCCGGTATCGCCAGCGGAGTTACCGGAGGCTCGATTTATGCCATCACCTCAATACTCAGCTATGGAATAGTGTACACTATTCCAGCTAATGGACAGGCCAGTCTGGGAATGAGTTATCTGGTGTTGATTACATTAGCCTTTCTAATATTCTTTACGACCAGAAAAAAGGTGCATTAAATTCAGGCTAAAATATTTGGTATTAAGCTATTCAATAAATAATTCTGCTTCTTTATCAAAAGTCCAGACCTGTCGTTGCCCCATTCTGGATATCACCAGGGCATAATAATAATCGTATTCTTCGATTTCAAGTATTTCACCTAAATTAATAAGTTTATCACCAACTGATAGTTTAGCAATTTCCAGGACCTTAAATATGGCAGGATGCTGTTCTAGAATGGTATTCATGAGAGCGAAAATTATGAAAGTTTTATCTAAAATTTAATTTGCATCCAAAAATATAAATTTTAATCAAATAACACCAACAAATTGAATTAACGATGCTGTTTTTCATGATCTAACAGCCATTTCTTCCGCCATAAACCTCCACCATACCCTGTTAAACTGCCGTCGGTTCCTACCACTCTATGACAGGGAATAATAATGGAAATTCTGTTCATCCCATTAGCATTTCCAACTGCCCTGACCGCCTCCGAACGGTTTAATCTGATCGCCTGTCTGAGATAAGTAGAGGTTTCCCCATAAGGAATCTCCTGAAGTTTTTCCCAAACTGCCTGTTGAAAATCTGTACCCTGGCTATGTATAGGTATTGAAAAATTGGTTCTTTTTCCTTCAAAATACTCTGTCAACTGCACCCTCAACGTATCAAAATGTTTATTTTCTCCTTGCATGATGGTTGCATTCAGGTATTTTGCAATTGCTTTTAACTCCGTTTCGAGCATTTTTCTGTCCGAGAACTCCAATAAACAAATTCCCTGAGCTGTTGCACAGGCGAACATGGTTCCAAGTGGTGTCTCCAGACGAGCCAGGTCTATAATCCTCTTGTCTTTACTGTTCTTTGGTGAAATCCCAAAAATTGCTTTAAAAGAATCTCCGAAACCACTGAGCGATTCAAAACCTGAATCAAAAGCGACACTGGTAACTGGCGCTCCGTTTTGTATTTTCTTAAAGGCGGAGTTGATCCGAAATGCCCGTTGATAAGCCTGAAAAGTCATTCCATGGTTCCTGAGAAACCAGCGACGGATCTGACTGGGTTGAATGCCCCTTTGAAGTAAGTCCCAATCTTTAAATTTAGTAGAAGGATCTGAAGTCAACTCTTCCAGAATAACTTTTATAAACTCTGGAGTTTCATCGAGATGCTCCAAAGGACTGCAGACCTTACAAGGGCGATATCCGCTTAGAATCGCTTCCTTCGTGTTTTTAAAAAACTCTACATTTTCTCTTTTCGGTTTTCGTGCCCGGCAGGTTGGCCGACAAAAAATACCGGTAGTCTTTACCCCCGTAATAAATGTCCCTTCGTAAGAACTATCTTTTGCCAGAATGGCTTTATAATAAGTGTCATCAAGATTCAGTTCCATATTCATCATTTTAAAATAGAGGATTAAATGATCCGGCTTCTTTTACACGGTCTATAGCCATTGCAAATTGATTATCTATATAACGGTACAGGAAACCACCCATACTCAATCTTTTCACGCCTAAGGCTTTTAATTTCTCAAATGAAGGTAATCCAGGTAAGCACATTACGTTAACCGGAACGGGACTCGCTCCTACCACAATCCTGATCTCTTCCTCATTCTGAATGCCGGGAATAAAGATGCCGTCGGCGCCTGCGTTCACATAAGCCGTAATTCTGTTCAGCGTTTCTTTCAATGCATTTTCCTTATTCAAAAGAAAGGCATCGGTTCTGATATTCATAAAAATATCAATATTTTCTTTTGACAACTCTGCTTTAATCAAAGAGATTTTCTCCGAAAACTGTTCAATACTAACCAATCTTCCATCGTCATTGATATCAGAATCTTCCAGGTTTACCCCTACAATGCCAAGCTCATGCAGATACTTGATGTTTTGTACAACTGCAAGTGGATTCTCCCCGTAGCCGGATTCCAGATCTACAGATAATGGGATGCTTATATTTTTTACGATTCTTCCCACTATATAAAGCAACTCGCCAAAAGACAGTTGCTCCCCGTCTTCGTAGCCTAAGGATTGAGCAATGGCTGAACTAGACGTCGCAACAGCCTGAAATCCTTTTTTTTCAAATAATTGGGCAGTATTTACACTCCAAACATTTCCTATTAGCAGTGCCTCTTCCTGGTTGTGAAGTTGTTTAAATTTTTTATAATTACTCATCTCAATTTCTTTGATACAAAAGAACAGTAATCAAAATGGTTGAACAACCGAAAAATTAACAAGTATTTTTTTTCCGCCAATGATATTCGATAGATCGATTATCTAATTTTTATTATTTTTCTTTCTGAAGAGATATCTTTCTTTGAACAAGCATACCATGCAATACCTCCGTAGAAAAGCCGTGCAGCAATAACCTGAAAGCAGCACCGGCAGTAGGCAATGGAATCATAGGATGTTTATTGTTTAAAGCGGTCAGCTTTTCAGGACAATCCATAATTGTACTGGCATAAATACCAATTACTTCATCTAGCTGAAGAGAATTTGTAGCCCTCCAAAAATCATTGTCCGTTAGATAAAACTGATACACCGGGGTAAAAAGCTCTATCGCGGTACCCAGGTCTATAAAATTGGTCCAGCCATCTCTAAAATTCTCGAACGGGATCTCTCCTTCAGAGATTGCGCTAAAATCAGGATTATCTTTTTTTACAATCTGAAGTCCTTTCTCAGCGATCGCAATATTCAGGTTAATGATAAAATTGTAAAGGTTCAGGTCATGCTCCAGAAACAGGTTATCTTTCACCTCATTCACAGACAAGGGCTTCAAAGGATTCATCGGGATGTCCTGAGCGCCATCCACATTGTCTTTAATGAAACGTAATACTTCCGAACCCAGGTAAAAATGACGTAAAATGACAAAATTTGCTTCAGGAGTGATGAAATACTTCATGCCCAGATACAGGCATTTATGCAACAACTTTGGTGCATTAATTAAGTTGGGAATTACAATCTTAAAAAGTTGCATCAATACAATGGAGAGCCTTGCAAACACCTTTGCTACCGGATATAAAAACTGTCGGCTTTTTGAAGAAGAGTCATACAAAAATGCTGCCTTTGCATCGGGGTTAAAAGGAACGCTTTTATCCAGGTAAAGTGCATGCCAATGACTTGGATTCCGGGGTTCATTGACCATCTTTTCATAATACTCTCTTTTATGTAGCATAGTTGTCTCTATTAAAAGTTATCCAGTTCTTCCAGTTGCATGGTATATAATTTAGCTACCACTTTCGCTGTTTTAACAATTTTCTCGGCCATTTGTTGGGTCAGTAAATCCGATTGTATCGCTTGTTCAAAGCGTTCAAAATGATTGTCATTACTGTCGCTGGATTCGTGGTAAATGAAAAAAGAAACCTGATCCTTATCCAGATGTAGTTGTTGCTGGATTGCCCGCCCCCATTTTCCAGAAACCCTGTTTCCCAAACCTTCTATAATAAACATTCCGCCCAATAGATCAAATGGATTAGGCTGACTGGCCCTATGGAACATAAAAGCACTCAAAGCCTCACTCCCTATATTTTTAATACCGGTCAGAATCTCTTCTTCCTGCCCGCCACAATTGATATAATTTTTCTCCAGAATCTGATAATCTCTATGTTCGTCCGAAGAATGCCTGATAAAGGCTGATCTTACCGGAAAATATTCCATGCTTACATTTGAAGCGGCCCGCGCAATCCATTGAGAACCATCGATCACCTGCTGACGCAGGTTCACCAATAAGCGTTTATATTCCTCCAGGGTCAATGTACCCTTAAAGATTTTTCTAACGATCGGTACCTGCTGTAATCCACGTTCAAAGTCAAACCAGACACCAGTTAGCTGACGTACCAGCCACTCCTGAACCGGTTTATCCTGTACCCGGATTTCGGGTGGCTTAATCTCCTCAATCTGTTCAGTATATCCCGAGACTGCTTTCGATGTATCTTTACGGACCGTCAGCATCATATAACCGGTAATAAACCGTCCGCTTTCAGGTACCATACACAATATCTTTTGCCCTGCTTTCAATTCCCCGCTTTTCATTAGTTCGTCTAACATTACAAAAATAGAAGCAGAACCAATATTCCCTACCGTATACAGATTACTAAACCATTTCTCAGCAGGGATCTCTATTCCGCCGTTTTTAAGAAGCTCAATAATTTGAGGTTTAAAATGATGAGAAGAATAATGACATACCAGGCGATCTATCTCTTCGGGCTTAAATCTTCCTTCATCGATAAACTCAAAAAAGCGCTGTATGCCCAGTTTAACGATATTATCAACCTGCTGCATGTCTTGCTTCAGGTTCAACACTCCTTCAAAATTGGCCTCACTAATCGTATCATAATCCAACCAGGTTTTTACTATACTGCCATCATTTTCTTTATTCGTTCCGGTATACATACAGACCTCATAGGTATGGGCATAAGATTTCAGGTCTATCCACTCAATCTCCAGTGCAAGCGCATCTCCTGGTTCATCCTGCAACAGCATTGCTCCCGCTCCATCACTCAACATCCACCGGAGAAAATCAGTTTCGAGCGGCAAGGCAGCTCCCTGAATTGCAAAGGCCTCTTGTCCTTCAAAGCGCTTGGACTTGAACATTCTGCTGGGCAGCTCCGCGGCACAACAGACTGCATTCCTTACCGTATTTGACTTTACCTGTAAGTAGGCATTCTGGATAGCCATCATCCCTGCAGCGCATACGCTCTGATGCGAAGCCAGTCCACACCTGCCAATACTGGTTTCTGCATGTACCATACTGGCAAAGCCAGGAACGGGCAAATCACTCTGAGTTGTCGCGGCACTCAGCATTTCTACATTTACCTGATCAAGATGACTTCGGTCCATACAGTCCTTTACGGCCAGGGCTGCCATTTCATAGGCCTTATGCGTCGTCCTTTGTTCTCTGTCCAGAGCATAATGGCGATTTTTAATTCCGTTTTTTCGCAGAAAAATATCTTTTGTACGGGAATGTACGTTATTAATTTTCCCTAGAAAACCCTCCATCTCTTCATTGCTTACCGGCTCATTGGGTAAGAAGCTTCCTGTGGAAGTGATGTATACTTTGTTCATGAAATGTTTTTTACAGAAGTGTTAAAAATTTTGTCCAGCCAGGGCAATAGGAAGCCCAGGTTCCCTTTTCCCTTTTTATGATGCATGCTGTGACGATAGGAAAATTTAAATATATGTTCGGGTGCATATTGGCTAAAAAAATCATAATTACAATGTCCAAGCAAATTGATAACCAGACTCATTACCGGCAAGGATAAAATTGCCAATGCCTGAAATGGAAATAAAAGTAAAGGAAATACAATCACCGTGCCCAGCAAAAAAGCTTCTATCCAATGAAAACTAAATGTAGAAAACACGGTAGGTTCTTTTGACTGGTGGTGTACTTTATGAATATATCTCATCATGAACCTGGTATGAAGCAAAGCATGAGAAAAGTAAAAATGAACTTCATTCCAAAAAAACAAAACAAGGATTTGCAGCAATAGCCACCAATTGACCTCGTAACTGACCTGAAACCACCCCTGTTTAAGTCCCTGTTGAATTAGAATTCCCTGTAGACTGAACACCAAAATAGAACGCATGCTTTGTCTGATTTCTTTTGATATCTGACCGGCATACAGGTGATGATTTGGAACTTTGGTTAAACCTTTTTTGCGGACCATATACCT
The DNA here is from genome assembly GCF_001721645.1 of Pedobacter steynii. NCBI lineage: Bacteria > Pseudomonadati > Bacteroidota > Sphingobacteriia > Sphingobacteriales > Sphingobacteriaceae > Pedobacter > Pedobacter steynii. The sequence continues at coordinate 5,491,861 of NZ_CP017141.1, read as the reverse complement.
GAATATCAAAATCCCGGCCGCGGTTATGGACCAATACAGCGTATTGAAGAAGATGAATAATGCAATAAAAGCATTATACCAGGTTTCAAACACCCAACCAAATATTGCCTCAAGCATTTCCTAAAGTAGTAAAATATTATTTTAATCTCAATAACAACTGACACTAAAGAAATTACCTGCGCTTCTTTTTGAAAGCAAGTAATTCATTAGTCCCCGCGATTTGTACAAAGCCATTCCTAAGCAGCACTTTTTGCGAAGGAAAATTTTCCGGAGCTGTTTGTGCGATTATTGCCTGAACAGCCTCATCCTGGAAAGCCCAGTCTACCATCGCCTGTATCGCCTCGGTGCCGTAACCATTTCTTTGCTGACGTTGATCGATCACATAGCCCATTTCTACGATTCCGTTTTCATTCACATGTCCCACAAAGCCAATTCCGCCGATGGCGATATTGGTTGCCTTATCCACAATTTCCCAGTTGGTATACCATTGATACTGCTTAGGATGTTCTTTCGTTTTTGGCAGCCAGAAGTTGGTAAGGGCATCATGGAGTTCTACCTGATAGGCAGGATCAATTTGCATTGCAGAGATATTTATTCCCAGTGAAGTCTCCATGGCAGGCCTGCTGACCTGGCACAAACGTAGTAACTGGTGAGTTAACGGAATTAATTTCAACCGTTTAGATTCTATAAAAAACATTGGATTTTCTTGATTTTAAAACAATAGAATAACTGCTTAACCCGAGGTTAAGTTATTACCTGTAAAGAGCAGGCTGTTGTTACGCAATTCCAGGCAGAGTGACTGGCCTGTTTAAAATCTGATTCATCAAAGAGATATTTTTTTTCAATGATAAGAATTATCTCTAAAAAAATAAAGTATTATTTTACATTTTAACATAAAATAATGAATATCAATTACTTTTAGGATAACCATACCTAAAATGCATGTATAAAAACAAACCGATATAAAGAATGAGTCCTATAGTTATCAAAATACCAAAGATAACCAGCATCACTTTGAAAGGGGATTTCTCAAAATCCAGCAAAGGCTTATCTGGAACTCCCCTTCTCTTATTTAGCCATTGGGCAAGCAAACCGGCTGCTCCTACAATTAAAACGAAACCCAGTAAATACTTTAAAAATTTAAACCGGTACTTCCAATAAAGCACTCTGGCCGTCCATTTCTCCCCATCCTTCCAATAGATCCGGCTCACATAAAAATTGTTTGCTCCAGCTGTTCCAATGTCCAGCCGGATTTGGTCTTTATCCTTCAATGCAAAATAAGTAGTTCCCGAAGATTTAAATTTTATAGCCTGATTTTCATAGGTCACAAAGATTAAACCACCTTCTATTGTACTTCTTATCCGGTGTCCCTTTACACTGTCAATTTTGAGCACCGTTGTTTTAGACTCTCCAACAGTGCTATAAAACAACATCTGCAGGTTTACACTGGTGTAGTACAGAAAGAAAGATAGTAAGCCTGTATAGACCACAGCCATCAGGTGTGTCTTAAAACGATTTGATACTTTATACCTGATATGGAAAAAAATTACAATTGCCATGCTGAGCAAAAATATCAGGGCATAATAGAAACCTCCATAATTTGTGGTGATCATCTCAAAACACCAGAGTCGCAGGAAATAAATCAGGATAACTGTAACCAGTGCAATGATATAGGATAATATTAAATTACTTTCCTTCATTTATCCGCTTAGCCCATGCATCCATTTTTTGTTCCAAAACGTCAAGAGGCATTACGCCATCCTTTAAAATTTCGTCATGAAAATCCACGATCATGAATTTAGCACCCAGCTGTTTTTCGTACTTAGCACGTAACTCTCTGATCTTTAAAGCGCCAATTTTATAAGATAATGCCTGTCCCGGCAAAGCCATATAGCGTTCTACTTCCGCAGTAGCTGCTTCTTCGCTGATGGCTTCGTTGCTCATCATATATTTAATCGCTGCCTCACGGCTCATGTTCTTTGTATGAATGGCAACGTCTACCACCAAACGGATCGCACGGTGCATTTCATCACCCAATGCCCCCATATATTGATAAGGGTCGGTGTATAAACCCAGTTCTTTACCCAAAGATTCTGAATATAAGGCATAACCTTCCCCCATTGCACCATACCACGCAAAGCGTCTGAATTTAGGCATGTCTTTACTTTCCTGCTGTAAAGAGATTTGATAATGGTGGCCAGGGATGGCTTCATGAAGAAACAAAGACTCCATTCCTGAGGTGATGTTGAATTTTGTTGCATCCAGGATTGGAATATAAAAGATTCCTGGTCTTGATCCATCCGGAGATCCCGGATTGTATTCTGCACTTGCAGAAGCAGCGCGGAAAGCCTCAGTCTGTCTGACTTCAAAAGGAGTTTTAGGAACCTTATGGTATAACTTTTGAAGCTGAGGTTTCATCTTATCATAAATGGCATTAAAGGCGGCAATAACTTCTTTTGGTGTTTTATATGGGGTAAATTTCGGATCTGTTTTCAGATAGGTAAAGAATGCATTTAAATCACCTTTAAAGCCCACCTTATTTTTAACGCTGTCCATTTCCGTGCGAATCCTTTTCACTTCAGATAATCCGGTCTGATAAATCTCCTCCGGAGTTTTATTGGTAGTGGTCCAGTACTTTACATTATAGTCATAAATTTCCTTCCCCGCCGGAACTGAAGAAATTCCCGAGCTAGACCTGGATTTAGAAAGGTATTCGTTTTTAAGAAAAGTACTCAGTTTCTGATATGACGGAACCAGCTCTTTTAAGATGGCCTGCTGGTACAGCGCAGTTATTTTTGCTTTATCACTTGCTGAAATGTCCTTTGGCAGGTTTTTGATCGGATCGTAGAATAAGCTTTTCTGCGCGTCAGTAACGATCATTGCGTCCATTTGTGGAATCATCTTCTCCACCAGAGGTTTTGGCAAGACCATACCTGCCGCCATTCCTTGTCTGAAGTTAGAAATAGCTGTATCCGTCCAGACCGCAAATCCTTTAACACGTCCCAACCAGTTTTCGTAATCCTTTAGCGTTTTGAAAGGCTGATTTCCTGATCCGGAGCCCAGCTGTCCCATCGTTAAAGGCAATGAAAAGAACTGTTGCGCAGGAATCATCCAGGTATTCAACTCCAGACCTTTCAGTTTCATCTGAAGATCATATTTGAAAACATCATAACTTAGTTTATCATTGTCGTTCAATACTTCCCGGTCAAACTTCTCTACCTTATTAAGATAGTCCTGATAAAAGTTTTTCAAGGTATCCCGGAATGCCCTGGTGCCGTCGTTAGGCAGCTGATCATTATAACGGTTATCTCCTTGTGAAGTCGCATCCAAAGGGAACAGTTTGGAATTTTTTTCCCAATAGGAATCAAAAAGGCTTGCAATTTCTTTTGAATCGTTTACTGTTTCTGAAGATTTATTTTTACAACCCGCCAAACTTAAGACTAAGGCTGCACAAAGGAGACCTAATTTATTCATATCGAAAATTACTAAAATTATTTAAAACATCAAGCGCAACAACTTTCATTGCGATATGCCCTTTTGAATTTTAATCCCATTTTAATGCGGCTTTAATCTCGTACAAGTAGTTTTGTAACTACACTAATGAAACGAATATGATCTTACTCGAATTTCTAAATATGGGCAGTGGTGAAATCCTGCTGATCCTCGCAGTTGTCCTGTTGTTGTTTGGAGGTAAAAAACTACCTGAACTTGCCCGTGGACTGGGGAAAGGAATCAGGGATTTCAAGGATGCTTCCGAAGGTGTAAAACGTGAAATTCACAGGAATATCAATGTTGTAAATGCAGACGATGAACCTGTAAGCACAGAAACAAAAGAACCAATTATTCCAAAAAACTAAAAATCAATCTAAATGTTGTTGCATACTCCCCTGCTTGCCGCGCTTGGCACACAAGAAATTGTCCTTATTCTATTAGCCGTTTTATTGCTGTTTGGAGGCAAAAAGATCCCGGAACTATTGGGTGGATTAGGGAAAGGAATAAAAGAGTTTAAAAATGGGAAAGATGGTGTAGAATAATTTTGCTCCAACATTTTTCTTATTTTTGATAGGTGAAGCTATCCATCAGTTCCATAGATAATATAGCCTGGGCAGCAGAACAGGGATTTTCCGCTTCACCAAGGAAATAAGCAGTTACTTTTTCAATCATGGGCTGCTGAACATGCTCCAATGCATCAAAAACAAATACTTCTTCTTTACCTTCTTTTTTCAGCACAACTCTATTTCCAAATACAGGGAAGCTGATTTTTCCATTGGACCCGATGATTTCACAGCTATCCGTTTTGTCTTGTGCTGAAACTGAAAAACACCAGGTTCCGGTAAAGATTACTCCACTTTTAAATTGAATATGTCCGGTCACAAGATCATCGACCCTGGCCTTTCCCGTTTGATTTAAAGATAAACCTGAGGATTGATCAAATTCACCAAAGAAGTAAACCATCAAATCCAGTTGGTGAGGCGCCAGATCGTGAAATAAGCCTCCTCCGGAAATTGCCGGATCCAGGCGCCAGTTGGTTGCTGAATTTGCAATAATTGCTGATTCCTGAGGTTGTAACATCTGCAAACTGGCAAAACGGATATCTCCGATCGCACCTTCATCAAGAAGAGACTTGATCTTTAAAAACATGGGTTGGGCAGGCCGGTAATGTGCAACTGTAAGTTTGGTATTATATAATACCGATGCAGCTTGCATTCTCCTCCCGGACGCCGCATTTAAAGTCATTGGTTTTTCTACATATACCGGTTTTCCGGCCGCAAGAGCAAGTAAGCAATAAGCTTCATGCTGAGCGGGTGGCGTGGCGATATAAATGGCGTTAATCTCCGGATCGTTAATCAATTCATCTGCATCGGTATACCACTTTGGCACACCATGTCTAAGCGCATAATCCTGTGCTTTGGCAGCATCTCTCCGCATTACTGCCACTAAAGAAGAATTGGAAACTTTGTTAAATGCAGGTCCGCTTTTAACTTCTGTAACATCACCACAACCAATAATACCCCATTTTATCTCTTGCATATTTCTGTTTAAAATTCCCGCTAAAATAGCAAAAACCAAACAAAAACATTATTTATTGTATCGTTTACCGCTTGAGCTTCAATAGATAAATATCTGCTTTTAACTGGTCATTATCATTATCTTCACATAACATAAAGGATAGTTCCTGCTCCCCTTTATGTTGCAAAGCCAGTCCCTCAAATTTGTGCTGGCCGGAGATTTTCTCTGTAAAATCCAGCTTCATAGTTTTTACATCAATACAACCGATCATACTTCCTAAAACTTCACCATCATTATAAGTCGAGTTTGTGTTCTCTGCTGCTGCCAGAAAATAAAGCTTGCCATCCAGTTCCACTGCATCTGTAAAACCAGCCCGGACTCCCCCGATTTCAGGAAGCCTGAATTCCTTAAATGTAATTTCCGGATGATCAGTTAAACTCTTATTATGGACAACAAAGACCATGTTTTTCCCTATATCTCCATTCCCCCTGTTAAAAAAACACCAATACGATCCGGTATAAACCACTCCTTCAATATTAAAATTTTCTGCACTCAATCCTGCTAATAGCTGCATAGACTTATAAAGATCAGCTAAATCTACAACGGAGATTACGGCTCTGGAATCCGCATCCACTTTAAACATTTTAGTTCGGTTTTCTGTAGAACCCGATCCGAAAAGATAAAAAGAATCTCCATAAAAAGTCAGGGCTTCAAAATCAGGTTTGAGTTTCTTCGGTATATTTTCAGCAGGCTTATCGTATAAGGCAAAGCGCTTCAACGTTGAAGACTTGATCTCGTACTCATAGAAATACGAGCTGTTATCGCCGATTACATATAACGAATTGTCTTTCAAAAATAAACCGGATGCTGAACCTATTCCTATGATCTGGAACAACAGTTCAAGTGTAAACCTATACATTTCTTAATCCCGATTCTACTTTTTTAATCTGCGCTTTAACCGCGTTGTTATATTGTGCATTGCTATCTAATCCTGACCCTGAAATGAGCAGGAACAAAACAAATATGGAAACGTTTTTTTTCATCATTGCAATAATTGCGATAAATGGTTGTTGAAGAAAGTATACTTTACCAAGATAGATAAATTACTCAGAAATATGCCAGTGACTTCAGCTACTAAAACATCTATTGTGGATATTTGTTCCTATATAGTATTAGTCAATATCACTATATTCAGCTCTTATTAGATACTTAAATTAAAAAATGACTACAAAACCTACTTTTTGGCAACGTATAGGTATCCAGGATTGGTTCTTAAATGACAACAGTACCAAATCATCCGCTAAGCTAAAGCCACTAACACCCAACATAGTTTATAAATATATCATACAGAAATTTCAGGAATCCATTGCTGAACTGTCATTTGCCGAACGGGTAGTCTTCTATCATGAGTTTATCATTTGCCTTAATGCAGACGATTACAGAGAGTTTGTGGATAATAAAAAAGGCATATTGGGACTTGTTGCCCAGGAATCGGTAGATAATTTTTATCTGCTTCTGAATAAACAGGCGGCCTCGGGAAAAAAGGTAGAACCTTCCAGCAATAAATGGGTTTTCCGTTTCGTATCTCACCCTGATTACCGTCGCGGGGACATTAGCTTTATTGGCAAATTACTGCCAGACAGTAACCTTAAAGACGAAAACCTGAGGGTAACCTTCATACCCAGACAAACCGGACTTGCACAGACTTTTGATATGGATAATGATCTGTTGAAGGATTTTATTTTCTATAGCGAGGGCTATTATGAAATTCCCTACCTGGCAGATTTGAAAATGCCGGACAGAGCACCCGCTGAAACCAGAAAGACCAGCGTTCTTGCGCGCTTTGAAACTACCCTGCCTAATAAAGCATATGCTGGTCAGAAGCTGGAGTACCTGATGAAAGCAGAAGATATTGTGATTTCAGGAAACGAGGAGACAAGCGAAGGCACCCATATTTTTAAGATTCCATCAGAATGGGTCAACAGTCCTCACCTCAAAATCCACTATAATAATGCAGAGGATAAATTTTATATGGCTTCCTTTGGAGAAAAGACAATCTTAAATGAAAATCTGGTGGAAAGAAGTGACATTTACGGACCAAAGTGGACTGAATTACCCCTCAATTCAAGAATTATACTCAACGGGATCATAGGCATCAATATTTTTAAACCCTGATATATGTCGCATGCACTATCTATAGCGTTATTAGTACTATGTGTGCTCTTGTTGATTGCACATTTCAACGACATTAAAAATTCGCCCAAATAGAAATGGATAATAATTATTTTGGAATAACCGATATTGGAAAAATTCGTGACAATAATGAAGATGCTTTTATTGCAGAGCGCAGTTCGGCAAATGACTTTATAATTGCTTGTGTCATTGACGGCGTTGGTGGATACTCAGGAGGTGAAATCGCAGCAGAAATTACCAGAAAATCTATACTTCATTACCTGGCTAACCCAGAAGCAGATTTGCCCCTGCTAATGAAGGAGGCTATTCTCGCTGCCGACGCACAGATTATCGTGGAAAAACAAAGGGTAAAAGGACATGAAAACATGGCTTGTGTATTGACACTGGCTGTGATTGATCTCCGTCAAAATAAGCTATATTATGTTCATGTAGGTGATACCAGATTATACCTCCTTCGCGATAACTCCTTAATAAAGATTTCAAAAGATCAATCTTTTGTTGGATTCATGGAAGACTCCGGACGACTTACTGAAGAACAGGCGATGCAACATCCCAAAAGAAATGAAATCAATAAAGCGCTTGGTTTTGGGATGGGAATGGCCGGTCAGGAAGATTACCTGGAAACAGGAGAATCTCCATTCCTTCCGGGGGATCTCTTATTATTATGCAGTGACGGCCTGTCGGATATGGTTAATAAAAAGGAAATCGTTAGCATCTTAACTACCGATAGCTCCCTGAGAGAAAAGGGTACTCAGCTCATCAACGCAGCCAATACAAACGGAGGCTTGGACAACATTACTGTCGTCCTTGTAAAAAACGACAATCAATCCAGGATCCATGAAGCTACTAAACCTGCTTCCAGGCCCAAAAACACAATCACTGCCCCGGCAACGGTCAATGAACTAGACATTCCCGAAATGCAAGCCCCGCCAAAAAACAATAAAAACATCATTATACTACTTTCAGCTCTCTGTTTGATTCTCTTAGTTGCCTGTATCTATTTATTTTGGCAAAAGTATCAGCTGAGTTATTCCAAAGAGCCCCTGCCGGTAAAAACCGGAAACGGCAAAAATGCCCAGGAGATCAAACTTCAGGAAGCCCTTCATCAGCTCAAAGGAAATACGTTAATTTTAAGTGATTCTATCTTTAAATCGCCAATCATACTTACCGAGTCTTTACAATTTGAGAAAGACTCTCTCTTCCTGATTTCTAAAAATCAAATCACCATAAAAAGTGACTCTGCATTTAGGGGCAATGCGATGATCATCCAGTCGGCAAACAATTATGTATACCTGGAAAACATCACTTTTCAGGATTTCAATACAGCCATTTCTTCAAAAAACAATGCACTGGTATTAAAAAATATACAGTTTAAAAATTCTCCTAACGCCATACAAACCATTTATGATTTACCAGCAAAGGGATATATTAACGGAAAGATCTCCCGTAGTTCGTTCAAGGCGGATTCCATACCAAATACTTCCAAATAAGCCCCATGGAAGAAACGATAACTAAAAGTAGTAATAGAAAAACAGAGCGTAAGCTGATTTTACTGGCAACAGTAATACTGGCAGCCTTATTCTTTACACTTTTCCAAACGCTGCAAAAAGGTTTTCTTGATGTAGATTCCCGGCTAGAAAGCGGCACCATGATCAATATCAATGATAAGAATCCGGGGCAGTTGATTAAAAGGTTATTGCAAAAAGGTTATTATTTTGAGGATAAGAGAGACATCAGCCTGGTCGAATCCGTAGTACGCAGCGGGGCAAAGTCATTTAAGGAACCTATAGATAATGTGGGTGAACTAAACAAGAGTAGGTTTTTTATAGAAGCTGATGAAGCTTTCAATAAAGGTGGACAAAATTTTAAAAAGAGAGTTCTTGATTCCAGGGCGTTATTGGGTTATACCGGTGATGATTCTCTTCTTTTCAAAAAGGAAAAGGTAAATCCTGCAATTTTGAATTCGGAAACAGATCTCCATCAGGGTGAAAATCACATCAGTGGAAAGGTGATCGATACCGCTGGAAAACCGGTTTCAGGAGTTCTGATCCGGCTACAAATGATTTTACCGCAGGACAGCGCTTATACCGATAATGACGATGAGGAAATTGCAAAACCGGCATTAAAGGTTTACGTAAGAACAAACAAAGATGGACAGTTTGCATTCAAAAATCTTCCTGCTGAGCAGGCCTTTGCGGTGCTCCCAATGCAACCTGGTTATCAATTCGGCAAATCTCAAGGTGTACAGGAATTGCAAAAAGATGCTTCCTTTACTTTTAAACAAAGTCCGCATAGCATCCGGCTTTTCTCGGCACGTGACTTTAAAATCCTCAAGAAAGAGAAATCATTAATTGTGCGTACACCGCAGGAATATAACCAATGGTACTGGATCATCACCAGTTGCTTTTTTCTAGGTTTTTTCCTGATCCACTTATTAATGACGGTCAAATTCCCTCAGGCAGATCAGCTCATTCTACCTGTAATCATGCTCATGACGGGCTTATCATTTATCACGTTATTGAGCCTGCAGGATCCCCTGCGCGATCGATTCCTGGCAAAAGATACCCTTAGTTTTTTCGGAATGGGCATCCTTGGCATAACTATCCTTCTTTTTATCAAGTTCCGGAAATTCACTGTAGATTCCCGGATTTACAGGATGCTGCTGCTCCCTAAAAGCACTGGAAAAGCAAATGGCTGGCAATGGGCAGGCCTTTCCCTGGCGCTGCTTTCCTTAACCATTATATTTGGAACCGGTCCTGAGGGTAGTGGTGTAAAAGTTAACCTTTTTGGCGTACAGCCGAGTGAAATTGTTAAGTATTCCATTATTCTATTTCTCGCTGGATTTTTCGCCAGCAATGAGAAGTTTATTACAGAATACCATACCTGGAGAAAGCGCTGGTATTTTTTCTCTTTTGCTTTAACTGCAATGGTTATCGCAATTTTACTTTACCTTGTTTTAGGGGACCTTGGACCAGCCATGGTCATCTGTTTTACCTTTATCATTCTTTTCTCTTTCTCCCGCGGGGATTTTATGATGATGATCATCGCGATCATCACCTACACCTTTACCGTATGGTTTTTAAACATCTGGCTGGCCAGTCTAATTACGGTACTTCTGGTTGCACTGGCTATGGTACTCAACAAAAAGAGAACCAGCGAATCCGCAATTATGATTATTATGGTCATTGCCGGATTCCTGCTGATAGACCAGGTTCCTTACCTTGATCGCATTATTCCAGGACCAGTTAACCGGCTTACAGAGCGTAAATCAATATGGCAGAACCCATGGAACAACGAGGTCTATGGTGGTGATCAGGTGGCCAATGGAATCTGGGCTATGTCGGGCGGTGGTATTACCGGTCAGGGTGTCGGAGAAGGTTTTGCGAAAAGCATTCCGGAAGCACATACCGATATGATCCTCCCTGCTATAGGTGAAGACTTCGGATGGGCTGGAATTGTAGCGGTATTTATCCTCTTTCTGGTCTTTTTAAACCGTTCTATTAATATCGGCAGACAAACCGGAACGCCCTTTCTGTTCTATTTAAGTTCCGGAATTGGAATCAGTATGTTTGCCCAGTTTTTATTAATCGCAGGGGGATCTACCGGGGCCCTTCCCTTATCAGGGGTAGCACTCCCGTTTATCAGTTATGGAGGCTCCTCTCTTGTTGCAAATATGCTTGCAGCCGGTTTGTTACTGTCTGTATCTTCTATCCGGGGGACAGCCGTACAAATGGAATTCATCACCAAACAACAGGATAAAAACCTGGTACCGGCGTTGTTGTCGGCCAGTGTTGCGGTGTTACTCCTTACCATAACGGTATCCAGATATATCGCCAACAATAAAAAGTGGGTGGTGCAACCTGCCCTGGTAGCCGACCGCAGTGGATTACGTATGTTCAGCTATAATCCCCGTATTGCAATCCTGATGAATAAACTCGAAGCAGGTCAGTTGTACGACAGAAATGGACAGGTACTAGCAACCAGCAATCCTGATCTGATCAGGAAGCAAAATAGCACATTAGAAGAATCCGGACTTTCTTATAATCTGGATTCAGCAGTTCATAAACGGGTAGACAGATATTATCCTTTCGAAGAACAGGCTTTCTTTTGGGTTGGTGATGCCAATACAGGCGTATTTAACGGAAGTACAAACGGGTATTTTGCAGAGTATGAACATGCAGCGGAACTCAGAGGGTTCCATACCCCTACTACTTCATTTAACACCATAGCCAACCGTTACCGTGAAGATCGTTTTCTACCAAGAGGTGTAAAAGAAATGACCGTTAGCAAACGGGATTATGCGGCATTGGCACCACTACTTCTTGCCGGTGTAAACAGTGAGGAAGTAGCCGCCTTTAAAAAGAGGAACAGAGATGTTAAATTATCAGTCGATGCGAGATTACAAACCTCTATTCAGCAATCCATTGCACAGGATGATTCTCTAAAAAAGAGTCGCGTATCTGTGGTCATTATGGAAGATGAAACTGGTGATGTACTGACCTCTGCTGTTTATCCTTTGCCTACAGTTAAAGATTGGGAACTACTCACCATGACCACCGCAGAACAAAACAGGTTATCTGGATGGCATACCAATGCTGATCTGGGTTTCACATATGCGACCCAACCTGGCTCTACGGCTAAAGTGCTAACTGCTATGGCTGCTTTTAACAAACTTGGACCATCAGTTGTTAATAAGACATTTACAGTTAGCCGTGCAGAAAGAATCCGGACCAAAGGAATAGAACCTGATGAAACAGGAACAATAAATATGGAAAAGGCCCTGGTAAAATCAAACAATGTGTACTTTATCAAACTCGCTAATCAGGAACATCTTCAGGAAGACATGGCTTCCTTATATATGAAAACAGGAATGTTTTTAAGAGGTGTAGGTGGATATTATTACAATAAAGGAGCTAACAATGAAAAGCAGGAAGATAAATGGCTCAACTATTGGAGAAAGACTGAATTTAATACTAAACCAAAATATGACCCTTCCAATATCCGTCGTACACGCGCTAAAGGAATTTCAGGAATGGCCTGGGGACAAGGTGAATTGATCGCTACTCCGGCGGCTATTGCCAGACTGGTATCTGGGGTAGCCAATAAAGGTGTACTTGTTCCAAACCGTTTTGTCTTAAAGATCAGTGACTCGCTGACCGCTATTCAGCCTGGCATCAAGCTAAGTAACGATCCGAAATATGCAGAGTTACTTACAGACTATATGGTGAAGCAAAGCGTCAATAAGTCCTATACTTTAGGACTGAAAGTTGCAGGTAAAACGGGTACACCGGAGCGGGTCTGGAAAGCGGCTAGAATAAATGACGGCTGGTATGTCTTTTTTGCACAGAAAAAGTCAGGCAAAGGACATATCGTTGTTTGTATCAGAATAGAGTCGACGAGAGGTTCCAGTAAGGCGGTTTTGCTTGCCGGAAAACATGTAGTTCCTGCCCTGCTTAAACTTGGATATGTAAGTGATTTAAAAGAAGCAGCTGCAAAAGTCGCTAAGACGAAAGAGGTTAAAGTGGTAAAAACAGACAGTATTGAGGTGGTCCCTACAGAAGAGCCCGAAATAGATCAATAAAATATTTTAAGAAAAAACACATGAGCATGTTTAACATATTTAGTAAGGATTCGTCCGAAAAACCTCAGGATGTAAAGGCTGTAAGAGAGGCCCTTCTTGTGTTTATTAAGCAGGAGCTCCAAAAACTGGAAGGTGGAGAAGGGAAACACATCAAAGGATTTGAGTTATTTGTCGCCTGCCTACCCGTAGAGAAATACTTGTATGAATCCGCTGTTTTCATGGAAGAAGAAGGCCGTTTCAAGGCTGAAGTGCAAAGGCTGGCTGATGATTTTGCTATTGATCTTCCTGAAAACTGGACGATGGAAAGTTTCTTTGTGGAGGAATTACCACCGGATGTGATCAAAATGGCCAACCTGGAAGTAGCACTTTATATCAAGACGCCGGAACATGCCATCACACAAAAATCGGAAAAAGCTTATGTAAGGGTCTTAAATGGTGAGGCTGAGCAAAGTGAATACCTGATTACCTCTGCAGATGGTAAAATCAATATCGGAAGAGAAAGAAAAGTGCAGGACACAGATGGCTTTATTAGAGAAAACAAGATTGCCTTTCCAGATTCCAGCAGTAATGAAGGCAATAAATACATCAGCCGTCAACATGCCCATATTGAATGGAGTAAAGATACTGGATCCTTTGTTTTATTTGCCGACGAAGGTGGTGTCCCGCCAAGAAATAAAGTAAAAATCAGATCTAAAGCAGATCATAATCCTGTTAAACTTACCTTTACAGAACTAGGTCATCCTTTACAGGAAGGAGACCAGATTATTTTGGGCGAATCAGCTGTTTTAGAATTTAGTTATGTTTCAAACCCCTCTTAAAACGACAATTACAAGATGAGCAAAATATTTACTATAGCAGAAGGATTAGAAAACATGGGTGCTTTACGCACAGGTGGACAGGGTTCTGTGTACAAAGGTAAAAGAATGGGTACCATCATCACCGCGGTGAAAATCATCCCCACTCCGATTCACTCTGAAGATACAGAAGATAAAAACTATAGGAATTTCAAGAATGAAGTTGAAAAATTAGAGAAGGTAAATCAGGTTCCCAATCCAAACGTGGTTAAGATCCTGAATTCGGGATTAACCGAAAGTGGCTCATTTCCTTTTATAGAAATGGAATATATTGAGGGGCCGGATCTGGAAGATTTACTAAAACCACCCCATAGTCCGGTATTTACCATCCGGGAAACCATTAAACTCGCAGAACAACTGTCGAATGCATTGGCGCATTGTCATAAAGTAGGTGTTAAACACGGAGACATCAAAAGCAATAATGTAAAATTCAATGTATATACAGGTAATTATATCTTGCTTGATTTTGGTTTAGCAATCATGTCGGATGAGCAGCGAAGAAGTAGTGTCAGACATGCAGGAGCAGTGGAATTTATGGCTCCTGAACAACATGATGGAGAAATGTTTTTTCAGACAGATATTTACAGCTTTGGTGTGATTCTATATGAGCTTTTGGCTGGTACCGTTCCTTTCCCATTAATCAATAAAGCTGAGAATTCCCGCAATTCGGTGATGCTCTCCCATATGGAAAGACCGGTCCCTGATTTATTGAGTCTGCGGAGAAATCAGTTGCCGGAAAGTTGGTCTCCTTCCATCCAGGAAAGCGAGATGAAAGTCCCGGTATGGCTGTTAGACCTGATCAGACGGTGTCTGGAAAAAGCGCCTGAAAAAAGATTTGCCAATGGCGAGGCTTTACATGAAGCCATTGCCCGCAACAACATTGAAAACATGGTCATAGCTCCGCCACCTGTACCTGTTCGGAATGAAGTCGTAAGGGAAGAAATTCCCGCCAATGGGGTAAAAGTATCTAAACCTCTGTTTACGTTAATGATACTGGCGATTGTTGGTTTGAGCATCCTATCTGTTTATGCCCTGGTTTTTAAAGATCAGAACCAGAAAAACAAAAGAGATAATGCTCTGTTAACCGATAGCAGTCAGGTAGCAAAACCAAGCCATACCATGATAGATACCATCGTACACCAGGATACTGCGACTGAGATTAAGCCAATCATACTGGATACTACTGAACAGCAAACCAATGTGGACTCACTGCAAAAAGAATATGAAAGACAAATGGGAATAAGCGCTAAAACTGCAGCACAAAAAAAAGAAAGTAACGCGGAACCTATTATTGTAAGTGAAGGAAAAAAATACCGTCTTCCAAAAACTGCAATTTATTTTTATGATTCTCCAAGCCCGGAGGCGCCAAGACATGGAGTCTTGGGCTTATGGGTAAGCACCAAATTTACGGTTATAGATGAGCAGAATGGATTTATCTATGTTACCCATAAAGATAATGATGGACAGGTTACTAAAGGCTGGCTCAATAAAAGTGACCTGAAAGAACAATAGAATGAATGACAAAACGCTCTGGGAAACTATTGAATTATATGATTTTGACAATCCGATAAGTGAATACGGCTTTTTTACACGTCTTCAAAATGAAAACTTATGGACCACTCACTTTACTGAGGCCGCCATTCTGGAGTATAAAAAATTTATGTATCTCGCTGCATCGACAGACCTCATGGTGTCACCATCTGAAATCATAGATCTGGTATGGCATCAGCACTTAATATTTAGTACATCTTATCATCATTTTTGTGTTATTCTGGGAAAGAGAATTGAACATATTCCTTCAACCCACAACCACAATGACTTTGAAAAGTTTCTGCAGGCAAAGGAAAGAACAAGCAGGGCCTATGTAAAAATATTTGGCCCGCAACCTGAAGCAATATGGGCTTATCCTAATATGTATGCACCGCTACATCTTCCAAAATACCAATATCATACTTTCAAGCTGATTTATGGATCGTTATTGGCGATTATTCTGTTTCTTATCATTACCTATGCCTTGATTCAGGTTTATCCCAAGATCAATAATCCAGCTTTCATTATCGGGTATATTATTCTGATTTTAACAACTGGCATAACGCTCGAAATCTATAATAGAAAGCGCTTTTCAACTTTATTAAAAAGTTGGCCAGACAATGCTTTTATCTTCAATTTATCCCCCTTCGAATTGATATACTCAAGCTATGAAAATCTTTCTCATGTGGTTCATGGGGTAATTAGTCATTTGATTGAGGAGCATGTCATTTTGATATCTCCTGATCAAAAATTGAGTCTGAACAAAGAATGGAATGCAAAAAATGTAAAAGAGTTTATCGTGATCGCAACATTAGAAGCTGAAGGACCAGTTGGTTACGAGAAGCTATTGTACATATTGGTTCTGAAACCTGGCTTTAATGCAACCGCAAGGGTGATCACTTCATTTAACAAATATTTCAGGAAATCTGCATATTTCGTCCGTCAATATATGTTTAATGCACTGATTCTATCGTCTGTTTTATTTCTGGGCCTGATGAGGTTCGCTACTGGAATTGCCAAGGATAAACCCATCATGCTACTGATCATTATAATGATCGCTTATTTAATTTTTATGGTCTATTACCTCATCCGGGTAAAGAAGATGTTTCCCCTAAAAACTCTTCCTGAATTCTATAAAAACAATACATCCTCTCTACAAATTGATGCGGGTCGATGGGACTGGGATTATTTCTTAATGGGAACAGCGGCCTTAGCCCCTGTTTTAATTCCACTTGTTCAAAAGCAAAGGGAAAATAGCGCAGACTCTGGAGGCTGCTCTACACCGGGCGATGGAGGTTCATGTGGAAGCTCCGGTTGTGGTGGATGTGGTGGAGACTAAATTTTTTTAATGATTTTTTAACGTTTCAGCTAATTACATCATCTCCTCTTCTTTTATCGATCTGTAGGCATAAAAGCGAGAAATTGATTGTGTTTAAAACGTATTAAGAGTTATCATTACCGTATTTTAATTTAATTTTTGATAAAAATATTTTTTGTTTAATACAGTTTATTAGGGTAAATTAAAACTAAATCCCTAACGTAAACTAAATATCATGAAAACAAAAAATCAATTAAGGTCCTTTTTCCTGTCAGCACTAATGCTCTTGTGCATGGCCTCCTGTAAGACCAAACAAGCTGACTTTGCTTCACCGGATTCAGAAGTGAATTCAAAACGGGCAGATGTACATGCTCTCGCTGCTGCCGATTTCAAGGTAATCGGCTATGTTCCCTCCTGGGCCGGCGAAGTGAGCCAGATTCAGTTCAGTAAATTAACGCATATCAATTATGCTTTTATTCTTCCCACCTCGTCAGGTGGCTTTCAGGCATTGGAGAACCCTTCTAAACTTCAGGCACTCGTTTCCGCTGCTCATTCCAATAATGTAAAGGTTCTGGTATCCGTTGGAGGCTGGAACAATGGAAATGACAGTGCGTTTGAGTCCTTTGCCGCAAGTTCGTCCGGACGCAGCAACTTTACCAACAATGTGATTAACCTGGTTAATCAGTATGGATTAGATGGAATTGACATTGATTGGGAATACCCGGACAATGGAAGTTCTGCATCTAATTATTCTTTATTGATGCAACAGTTAAGCACTGCCATGCATAATATGGGGAAACTACTTACAGCAGCAGTAGTTTCCTATAATGGTTCCAGTATCCAAAGCAATGTATTCGGTTATGTAGATTTTCTGAATATCATGGCCTACGATGAAAGCGGGCCTAACCATTCCACCTATGACCTTGCCGTCCAGTCCCTAAATTATTGGAAAGGCAGAGGGCTACCTGCAAGTAAAGCCAACTTAGGGGTTCCATTTTATGGCAGATCGGCAAGTGAATATGTAGATTACAAAACCATCCTCTCCAGAGGTGGAAGTGCAAATTCTGATTCCTTTGCCGGAATAGGTTATAACGGTATACCGACCATAAAAAACAAGACCAATCTCGCCTTTGATCAGGGAGGTGGTATTATGATCTGGGAATTATCACAGGATGCAACCGGAGGAAACTCGCTGCTAACAGCAATTAATCAGGTTGTAGTTTCCAGAACCGGCAACCCGGGAGGATCAATCCCAATCGGAACAACCATCACACTGAAAGGCTTTAATGCAAGGTATGTAAGCGGCGAAAATGGGCTGCAGGCAATGACCTGCAACCGGACTTCTGCCAGCGCTACCGAAACCTTTACAGTAATAGATGCAGGAGGAGGCAAAGTTGCGCTGAGAAGTAAAGGTAAATTCATGTCCTCTGAAAACGGAGCTGCTCCGATTACCTGTAACCGTACCGTTATGGGTGACTGGGAGAAATTCGATTGGATTGCTAATGCGGATGGATCTATTTCATTCAGAGGGAATAATGGAAAATATATATCCTGTGAAAATGGAACGCAAGCGATGACCTGCAACCGTACCACAATTTCGGGATGGGAAGCTTTTGCCTTAAATAATTAATTAAAGTAATGATGCAGAGTTCTTTTTCTAAAGGATTCTGCATCAAACTTCTATTAACTAATGCAAATCCCCATCCGGGGCATTTGCTTCAGGCTTTCAAGGCAAAGAAAGCCTCCTGATCTAATTTTTAAACAGATCTAATTGGTTCACCTAAAATACCACTGTCTGTTAAGAAGTACAATACCCAATAATAAGGGTTTACCATTACCCGGAAGCAGGTATAACCTTTTACAGCTGAGCTCTGCATTTGCAGCTCAATCGTAATGTTAATTAACTAATAACAACAAAAGCCCGGTTAAGGGCTTTTGTTCCAGATTTTTCTAAAAGAAAAATCTATTGATCCTATTTCAACATAGATCTAATCGTACTTTCAAAAATACAATTACAGATCGGTAAGAAGTATCCCCAATTATGAGGGTTTTACAGCTACCTGCTTCCAGGTATTTTTTAACCGAAACCGGGCATTTTTGGAAATGTTCCATATACTTGTGCATATGCTTAAACGTATAGTGCTCATTTTAGTCCTGCTCAGCACCATGTCATGGTGTAAAGGTCAGGTACCTTTAAATGAGCAGTTTTATCTGGACAGTCTGGGTTCTACAGCCAGTCAGGCGAAAACAGATAGCATTAAAGCAAGAGCAAAGTTTGAATTATCCAGATACTGGGCCTACAAAGACAGCCTCAAAACTGAAAACTATTTACAACAAGGAAAGCTGCTTGCGCATCAATCCGCCTACTTAAAAATACTCTATCAATTTTATGAAGCCTATTTTCTCGCCCGCGTCTATCCGGATAAAAGCGAAAAAATCTTTAGGAAAACAGAACTGCAACTCCGCAGTTATTCTACAAGAGATGCTTACCTCTTTAGAGCAAAGGCATGGTATGAATATGGAATCCTGCAATTTAAAAAAGACAAGTATGATGTACTCACCGACATTGTATTCAATAAAAGCCTTCCCCTCGCCGAAAAAGCTGGTGACAAACCTTTTATAGGCAGCTGTTATTTGATTCTCTCCAACATCTTTAAGAATGCCGCCGAGTATGATAAAGCTGAAACTTACGGCCTGAAAGCAATCGAACTTTTCAAAAAGGATAAGGCGAGTTCTGCTGAACTGGTCAGCGCTTATCATGTCATTGCTGAAAACTATACTTTATCAGGAAAAAATCCTAAAGCAAGAGCGGTATTGGACCATACCTGGCGCATGCTACTACCCTATCCGGAATCAGAGCACCTGCTTGATTATTACGCTGCTGAAGGATTGTATTTCACCGTGGGCGATCAGTTTAAAAAGGCATTATCCAGTATTGAAAAAGGAATCACCCTTTCCAAAAAGCTTAAAATAGCTTATAAAGAACAACGACTACTCCTGCAAAAATTTTATGCCAGTTATTACGATAAGGATTTTGAAAAAGCCAGGACGGTATTGGTCTATTTGATGGAAAAACCTCCAATGATGAAGCTCTCCATCAATAGGTTACAGCTTTATCACGGAATGGCGATTACCTATAAGGGCCTTGGCAAAATGAGTCTTGCATACGATTGGATGGATCGCTACAGCAAACTTAGCGACAGCATCTTTCATGGTAAATTAAAAAGCGAAGTCAACGCGTTGGAAATAAAGTATAAAAACACTGAAAAACAAAAAGAAATCAACGAATTAAAAGCCAACAATGTACAGGCGGCACTGGCAGCAAAAAACAATCGCCTCATCAGCTGGTTATTGGGATCTATAAGTTTCTTTCTATTGATTGTAGCCGCTTTTTCACTGCTGTATTATCGGAACAATAGAAAACTGCTGGCACAGAAAGAACTGAGCCATCAACAACATTTAAATGAAATTGCACAGCAACAACAACTTCAATATAGTCAGGCGATGCTGGAAGGCGAAGAACAGGAACGACGCAGGTTGGCAAGAGACCTTCATGATGGATTGGGAGGAATGCTTGCCGGAGCCAAAATCAACCTTTCCGGACAACTGGAGAACCCACCCTCTGACGGCCAGAGAGCAAACCTGCGTAAGGTTATTGGCCAGCTGGACAATTCAGTAACAGAGCTACGTCGGATTGCACACAATATGATGCCCGAAAATCTACTCAATTTCGGCCTGAAAACTGCATTAAAAGACCTCTGCGAAACGCTGATGAC
This sequence comes from Pedobacter steynii, assembly GCF_001721645.1. Classification (NCBI taxonomy): domain Bacteria; kingdom Pseudomonadati; phylum Bacteroidota; class Sphingobacteriia; order Sphingobacteriales; family Sphingobacteriaceae; genus Pedobacter; species Pedobacter steynii. Next base: position 5,471,599 of record NZ_CP017141.1, on the reverse strand, counting down.
CAATAGTACTAAAATAGATTTTCAGGCATTTGAAATTGATGGCCCCATTCCGGAACAAACGCAAATCACCATTTACCGGATTGTGCAGGAGATGCTGGCAAACGCGATCCGTCATGCCCAGGCGACAAAAATTCTATTGCAATGCAGTAAAAATGGTCATATGTTCTTCATCACTCAGGAAGATAATGGCAAGGGATTTGAACTGAACTCAGCCCATGCAGAAAACGGAACAGGTTTAAACAATATCAGAAACAGAGTGGGCTTCCTGAAGGGCAAAATGGAAATAGAATCAACAATTAACGAAGGCACTATTATTAATATAGAATTACATGTGGACTGACAAAGCAACATTAGCTATAGTAGATGATCACCTCATTGTCCTTGAAGGACTACAAAAGCTACTCACGGATCTGGATGGGATAGAAATTGCCGGATGTTTTACCCTCGGCGCTACTTTTATCGCCTTTTTAAAGGAGAATAAAGTGGATGTGGTTCTACTGGACATTACCCTTCCGGATGCTAATGGCATCGAGTTGTGTAAGGAAATCAAGAAAATCTCCCCTCATACACATGTGCTTGCTTTAAGTAATCACAGTCAACGAAGTATGATTCTTCAAATGCTACAAAATGGGGCAACGGGTTATATGTTGAAAAACATATCTTCCGTGGAATTAATCACTTGTATTAACGATGCGCTTCAGGGAAGAATTACTTTCAGCAATGCCGTAAAAGAAATCATGGCACAACCAACCATGAATGAACTGGATGCCCCCGCGCAACTCACCAAAAGAGAAAAAGAAATCCTCTGCCTCATCTCTCAGGGACTCACCACCCCCGTCATTGCCGAGCGCCTGCATTTAAGTCCTTTAACAGTAGAAACCCATCGTAAAAACCTCCTGCAGAAATTTCAGGTCAAAAACGTAGCCTCACTAATAAAAGCAGCTATGGATCAGGGACTTGTATAAAAAATCTGACCAATACCTGGAATCAGGTAGAAATAAAGCCATGTTTTCGGGTATTGTTAAGCAGTCAAATACTAGATATTTTTGAGGTAACAATCTAACCAACAAGAGTTAAACCCCGAAAATAAAACCAACATGAAAATTATTCCAATGATGTGTTTTGCACTGATGGTATTCTGTAGCACATCGCTAAAAGCTCAAAGCGTATTTGATAAAATTGACAAAGCATTAGGCAAAGTCGACAAGGCCGCAAATGCGGCCGACCGTACCAAAGGGACCGGCGACAAGTTGTTCGGTTTTCTTTCTAAAAAGAAAAAGACTACAGACCCCGAATCTACGGGAGCAACCACCGTCATCACCCTGACCGGAATTGATTTTAGCACCCTAAAAACACTCAATGAAAATATTCAGAAATGTACAGGTGTAGAAAGCACTAAAATTAAATACAATGCCGCAGGCTCCACCATTGATGTTCAGCATAGTGGTTCTTCAGAAGACCTGTTAAAACTGATACAAAAGTCAGGCTCAAAAGATATTCTTGCAGATAAAAACCTGGAAGGTCTCGAAGACGGAAAAATTGCAGTCAACCTTGGTAAAAAGAAATCATAGAAACGGATCCCGTATTTCCCTCCTTTTTAATTCCCCCGATTAGGAAGGAGAAAATGCGGATCCGGATCTAAATGACATACTTTTCAATAAAAGATTTCCTGGGAATCATATGTAGATAAGCATAATCGCCGGAAAGTTGTCTCCGCTGTTTTAACTGATACAGGAAATGTCCTCCTAAATCCACAATAATAGGTGCTTTTGCCTCATACCAGACACGATGTGGGTGTTTCCAGCAAAAAGAATAATAATAGGAAGTAAAAGGTATTCCTTTAACCTCCGGATGGTGGAAATTTAAAATCTTTGGTTTGGCCTGCAACAGGTCTGACTTTCTGATCACAGAAAGATGATCACTAAGGCAAAATTCATAAGCTGAAAGTCGAACATCATCCACATCTGGCAAGCTTTTCAGAATTTTAAATCCTTTGAATTTCTTTCCATTAAGGATCCAGACCAAATTGGGATAAAATGATTCTCTGCTCCTCAGTTCGTCTATGCAAATCGGAGAATTCTGGAACTCCAGTGTGGTTCCGCAAGGCGTATGTACATCAGCCCGATGCAGCTCACCCAATGTTTGATCCATAAACGAAACTTCTCTGAAAGAAGGAGGAAACGCTTTCTTCCAATTGCGATGCCAGGGCGTTTCTCCAGGATAATATCTCAATAAGGGAGAATTAGATTCCATATTATGACTCCAGATGAATTTTAGCAGGAACAAAAATATACTAAAATAATTAGCATCCAAAAAATATATAATTATTCTTGTTACCTAATTTTAGAGCAAATATCTGCTCAATAAGGCTGCTTGAATCTTTTTTGATTTTTTTTAGCAATTAAACTAGCTTTGCAGGCAATTGATATTCCTTTAAAATAAAAAAACAACTAATAATGAAAAACATTCTGCCTTCAGTCTATCTGGTTCTTTTTTGCATTGTGCTGAACACTTCGCTCAAAGCCCAATCTACTCCCGGGTTGTACCTGACTTACACTGATCACTCCGGAGCGTCAAATTTTGTTAACTATTGGAAAAATGGCCAAACAATGAAATTAACTGATGGAAAAAATTTCGCAGAAGCTTTAGATATCGCAGTATCAGGGGATGATGAATACGTAGCCGGATATGTAAATAACAACGAAGGAGAACCAGTTGCTCACTATTGGAAGAACGGAAAAGCAACCGTACTAACCGATGGTAAAACCTATGCAAAGGCAGTTGCCCTGACAGCTTCAGGTTCTGATGTGCATGTTATTGGAAACAATGGGCCCATTGCGATGTACTGGAAAAATGGTATTGCCACAAAAATGGGTGAAGAAATTACGCTGACAGATATTGTTGTGGCTGCTGGAGAAGTATATATTTCCGGTTATCAGATCGACGACAATGGAGATTATGTGGCTACCTATTGGAAAAATGGGCAAGCAACCAAACTGGCAACGGCAAACCCGGGCTCCGAGGCCAATGGAATTGCGGTTTCGGGAACGGATGTTTATGTAGCAGGTAAAGGAAAGAACGAAAATGGAAAAGAAACCATACTTGCTACAGGAACAAGCGCAAAAGCAATTTCAGTATCCGGTAATGATGTGTATGTTGCTGGTTTCGAGAGAAATCCAGAGGGAATAAACATTGCAGTGAGCTGGAAAAACGGACAACCAACCAGGTTAACCGATGGTAAAGAAGGTGCCGGAGTAAGTGCCATGTCCGTATCTGGTCAGGACGTTTATGTTGCCGGTTACCTGGAAGGAAAAGCAACTTACTGGAAAAATGGTAACGCCGTATACCTGCCGGATGTCATCGGTAACATCACTGGAACCTTTATTAAATAAAGACTTTAAATGGCTTTTGCTCCGGTTTGATTTTTACCCAGTTGCTGTATAAAAACATTAAGATCATCATCCTTTGAAAGACCTAGTTTTTGCTTGATCCGGTAACGGCTCATCCTGACGCTTTTCGCTTCCACATGCATGAGCTGAGCAATTTGTCTCGTATCCATGTTTAAATGCAGGCAAGCGCATAACTTAAGGTCAAGAGGCGTCAGCTTTTGTTGAGCCCGTTCCGTTAACAACTGAAAAAAGTCCGGGTGTACCTGCTGGATCTGTAATTTTGCCTGATCAAAGTTAAGGTCCAGCATCGATTCCGATCTTAATATTTTATGCATGTTTATGGAATCCCCATCATTTAACTGCGTCTTAATGTGGTGTAACATCTGATTTTTATGATCAATTTGTAACACATTTGCCATTACTTCCTTTTTCAACTGCTGCTGTTCAGTTTCCATTAGGCGCTGTTCGGCTTTCAACCTTGCCCGTTCTTCTTTTTCCAGCATAATCCGCATGTCTGATTCCTGCTTTTCCAGCTTCAATTGTTTCTCTAATTGCACGGAATAACGCAATTTGAAATGGTAAGAACGAAATAAGAACACCAATCCAATCAGTAATGCAACAGCAACACAGCCGTATAAAACGGACTGTAACCGCCTGCTACTTTCCCGCTCCTTCAGCACCAGCATTTCATTGTTTTTCTTTTCAGTATCGTATTGTATTTCCAATTTTTGAGCATTCATCGCCTGCTCTTTGTTAAAGCTCTTACTATTGTATTCCGTGACCAGCTTTTGAAAGCCCAATGCTTTGGGATAGGCTCCTTTCTTCTCATACATATCAGCCAAGGCCTGTGCTACATTAATCCAGGTATAAAAAGACGGATCTTTTTCTGTCTTCATCACCTCGTAGGCCCCAAGCAGGTAGCGTTCCATCGATACAAGATCCCCCTCCTGTCTGGCATACTCGCTTAATATCCCCAGGCTGCTGGCTATGATTTGCTGATTTCTCAAGCCGTCCTTTAATACAGCCCGTGCTTTATTTGCATACCGGATTCCATTCTTTTTAGCCGAAGGATCGCTTTCCGGAAAATATTTAAGGTAGTAACTGGCCATATTGATACAACCAATGGCGTAAGTATGATCAGCTACCTTCCCAGGATATTGCTTATAAAGCACTTCTGCTTTGTTCAGATAAAACAAAATACTATCCAGGTCGTTTTTTTCTTTCGAAGCAGCATAATTGTATTCATATGCTACAGACAAGGCCGTATAAGCATTACTTAAGGCATTATAATCCATTGCTTTCCAAGCATTTTCACTCGCTTTACGGGCGTATAGGTTCACCTTAGCTACATTATTCCAGCCTGAATTCACCGCATAAAGCTGATAGTAGATCTTAGACAACAAATAGGGATCATCGACGTTCCCCAGAGCTTTCAATGCCAGCTGACAATACTTAACTACTTCATCTGCATTAGATAAGGCTTTGTATAACAACGCCTTTCCATACCAGGCATAAGCCATTGAGATGGGTTGATGGTGTTCACGTGCCATGATTAAAGCTGAATCACTCGATGCTTTCATAGCAGAGAACTGCTGAGTGATTGCGTAAATATTGGTAAGTACTGTCCAGGCCTTTACGGCCTCCTCATAATTTTCGTTTTTCAAAGCGAAGGCCACACTTTCTTTCCCTGTTATGGTCGCCATTCTATCGTCTTTGTTTAACCGGTACACTTCCGACAAACGGGTCAATAACCTTGACTTTTCTTTAGGATCTGTAGTTGATTTTTTTATTGCTGTATTTAGACTATCGGTTAAAACTGACTGTGAAAATACATTCGACACGAACAGACAAAGGAAACTGCAAAATAACGACTTAAACAGGGAGGATTTCATGCCATGAAAATAATACAAATTGATTAGAATCGATACAAAATGTAAATGACATCAAAATCTGTAGTCATATTGTAGTCGTCGGTAGGCTTACCGTAGATACTATGTAGCATGTAAAAATTTAAGATTACCAACAAACTACAGGATCTTTACTAAAAAGCCCCCATGCCACTGCCAGGGCCCCTACCTGGTGGTGGCTTTTTAAAAACCAGTAATTATGGCATTACCATTTATAGAAATTATTGAATCCCTTAGTCCACATCCAAATATGCTGATGTGGAAATTTGCGGATGCAGATAAGGAAATCAAAAATGGCGCAGTATTGACCGTCAGAGAAAGTCAGCAGGCATTGATGTTGAATGAAGGACATCTTGCCGATGTTTTTTCTGCTGGAAAACATACTCTAAAAACAGAAAACATTCCTATACTATCTGCTTTAAAGGGATGGAAATACGGGTTTGAAAGTCCTTTCAAAGCAGATATCTATTTTTTCAACACCCATCAATTTGTGAATCTCAGATGGGGAACGCCAAGCCCGATACTAATGAGGGATGAGAATTTCGGACAGGTACGTGTCCGGGCATTCGGCAACTACAATATCAGGATTAACGATATCGGCCTCTTCTTTAAAGAATATGCAGGCACTTATCCCAATCTTGGTATTGCAGAACTGGAGTTACAATTACGTGATTTCATTGCCCCTAAATTTGCAGAAGTATTGGCGCAGGAAAAAATAGCGGTGATGGATGTCGCGGGAAATATTTCCGAGCTGAATGAAAAGATAAGACCTTTAATTCAATCCTTTTTCACCGGATTTGGGATTGACATCACACAATTCACCATTACCAGCGTTACCTTACCAGACGAAGTGCTGAAGTATTATGACAAGGTAACGGGTATGAATATGATCACAGACATTCATAAATATTCTCAATTCAGTATTGCCAATGCAATGGATAAAGATCATTCTGAAATGGCCGATACAGCAAGACAAGGTCTGGCCATGGGAATGATTATGAATATGTCTCCCAATGGAATCGTTCAGGATAAAACAAGGCCGGCGGAAGATGTATTGGGAAGACTCAAAAACTTAAAGGAACTTTTTAATATGCAACTAATAACTGAGACAGAATATGCCGCTAAAAAAGAAGAGTTATTAAAACTGCTCTAACAAGACATCGATGAGCAGCACAGACAAGAAAAAAGCACAAACCTATGTGGAACAATTAAAACAGAAAGCATCGGAGCAGGAAAATTATGGAGCAGAAATCAAATATGAACAGGCCCATATGTTGGTCTGTGATTGCCCTGAATGCGGTGCCGGCCGTGCACTTGTTGACGGGCTTACCATTTGTGCCTATTGCGGTTTTAAATTCATGACCGTTAAGCTTAGCAACGGTATACATATCAAGAAGACAAATAATTCATAGCTGATGTTCGGATTTTTGAAGTCTAAATACAACAACCCCGCACTGCCGGAAGAAATCAGACAAACGGAAGAAAAATGGTTTGTCTTTCTTGATAAGCTGGAAAACAGGCTCGAAGAGTTATGTACTGCTGCTATGCCTGAACTCACTGCTGTGTTCAATCAGGATAGCGATCCTTATAAGCGAACCCATAGCCGGATGCTGAATGCTCTGCTTGGACAAATTAACCAAATGCGACAGAAAGCTAACAATGCAAAGGAAGAACACATTATTCCTTTTATTTATGCGGCCACTTCTCTCCTGCCTGATTTAATTTCCAGTGCCGGACGCAACGATAATCGCCTTTATCAATTTAAAATGAGCTGTTTTGACCGGCACCATCATTTTGAAACCAGAATAAATGAGGCGATCTCTTTACTCAGATCATCGGAAGGAAAGCATGATCTGGAAAAAGCTTATCGAGAACAATTGGCGGAATTTGAACGCATAAAAGACAAATTTATCTGCAAACAATGTGGCGGAAAAATAATCATTCCAAAAATGTTCTTCATTGCGACCTATATCCGTTGCCAATTTTGTCAGACACAAAACACCTATACCCCCTCTACTGAAATGCAGATGATATTCTATCAGGCAAGGAGCCTTGCAGAGCAACGTACCGCTCACCTGCTTCAGCTTTATGAAGAAAGTCAACCCAAAAATCCAGTCCTATATCAGCAATATTTACGTTCCATGTTCGATGAATGGAATAAAATAACGCCGGACACGGGAGCCGAAAATGAGCGGTTTTACCAACGTTTACTAAAAGATCATACTATTCATCATTATTAAATATTAAAAAAATGTCTGAGAACCCACTATTAGAACCAATTCACGGTATTAGTTTAGAAGATTACAGCGCTGCCTGCGCAAAAATGGGAAGCGGTTTAAGCGAAAATGAAGCAGCAAAAGCCTTAGGTGTAGAATTCCCAGTATGGCAGGAGGCCAATTTATTGTGGCAAGAACGGATGAAAGAAGATGCGACCTATCAGATTGTCACTCTTTTTGGCCAATATTTTGGTACCGCAGACCAACATCCGAAATTCAGTAACCTGCAAACGAATGTCTCTCCGCAAAGTGTAGGAAATATTGAAAAAATCAAAACAGATAAAGATTTTTATCAGGAACTGGAGGTGGCCAGACAGGTTGCTTATGATTATGGTTTGGACGGAGCAAACTGGATTGTAGATCAATACGGAATTCCTCTGGGCGATTTTCAAATCGCCGCTTCATTATGGAACGAACAGATCCATAAAGATATTGCCGCTGATTATCAAAAATACAATCAGACACAGAACGCCTACAGAGAAAAATACACGCAATTGTTTAGTCATGCACAAGGTGGAAATCTGGCTGACGATATTGAATTCTAGTATCACCTAACCCGGAGCGGTATAAGAATAATTACCGCTCTATTTTTTTGTACCGCAACCACCGCCCATCCGGGCAGGAACCGCTGAGCTTTCAAAGCTCAAAACTGTTCATTTTGTTCAATGTGAGTTTACAGGACAATATCCGAAAAACATAAAAATTACTCCAATATTTTCTACTAAGTATTAAAAATAAAAAAGACAGCTTAATAATTAACAATTAAAACTTCCTACGTTCACACAGAGAAAAATATAGCTTATTTCAGATAAACTATTAACCCGATAGTATCCAAATATTTTATCTTTTATTCAAAAAAAAAGAATTATATTTAGTTAACTACCTGGTTGTTATGACGCTCTATCTATTTTTCACCAGCATTAGCTGCTTTTTTCTACTCTTGTTTTCACAACACTTGTTTTTCGCAAAACGAGGAATAAAGCTATTGAACCGTTTACTGGCTGTACTTTTCTTTACACGTTTTGGTCAGATTCTGATTTCACTACTCATTCACTCCGATCAACAGCATCTATACCCAACACTTTACCAGGTTTTCACCCCGATTAGCTATGCGGCTCCTGCCTGTTTTTATTTATATGTCTCCAGCTTTATCCAGGGTAACAGCCGCCTGCTTAAATTTCAATGGATGCATTTTATTCCTGCCTGTTTAGCGTTAATTCATGTCTTTCCCTGGCCATTGAATGAAATTAACTGGCCTGTAGTGGCCGACCAAGTTGAAAGGAACAAACAATTGTTTATAACCGAAAGAACCGGTCTGTTTCCTGCATTATTCTATTACCTCGGTAGACCTGTCCTGATTGTGGGCTATCTCATTGCCACCTGGTATGTGGTATTGAAATCAAGAATACTGGATAGTAAAGCAGGTCATTCCGGCAGAAACTGGCTTTCATTCTTTCTTAAGACTGCCACCTTTTTTCAGCTGACAGGTTTCCTTCCCCTCCTGTTGTGGAATGTAGAAAAACCAGGGATCAATACGGTGTTGATGATACTGAATTGTATGATCCTACTAGTCATTCTCATTTTTGTGCTGCATCAGCCTAAATTATTCTACGGATATCTATTTGTCTCCGTTGACCTGGATATGGAAGCCATTAAATCTCATGCCCCTCCTGTTCTGAACTCTGCAAAAAAAGTAAGCCTTTTACCTGATCAGCTGATCAGTTATTCCAATTCAATGAAAGAAGTGATGGAAATGAAACGGCCGTACCTGCTGGAGAGCTTTCAGATTGTTGATCTTGCCGGAGAACTTAATATCCCGGTTCATCACTGTTCTTTTGTGCTCAATAACCTCATCGGGAAAAATTTCCGCGACTGGATCAATGAGTACCGGATTAATTCCTTTATGGAGCAGTATCCACTTAAAGCGGAAAGAATGACCATAGAATCTGTTGCTCATGAATGTGGTTTCAAAAGCATCGCCACATTCTATAATGCATTTAAGAAAGAAACAGGCTTAATGCCTACCGCTTATTTTTCCCGAAAGAAAGTCTCTTAAACCCTCTTTTTTTTACAACTATTGAATAGTTAGACAAATACAACGTTAAAATTTGATTTTTAGTATAACATGCCTGATAACTTTGAGTAACGCGCAAAGAAAAGTTATACCATCATATAAATTAATCACCTCTTATCCTCTCTCTTATGAAAAAAGCAACTTTTACTCTATTAGTGTTATTTTTATTTGCGCTTAAAAGTTTCGCGCAAGCTCCACAAAAAATAAACTATCAGGCCGTCATCCGAAACCCCGCCGGACAGCCTGTACCCAACCAGGCTGTGGGACTCAGGTTAACCGTACAGGAAGGACCTGTGGGTGCCGCTGTATATACAGAGACACAACTACCAACTTCTAATGCATTCGGGCTGGTAAATTTGCAAATCGGAGCAGGAACCGTGGTGAGCGGAACCTTTTCAGCCATTCCCTGGAATACTGGAAATAAATACCTTAAAATTGAGGCCGATATAACCGGGGGTACCGCCTATACCACCATCGGAACCGTCGAGCTGGTCAGCGTACCTTATGCCTTAAATTCAGAGAAAAGCAATGATAATCGCTGGTCTCTTTCTGGCACGGACATTTTAAACAATAATGCTGGAAGCGTAGGTATTGGAGCGGGAACGGGTACTTTTCCGGCAACAGATGCCGTTTTAGATATCTGGTCAAGCACCAAGGGAATACTAATTCCCAGAGTGGCCTCAGCAGCAGCAATAGCTTCTCCAAGTGATGGTTTATTGGTTTATCAAACTAATGCACCGAAAGGATTTTACTATTCAAAAACAGGTGTATGGGTAAGACTCACCGATGCAAATGATGCATCGGGTAGCACAAATGGTGGCGCAATTATTCCTTTTGCATCGGGCGTACCTGTAACCTTGACGACCATTGCAGGTGGACTTGCCGGTACACCCAGCTTTATTGGCTTCGGTAACAGTGCACCCAGCCTCTCCCTACTTGGTTCTACAATTGACCTGACAGGAGCAGCGGGTACACTTTTAAACTTCGCTTTCTCCATGCCAAGATCTGGGACAATCAAAAGTATGTCTGCTTATTTCAGTACTACAGCTGCCTTATCACTTATCGGTACAACTGTAGCCATTACCGCACAACTTTACTCGAGTACAGCACCCAATAACAGTTTTACCGCTGTTCCAGGAGCCTCGGTTACTTTAGCACCTTCATTGTCAGGCATCATTAGTATAGGAGCAGTATCCAATGGAATTACGACAGGCCTCAACATTCCGGTAACCGCTCAGACGCGATTTTTGCTGGTGTTTTCTACTTCAGCTGCGGGGATAAGCCTGCTTACTACCACAGCTGGTTATGCCGGTGCCGGATTAAGTATTGAGTAAATCAGTTAAGCAGATCATTAAACATATTATCATGAGATACCTTAAAACAATTATATTGTTATGGGTTTCGATTTTGGCTTGCTTAACAGCAAATGCTCAATCTGCGAATAGCCATACAGCCAGTGCCGGAGGTGGCACGGGCGCATTGCCCGGAGGGAGTACTGTGGATTTTACTGTCGGAGAAGCAATCATCTCCACAATTGGAACCAATCCAATATTCACCCAGGGGCTACACCAGACCCTGTTATTCCTCGGAGTAACTAATGTCAGCTCTACAAACACAGTCACCCTTTACAAAGAAGGAGGAGTCATTAATGTGACCATTACATTTGACCAGCCTGTTTTCGTAACCGGGAATCCTGAGCTTGCCCTGAATAGTGGCGGTAAGGCCATTTATGCCTCAGGCAGTGGAACCAATACCCTTAATTTTACTTATACAGTAGCTGCCGGTGAGACTTCAGCAGATCTGGATTATACCGCGATTAATTCCCTGACACTTGCAGGAGGCAGTACGATTCAGAATGCAATGGGCGCCAATGCAGCATTAACCTTACCTGCACCTGGTGCAGCCGGTTCTTTAGGCGCAAATAAAGATTTCGTCATTGACACTACCGCACCAAATGCACCATCTACACCTGTTATGGCTACGGCCAGCGACAGTGGAGTTTCAAATTCGGATAACATTACCAATGTCACTATTCCGGTATTTACAGGTACCGCAGAAGCTGGATCAACCGTAACGCTATATGATACCGACGGCACAACCGTATTGGGAACCGGTGTAGCTACCGGTGGAAACTGGTCTATTACAGCGACTACGATGACCGAAGGGGCACATACACTGACAGCAAAGGCTACAGATGCCGCAGGCAATGAAGGCCTGGCTTCAGCCGGACTTGTAGTAACCATTGACGCCACCGCCCCTACTCTGGCCATCACCAGTGATGTGCCACAACTTAAAGCAGGGGAAACAGCAACCATCACTTTTACCTTTAGTGAAGATCCGGGAACAACTTTTGCCTGGGACGGAACTACAGGTGATGTCGTGGTAACCGGAGGAACACTCGGAGCCATATCTGGTTCTGGTTTAACCCGTACCGCAACCTTTACACCGACACCGGCAAGCTCTGGAACGGCAAGCATTACTGTAGCTGCAGCAACCTACACCGATGCAGCAGGTAATGACGGTGGCGCAGGAATAACCCCTGCACTGATCTTCGATACGGTCATTCCAAACGCCCCGTCTGCGCCAGTATTAGCTACAGCCAGTGATAGTGGAATATCGAATTCAGATAACATCACCAATGTGACCATCCCTGTATTTACAGGTACCGCAGAAGCTGGATCAACCGTAACGCTATATGATACCGACGGGACAACTGTTCTGGGAACTGGTGTAGCTACCGGTGGAAACTGGTCTATCACCAGCTCCGTTCTGGCTCCTGGAGTACATACAGTTACCGCCAAAGCAACTGATGCGGTGGGTAATGAAAGCCCGGCTTCAGCTGGACTGGCAGTAACTATTGATACCACTGCTCCTACTCTGGCCATCACCAGTGATGTGCCACAGCTAAAAGCCGGGGAAACAGCAACCATCACCTTTACCTTCAGTGAAGATCCGGGTACAACTTTTGCCTGGGATGGAACTACTGGTGATGTCGTGGTAAGCGGAGGCACACTTGGAGCCATATCCGGTTCTGGTTTAACCCGTACTGCAACCTTTACGCCAACTCCGGCGAGCTCCGGAACGGTAAGTATTACTGTAGCAGCAGCAACTTACACTGATGTAGCTGGTAATGATGGCGGAGCAGGAAGCACTCCTGCACTGACCTTTGATACTTCCGTTCCAAATGCTCCGTCTGCGCCAGTATTGGCAACAGCAAGCGACAGTGGAGTATCTAATTCAGATAACATTACCAATGTCACCATTCCTGTATTTACAGGTACCGCAGAACCAGGATCAACCGTAACGCTATATGATACCGATGGGACAACTGTTCTTGGAACCGGTATTGCTACCGGTGGAAACTGGTCCATCACCAGCTCCGTTCTGACTCCTGGAGTACATGCGGTTACCGCTAAAGCAACTGATGCGGTGGGTAATGAAAGCCCGGCTTCAGCAGGACTGGTAGTAACTATAGATACTACTGCTCCAACCTTGGCCATCACCAGTGATGTGCCACAACTTAAAGCAGGGGAAACAGCAACCATCACCTTTACCTTCAGTGAAGATCCGGGTACAACTTTTGCCTGGGATGGAACTATCGGTGATATAGTAATAACCGGAGGAACACTCGGAGCCATATCTGGTTCTGGTTTAACCCGTACCTCAACCTTTACACCAACTCCGGCGAGTTCCGGAACAGTAAGCATTACTGTGGCAGCAGCAACTTATACTGATGTAGCTGGTAATGATGGCGGCGCAGGAACAACCCCTGCCCTGACCTTCGATACAGCCATTCCAAATGCCCCATCTACGCCTGTTCTGGCTACAGCAAGTGATAGTGGAATATCTAATTCTGATAACATTACCAATGTCACCACACCTGTATTTACAGGTACCGCAGAACCAGGTTCAACAGTAACACTTTATGTTACTGACGGAACAGTCGCTGGTACAAGCGTAATCGGAACTGGCATTGCAACAGCTGGAAACTGGTCAATTACTTCAAGTACATTGATACCAGGCGCACGCACTATTATCGCCAAAGCAACGGATGCAATTGGCAATATAAGTCCTGCCTCATCCGGACTTATCGTAACCATTGATACCACCGCTCCAACTCTGGCCATCACCAGTGATGTACCTCAATTAAAATCAGGAGAAACAGCCAACATCACCTTTACCTTCAGTGAAGATCCGGGAACAACTTTTGCCTGGGACGGAACTACCGGTGATGTTGTGGTAAGCGGAGGAACACTTGGAGCCGTATCTGGTTCTGGTTTAATCCGTACCGCCACCTTTACGCCAACTCCGGCAAGTACCGGAACGGCAAGCATTACTGTAGCAGCAGCAACGTATACTGATGTAGCTGGTAATGACGGTGGCGCGGGAAGCACTCCTGCACTGACCTTTGATACTTCCGTTCCAAATGCTCCGTCTGCGCCAGTATTGGCCACAGCAAGTGATAGTGGAATATCGAATTCTGATAACATCACCAATGTGACCACTCCTGTGTTTACAGGTACCGCAGAACCAGGTTCTACCGTAACCCTTTACGATACTGACGGGACAACTGTAATCGGAACCGGTATTGCTACCGGTGGAAACTGGTCAATTACAGCAAGTACATTGACACCAGGCACACATACCATTACTGCTAAAGCAACTGACGCAGTGGGTAATGAAAGTCCGGCTTCAGCAGGACTGGCAGTAACTATTGATACTACTGCTCCGACCCTGGCCATCACCAGTGATGTGCCTCAATTAAAATCAGGAGAAACAGCCAACATCACCTTTACCTTCAGTGAAGATCCGGGTACAACTTTTGCCTGGGACGGAACGACCGGTGATGTCGTGGTAACCGGAGGAACACTTGGAGCCATATCTGGTTCTGGTCTAACCCGTACCGCAACCTTTACACCAACACCGGCAAGCTCCGGAACAGTAAGCATTACTGTAGCTGCAGCAACGTATACAGATGCGGCTGGTAATGACGGTGGCGCAGGAACAACCCCTGCACTGACCTTCGATACTCAGAGTCCTAACGCTCCATCTGCACCTGTTCTGGCTGCAGCAAGTGATAGTGGAATATCGAATTCTGATAACATCACCAATGTGACCACTCCTGTGTTTACAGGTACCGCAGAACCAGGTTCTACCGTAACCCTTTACGATACTGACGGGACAACTGTAATCGGAACCGGTATTGCTATCGGTGGAAACTGGTCAATTACAGCAAGCACATTGACACCAGGCACACATACCATTACTGCTAAAGCAACTGACGCAGTGGGTAATGAAAGCCCGGCTTCAGCAGGACTGGCAGTAACTATTGACACCACTGCTCCAACCTTGGCCATCACCAGTGATGTACCTCAATTAAAATCAGGAGAAACAGCCAACATCACCTTTACCTTCAGTGAAGATCCGGGAACAACTTTTGCCTGGGACGGAACTACCGGTGATGTCGTGGTAAGCGGAGGAACACTTGGAGCCATATCCGGTTCTGGTTTAACCCGTACCGCAACCTTTACACCGACACCGGCAAGCTCCGGAACAGTAAGCATTACTGTAGCTGCAGCAACGTATACAGATGCGGCTGGTAATGATGGTGGCGCGGGAACAACCCCTGCCCTGACTTTCGATACTCAGAGTCCTAACGCTCCATCTGCTCCTGTTCTGGCTGCAGCAAGTGATAGTGGAATATCGAATTCTGATAACATCACCAATGTGACCACTCCTGTGTTTACAGGTACCGCAGAACCAGGTTCAACCGTAACGTTATATGATACTGACGGTACAACTGTAATTGGAACCGGTATTGCTACCGGTGGAAACTGGTCAATTACAGCAAGTACATTGACACCAGGCACACATACCATTACAGCTAAAGCAACTGACGCAGTGGGTAATGAAAGCCCGGCTTCAGCAGGACTGGCAGTAACTATTGACACCACTGCTCCAACCTTGGCCATCACCAGTGATGTACCTCAATTAAAATCAGGAGAAACAGCCAACATCACCTTTACCTTCAGTGAAGATCCGGGAACAACTTTTGCCTGGGACGGAACTACCGGTGATGTCGTGGTAACCGGAGGAACACTTGGAGCCATATCCGGTTCTGGTTTAACCCGTACCGCAACCTTTACACCAACGCCAGCAAGCTCCGGAACAGTAAGCATTACAGTAGCAGCAGCAACCTACACCGATGCAGCGGGTAATGACGGTGGCGCAGGAACAACCCCTGCCCTGACTTTCGATACTCAGAGTCCTAACGCTCCATCTGCTCCTGTTCTGGCTGCAGCAAGTGATAGTGGAATATCGAATTCTGATAACATCACCAATGTGACCACTCCTGTGTTTACAGGTACCGCAGAACCAGGTTCAACCGTAACGTTATATGATACTGACGGGACAACTGTAATCGGAACTGGTGTAGCTGCCGGTGGAAACTGGTCAATTACAGCAAGTACATTGACACCAGGCACACATACCATTACTGCTAAAGCAACTGACGCAGTGGGTAATGAAAGTCCGGCTTCAGCAGGACTGGCAGTAACTATTGATACTACTGCTCCGACCCTGGCCATCACCAGTGATGTGCCTCAATTAAAATCAGGAGAAACAGCCAACATCACCTTTACTTCAGTGAAGATCCGGGAACAACTTTTGCCTGGGACGGAACTACCGGTGATGTCGTGGTAACCGGAGGAACACTTGGAGCCATATCCGGTTCTGGTTTAACCCGTACCGCAACCTTTACACCAACGCCAGCAAGCTCCGGAACAGTAAGCATTACAGTAGCAGCAGCAACGTATACAGATGCGGCTGGTAATGACGGTGGCGCAGGAACAACCCCTGCCCTGACTTTCGATACTCAGAGTCCTAACGCTCCATCTGCTCCTGTTCTGGCTGCAGCAAGTGATAGTGGAATATCGAATTCTGATAACATCACCAATGTGACCACTCCTGTGTTTACAGGTACCGCAGAACCAGGTTCTACTGTAACCCTTTACGATACTGACGGGACAACTGTAATCGGAACCGGTATTGCTACCGGTGGAAACTGGTCAATTACAGCAAGTACATTGACACCAGGCACACATACCATTACGGCTAAAGCAACTGACGCAGTGGGTAATGAAAGTCCGGCTCAGCAGGACTGGCAGTAACGATCGATACTACTGCTCCAACTCTGGCCATCACAGTGATGTGCCACAGCTAAAAGCCGGGGAAACAGCCAACATCACCTTTACCTTCAGTGAAGATCCGGGAACAACTTTTGCCTGGGACGGAACTACCGGTGATGTCGTGGTAAGCGGAGGAACACTTGGAGCCATATCCGGTTCTGGTTTAACCCGTACCGCAACCTTTACACCGACACCGGCAAGCTCTGGAACGGCAAGCATTACTGTAGCTGCAGCAACGTATACAGATGCGGCTGGTAATGACGGTGGCGCAGGAACAACCCCTGCCCTGACTTTCGATACTCAGAGTCCTAACGCTCCATCTGCTCCTGTTCTGGCTGCAGCAAGTGATAGTGGAATATCGAATTCTGATAACATCACCAATGTGACCACTCCTGTGTTTACAGGTACCGCAGAACCAGGTTCTACCGTAACCCTTTACGATACTGACGGGACAACTGTAATCGGAACCGTATTGCTACCGGTGGAAACTGGTCAATTACAGCAAGACATTGACACCAGGCACACATACCATTACGGCTAAAGCAACTGACGCAGTGGGTAATGAAGTCCGGCTTCAGCAGGACTGGCAGTAACGATCGATACTACTGCTCCAACTCTGGCCATCACCAGTGATGTGCCACAGCTAAAAGCCGGGGAAACAGCCAACATCACCTTTACCTTCAGTGAAGATCCGGGAACAACTTTTGCCTGGGACGGAACTACCGGTGATGTCGTGGTAAGCGGAGGAACACTTGGAGCCATATCTGGTTCTGGTTTAACCCGTACCGCAACCTTTACACCGACACCGGCAAGCTCTGGAACGGCAAGCATTACTGTAGCTGCAGCAACGTATACAGATGCGGCTGGTAATGACGGTGGCGCAGGAACAACCCTGCCCTGACTTTCGATACTCAGAGTCCTAACGCTCCATCTGCTCCTGTTCTGGCTGCAGCAAGTGATAGTGGAATATCGAATTCTGATAACATCACCAATGTGACCACTCCTGTGTTTACAGGTACCGCAGAACCAGGTTCTACCGTAACCCTTTACGATACTGACGGGACAACTGTAATCGGAACCGGTATTGCTACCGGTGGAAACTGGTCAATTACAGCAAGTACATTGACACCAGGCACACATACCATTACGGCTAAAGCAACTGACGCAGTGGGTAATGAAAGTCCGGCTTCAGCAGGACTGGCAGTAACGATCGATACTACTGCTCCAACTCTGGCCATCACCAGTGATGTACCACAATTAAAATCAGGAGAAACAGCCAACATCACCTTTACCTTCAGTGAAGATCCGGGAACAACTTTTGCCTGGGACGGAACTACCGGTGATGTCGTGGTAAGCGGAGGAACACTTGGAGCCATATCCGGTTCTGGTCTAACCCGTACCGCAACCTTTACACCAACTCCGGCAAGTACCGGAACAGTAAGCATTACAGTAGCAGCAGCAACCTACACCGATGCAGCGGGTAATGACGGTGGCGCAGGAACAACCCCTGCCCTGACTTTCGATACTCAGAGCCCTAACGCTCCATCTGCTCCTGTTCTGGCTGCAGCAAGTGATAGTGGAATATCCAATTCTGATAACATCACCAATGTGACCACTCCTGTGTTTACAGGTACCGCAGAACCAGGTTCAACCGTAACGTTATATGATACTGACGGGACAACTGTAATCGGAACTGGTGTAGCTACCGGTGGAAACTGGTCAATTACAGCAAGTACATTGACACCAGGCACACATACCATTACAGCTAAAGCAACTGACGCAGTGGGTAATGAAAGTCCGGCTTCAGCAGGACTGGGAGTAACGATCGACACTACTGCTCCAACTCTGGCCATCACCAGTGATGTGCCACAGCTAAAAGCCGGGGAAACAGCCAACATCACCTTTACCTTCAGTGAAGATCCGGGAACAACTTTGCCTGGGACGGAACTACCGGTGATGTCGTGGTAAGCGGAGGAACACTTGGAGCCATATCTGGTTCTGGTTTAACCCGTACCGCAACCTTTACACCGACACCGGCAAGCTCTGGAACGGCAAGCATTACTGTAGCTGCAGCAACCTACACCGATGCAGCAGGTAATGACGGTGGCGCAGGAACAACCCCTGCCCTGACTTTCGATACTCAGAGTCCTAACGCTCCATCTGCTCCTGTTCTAGCTGCAGCAAGTGATAGTGGAATATCGAATTCTGATAACATCACCAATGTGACTACTCCTGTATTTACAGGTACCGCAGAACCAGGTTCTACTGTAACCCTTTACGATACCGATGGGACAACTGTTCTTGGAACAGGTATTGCTACCGGTGGAAACTGGTCAATTACAGCAAGCACATTGACACCAGGCACACATACCATTACTGCTAAAGCAACTGACGCAGTGGGTAATGAAAGTCCGGCTTCAGCAGGACTGGCAGTAACTATTGATACTACTGCTCCAACCCTGGCCATCACCAGTGATGTACCTCAATTAAAATCTGGAGAAACAGCCAACATCACCTTTACCTTCAGTGAAGATCCGGGAACAACTTTTGCCTGGGACGGAACTACCGGTGATGTCGTGGTAAGCGGAGGAACACTTGGAGCCATATCTGGTTCTGGTTTAACCCGTACCGCAACCTTTACACCGACACCGGCAAGCTCTGGAACGGTAAGCATTACCGTAGCAGCAGCAACTTACACCGATGTAGCGGGTAATAATGGTGGAGCAGGAAGCACTCCTGCCCTGACTTTCGATACTCAGAGCCCTAACGCTCCATCTGCGCCTGTTCTGGCTGCAGCAAGTGATAGTGGAATATCGAATTCTGATAACATCACCAATGTGACCACTCCTGTGTTTACAGGTACCGCAGAACCAGGTTCTACTGTAACCCTTTACGATACTGACGGGACAACTGTAATCGGAACCGGTATTGCTATCGGTGGAAACTGGTCAATTACAGCAAGTACATTGACACCAGGCACACATACCATTACTGCTAAAGCAACTGATGCAGTGGGTAATGAAAGCCCGGCTTCAGCAGGACTGGCAGTAACTATTGACACCACTGCTCCGACCCTGGCCATCACCAGTGATGTGCCTCAATTAAAATCAGGAGAAACAGCCAACATCACCTTTACCTTCAGTGAAGATCCGGGAACAACTTTTGCCTGGGACGGAACTACCGGTGATGTCGTGGTAAGCGGAGGAACACTTGGAGCCATATCCGGTTCTGGTTTAACCCGTACCGCAACCTTTACACCGACACCGGCAAGCTCTGGAACAGCAAGCATTACTGTAGCTGCAGCAACGTATACAGATGCGGCTGGTAATGATGGTGGCGCAGGAACAACCCCTGCCCTGACTTTCGATACTCAGAGTCCTAACGCTCCATCTGCGCCTGTTCTGGCTGCAGCAAGTGATAGTGGAATATCGAATTCTGATAACATCACCAATGTGATCACCCCTGTATTCACAGGTACCGCAGAACCAGGTTCAACCGTAACGTTATATGATACTGACGGGACAACTGTAATCGGAACCGGTATTGCTACCGGTGGAAACTGGTCAATTACAGCAAACACATTGACACCAGGAACACATACCATCACTGCAAAAGCAACTGATGTAGCAGGTAATGTAAGTCCGGTTTCAACAGGGCTGGTGGTAACTATAGACACCACCGCTCCGATTGTCAATGCAATTGCACTTGCAGATCCTAATCCTTCTACAGCAACCAGCGTTAATTACACCGTCACTTTCTCTAAAGATGTGTTCAATGTAGATCCGGCTGATTTCAACTTGGCGCTAACCGGCACCAGTGGAACAATAGCCAGCATTACACCTACAAACAACCAGGTATTCACCGTAACTGTGAATGCGATCACCGGAGATGGAACGATGGGTCTGAACCTGAATGCCAGCGGAACAGGAATCACCGATGCAGCTGGAAACAACATCTCAGGCGGTTTCACGGGCAGTATTTATACATTTGACCATAGTATACCGACTTTATCAGCAGTAAACATTGTGTCGAACAATAGCAATCCGCTTTACGCTGTGGTAGGTAATACGGCTACCTTAACATTTACGGCAAGCGAAGGATTACAGACACCTGTTGTTACGATTGCAGGTCATACTGTCATTCCAACGGCTTCCGGAAATAACTGGACCGCTACCTATACCTTTATCCCAACAGACGCAGAAGGCCTCGTTCCTTACCAAATTACTTTCATTGATTTGGCTGGAAACCCAGGCACTCCGGTTTCTACAGGTACAGGCTCTGTCACTTTAGATAAATCAATACCGACCTTAACAGCAGTAGAAATTACCTCTAACAATCCTGTTCCATTCCTGGCGATAGTGGGTAATACAGCAACCCTAACATTTACAGCAAGCGAAGCATTACAGACACCTGCGGTTACAATCGCTGGTCATACGGTAATTCCAACCGCTTCCGGAAATGACTGGACAGCTACTTATACCTTCACTTCAGCAGATCCCGAAGGTCTGGTTCCTTATAGCATCACCTTCAGTGATCTTGCGGGAAATCCAGGTACTCCGGTTTCTACAGGTACAGGCTCTGTCACTTTGGATAAATCGGTACCGAGCTTAACTGCGGTAAACATTGTTTCTGACCATGCGGACCCAACACTTGCCAGACCGGGCAATACCGCCACGTTAACATTTACAGCAAGCGAAGTACTGCAAACTCCAGTAGTTACGATTGCCGGCCACAATGTGACGCCAACGGCTTCCGGAAATAACTGGACAGCAACTTACACCTTTACTTCAACAGATGCAGAAGGTTTGGTTCCTTATGAAATCACTTTTAGTGACCTTGCAGGAAATGCCGGCAGTCCGGTTTCTACAGGTACCGGTTCCGTAACCTTAGATAAATCAGTGCCAACTTTAAGTGCAGTCAACATTGTTTCTGATTTCTCAAACCCTACCCTTGCAAAAGTGGGTAATACAGCTACTTTGACCTTTACCGCCAGCGAAGCATTGCAAACACCAGTAGTCACCATAGCGGGACATACGGTTATCCCAACTGCTTCCGGAAATAACTGGACTGCAACCTATACCTTCATTTCAACAGATGCAGAAGGTTTGGTTCCTTACCAAATTACCTTCAGTGATCTGGCAGGAAATGCAGGCACTCCGGTTTCTACTGGAACAGGTTCCGTGACCTTAGATAAATCAGTGCCAACTTTAAGTGCAGTCAACATTGTTTCTGATCATGCAGATCCTACACTTGCCATAGTGGGCAATACCGCTACGTTAACCTTCACAGCCAGTGAAGCCTTACAGACGCCGGTAGTCACCATAGCAGGACATGCGATTACCCCAACTGCTTCAGGAAACAACTGGACCGCAACCTATACCTTTATTCCAACAGATGCAGAAGGCCTCGTTCCTTATCAGATCACCTTCAGTGACCTTGTAGGAAATGCAGGCACTCCGGTTTCTACAGGCACAGGTTCAGTAACATTAGATAAATCAGTACCAACCCTGATTGCGGTGAATATTGGTTCAGATAATGCCATACCTACCCTGGCCAAACCAGGCAATACAGCGACATTAACATTTACAGCGACTGAAGCGCTGCAAACTCCGGTGGTTACTATTGCGGGTCATGTGGTTACTCCAACTGCTTCCGGAAATAACTGGACAGCAACCTACACCTTTACTTCAACAGATGCAGACGGTTTAGTTCCTTACCAAATTACTTTCAGTGACCTGGCAGGAAATGCAGGTATTCCGGTTTCTACAGGAACAGGCTCGGTGACTTTCGATAAGGTCATCCCTACCCTAGCTGCAGTGAACATCAGTTCGGACAATTCAGTTCCGACACTTGCAAAAGCAGGAAATATTGCAACCCTGACCTTCACTGCAAGTGAAGCCTTACAAACTCCGGTAGTTACGATTGCAGGTCATACGGTAATCCCAACGGCCTCAGGAAACAACTGGACAGCAACCTATACCTTTGTTTCAACAGATGCAGAAGGCCTCGTTCCTTACCAAATCGCATTCAATGATCTGGTAGGAAATACAGGTATTCCGGTTTCTACAGGAACAGGTTCAGTTACATTTGATCAAAATGCACCGGCAATTCCAACTGGCTTAACTGCCACCGCCGGTGATACAGAAATCCTATTAAACTGGGCAGCTAATACAGAACCCGATCTGGCTAAATACCGCATTTATTCCGGCACAAGCCCAGCTCCAACTACAGTATTGGCCGATATCCCAGCAGGTACAACAACCTATACAAATGTTGGATTAACGAATGGTACCACTTATTATTACCGCATCCAGACCATAGATCAGGCCGGTAACCTAAGCGCATTGAGTGCTGATGTATCTGCAGTTCCTAAAGGCAGTCAGACCATCACCTTCAATACCATTGCTGCAAAAATCTATGGCGATGCTCCTTTCAGCCTGGGTAATGCAAACTCTTCGGCAAACCTTCCGGTAACGTATACCGCTGCAGATCCTTCCATTGTTTCTATTGTGGGCAATACCGCCACAATTTTAAAAGCCGGAAGTACTACCATCACTGCAAGTCAGCCAGGAAATGCAGCCTTTAGTCCGGCAACCGACGTTCAGCAAACATTAACAGTAAACACTCGAACGCTGACTATCGTAAACAACAACCGCTCTAAAGCATATGGAGATGTGCTGACCGATGCTGACTTCAACGGTAGCATTACCGGACTTCAAAATGGCGATCAGATTACCGTAACCAGAAGTAGTACCGGTGCTGCTGCAAATGCCGCAGGAGGACTTACTTATCCGATTGTTGCTACGTTAACAGATCCAGGTAACAAACTGTCTAACTACTCGGTCAACAATCCAGATGGAGTGCTGACGGTCACTCAGAAAGCACTCAGCATCACCGTAGCTAACCTGAGCAAAACCTATGGGGAAACACTCGTTTTCGCTGGAACTGAGTTTACTGCCAACGGATTGATCAATGGAGATGTAGTGACTTCAGTAACACTCAGCAGTCCGGGTGCAGCAGCAACGGCAAGTGTTGCAGGTTCCGATTACGACATCATTG
Organism: Pedobacter steynii; assembly: GCF_001721645.1. Lineage (NCBI taxonomy): Bacteria > Pseudomonadati > Bacteroidota > Sphingobacteriia > Sphingobacteriales > Sphingobacteriaceae > Pedobacter > Pedobacter steynii. The sequence goes on along the minus strand of NZ_CP017141.1, from coordinate 5,447,707 downwards.
CAACCAATGCTGCCGGAACAGGAATAAGCAATTATAACATCAGCTATACCAACGGTAAATTGACGGTAAACAGGAAAGGCTTATTGATCACTGCAGATGCTAAAGAGAAATTCCTTGGCGAAGTGAATCCGGTGCTGACCGCCAGCTATTCTGGTCTGGCAAACGGAGAAAGTAACTCGGTGCTGAGTACCCAGCCGAACTTATCAACAACCGCAACAACCAATAGCCCTATAGGCACGTACGACATCAATGTCGGTGCTGCAGCAGCTGCCAATTATGCCATCACCTATCAGAAAGGAACACTAACCGTTAAACTGGATGCAATCACAAACATCAGTCTGGCCAGTGTCCCATGGTATGAGAATTCAGCTCCCGGAGCTGAAACAGGAACGTTTAGCAGTACTTCAGATCATCCTGCTGCCACATTTACCTATACACTGGTATCAGGTGCGGGAGATGCAGACAATGGATTATTTACCATCAGCGGCAACAAACTGATCAGCAATACCAGTCCTGATTATGAAAGTAAAGCCAGCTATAAGGTAAGGGTTCGTTCTGTTACCCAAAACAACACCGCACTGGAAAAAGAATTCAACATCAGCTTAACCGATGTAAATGAAATTCCTACGCTTTCTGCCATCGGCAATCAAACGTTATGCTATACTTCAGCAACACAAACGGTAGCTTTAGCAGGAATCAGTGCCGGACCGGAAAGTAACCAGACGACTACCTTAAGTGTAAGCAGCAGCAATTCCAGCCTGTTCCAGACCTTAACAGTAACCGGTAGCGGAAATACAGGAACACTGAGCTATAGACTGAGAAATGGTGCCTCAGGAACTGCCACAGTTACCGTAATGGTCCGTGATAACGGAGGCACAGCAAATGGTGGCACAGATACCTATACCAGTTCTTTCCAGATTACAGTTAATGCTGCTCCGCAACTTATGATCAGCAGCAATAGTGGAAACCAGGTGAGTAAAGGGGCAACGGTCATCCTAACCGCAAGTGGTGGAACAAGCTATGTCTGGGAAAACAGCGAAGGTATACTAACCGGGCAAAACACTGCAATCCTTACAGTAAGACCACGTGAAACCACCACCTATACCGTAACCGCCACTAATTCCAATGGTTGTTCGCAATCACAAACCTTTACGCTGAGGGTATTGGACGATCTGGCGCTGATTAAAGGCACCAATATCATATCTCCTAACGGTGATGGTTTTAATGACAAATGGGTCATAGATAACATTGATTTCTATCCGAATAACGAAGTGAAGGTTTTTGATAAAGCAGGCCGTATTCTTTATACCAAAAGAGCATACGACAACAGCTGGGATGCCATGCTAAATGGCCGTCCTTTGGATGAAGGAACCTATTATTACATCATAGACTTCGGACCGAACACACTTAAATTCAGAGGCTTTATTACGGTTATCAGAGAAAATTAATATTTAAGAGGCCTGCAGGAACTCATTACCTAAGGGAATGCAGGCTTCATCAAATGACGAAGAGACATGAAAATCATACACAAAACATGCTTAGTAGTTGCCTTTATGGCAGCAATAAGTTCAGCAAAAGCGCAGTTAAATCCCCTGTCGGCACAATACTATACCAACCAATATGTGATCAATCCTGCTTTTGCAGGATATAACGGAGGAATAAAAATAAACGGCTCTTACCGCAAACTCTGGGACAATGTGCCAGGCGCACCGGTAACGCAAAGTCTTACTGCAGATTATGGTTTCAAACGAGTTGGTATCGGTATCACGGTAAATAACGAAAGTGCCGGTCTGCAAAGGCAAACCCGGGTACTGGGTTCCTACGCTTATCACCTGAAACTAAATCAGGACGGCGATGCGCTACACTTCGGATTGTCTATCGGTTTTTTAAGCCAGCGACTGGAAGAAACGGATATTCACGGCAACCCCAGTGATCCGTTAATCGGCCAGTACAACAATCGTAAAACCCATCTGGACGGAGATTTCGGAATCGCTTATACCAGCAACAGACTGACCGTACAAGCGGCATTACCCAATCTGAAAGATGCCCTTAAAAAGGAAACGGTTAAAGTCGCCGATCAGCAAACTTTTTATTCGGCACTAAGCTATCGGTTTCAGGTTACTAAAGGAGCTGAAGGAATTGACGCAGAGCCTAAAGTGGCTTATCGTGGTGTAAAAGGTTATGACAACATCTGGGATGCAGGCGTTCAGGTAGGCATTGCAAACCGGCAGGTCTTTGCCATGGTGATGTACCACAGCTCGGAAAGTGCCACCTTCGGACTAGGCATGGACTTCAGAAACAAATACATGATCAGCGGATCATACACTACCCAAACCTCGGCGCTAAGTGCCTATACCAATGGCAGCTTTGAGCTGAACCTCAGGTTAAGTCTTGGTCAGTAAAAGATGGAAAAAGAAGGCAGCTTAGACTGCCTTCTTTTTTTAACCTGTAATTTCTTCCTGTTTTTTCCTAGGTAAGCTATTAAATACCAGATCATAAGAATGATCTATAATTTCCTGTAACTGCTTAAAAGTCAAACGGCCATTCATATAAACGGTATTCCAGTGTTTCTTGTTCATATGGTACCCGGGTATCACTTCTTCATATTGTTCCCTCAGCTCAATCGCACGATCCGGATCACATTTGGCATTAAACCTGTTGCCGTTGATTAGACCGATCAGTAAGAAGACTTTCTCTCCTACTTTAAAAACCAGTGTTTCCTCACCAAAAGGAAAGCCTTCAGTTGCCCCGTTCTTTTGCAGGCAATAATCACGTAATTCTTCAATATTCATAGACAAAACTCAAACGTCAAATATAGTTAGTCCTTTAACAAATAAGCGTCCGGGAATCCAATAGTTTTAATCATTTTAATCACCTTTTTCGCTTCCTCCACATCTTTAATGCCTTTAATCTGAATGTTATAATACACCCATTTGGTAGGAACAATGACTACATTTTTATAATACTTTAATAAAATACGCTGAGATGTTCTGGCCATCTGGAATTTAAAATGTGCGGCCTGAACGGTTAACGGACCCATGGCGGGAATTACGACAGGTTGTTCCTCTGGAACCGCCTGAACTACGGGAGGCATAGCTGGCTCTTCTGTTTTCTCCTCTTCAACAAGTGCTGGTCTGGTAACCAGACTGAGCCCATTTACCAGATCTCCATCTGTACTCCGGACGATGACCACCGGAATGGCCGGCGTTTCTCCGATCAGGTCCATTTTCTTTAATTGCAGCGAATCCATTTTCACCAGATACTTACCTGGTAATAATCCCAGATAAGAGAAATAACCATCCACTTCAGAAGTCGTATATCCAATCAGCTTAGCCTGCTCATTATAGAAATTGATTAGCACATTCCCCTGTCCCTCCTCTTTAGTTCCCTTTTTCAAGATTACCCTTCCGGAAACTTCACCGAATACGGAAATCGGAACTTCTATATTTTTGACAAAATTGGGATCAATCACTACGCTGTAATTCTTTTTAGGGAATTTCCAGGCCAGTCTGTCAAAACCGGAACCATCCAGCTCAATAGCGTAATTCGTGTAGGCCTCCAGGTCGGTTATCCGGATTGTGGTATCCTTAACCGATTGCTGAATTCGACCTCCATTGATTCTCACTTTCAATCCCTGCGCTTTAGGTTCCCCCCGGTCCCGCCTGTTATTGCCATTCAAATCCAGATATGGAATCAATAGAACGGCTCCTTTTCCAACGCTGGTATAGTTATTAAAATTGGTGAAACCCGATTTTCCATCATGTATCAGACTTCCGCTGATGCCTTGCAAAGTTCTGATCAGATCATTACTCCTTCGTACCGAAACCCGGGTTTGAGCAAAAGAAAAGTCATACCTTAAGCCAACTTCTACGTTGCTGATGTCGCTGAGGAAATTCTGTTCATAGGACAGGTTTAAATATCCCCGTTTAAATACCCGCTTTTCCAGCTCTGTTTTGATACCTATCACCTGTTTCTGTACATATTCATATTGCAGCTGCTGTGTGATCAGGAGGTTTTTAAAAGCCCGTAGTGAGAATGAATAATTGGTATATACATACGGATCAGCCTCTTTCATAAATATCGAATAGGTGGTTGCACTTGCACTCATATTCCCTATCACGCCGGAAAGCATCCAATTGGCCAGCGTATACCTCGTATTGGAAAGCAAAATCTGCTCTATGGTCAGTCTCGTATAAGCGGAGAAAGAACGCCCCCGGAAAGGAAAAGAAAACATCGCTTTCCGGTCTTCCACAAAAGTATTGTTAATCGCCGTCTGTCCCTTCTTATACCAGGTATTATTGATCTCAATCTGCAGTCCTGAAGGCAGATTATAACTCAGCAGTGCTTTGGAACGCACGTCATGATCGTACTCCCCAGAGAACAAAAGATTGGGCAGCAAACGAATGGAAGTATTCACAAAGGGGATCTTTGTACCCGAGCTGATCGAAGAAAGGTATTCCAGACCGGCTCCAACCGTAATATTACGCGTCAGTCCGTAATTGGTACTTAAACGGGCAAATTTAGCACGCGTTTCATCCTCTAATATTCCGGAACTGGCGGTATATTCAAATTCATTCTTTGGCAAAAAATTAAAGGGGATGTTGATGTTTTGTTCCGTCGACCGTTCCTCACCATAAGGACCATAAAATCGCAGCTTAATCATGGTATTGCCATATACCAAGGGAACATTAAACGTATAAAATCCGGCTGCATCGGCTTTAACGTAATTAATCAGTACTCCATTTACATATAATTCTACCATCCAGTTAGGTTCTGTATGATTACTTAACGTATACGTACCAAAAGAACGCCGGTAAGTAGTTGGCGCATTGGTCACCTGAACCCCGATCACAGGCGCATATATTGAGGAGATCGACTGTCCCTGGATCTTACCTGCCATCACCTGTTTCGCATAGCGCATATTATTGTCCACGTACCTCCATAAATAATATTGCTGACGACCGGAAAAGCCGGCATTGTTGTGGTAATTCAGCACCACATTTGTTTCTCCTCCGGCAAGCATTCCTCCCAGACCAAGGCTAACCCGGGCATCCTGGGGAGTTCCTTTATTTCCAGCCGAAGTAAGCGCAGCATAATCTGCTGTTCCGAAATAGAATAAGGGATAATTTCTGCCTATAACCGTATCCGCCTTAAATATTCCGCTTAATTTATTCAGATTAGCACGCATCTGCTCCTGCCGGATCTCACGGAGCACCGGTAACTCTAGTTGCGTACTCAACACCACCGAGAGGTTTCTAAAACTAAACAGACAATTTAATCCAAATACCTTTCCAAAATAGTCAGACTGCAAATAGAGGCCTGTGTTGGTCCGGATCAGGTCTTCCGCTTTCAGTTCATAACGCTGATCTTCGTATATAATCTGATGATGTACCTGATCAATCACATAGGCCGAAGTCGGCTTAATGAAAGTCCCGCTCACAGAATCTCTGTTTTTTGATACTTCATAGCGGATTTTAAGAAAATTAAAAAGCTCAGCCACCGGCAACCAAACCCGTTCAGCGCGAATTAATGCCTGTATTTCGGTAGCACCCACACGCTGCACATTTAGAAATACCGGTATCTCCTCTGGCTCTTCCGGCTCCGTTTGGGCGAAGCAGGAACCTACCGTCAGCAACCAGGCAGCAGTCAACCATACAAAAAGCCATAACGTTCTCCATAAAGAACCCTTTATTCTTCTCATATAGGGATTGATCTGGTTTTCCGGCATACATCAGGGTTGGATAAATGTGACTAAAAAAGTTCCATTATAATTTCCAGGTGGGTTAGCCAGGGGGCTGGTTAAAGTCAGAGTTCCTCCTATTCTGATCTGTGTTCTTCCCGGAGAGATCTCCGTGGCAATAAAAGGACTTACAGGATCTGAACCACCAATCTGTAAAGTAATGCTTCCTCCGTTACTTCCATTTAAGGTCACATCCGGCCCGTTCACAATGGTAACCAGGGTTCCCGGTTCGGCATCGACCTCAAATATGGCCGGCGAAAAGGAAATGCCCTGATTGGCCTGGATCACACTTCCCGTGGTAGATCTGGATCCATTGGGATAAACAATCACCGTTCCACCGGTAGCACCCTGATAAAAAGCGCCAAATTGTAATCCTTGTGCCGGATTCACATAGATCACTACCGGTCGTGGAGGATTCTCCGGGCCCAAAGCCAGTAAATTCCGTTGTGCAGCTGAGGAAAGCCCCGTCAGCAGTAAAACCGGCAAAATTATCCTGTATATAATTCTGTTCGTCTTCATCATTTCCCTGTGGTTTGTACTTTAGTCGTATGTGTTCCTTTTGAGGTGATAAAACTCACCAGATATACTACATTTGGCTGGAGCTGATCCAATTGATAAACCCCGTTTCCATCTATTCTTTTACGTGAGATAACCTGACCTAAAAGATTACTAATCATAAGATCTCCTGGCCGCTCATCCATGAGCTTAATCCTGACAAACAACTCGCCGTTAGCGCCGAATATGGTGTAAACATCTGCATTGGCATCAAGGCTGGCTACCGCTTTACAACGTAGCGAGAAACGGTTTTCTATCGTTCCCTTTTTCAGGTTTACTGTGTATACCGGGTTTTTCTGCAGGTCCTGGTTTGTTCCCGTCAGGGCATCTCTCAGGTATAGATTCAGGCCAGACGGCCAGTTTTCCAGGTTTCTCAGGTTAAAACTCACATTTCCATCTTTTTGTGTGGCTATACCCAGAGGAATAACGGTATTACTATCTACACCCAATAGCGCTTTAACCACTAGTTTGGAAGCATCAGTTCCAATGGAATAAAGGTTCGGTAGCAATTCGTTGTCATTCATCAGCTTAATGGCGTCCAGCTCTTTATCAAAAGTCTTTTTTGCGTTGGTATTGGAATAGAGGACCAAAGGGTCAGAAGTGTTATTTTGATCTGCAAAACCAGCACTCAACCTCAACAACATCCGGCGTTCGGCCAGGCCTGCATCCATACGCGCAGACATAGATTTATGAAAAACAGGCGATAGGTCATTTACCCTCGCACTGTTATTGATTGCCAAAGTACCAGTCACAGGATAGGTCCCGTCAGTTACATGTACAAAGAAACCCTGCATGGAAGCAATTACCGGCCCTGCAATCCCATCACTCGAAACACCATTGATATAAGTACTATAAGCACCAGTATATTGACTTACTATTCCTGAATTAAAGAAATAGATGGCATTGTCAATATTTGTTCGGGTCAAGCCAGCCACTGCATCCCAATTTATCGGAGAAGGATAAGGATTCCCAATCAGATTAAACCCTTTGGTATACGGCTGATTGTGGTTATACAAGGTTGCAGAAAGTGCTCCGTTATTTACAATACCCGTCATGTTTACCGTTTTAGGCGCCATCGACGAGCCGAAGTCGGCAGCATAACCCTGTAAGGGGTGTAAAGGGTTAGCAGGATTGGTATAAGAAGTAAACCCACTGCTTACTTTATCTTCTATGTAATGGAAAAAATTAGGGAAGCTGGCATTCAGGTCTACTGTTGCCGCAAAACTGTTTACGGTAGCATCCTGAACAGGTGGACTAAAATATTTATATCCAAATCCTGCAATCAGGTAGCGTTGCATCGTTACATTTCCGGATACGGTACCCAAACCGGCACCATCAATCAGGGCGGTCTGCGTCGGAGAAGAAATCAGTGTCAGATTTCCTCCTGAATGAAAAGATCCGGTATTTACCAACAGGATATCGGAAAGGTTTAATGCTCCGCTAAGATTCACTCCAGCAGCATTGCTGATGGTCAGGTTCTTAATCAGATTTCCGGTAAAGGCCGCTGCCGGTATACTCTGAGCCGTAGTACCATTCATCTCAATAGTGCCCTCATTCACGATAAAACTACCGCTATTGCTGATGTTTCCACCTATTTTTAAAGTCTCGTCGTTGATATCCAGTGTTCCTGCTGTGATGCTGACGTTATTCCTTACTGTAAGATCAGAAGATACTAAAGGCACCGTGACGTTACTGCTGCTGACCTGAAGATTGTATACCGGACCCAACGCAGTGACATTCATGATCTGTGTAGTTGCTGTAGACCCATTTCCCATCTGCAATGTTCCACCGGTAAAACCCGTGCCCACAGCACTCAGATTTGTATAACCAAGATGCTGTCCGCTGCTCCCTCCTGAATTCTGAATCACCAGTGTTCCTCCAGACATGCTGAATGTTGCAGCAGCATCATCCATATAAAAAGGCGCAATACCTGCTGTAGTGCTGCCAGCACTATTTACCGTTGTCTGGCCCCCCTGCATCTCATATTGCCAGGCCGTAGCAGGATTACCAATTGCCGAGGCAAGGTTAAGGTTTCCTCCGCTAACCAGCACATGTGCAGGATTCAGCGTAATCGCCCTGTTATCAGCTGCGTTTCCTATATTCATTGTACCTCCAGTCACTTTGATTAAACCTGCAATGGTCCAGTTCATGTCCGGAGAATTGATTGTTCCTGCATTTACCCATAAACCTGCAGTGGCAGGAACTAAATAATCGCCATCCGTAATATCTGCTAAAAAAGGTGTGATGCTCAAAGCAGCATTGTTCAGGTTAAAAGATCCGTTATTTAAAGTCAGAAAGCCATCTGGTGCTGAAAATCCGGAAGCAGTGACTTCCACATAATTGGTATTTACCGATCCAAGATTGGTCGTCATCAGGTTGAAACTACTTTGTGCTCCGGTTCCTGAAATCGTTTGATTTCCATCCTTGTTAAAGATCACATTACACAGGCTGTTCGCGTCAGGACGCAAATTAAGTGTTCCGCTGTTGGTCACGTTACCTCTTATGGTCAACAGGTGCGTGGCATCCGAAGATCCTGCTACCGTAAAAGTGGTCCCATTGGATATCGCGATGTTTCCATTCACCGTTATTTTCTGTACCGTACTGCTGTTTCCAATGCTTACTGTTCCGTTACTTACTGTAAAGTCGTTATTAATATTGGCATCAAGCAGGGTTAATCCACTGGCATTAGCCGCGACCAGGTTGTAATAATTCATCGCCCTGACCGTTTGTGCCGCAGCACCATTATAACTTATTGTTCCTCCGTTCGCTACTGCATCAGCGGTCGCCGCTGAAGAAACAGAAAAATTCCCGGCGATACTGGCAATGCCGGAGCTAAATGATTTTATTCCCCCATTACTCAGGCTCAGGTGATGATAGGCGGCTGCAGCCACTGTTTGAGCACCAGGTCCGTTATAATCGATAGTACTTCCGGTAACGGTATACACATTGGTTCCGGGACTAAAAGTATTCGCAATACCAATGGTCCCCGTGTTACTTAACACCCTGGCTCCGCTACCACTACTACTAAGGTTATAATAATTATAAGCTGGAACGGTTTGTGATCCTGTTCCGGTAAAGCCAACCGTGCCTCTGGATACGTCTACGATACCGGTAACTGTAGGAAATGACGCAGCCGTATTAAACGTTCCAGCCACCAGCGTCATATTGCCCGACACCGATAAGGAATTTCCTGCATTTGTGGTCAGCACCAGTCCCGGATCACTCAGTAACAAATCCTTAGTTACTGCAGCAACATTGATATTAATGACATATGGACCGGTAAGCTCTACATTATCATTTACCGAGGGCACTCCGTCTGTGTTCCAGTTTGCCGCATCTCCCCAATTGGCTGTTCCGGCCCCGCCATCCCATGTTTTGATATAAATGGTCATCTCGCCGATCTGAAAATCACCGAATGCTGTTAATCCGGTAGCGGTCAGACTTGTAGCAGAAACCGATCCGACCATAGGATATGCCCAGGATCCACCAGTGTATTCACCCAATACAAAAATGCTCGTATTCGCGCCCGCATCTACATCAGCGGCCAGATAGTTAAACGTCACATTCGCTGTAGCAAAGACAATTCCGTTATTGGTCATCGTCCAGAACCGGTTCACACTTTTAGCCGCATTGATCATGGAATTGCTGATGCTCGGATGATCTCCGGTATTTGTTGCCACAGTCAGGTCTCCGGAAGTATTTACCCCCGTAAAAGCTACAGAAAGCGGCAGATAACTACTTGCGTTTCCAATTTCAAAAACCTTGGTTACATCGCCGGAGGGTATATTTTTCCGAAAATTGCCGTTTACCCAGCCAGTCAGCTGAGCTGCACCACTTACCGTTCCTGAAGCAGGCTGTATCAGGACAAATGAGCCGGTTTGTATTTTACCCAGCGTAAACGTCAGCGCATCATTAACCGTTACATCAGAAGAGATGCTGACCGTGCCTCCCGTATTATTGAGGGTAAGCTTGTAAAATGCAGAAGCCGAATAGATATCCTGAATACCAGTACCATTCAGCGTAAATGTGGAAGAGCCGCCATTGATTTGTCCGTTATTCAGTATATTTCCGGCAATCAGATAGCTCCGTGTGCCGGCATTCAATATTGCCCCGGTATTAATTGTCAGTTTATTGCTTAAAGTCCAGTTGGAAGATGGACTGATTCCCGCTGCATTGGTATTGGAAATCAACACGTCATGCAAAGTACCAGGGCTTCCCGCCATACTCACTGCCCCTGCCCCTCCAAATACCACTGTCCCTGTACTTGAAAAATTAGTTCCCAGATTGAGCGTTGCAGCAGCTGCCGGAATAAAATTCAGGGTTCCTGCGCTGGTAATCGTTCCACTATTGGTAAGCGAGCCCATGAGGTTATGACTGGATGTCCCTCCGTTAAATGAGGCACCTGCACCCACCGTCATGCTATTCTGTATCGTCCATCCCACACTTGGAAATATCCCAGCGGTATTGTTGATATTTAAAAAACCAAATTGGGGTGCCGAAGTAGAGTTGAGTACCGGTGATACTGTTCCGTTAAAGTTTACAGTTAATGCCACCGTACTCACTGCATTAATCAGACTCAGCGTCTGCACCACATTTCCAGTGAAAGTAGTACTGCCTAAAGTATATAAAGTCCCGCTATTGATCAGATCCCCGTTCATGGTAGTATTGATGGTTGAACCTCCGTTTAAGGTACCGGTATTGGTAATATTCAGCAGCGAGTTAAAAGTCATATCATTGAGAATCGTATAACTTCCGGCTACTGTAGCTTTGTTGAAAGTGGTGTTTCCGGTGATGGTTTTAGTAGTGCCCGTAAAAATCACCGTACTTGTGGAGGGAGTAAACGTTCCATTGTTTAACCAGTTCCCATTTAATGTGATGGTATTGCTTCCACCATCCAGTGTTGCCCCATTATCTATTGTCAGCGTGCCTTTTATGGAGATCTGGGTAAGTAAAGATTTCAGTCCGGCATTGCGAAAAGTAATGTTTCCATATACCAGTCCAGGCAACAACAGGTGCTGAGTAGCTGTCCCGTTAAAAATAACCGTACTATTGGGACCTAAAACATAATTTGCAAACTTATTCGGTGCATTATCTGCGCCTATGATCAGGGTTCCCGCATCTGTAATTGTTGCTGTTCCGCCGGAAACATCCCTGTTAAAAAAGAAAGATTTGATATCCAATGTCCCGGACGTACCGGTCAGATTTCCTTTTAAGGTAACATCTCCGGTAAGGACTGCCTGGGAACCTACAGGCTTATTAATTTCCAGATTATTGAATGTACTCGCAGAAATCGACTGGGTACCCGATCCGTTAAAAACCACACCAGACCCAGCATTGCTGGCATTATAGTTCCCTGCATTGGTCCAGTTTCCGCCCACCATTAAATTACTGTTGTTCTCCAGTATTGCCCCGGAGGCAATACTCACGTTCCCTAAAATGGTCATCGCCGCATTATTGTCAAGCTCCCCTGCTGTAATGGTCAGGTTTCCATTTACAGTAAGTGGATTGGCTACGGCAATACTCGCTGCACTTTTGTTAACTGAGAGGTGATTATATGTCACCACTCCCAATACCTGATTCGAGGATCCATTATAAGTCACTGTCCCTGATCCTGGCGTAAAAGTTCCGCTTACATAATTAAAATCCCCGGCCACATTCAGGTTACCCGCTCCGCTGAAGGTAATATTCGCTCCCCCGCTTTCAGTCAATGCCCCTCCGATAGTCGCACTTCCAGATCCGATACTCAGGTTAATCGCATGTCCGGCTGTACCGTCACTTAACGCCAGGTCTCCATTCACTACCAACGCCTGACTTCCCGCATCAATGGTATGTGTAGCATTAGCTGACCAGTTTCCTTTGATGTCACCAGAGCTAAGTGATCCTCCTGATGCGAGAGACAGGTTCACTGCCTTAGCGCTGCCAAAATTTATATTTTTTACCGTTACTGCAGTACTGATCACTGGCTGATTGGTAAAAGTAGCAGTTCCGATGTTTACTACATCAGTTGCAGCTGGCGGCCGGGATGCCGATCCCTGTGTAACCGTCCAGTTGGCCACCGTATTCCAATCGGAGCTGACACTACCATTCCATTGTACCACATTTGCACTGGCAGAAAGCGTCCATCGGTTCGTAATATCCAGTAATAAAGTCTGTTCCACATAATTGCTCGTTGTATTGTTACTGGTTTTACCGCTTGCGCCCCATGAGCTCCCGTTATAATGCCATAAAGCCATCGTAGCTTCAGAATTGCCATTCAACTCTGTGTCTTCATAGTGAAGCCTCAGCGTTGCGCCCACATAGGTGCCGGAAGGAACACTGATATTGTATTGTCTGCTGATTGAACCACCAAATGGAAAATCACTGATTGGTCCTGTGGCAACCGATACCGTAACGCTGTTTATTCCAATAGGAAGTGTAAAGGTGATCAGGTTATTCGGCCCTTCAAAGGCATACGCAGTAAGCGCCGCAAAGGAATGATTTCTGGTGATGGTACCAAGGATAATTCCATTTCCTGTTCTCGTTGTCGTAATCGTTAGTGTATTGCTTCCGGTAGTCATCGTTCCAAGCGTCATATTTACCGTCGCAACCGTCACATTATTCAGCAAAGCTACTTCTACACTTGATGCCGAATTATTTACTGTCAGAATATTAAACGTTGTGGCCCCGCTGATGATGGAGTTCTGACTTCCCAGAAACTGCACCGTTCCGGATCCTGCGGTAAAAGTTCCATTGTTATACCAGCTGTTATAAATCGAATGTGTAAATGTCCCTGAAACAAAGGTCGTTCCTGTACCAATAGTAATGTTATTGTTTACCGTGATTGCCCCTGCAGCTGTTTTAGTACCTCCGGTAGAGAAGCTAAGGTTGCTGTAGGTAATCGCATTGATGCTCTGTGCACCCGTTCCGTTAAAGTTTACCGTATTTGGTGCAGAACTCACGTTCAGTGTTCCTGCCGTAATGGTTAATGCACCTGCAACGCCGAGAACCGCATTTGCCGATAGCTGTAATGAGGTTCCGTTGATTGTTGTATTGAAAAGGTTTGCCGTTCCGCTCAGGGTTGAAGTTCCGGTAAAAGTTGCAGTTCCTGCTGAAGCCGTAAGGCTTCCATATACCGCCATTCCTGAGGAAATGCTGAAATTCACGGCTGAAGTCAGCGTCCCTGTTACTGAAAGCTGGTAAAAAGTCTTACTTCCGCTTCCAGAAATACTTTTTGTCGTTCCACTTAAAGTGATCACTCCTGCACTTGCGCTAAAGCTTCCGCTTACAGAAAGGTTCCCTGTAATGATCATTGACGCTGCTGTGGTTACCGTACCGGTGATGTTCAGGTTATCCGGCGAGATGTCCACGCCGCTGATCGTCGTGCCTATTCCGGTCATCGATAAAGTACCTCCTGAAGCCTGAGTAAAAGAGCCCGAACCTGTAGTCGCCAGATTTCCGCTTAAGCTCAGCCCTTCTGCTGAGAAGCCCACCATTGCGGCTGCAACTGTCAGGCTGTTAAAATTCTGTGTTCCGGCGCCACTAACCGTAGTTCCCGCTCCTGTAAATACTACCGTTCCGGTATTTCCGTTAAAAACCCCTGCATTGGCCCAGTTTCCACCAATATTATGACTAAAACTTGCTCCGTTAAAAGTAGTAGATGCCCCTATACTTACATTTCCAGTTACCGTAATTGCGGCTGCCGCGGTAAAAGCGACAGAAGTGCCACTTCCCTGAACACTGCTCAGGTTACCCAATACCGTCATTGCCGTTGCGGGAAAGGTTTTCACCGCTGCTCCTGACGAACTGCTCAGTTTCAAATTGCCATAAGGCTGATTTGCCACTGTCTGGTTCGTTCCTGAATACTCCACCGTACTTGCCACAACCAGCGTATTTGTGCTGTAATTTGTCGGGTAGCTATTTGTTCCTCCGATTTTCAGCGTAGCATTATTAGCTACCGTCAGTATTCCACCTGCGGTAGCCCTGTTGGCCGTAAAAGCAGCCAGATCCAGTGTACCTGTAGTTACAGAAAGGTTTCCGCTAATGATGGTATTTACACCCAGTGTTACCGTATTACCTGTATTTGTAACCGTAAGGTTATTGAAAGTTGTGCTGGCTGTACCGCCAATACTTTGGGCATTGCTACTGTTAAAAGTCACCGTTCCCGTTCCGGCAGTGAAAGCCGTACTGTTCACGTTATTGATCCAGTTTCCTCCAACGGTCAGGTTAAAGTTGGCGGCATTCAGTACCCCGGCAGAAATGGTCAGATTATTACTCAGCACAATGGCTGAAGGTAAAAGCAGGCCCGCACTATTACTTAAAGTTAAGTTATAAAATGTACTGATCCCTGTAAAGCTCTGTTGCCCGGAAGTTCCGTTAAAATTAACCGTTCCGCTATTCGTAAACGTTCCATTGTTGACTAATGTCCCCGCTACATTTAAAGTACCTGTTCCTGTCAGGGTCAATGTGGCCCCGGTATTAATAGTAAGACTTCTGCTGTTCACACTCGTACTAATATTTGGCATCCTTGTTGCCCCCGCGGTAACGATCACATCCGTAGTCGGGCCCGGAACAAGCCCATCGCACCAGTTTCCCGCAGTTGCCCAATCTGTACTTACATTTCCGGTCCATTGTCCCGAACTAGTGGTAGACAACACCCTGACATAAGCTATTGTCGGCGTAGCACAACCAGGTAACGTAGCTTGTAAAGTATACGTTCCAGCATAGGCTGAACTATAACTAATGCTGGGATTTTGCAGAGAAGAGCTAAAACCATTTGGTCCGGTCCAGGAGTAACTTGCTCCGGCAACCGTGGTTGCAGTCAGGTTTAACATAGATCCTGCACATACCGGGGCGTTGCTTCCTGCACCGTCCGGAGAATTGTATAATATCCCTATTTCTGAAGCACTTAATTCTCTTTGATAAACAATCGCATCATCCAGACTTCCCTGAAAATAATGGCTGGAAGGTTCATTTGGCCAGGTGGCAATATCATCATGCCCAATGCGCCAGTATCCGTTATAACTTTCGGCGGTCGTTACGGCAGCATCACTTGCTGCCAGACTTCCGTCTACGTACAATTTCATTCCCGATGCCCCGAGCGTTGCCGTCGCCATATGCCAGTTGCCATCGTTATAGGAAGAGGTTGTACTTACATATTTTTTCACCGATCCCGGAGCGAGTCCAAAATAAAGCGTTCCAGTTCCGGTCATATAAATAAAACGGTCCCGGCTACCCCCGCCTCCTGTCTGAAGCGAAGAAAACCCACTTAACACCCCTCCTACACTAGTTGTTGTTTTAAACCAGAGGGATACACTGAAAGTGGAAGGGTTTGCATAAGCAACACTGGTAGAAATGTAATTGCTGGTGCCATTGAAAGTATACCCTTTATTGGCAATCCCATAACGGTCGGCAGTTTGCACCGGGCTCCCTCCCTGAAATGTCCCCGCATTGTTTGCGGTTGCATCATTTGCATTTCCCTCAAATTTATAATAGGAAAGCAAACCGGAGGGCAGCTGGGAAAGTACCGGTCCATTACAACTGGTGGCTTGTGTTCCACTTAAAGCAGTACTCAGCCCTCCTTCAGTAACGGCATATACCCTCCAATAATAGGTCGTGCCGGTGGTGAGTCCGGATTGCACTGAACTGGTTGCTCCTGCAGCCAACTGATTTACAAAAGAATAATTGGTTCCATCAGTAGAGCGGTAAATCACAAAACCATTTTCATTTGTGGAAAGGTCCGTCCAGTTCAGCGTCATGGTCAGATTTCCTATAGCTGAAAAGCTCAGACTTCCAGGAGCAACAGGCACAGGCGGCGTAAAAGTATAAGTCCGTCCGGTAGTTCTTTTTGTCGTGATACTGGCTTCTGATGTAGAGCTGACACTCGTTCCTGCATTGTTTACAGACAGGTAATTTCCTGATCCTGTAGTGGCTTCAGTAATCCCGATTGATGCGGACGGGGAAGTTGCCAGCGTCAGGTCTGAACGGTAAACATATTCTATCCTACCGGTTCCCTCATAAAAGTTCACCTGAAAGGAACATACCGCACCTAAAGCCCGATAACTCCATTTCACATTGAGATATTGTACCGTGAAGATCCTGGAACCTACAGCTCCTGAAGTCTTATAGGTTACATTTGCAGTGGAAACAATATCAAGATCATCCCATAGGGGTGCAATTACAGGTCTTGGTGATCCTCCTGTAGACAAGCTATTGGTATAAATAAAATCTGTCGGAACGCTACCTAAAGCCAGCCAGCCATTGGTACTTGCAGAAACATTGTTATACCTGCCCCCCATATACCAGAAATCAAATCCTATGGGAATCAGTGCAGATACGCCGTCGTCTGTTGAACCAGTCCATGTGGTAGAATTAGGACTGCTTAAGGCAGTGAAAGTACCATTTGAGGCTGCAAATGTATAGTTGGTTACCGCCTGGGCGCCCACTCGAAAATGGAGAAAAATGAGCACAGCAATGGCCAGTACACTCTTATAAAGTATATGTTTTTTCATTCCTTGAGCGTTTAGCGCAACAATCAAGAATCTGAATTCAGCAGCTTATTTATAGCAGGTTGATGGTAGATTCTGTGATAATTACCGGTTTTTTGTCTGATGAAGTAGCATAAACAATTTGCAATTTTCCCTTGTGATAATTTACATTAGCAGATTTATCAAGATTAAACGTAAAGGTCCGGCCAGTATTCGGTGTATAAATGGCGAATCCTTTCGCGATCCCAACCTGAGTCATTTTCCCCTGTTCGGAAATATGATTTACCTGGAGGTCTCCATAAACGGATGCATTTCCGGAGCGGGCAAAAATGAGCCGGACCTTCGGAATGCCATCATCCCCTATTTCAAACTCAGGTGTATTCAGACTTACTGTCGCCTTAGCTGCGCCAACCCTGATGATCACCGGAATTGCAATTCCAAATGTTGGGACAAGATGTACAGTCATTGTTTTTGCAAATTTAGCGTCGCTCTTAACTTCCGCAGGTTTCTCATTGGGCACAGCCCTGAAGTATAAATGCGAGCGGTATTCACCGGCTTTTAGTTCAGAAGCATTGATCACCTGTACTTTTATCGTCTGAGATTCATTTGGGGCGAGTACCACACTCCTGGGGAAAAACCTGAAATTCTTATCCGCAAAGTTCTGTCCTGAATCTGGGGTGCTGATTTCTTGAAAATTGCCATTTTCTAGCATCCTGTACTGAAGTACAGAGATCAGGTATTTGGCAGTGTCTTTACCTGTATTGGCTACATTGAGCTCCTGAGTTCTTTTGGTGCCTTCAAAGGTGACCCTTCTTGGCATGATGATCAGGTTTCCCTGAGCCATCACAGAAGACAGGCACCACAACTGGCCTATGATACAAAAGGCAACGGCTATTATTAAACGAGTTCCGGCTTTTCTAAACATATGGGCGATTAATCTTAGTTATAATTTACCGTAACTGTAAAAGGTGTAGCCGAGGTATAAGCTCCTTCAGCCTGTGATGCCACTAAGTTCAGCGTTGCCCCTACTGTAATGATCTGTTCGCCGGCCGTAAGAATACCTGCAGTACTTGGAGTACTGGTAAAAGTATTGACGATCATATTGTCAGAACCGCTTGTAATGGTAACAGAAGAAGGGAGCGTAATCGCATAGGTAAATGATCCTGAACCGGACACCGTAAAAGAAGCCGCAGTTACCGTCCCCGTGGTTGCAGGTAAAGTAACCCCACCTGTAAATGTTCTCGTTCCCGCTGGAGTTAATACCACAGTACCCACAGTACCATTGGTGGCTACATTACCAAAATCCATATCTGTATTCTTCACAATACTGATTGGTGTCACAATTGTTGCAGAAGCGTCGGCGGTGGCTGAAGCTTGGGCGAAAGCCGATGAAGCTATAAAAAGAGCTGAAAAGCAGATGCCAGTGGAGATAATTAACTTTTTCATGATGGTATATATTTGGTGAACTGTTACAATTTTGTAGCTCAGAGCGGAAGAGAGTCGTTGAAAATCGGGTTTAGCTGGAGCTCTCTGAGACTGTAATAAACTTTATATGCAAATATACACTTATATCAGCATTTTATCTCCTTAAAATTTTTATTTTTTTCAATAAATAAAATACTGAAACTTTTATTTCATTCATTGAAAATAAGTATTCTTATAAAGACATTTTAAAATTTTGATGTATTATGTTTTTACACTTTTAGTCATGTTATGCCAAATGAACTATTTTGTTTAACATTTATGAAACATGCTTAAACTTGTTACTTTTTTTTGTCATTTTTTTCCAAAATTTGCGGACTGAAAGTCAGACTGAATCTAAGGGTATTTGCGAGCGGGCTATTTTTAGTTTCCGCGAGCATATAAGCCAGGTCTATCTGTAAAGACTGATAGTTAAATCCTCCTCCAAGCGTAAAATATCGACGATCTCCTTTATCCGGGTTTTCATAAAAATAGCCACAGCGTAAGGCCAGCTGACGGTTATAGGTATATTCCAATCCCGTCCCGATACTCCATTCTTTTAATTCTTCGGTCATCCCTCCAGGAGCATCTCCAAAGGAGCCGAAGATTCCTGCAGGTACCGATATATTGGGATCCTTACCTTTAACAATCTTTCCATCATTGTCGTAAACCGGTTGAGTAGGTACCAGCAGTTTGTTAAAGTCCAGCGCAAATGTAATCTGGTTCATCTCATCGAGATAAAAAGTAGAAGCCCCTCCCAGCTTAAGATTGGTAGGAAGAAAAAGTTTATCTGCAGCATCGCTGTAACTCATTTTTGTTCCGATGTTAGAGAGGTTTAACCCAAAGGCCAGCAAAGCATCTTTACCAAAGAAATGAGTTGGTTTCCTCAGATAGGCCGAGGCATCAACCGCGAGCGCATTACCTGCTTTACTATCCAGACCAGAAGTGAACCTTCCGGAACTTAGGTTTGACCGGATGTACCTTACCGCAGTACCCAGTGAAAATGTTTCTCCGAACCTTCTTGCAAAGCTGAAATCAACAGCAAATTCATTTGGACTATAGAAACCCAGGTCCTGCTGGTTATTGTCAAATAACTGGACTTTACCAATAGAAAAATACCGTAATGACGCGGCCAGGGTATTTTGGTCGCTTACTTTATAATAACCGCTCAGATAAGCCAGATTTATATCTGCTTTTAAGCGGTTCAGCCATGGGCTATAAGATGCGGAAACGCCATATTTCTTTTCTAAAAAGGCTACTTTTGAAGGGTTAACCGCTAAGGCGTTGACATCGGGCAGACTGGCCACCCCCGCATCTCCCATTCCTCCGGTACGTGCATCAGGGACGATCAGTAAAAAAGGAACAGCAGTAACCACGTTTGTAGCTTTGCTTCCATTGGTCTGAACCTGGGGATTAACCTGTGCTTTTAACTGTAGTAATGCAGGGTTTATCCATAAACCAAGCCCAAGAATAATTACTATAGATTTAACGTTCATGCCTTGAAAATTACAATGTTCAATACGTCTACCGGCTTAATTTGTCAACGTTGAGTTTCTTCAATAAAGAAAACATCTTCGATGGTTACTTCAAGTATTTCCACCATCTTCATCGCCATTTCCTGAGACGGCAATACTTTTCCATTCTCCAAGCTACGGAATTTATATGGAGTTAGGTTAAGTATTTTAGCAAATTCCATTTGTGTGAGCCCTTTTTCCTTGCGATAGAGCCGAATTCGATTTTGCATCATAAAACATCTCATGTTCAAATATATACAGATCAATAGCGATTTGCATGTCAAAACCCCGCTTTACCGAATAATGAATAAGATGAACACGAACCCGGCATTATTGGAGTGTTGCTGGTAATATCTTTTCTATGATTACCTGTTGTAGCTTCTCCGGTTCAGTATTGAAAACCGTATGTCCGGATTCCTCAAACCAGAACAGCCCTTTCTTTGGCGCTTTTAAAAACTTATAATAATCTTCCACCAGATAATGAGATTTCTGCTGGTCGCCATTCCCTTCTATAAAATAAACGGGACATTTCAGTGCAGGCAGTGTTTTGAAAAGATTATTGGCTACTGCAGTCTTCCACATCGGAAACCAGGTGGCCAACCAATTATAATATTTAGCTTTAAAGTCTTCCTTTTTCGCAAAATCAACACCATTATGTATAAATAACCATTTTTGAGCATAAAAAAGATCATCCTGGTCATCAAACGGAAGCTTCACCAGGGTAAGCTCTCTTATAGCGCTTTCATTCTTTGTTTCTCCAGCCCAATTGATCAGCATCTCTATCGTTAACTTCTCACTTTTTCTTTGATCTATAATTCCACTGATTGGGATATAAGCATGCAGTAATTCGGGATGTTTATCCGCTATATTAAATCCCAACATTGAACCAAAAGAATGCGAAGCCAGAAACAGCTTTTTTTGATTAAACTTTTTAAGCAGATACCGGATCAATTCGTGGGTATCTTTTTGAACCAGGGCAAGAGAGAGCTTTTCAGGAGAAGAGTTTAGTTTTAAGGTTTCCCCAACCTCTCTTTGGTCCCATTGAACGACTACAAATTTCTCCCTAAGTTTATCGGTAAATGTATCAGCAACGGGGATCAATGAAGTTCCGGGACCTCCATGAAGAAACAGCAGTAATGGCCTGGCCTGGTCTGCTCCCTGAAGTTTTATGAATTGCTTTATTCCTCCGATCGTGACCACTTCTGTCGTATCAATTCTGGCTGTATTTTTCTTTATTATCGATTTACCCTTTCCAATTGCAACGGAAAAAGTGAAGATAATGATCGCCATTAATTGTTTCATAAGCACCGGCTTTTTCACCATACGTAAAACGGAGCAATATTTATTTAATTGTGACGCCAATCCAACTTATTGAAAATGATAAACACCCCCTATGGTCAGCGCTGTGGTTTGGTTGTACTTTTGGGCATGTATCTCAGATACCCGTTTTTGCTGATCAGTAATCGATTGATAAAAATGTCCTTTTATAGTGGCAGAAACATTTTTTAAGACCCTATAGTCCAATCCAATTTTGGCAACCCAGCCAAATTCAGACCTGTTATCCTGTTTCGCATTAAATCTATAGTTCGATTTAATCCGCTCCAACCTAACGGTTTCATTTCCTTCCGGATTGGTTGAAAGTTCAAAAACATTAGGCGCAACCCCTTCCATCGTGCTTTCTATCCAATATGCATAATAAGCGCCTAAAGCCGCGGATAGATTTATTTTTTTTAAAACTTTCATCTCATATTTTGCGGTGATGGGCAAATGCAGATAAGTATTAGTTACGTTTTGATAGATATTATTCTTGTTTTCAACCCTGTAGTTCTTTTGTATCAAGCCTGGAGAAACTTCTATCGCAAGCCATTTATTAATCTTTTGATCGATATTAACATTGACGATATAACCACTATTCTTTGACAGGCGTATTTCATCATCTGCCATTTCAACCTGCAGTTTATTATAGGATATCCCGGCATCAACACCGATGTTCAGTTGAGCAATGGCCGTGCTTGCATACATCACAGTTAACACGGTCAATATATAGCGTAATTTTTTAATGGTCATCTCTTATTTAAATTGACGTATGGCTAATTCCAGTTGAAGATCTTTATTCCGGGCTAATTCCTGAAGGTTAAATGGAACATACAAATCAGGAGTAATGCCCACATTCTCATAAAACGTTCCATCTATACCTTTGAATTCTACTGCCGATGTGGTTACCGATGCAAAGTTTCCCAGCTCGAAAGATCCGGAATTAAAAATTGCAGCGTCAGAGATCGCCCCGGTGGCACCGTACGTTTGTTCACCGATCACCAGGTTTTTTGGAGATTTTAAGGCAAGAGTCATAATCTCAGCCAATGATGCGGAAAAATTATCTGCCAATAATATCACAGGAATAGTGGTTTCATATGTAGGGTCACGCTTCAATCTGGACTCCAGCCAGGGCAGATAACTTAATTTCCCGAGTCCGCTTTTGCCCCTGGCGTATCCAAATGTGATGTCTTTATTAACGAGTTTTCCCGCAAAAAAATTCAGATCAATAATTTCTCCCCCACTGTTGCTCCTCAAATCAAGTATCACTCCTTTTATGGGATTTGTACTTTGCTTAAGCTGGGAAAAGAAATAGTCCAACACCATCTTTACCTGTGTATTATTTGAATCATAGGATTTCTTAAGTGCAAAAAAATTACAATGAAAATAGAGCAGGTTATTGTTTAGGGTACCGGAAGTAACATTTATAGGCACGCCGTTTTTGGTAATGTTTCCTTTGCCCGACAAGAAACCGGGATCTAAATAGGTTTTAACCACCTCCACATAATTAAACCTGCTATGAAAATTCTCAGATCTGATTTTCCTGTCGTAAGCCGGGTTAACGGTTAAATTGCTTAAAGCCCCATCGTTAAAGCTGATGCTGAAATGATTATCGGTAAGACCACTGGTCATCTGTTGAAAATAGGTCGCTGCTTTTCTTTTATCCTCATCGCTGTTTCCAAGCTGATCAAAAAGAGGCTTATACTTTTTATACACCAGGTTCCAGTCTGTTGATTCTTTATCCCAATAAACATATTGGTAGTTCATTTTATCCCAAAACTGTATGAATATTTGCGAAAAACTATCCGTAGCACCATTATGGTTTATTACCGGATCTTTTTTACAGGAGACCGCAAAAAAAAGAATAAAAACAAAGACGATGTTTAAATAACCTATTTTTTTCATTGCCAAATATAGATCGTTTCCTGCTTAAAACAGGTAGTTTAAAAATAAAAAACATAAATCAATTAATATTTAAGAAAAAACACTGTTTACCAAACTATAGACAAGATGTCCTGAGATAATTTGTTTATGTTTACCTGATCAAACAAGTGTATAGCAGCTGACATTTTTAATGAAAACCTATTTAAAAAAGATTGAATTGTTAAGGGCGGAAAGTAGCTATTCTGGTGCCTTATGTATCATTGAAAGCAGCCTCGAAGAACTGAAAGGTCTTGCAAAGGGTTTTCTGCATCTTTCAGAATATGAATATTTCAAAACGCTTCAGTATGAAAAACGTCAGCATAGTTATCTTTTAGGTCGTTATTGTGCAAAGATGGCTTTAATGCAATGTTTGTCCTGTAAAGATCCTTCGGCCATTGAAATTGCTCCTGGAGTGTTTCAGCAGCCAGTGGTCAGACATCAGGGAACAGAAAATATTCAGGTGAGCATTGCACATGGCGATTCCTGGGCTACCGCTATTGCTTTCCCCGAGGAACATCCGATGGGAATTGATATAGAAGCAATTGCGACAGGCAATGCGCAGGTAATCGACGAACAACTTACCGCTCAGGAGCGCTTACTGATAAGAAGTTCCGGACTCAAAGCTCCTCTTGGAGAGGTTTTATTCTGGACGGTAAAAGAAGCTTTAGCAAAAACCATCAGATGTGGGTTGATGATTCCTTTGGAAATTATTGAGCTGAAGAAATTCGAAGAAGAAAAAGATTTTTATCTTTCTTATTTTACAAACTTCGATCAGTATAAGGTACAGAGCTATCTGATTGAGGGAAATGCTTTATCAATTGCACTTCCAAAAAACACCAAAATGCAATTAACTGACCTCAATATTTAGTGCCAGCCAAAAATTTTTATTCTTATATATCAATATATTAGAAAGTAAATTGATTTTATTTTCAATATTTCATAACTGTAAAGCAGAATATTTGAGTAAAAATTATACTTTTGCACTCCCGAAACAAGGGAAAATAGTACGATTCCGTAGCTCAGCTGGTAGAGCATTACACTTTTAATGTAGTGGTCCTGGGTTCGAATCCCAGCGGGATCACGAAAAGCCTCAGAGAAATCTGGGGCTTTTTGCATTAAAAGATATTTCAAAAACAGCCTACTATAGTATGCCTCCGGATGTTTTTATATTCATTTATTACTTAACTTTATTCAGAGCCTCTAATAATTCAAAGGGTAGTTCCCAAATATCAGGTTCTCCTTGAGAATAGTTCCTCATAAGTATGATTCCATATTTATTCTCTCTTGTAAAAGCAAAGTTAGCGGTATACCCGGCAACCGCCCCACCGTGATTTATTACGGTCAATTGGTCTCTCTTATTAACAAAAAATCCTATGCCATAATAATTCCGCTCCCCAATACCAGTTATTTCATTTTGCATCATTGCTAAATTTTCACCTGACACAAGATTAGATGAAGTCCCCATGTTGTATATCATGAATTTCGCCAAATCATTGGGAGTAGAATATATGCCTCCATTAGGAACTTTGTATCCACGCCCCTTATGCTCAAGCAGGGGCGTTTTGACATCCATCTCTCCATCAGAATCCTGAATCCCAGCTGCTAAATCTGAAAGTTTTTCTTTAGGCACAGCAAAGTAACTGGAATTCATATTCAAGGGCTCAAAAATCCTTTTCTCAATCAATTCAATGAAAGGCTTTTTTGCAGCTTTGGAAAGAGCCAATCCTAAAATCCCGTATCCAATATTTGAATAGCTAAACTTCTCGCCAGGTTTAGATTCAAAGGAGGTGGTTGGTATGGCTGCCAAAATTTTACTCTCCCATCCTTCAATGGGGCCGGAAGCAGCCTTTAGTAAATCTGGTTCTCTCACCAATCCGGAAGTATGACTAGCTAATTGTTTGAAGGTGATTTTTGTAGCATCCGAATATCCTTTGAGTCTTTTTATCTCCGGGAAATATAATTCAACAGGATCATCCAGATTAATGATGCTATCCTGTACCAAAAGCATCATTAAAAAGGCAGTAAATGGTTTTGAAATTGAACCAATACGATAAATAGTAGCCGTGTCTGCCTTAGACTGAGTCTCCAAATCAGAAACTCCATATGCTTTCGACCAGATGACTTTATCCCCCTTGACGATAGCCCCGGATATACTTCTGTTTTTGGGTAAATTTTCTGCAATAATCTTATCAAGCTCCAGAATAACTGCTTCCTCACTATTTTTACCTTCAAATTCATGATGGGAAGATGAGCAGCTTAAAAAAAAAATGGGTAGTATAAGATAGATCAGTGCGAGTCTCATGATGTTGATTTAGTTTTATTTCCGTTGAGAAGGTCAATAAATTGCTGTTTATAAATTCCACCTAATGGTATACTCCTATCTGCCACAATTAGCTGATGATTTTCAAACTTTTTTAGATAAGACAATGATATAATAAAAGACCTGTGTACTTGAATGAACTGTTCTTTCGGAAGTAATTTCAAAACTTCTTTTATGGATAGCCTTGTAACGACCTTTTTGTCGCTAGCTACAAAATTCACAAGGTTACCTTCTGCCTCAATGTATTGAACATCTTCAAAATTGATCTTAAAGGATTCATGCCCGCTTTTAATAATCATGAATTTACCTGATGGAACATTTTCAGGGTTCATCTCCCTCTTGTAAATAGCATTTGCCTTATTACAGGCAATTAAAAACCGATCAAATTCAATAGGCTTTATCAGGTAGTCAACTGCGTTCACCTCATAACTTTCGGCAGCATAATTACTAAAAGCTGTTGTAAAAATAACCATTGGAGGATCTGGGAGACTTTTAATCAATTGTAAACCGGAAATATCCGGCATGGAAATATCCATAAAAACCAGGTTTACCGCATTACATTGTAGGTAATCCAGTGCTTTAAAGGCATCGGTGAATACCGAATTTATGTTAATGAACGGAATTCTTTCTGAATGATATTCGATCACATCCAGCGCCAGCGGCTCATCGTCTATTGCTATGCAGTCCATATGAAAGCTTGATTGTTAAATTTACATTGAATATACCATCCTTATCATTTATTGAAAGCTTGTGATTGTCCGGATATAAGTGAGTCAATCGCCGGCCGACATTTAATAGGCCCAGCCCTGTACTTATTTGCCTATTCTTATGCTCATGAATTGGGTTTTGAATAGAGAAGAGTAGCTTACCATCGGTTACCTCTATTTTCATGTGAATAAACGATACGAATTTATTACTGATTCCATATTTAAATGCATTTTCAATAAATGGAATTAATAGCATGGGCGCGATTAAAAATGTGTCGGATTGATCGGTTTTATAATCAGCTTTAATTTGATTATGCTGGTCTATTCTTAATTTCTGCAGGCTTATATAATCTCGGATATATTCTAGTTCCCTATTCACCAGCACCAGATCCTGGTTGCATTCTTCTAGCATGTAACGCATTAAACCACTTAATCTGGCTATACTTTGAACAGTTTTGGGACTATCTTCCTGCATAGCCTGCGAATAGATATTATTCAGCGTATTGAATAAAAAATGCGGATGGACCTGCAACTTTAAAAGATCCAGTTCTGTAAGCAGCTTTTCTGATTCCAATTTCTTGCGCAGGTTTTCATGTTTGAACCAGTCTTTTGTAAATTGATACAAAAAGGAAGCTAAAAGTATCAATAGTTTAAATGCCAGCGAAGGGACTATGGTTTTCGTTAGTACGTTTATCTGTTCAGGGGTAAAGACCGGGATGGAATAGATAGCCCATTCTAGCAAGACTGATCCGATAATCATCAATATCAGCGATGAAAAATATAACATGTATTTCCCCTTAGTCAGAAAAGAAGGTATAAACCAAAAGGAGTTCAGATAGAAAAATGATAAGCTGATGGTAACAAGTATGAACGAATATACCGCTTTGAATAAAAATAAAAAAGGCGTTTTTTCCGGTGCCCATTGCGGATATTCCATAATCCTGAGCAAGTAAAACATCGCGATGATGAGGATATGCAAAGATATTTCGGCGAATACACTCACCTTCTTATAAACGATCAGATCTTTTATGAATTGAAAAAGATAAGATAGTGGCATCACAATAATTGTTTTTACGAAAGCAATAGCGCCGAATATGATAATGGTTTCAACAAATGTATTCGGTGATCTGCCTCTGATAAATACAGGCTCTAGTTTTAGCAGGTAATCCAATCCAAATTCGATGCTGCTAAGAATGGTAATCACCAGTAAAGTTAAGCAGGTATACTTGAACCACCTGCTATTATTGTGTAGGTAGCTGGGAATAAATACACAAATATTGATGTAAAAAGCCAATATCCCAGTAATCCACATCACTGGATTATAAAAGAATGACGTACTGGCTATTTTGAGGGTCAGGGAATACGCTATTAGCCACACTGAAATATGAATGATGGTATAAATCGCTGTCTTCAAAACGGGTCTCAACTTATTTCCTTTTTTGAAGATACATAAAAACCTGCTGCTGATGTCAATACCAGGGATAACAAAGCGATAATTATATAGATATTCCCAATTTGAGCATCCGGACTATTTGTCGACAATGAGGGATAAGAATAAGGTAAAAGCTCAATATGTTTCCATGATGAGGCTATTCCCGTGCCCACTGTTATACAAAAACCAATCACTGTAGGTATTACAAAAGACCGGAAATTGAAACTCAGTAAGAATTGAAAACCAATAATTGCGGAGGATGCAAGCATCATTTTTAACGACAGTAGCAGGCTTTCTTTAATGAGGCTCGGGGAATCAAATCCAAATTCGGGTCTTATAAATATTAAAAGAAAGCCAAACAATTGGATGAAAAACGTTAGGCTGACCGCCGTTAGGATATTTAGAAAGATGAAAGCTAAAAGCTTATAAAAATAAACAGCGCATTTAGAAACCGGTAAAGAGTAAATCTGCTTCCACATGTTATTTGAGTGCTCAATTGAGTTGATTAATGATGCTTCAAGAATAATTGTGAGCGGCAACAGCAGACCGGCCCAAAATTTTTGCAGGTGGTATATATATCCGTGCCAGGGATTTGTTCCTGCATTAATTAGTTTATGCCCCTCAGAAAGATAGATTACAAAACTTAAAAAGGCAACAAACAATGGGAGTGCGACTGCAACTAAAATAGCCAGGGTATTTTTGAGTTTTTGTAGCTCTGCATAAAACCTTAATGTGGAGCTAATAACGCGTTCAATCATTTGTGGTGAGATTAAAAAATAATTCTTCTAAATTTTGACTTCTCGGTTCCAGCCTGTAGATATCTATATCGTTTCTGAACAGTATCCTTGAGATAACTGCCGCATCATTTTCTTCCTTAACGACTATCTCAAGTAAATCTTCGGTTAGTTTGACAGGATATTGCTGTTCGATCAATTCCGCTGACTTTTTATTGTCTGAAGTGTCTACTAATAAAAGCTTAGCATATTTGTTTCTAAGCTCAGAAGCTTTCCCCTGGAATACCAGTTTTCCTTCATTTAAAATCGCCAGATGGCTACATATCATTTCTACTTCATACAGGAGGTGGCTTGAAATAAAAATAGTTTTTCCAAAGTCTTGATTCAACGTTTTAATTAAATGCCTCATATCCCTGATTCCTGCCGGATCAAGACCGTTTGTGGGCTCGTCCAAAATTAACAGGTCGGGATCTGTTAGCAAAGCAGCCGCGATGCCTAGCCTTTGTTTCATACCTAAAGAATATTTGCTAACCTTCTTACTACTATCATCAGTAAGCAAAACGAGATCAAGCAGCTCCTTTATCCTTTTTTTTGGAGTGGAAGTTAGATTGCATAAAATATGCAGGTTATCATATCCATTAAGGTGATTATATAATGCTGGATATTCTATGAGTGACCCAATATTCTTAAGAATTTCAATGCGGTGGGTCCGAATATCTTTACCAAAAAGCATAACGCTTTTTTCAGGCACATGGGCTAGCCCAAGCAATGTTCTGATTGTGGTTGTCTTACCTGAACCATTTGGTCCAAGAAAGCCAAATACACTTCCCCTCTGAACGGTGAGATCAATTCCGTTCAGAACTGGTTTACTTCCGAAAGTATATACAAGTGAGTTAGTCTCAATTACATTCATAAGACCAAGTTATGATCATTATTTATTCATAAAAAGAGAATGGTATGAATACCCCATTTGGTAATGTGAAGCAGGTAAAAATTGATTTAAGCTTTATTAAAAGATATGAATTCCTCCCGGTTATAAGGTGCTATATACCTATTTATATATTTTAGCGAAATGCAAAAGTACACCAGCCGGATCGTGAACAAAGCAAACTTCCCCCACATTGTATGATGATTACTATGAACGTTGGCCGGTAGAGGAAACGGAGAACTATGTTTACGATTTACCGCTCCAAACTCTTTAAGGCCCTATTCAGGCTCCTTATAGTAATACCTAAATAGGCTGCTTTATCTTCTCTGGATATTTCTATTCCTTGCTTCAATTGCAAGTCCAGTAACTTCGCTACGGTATGCTCTGTTGTGTATAGCTGCTGATAGGAAGCCCGACTTGATGTATTAACAATACGCTCTGCAAAAACCTCCAGCAATAAATTGTTTAAACTGATCTCGTTTTTAAGTAAAGAAGTAAAGTAAGGGATGGCTATAGCATAAACCGTAACATCGGTCATTGCTTCGATGTTGCACAAACAGGGAATATTACGGATTAGTTCAATTTCGCCCAGGATTTCACCTTTACCCAAAAATTCTACAATATATTCTTTATCATTTTCTTCAGTAAAAAAGCATTTTGCTATCCCCTCTTTTATCAGCATTATCTTAGAAGCATTTTCATTCTGTACGAATAGTCTCTTGCCCTTGGGAAATGACTTCACTATAATATCTTCCTTACGTTGTTGTGTTTTGTAAAGTTGCTCTAAATAGCTCAAAAAAGACTGATTGGTTCGTACCATATTTTACCCGGGACAAATGTCCTTTCCTAATTCGATTTATATTCTGAGTTTTGCCGTCGGAAAATTACAAAAGTAAAATGAATAATAATATCACCACCATTGCCTTTGATGCAGATGATACTTTATGGATAAATGAACCCTATTTTCAGGAAGCCGAAAAGGAGTTTTGTATGCTGCTTGAAGACTATTTGCCACAACATTCCGTATCG
The DNA here is from genome assembly GCF_001721645.1 of Pedobacter steynii. Taxonomy (NCBI): domain Bacteria; kingdom Pseudomonadati; phylum Bacteroidota; class Sphingobacteriia; order Sphingobacteriales; family Sphingobacteriaceae; genus Pedobacter; species Pedobacter steynii. The sequence continues at coordinate 5,417,587 of NZ_CP017141.1, read as the reverse complement.
CAGGAACTGTTTAGAACGGAAATGCAAAACCTGCACTTGTATGGTTATGGGGTAAAAGGCTTTATGCTTTGTATGATTGAAACCATTAGCCGGATTTCTGACGGAAGGGCCTCCCTCCAATTGGTGAACAAAACCATAGCAATCGGACAAGATTTATTACAAAAACCCATTGAACTTTTGGAGGGAGTAACCGAAACTTTAGAAAGCTTAAAAGGAAAATATAGATTGGTAGTAGCTACAAAAGGCGATATATTGGATCAGGAACGAAAACTTAAAAAATCAGGATTACAGGATTATTTCCATCATATAGAAATCATGAGCGACAAAAAAAATAGCGATTACCAAAAACTGCTAAAACATTTAGATTGCGAACCTTCAAACTTTTTAATGTTAGGAAACTCTATAAAATCAGATATTCTGCCAGTACTGGAAATTGGCGGGTTCGCCGCCCATATCCCCTACCACGTTACCTGGACTCACGAACAACACGACCACAATCTGAAACATGATAATTTCAGAGAAATGAAAAGCATTGATGAAGTGCTTAAATACTTACCACAATATTAAGCTTAATTCAAATCCTAAATAAACGCAGATTCTTTACTAAATCGGGTTTTATCGTCAGTCGGTGAAAGGCCGGTTATTCTTTTAAAAACAGCTCTGAATGTCCTTTCATCAGTATAGCCAACTTCATACATGATTTCGATTTAAAGAATTTCCGGTACCTTACCAGTTTATTTGAAAAACATGAAGCAGCCAGACTTTTCACAATTCCCAATATTAAGCACGCAGAGATTTACCCTCAGACCCCTTTCCTTAGAAGATACCGATTACATCAAAAAAATTGATGGCATGATCAGCAGAAAGGAATGTATACTTTGGGGAATCTCCTATCAAAATTCCAAAGAAATGGTAGGTGCAATTTGCCTATGGAATTTCAACACCCCAAATGAAACTGTAGAAATCGGATATGAATTGCTCGCAGAATTTCATGGCAAAGGTGTAATGTCAGAAGTAGTTCCTTCTGTGGTTGAATATGGATTTCGGGTAATGGCAGCAAAGTCAATTATAGCCTTTCCATCCGCTGAGAATCTTGCTTCGGTTAAACTTCTTGAAAAAATGGGCTTTAATCTGACCTCTGATAATTACGGACATACACATACAGAAGTTGCAGCTATGCTTACCTATATCCTCAGCTCGGGGTTCTAAAAAATTATTAAATCTTGCCCGCCCATCAATCATTACGATTCGTACATTAGCTTCCTAAACAAAATTATTCAAACGATGAGTAACGCTCCCCTAACCGCATTGTTAAATATCCCTGAAGAAGCAGGTTATTTCTTTCCCAACAGACATTTTGAATGGATCTCCGACGAATATCTTTACCACTTAATGATTACAAAACTTGAATCCATTCCACAAATTAACAGGATTATTATCAACACCGATTCTGGCCGGATTAAAGGTAGCTCTTTCCGATCGGGAAAAGTAAAAGTGATAAACGTGTATAAAGCAGAACCACAGGAGATCGAAATGGAACTTAGCTCCGACAAAGTCACCACCGCATTGCTTGAACATACAGATGGAGAACATTTCCTGCAGCTCGGGCCGATTTTCCCCTTCCTGAAACAAAAAACTATCCAGGACGTAATCGATACCTACTACAAATACGTGATCCATCAGGAAGATTTCAGTAATGATTCGGTTTTTACCATTAAAACCCTGAACCGCAGATACTATGATAGCGACACCAGTTTCATACGCGAAGATCGTCCAAATACCTTCATAGAAGATGGAATATTGCACGTTTTTAACCGGGCAACATTCCGAAATTCAGGCAATCGTAAAGTAGGAAAAAACCCCTTTGCCTATATCGTTGAGGAGATCGAAAATCTCGCCATTGATTCGGAAGAGAACTACCGTCTTGCTGTGTTAATTGATAAAAACCGCCATCAGTTTCCCAATATTTTCAACAGGTAATCTACATGTCCCGTATTAAATAATCTTGTTATTAACGGCATATGAAAGCGCTTCTACGATATTACTCACCCCTAAACGCCCAAAGATTTGTCTTCTATAGTATTTCACCGTATCAGGAGAAACAAATATTTTTTCTGCAATTTGGTTAATTGTTAAGCCTTGTGCATGCAACCGCAATATCTCTATCTCCCTTTTCGTGAGTTTCGGTTTCTCTGATTTACGCCAGACATTGTGTTCAGTATCTAGCTCCCAGCTTTCATCAGTACCTTGTTTATGAATATAAACATTACCTGCATTTTTATGATGTGAAATAGAAACCATGCACATCGCTTTCCACATCTTTTCATCGTTTGTCAAAAACAAGGGAGTAAGCTTATGGTTGATGAGTATAGGTTTACCATCCTTGTTAATCAAATGAAAATCGTAAGTTATACTGTACAATTTTTTCGTATTCCCGGGTATTTTTGTGAAGAAATCAAACCCTGCTTCATTAATCAGATTCAGCAATTCCAGATCTTTTTCAGGAACATTTTTAAAATAGAACTCATAGCCCATATTCAACACTTCCTCAACAGAATGTCCACATAGAAACAATGGGTTTTCTGAAACGTACTCAAATGCCATCTTTTCATAATCAATAACATATATGCTTTCGTAAGTTAACCGTGAAAAAGATTTTACGACTTCCAAATAATGTTGCTGTTGAAGATGATCCTCTTCTGATATTTTTCCGAGTTTATTCTTGGTAAGCAGGCTTGAATTAATCTTGTGTTTCATTAGTGGCAATGGCTTAACGTCAAATCTACACTAAAGTGTAGTCTTTGAGAATTTTTTTGTACCCACTTTTATGAGAAACAATTTTTGTAGGGCCCATGAGCAGGCTTCTTTAAGATTATTGCGTTTTCTTTAATCATAAAAACATGAAAAATAAGCAGGATTCGGTATCGCTACCCTATTGGATTTTAGTAGTTATTTTAGGGATAGCCACATATAAACAAATAGATTTTGCAAACTTAAACTTTAAAAATACAGGTTTGGGAATTGTCTATCTGTTAACTTTTATCGCCACCATTTTTCTTATTGTAAAAAAGAAAAAATCGAACAGTTAATCAGGTGTTATCATAAATAAGGCGCGCTAAATGGAACAGCATTATTGCTTAAATTGCAACCATCAGGCAAACGATAATTATTGTCAAAATTGCGGACAAAAATCAAGTACCCACCGATACTCAGTTAAACATTTTGTGGAACATGATTTTATTCATGGGGTTTGGCATGTAGATAAAGGAATTCTTTTTACTATAAAAGAGCTTTTTACGAGACCTGGCCATAGTGTTCGTGAATTTATCCAAGGCAAAAGGGTAAACTATTTTAGCTTCGTTACGCTAATACTTTTAATTTTAACCATCTCCAGTCTTCTAGCGCCTTACCTACACATCAAATTATCCGATTTGATGCCAGGTAACGCAGAAACTATGAATTCGTTCGAGAAATTTGTCACAAAATATCCAAAATTACTGGTGATTGTTACCATACCCATTAATTCATTATTTAGTTTTGTATGGTTTAGAAAAGCAAAGCTAAATTATTCGGAAAATTTGGTTTTGAATTCCTACAAAGCTTCTTCAGAATTAATCATCGGGCTTCTTTTTACTGTTTTCGCCACATTCTGTACAAATGTTAAAACACTCACATTTATTTACTTCTCACTAATCACCCCTTCCGTATTTATCTACGGAATCTGGTATTATTATCAGTTTTATTCAGGCTATGGGTACAGTAAAAAAGCATTGTTTTTCAGAAGTATTTTAGTCATTGTATCCTATTCATTATTGCAGGTGGTTATCGGGTTTATTTGGGGGTTAGTACAATTATTAACACATTGAAAGTATTTTTAATGTTAAGACTTAGCTATATTGACGTCCGGATAAAATAGATTATTGATATCTTATATGAACATACAAGAACAGATCAAAAATTATATTACCAGTCAAACTGAACCCAAACGTACTGAAATGCAGGAGTTACACCAGCTCGTACTTCAAGCTCTGCCAGGGTGTAGATTATGGTTCGACAACGGTAAAAACAGTGAAAATAAAACAGTTAGTAACCCGACTATAGGCTATGGATTTCAGATCATAAAATATGCTGATGGAAAGACAAGGGATTTTTTTCAAATTGGCTTAAGTGCAAACAAAACCGGAATTTCCGTTTATATCCTTGGTATTGAGGATAAGGCATACTTAGCTCAAACATATGGAAAAAAACTAGGCAAGGCGAGTGTAACCGGATATTGCATTAGGTTCAAAACGCTAAAAGATATAAACGTTGACATACTTGAAGCGGCAGTACGATTTGGGGGTAAGACCAGGAATGAAAAAATAAGCTGATAAAATTATTTCATTATTGTAACCAATTAGATTTATAGTCAGTCTAACAGTTGCTGGTTTGAAATCAATTGGCTTTAAAATATGAAAAGACTTGTATTCATTTTAGCTTGCCTTCTTAGCTCTCCTGCATCTGCACAAGAGCGCTTTTCTCATCAGTCTATCCAGCTCCAAACTGATCGCATTTTTAATAATCTGGTCAAAATCAGGAGAGAATTTCATGAAAATCCAGAGTTGGCAGGTCATGAAATATGTACCCAAAAAGTTATTGCACAATATTTACTTGATTTAGGACTTGAAGTGGATACCAACATTTACGGACATGGTGTTGTGGGGATTTTAAAGGGTGGTAAAAAGGGAAAAAAGATCGCCTGGAGATCAGAAATGGACGCCCTACCTACTGACCATGCTGACAAAGCCCCTTTCAAATCCAAAAACAAGGGCATCCAACATGGTTGTGGTCATGATATACATATGGCAATCGGACTGGGAATAGCTAAAGTCCTCGCAAAAAATAAAGCATATTTAAGTGGAACCGTATACTTTATATTTCAACCTGAAGAAGAAACCTTTATTGGAGCAAAAGGCATGATTAATGACGGTTTGTTTTCAAAAATAAAGCCAGACGAGATTTATGGATTGCATGTAAGCGCATTACCGGTTGGACAGGTAATGGTCAAACCAAATGAGATGTTCGCCTATCAAAGAAGAGTAAGAATCAAGCTAAAAAATGAACTGTCGAAAGAGGAAGCGAACGTATTAACAAAAAAAATCCACAGTTTTTTATTCCGTTCAACAGCCAACAGCAAGCCCTGGGAAATACACCACATGGCTGACCCAAAAATTGGACTTACGAACCCCAATACAATTTTTAAAGATTACCTGTTTATGGATGAGAACTTTATCAATCGTTCTAAAAATAACGTGCTCTTTCTGGAAACGTATTTATACGAGACCAATTCAACATATCTGAAAGACATCATTCCTAAAATTAAACAAGCAATAGAAGACAGTGGTTATAAAGATCAACTGCTTTCCGTTTCATTTACACAAGAGAATCCAACAGTTATTAATGACGAAAAGTTAACGAACGCTGCATCAAAAACCCTTCAAAATATTTATGGAAAAGACGTAATCGTTACTGATCATGGCCAGGTCCCATTTTTTAATGATGACTTTGCCTATTTTCAACAAAAAATACCTGGTGTTTATTTCCTTCTTGGTGGTTCCGATATTGAAAAAGGAATTATTGCAATGAATCATTCGCCTGACTTTCAAGTCGATGAAGAATGTATCAGAACGGGGGTTAAATGTTTTTCCTCCTTAATCCTGGACCGTCTAAATAAGAACTAAAAAGCCATCTTAAACTATAACTTCCACCTGTAGTTGTGATAATAAAAGTAATATCATAGATTTGCGGCCCAATTACGAAAACATAAATGGAAGAAAACGACTTTGTATCCATCTGGCTGGAAGAGAGCGGTAACCCCGCTATAGAAGAATTGACGCAACTTAACCTGGACCTAGCCGGTAAGGCCTCAAAAAAGTTAGCGGATAAAGACCTTTCAGAAAATGACCTTGCTATTGCCCTGGACATCAATCCAGACGAAATCAAAAGGTGGCTGGCGGGCAAACACTCTTTTAGTAAAAAGACAATAAATGAGCTATCTGATGCGATAGCGGGTTATTCTATGAAGCGATAAAGGTTATTATTTTTTTTCAACTTTAGCCGGACTTATACCTAATAAATCATCCCCATTATTAGCGTTACTGATGTTAATGCTTTTACCGATCTCCACTGCAGATTGATAATGCTGTTGAATAAGCGGAAGTGTTTTAACAGCAAAAGCCCTCAGCTCCTGATCAGCTAGCCGACCACCCTCAGTAAACAATTGCACTGTTTTTTCATGATCATTAATCATCATACGCATATATTGCACATCGAACGCCCTATCCTCCAAACTGTTCAACTTTTCCAGGTGTGCAGCCATTTCTGTGGGAAGCGTCCGCGCCAGCTGAAGTCCTTTGGTTTCTGCGATTCCTTTTAACTCCGTATTGGCAAAACCATGATCCTTTAACATACGGGTCGCGAAATCCTTAACCATTTTATTCTTACTTTTTTTCAATGCTATTCCAGCTGCCTCTACCTCCATCATGCCCCCAACAGCAGCACTTAATGTAAATACTTTCGCATCTCCATTCAAATCAACATCTGCGTTAATCGCCTTCGCTCGTTGGGTAGTGTCGCTCAAAGAATCAGTGATTTCATTTGCTGTCTCATCCCGGCCATTCCGCTCTGCGTTGCCGCATGATTGTAACCCGATCAATAAACAAACAGGTAACAAGTTTTTCAAGTAGTTTTTCATATATCTATATTTAAGTTTGACAACAGCTAACAACCTTTTCTCAAAATAGTTTTCATTAAGTTCGTTATCATTTATCCTTTAGGTTTCCAACAAACCAGGTATTTCCCACTAATCCTGAAAGAACTACGCTTAAACATCAGAATAAATACCATATCGGGTTATTTCAAAAACAGTTTTTCAAAGACAGAGTTATTGTCTACGCTACGGTAAACTGGCGTAGACACCACTTACACCTATTATCACCTATATAAAAAATATCATGAAAGAACAATCCGCACTACCTGCCAATCTCGTTTGTTTGTCCCACCTAAGATGGGATTTTGTTTATCAGCGCCCCCAACACCTATTAACCAGGTTCGCAAAACAGACCAGCGTATTTTTTTACGAAGAGCCTGTTTTGGATGGAAATGAAGAATCCTTCCTGTCAGTTTCGCAACGGGAGGAAAATCTACACATAGTTGTTCCCCACCTGCAAAGAGGGTTAAATGAGGAGCAAATCGCAGTGGCACTCACTGCGTTATTCGATCAATTCATAGCCGATTTCGATCTTGAACAGACACTCTTTTGGTATTATACACCGATGGCGCTTACTTACACCGCGAAGTATCGGCCAAAAGCGATTGTTTATGACTGCATGGACGAACTCTCCGGCTTCAAATTTGCCCATTCACAGATTCGCGTATATGAGCAACGACTCCTTGAAAAAGCAGATATAGTTTTTACCGGTGGCCATTCACTTTATCAAGCCAAAAAACAATACCATGAAAACATCCATCCGTTTCCCAGCAGCATTGAAAAGGAACACTTTGCCAAGGCCAGAACCTGTGACGAAGCACCTGATCAGATGAGCATCAAAGGACCGAAAATTGGCTTTTTCGGAGTGATTGATGAACGTTTCGACCTTGAGTTAATCCGGCAGCTGGCAACCGATAGGCCTGATTGGAACATCATCTTGATCGGGCCGGTAGTAAAGATCGATCCTGCAACCCTTCCACAGCAACCGAACATCCATTACCTTGGTCAGAAATCCTACAATGATTTGCCAAATTACCTTGCTGGCTGGGACGTTGCCCTGCTCCCCTTCCTGCTCAACGAATCCACCCGATTTATTTCACCTACAAAGACGCCGGAATACCTTGCAGCGAATATCCCTGTAGTTTCTACGCCAATCCGCGATGTGATCAATCCCTATGGAAATCAAAACCTGGTGCACATCTGCTCATGTAGTAAAACCTTTGCAACAGCCATTGAAAAGGAACTGCATAGCCAGAACCGGACCGAATGGGAAATGCAGGTGACAGATTTTCTAGCAGACATTTCATGGGACAAAACACAATTAGAGATGACCAGTGAAATCTGCGATTGTATCTCCGAAAAAGAGAAAATTTCAATAGCCAGCTAAGATGTATGACTACCTGATTGTTGGAGCCGGTTTTGCAGGCAGTGTCCTTGCAGAACGCCTGGCGACCATAGCGAATAAAAAAGTACTTCTTATCGATAAACGCAACCATATCGCCGGTAATGCTTATGATCATTATGATCAGGCAGGGATACTGGTGCACAAGTATGGACCGCATATCTTCCATACCAATTCCCGGGAGGTATTTTCCTACCTATCTAAATTTACAGAATGGCGCAACTATCAGCACAGAGTACTCGCTAGTCTCGACGGACAGTTAGTACCTATGCCCATCAATCTGACCACTATTAATTTGCTCTATGGCCTAAATCTTTCCAGTAGCGAACTCACCGCATTTTTTGAATCAAAAGCAGAGAAAAAGAAAGACATCAACACATCCGAAGATGTGGTAGTTAGCGTGGTGGGAAGAGAACTTTATGAAAAATTCTTTAAAGGTTACACAAAAAAACAGTGGGACATGGATCCCTCGGAGCTCAATGCCTCGGTTACAGCCCGTGTTCCTACACGTACCAATAAGGATGACCGTTACTTCACTGACAGCTATCAGTCCATGCCGCTCTATGGCTACACAAAAATGTTCGAAAAGATGCTTGATCATCCTAATATTCACATTATGTTAAATACAGACTACAAGGATGTGATCGGGGAAGTGAATTATAAAAAGCTCATCTTTACAGGACCAATCGATGAGTATTTTGATTATCAGTTTGGCAGGCTACCTTATCGATCAATCGAATTCAAGTTCGAAACCTTAGACCAGGATAATTTCCAACCCACAGGTACAGTCAACTATCCAAATGATTATGGATTTACCCGTATCACCGAATTCAAACACCTTTCCGGACAACAACATAAAAAGACCTCAATTGTCTATGAGTTTCCGAAGGCAGAGGGGGATCCCTATTACCCCATACCAAAACCAGATAACACTTTGCTTTATGAAAAGTATCAAAAATTGGCAGCAAAACTAGAGCATACTTATTTTGTTGGACGTCTTGCTACCTATAAATATTATAACATGGATCAGGTGGTTGCTCAGGCGCTGAGCACATTTAAAAAGATCCAGAGCGAGGAATCAACCAACGCTGTCGGCCATCAAATAGAACATGGAAGTCTGGGGCGGAATTGAGTGTAGCGTCAACCGGGTGGGCGAAAATTATTTTGACCAACTGGAGTACGACAGCCTGTACGACAGGCCAGAACTACTTACACAAATTATTGGCCTGGGAGTGAAAACGCTCAGGTTTCCCATTTTATGGGAAAACAATCGCCCTGATAACAACAACGAGCCGAACTGGGTGGTAGAGAAACATCTTGAACTACTAAAGCACCATAAAATCAATGTTATTGCCGGACTAGTTCATCATGGATCGGGGCCACGCTACGCCCCGATCCTTAGCGATGATTTTGCAGAACAGCTTGCCCAATATGCCAGAATGGTAGCCGTAAAGTTCCCCTGGATCAATGACTATACCCCAGTGAACGAACCGCTGACCACTGCCAGGTTCTGTGGGCTTTATAGCCTATGGCATCCTCACCATAATGAAAGTATGGCTTTTCTAAAAATTCTGATCAATCAATGCAGGGCTACTATCCTGGCTATGCAGGCTATCAGAGAAGTTAACCCCAAGGCGAGGCTTATTTTCACAGAAGATCTAACTAAAATCCATGGTACACAGGAACTGGAAGCCCAAACCCTTTTTGAAAACCATCGTAGGTGGCTTAGCATTGACCTGCTTTGTGGTAAGGTAGACAGCACCCATCCCCTTTGGGGATACCTCATCGAACAGGGAATCCAAAAAGATCAGCTCAGCTTTTTCAATGAAAATGCTATGCCACCAGATCTGCTTGGTTTCAACTATTACGTCACATCTGAACGCTTCCTGGATCATAAATTTAACAACCATCCCCCCTGGACGCATGGTGGAAACGGGCAAAAGATGTATGCTGATATTGAAGCGGTCCGCCACTCCGATGCCAAGGTTGCTGGATTGGCAGCGCTGATGCGAGAAGCATGGCAACGCTACGGGCTGCCCATGGCCATTACAGAAGCACATCTTTGCTGTGGAAGAGAAGACCAGCTTCGTTGGCTGAAATCCATCTGGGACGATTGCACCATACTCAATGCAGAAGGTATTAATGTGATTGCAATTACGTTTTGGGCACTCTTTGGTGCCTATGGCTGGGATAAACTGCTGACAAAAAAACAGGGAACCTACGAATCAGGTGCCTTTGACCTTAGTTCTGGCAGGCCCAGGCCAACAGCAATAGCAAAGTTCATCTCCACCCTGGCGCATGGTCAGGTTTACCAAAGTGCAGTAATCAATGGTCGCGGCTGGTGGCAAACTAAACTCCCCCCCTCCAGCGATGTCCGTCCAATTCTTATAATTGGCGGTTCAGGGACACTCGGCTCTGGAATCTATAAAATCTGTTCTGAACGAAATATACCAGCTATTGCCCCTAAGAGCAATGAATTGGACATCACTGACTTACGACAAATTAAAAATGCCATCGCAAATTATCGTCCTTGGGCGATCATCAATGCGGCTGGTTACGTTAACGTGGATATTGCGGAACAAGAAGTAGAAAACTGCTTACTCACCAATACCATCGGTCCGGTAAATCTGGCAGAAGTATGTGAAAATCAAAATATCCAGCTAATGAGCTTTTCCACGGACCTGGTCTTTGATGGAAGTAAACCTGCAGCATACATGGAAAATGATCCTGTCAAACCTTTAAATATTTACGGCCTAAGCAAAGCCGAAGCGGAAAAACAAGTCTTATCCATCTATCCATCAGCGCTCATTGTTCGCACGAGTTCTTTTTTTGGTCCGTGGGATCGCCACAATTTCGTGGCAGTAGTTTTAGAAAACTTAAGAAAGGGAAAGGAATTCAGTGCAATGGATGATGTCGTAATGACCGCTACCTATATTCCACATCTGGTAAATGCAGCGATGAACCTGCTTATTGATGAAGAATCCGGAATTTGGCACCTGACTAATAATGGGGCTTTAAGCTGGTACGAATTGGCCGTAAGTGTAGCGGAACGAGGTGGCTATGATAGCACCCGCATCCTGCGCATTTCTCAGCAAAACTCAAAATTGCCAGCTTTGCGGCCTGCAAATAGTGCCATTGAAAGCAGTAGAGGAAAACACTTGCCCACCCTGGAAATAGGTTTAGATGAATACTTTGCATCGGTTTGAGTACTGAATTAAGCCCGTACTTAACGCACATAAATCGGATTAAATACTGGTCTTTGAAATCATTAAAACTAAGCCCTCCAGGGGATGTTATAGCTGCATATTCACCTTATTTATATAGAATTTTAAATCAACACTATGGCAACTACAACAAAAAAGAACAGCACAACTGGCACTAAATCTAAGGCCGGTAAAATGGAAAATTCAGAATTTCATAAATTCTTTGTAGATGAGCTAAAAGACATCTATTGGGCTGAAAAACACTTATCAAAGGCCTTACCAAAAATGAAAAAAGCAGCTACCAGTCCTGAGCTGGCAGCAGCATTTGAAAAACACACCGAGGAAACTAAAACCCACATCAATACCTTAGAACAGGTTTTTGAGTTATTGGGCGAGAAAGCCCAGGCAAAAAAATGCGACGCGATGGAAGGTTTGGTAAAAGAGGCCGAGGGCATCATTGAAGATACCGATTCCGGCACACTAATCCGCGACGCGGGATTGATTCTGGCCGCCCAAAAGGTAGAACATTACGAAATCGCTACCTACGGAACCCTTGTCGTTTTTGCCCAAAACATGGGGCATACGGATGCCGCAGAACTCCTACAATTGACTTTAGAAAATGAAAAAGCGACCGATGTAGCGTTAACCGATATTGCTGTCACCGCCATCAACGAGCAGGCAACTGCCGAATAAGGCAAAAAACACATCTACCTAAAAAAAACACAATTATGTTTCATCACTCGAAAGACTTACAATTTAATGCCAGAGTCTCTAAACCAGATCCGGCATTTGCTAACATCCTGCTCGAACAGTTCGGCGGGGAAAATGGCGAACTTGCTGCAGCAATGCAGTACTTTACACAGGCATTTGGTGCCAAAAACCCACATCCCGATAAATACGATATGCTGATGGACATCGCCACTGAGGAATTCTCTCACCTGGAGATTGTTGGTGCAACCATCCAGATGCTTTTGAAGGGCGTAAACGGAGAACTTAAAAATGCTGCAGACTCCTCAGAGATCATGCAGGTTTTAGAGGGTAAAGCAGCGAAAGAGAACATCATTCATGCCGCATTAACCGCCAATCCACAATTCCCGATTATAACCGGTGGCGGACCGACCTTAAGAAACAGTCAGGGCATTCCCTGGTGCGCGTCGTACATTCATTCTAATGGGGATCTGACTGTCGATCTAAGGAGTAATCTGGCATCCGAGTCAAGAGCTAAACTGGTTTATGAACATCTGATGAAATTTACCGAAGACCCGTATGTTAAAGACACACTTTCTTTTTTAATGACCCGTGAAGTGGCGCATTATAAAATGTTTGAAGCAGCACTGGAATCCATACAGCCAAATTTCCCACCGGGAGTATTACAGGCAGATCCTCGTTTTACACAACAGTATTTCAACTTTTCTCCAGAGAACAGCGTCCGCGGACCATGGAACCAGGGGGAAATGCCAAATCTAGGTAAGGAATGGGAATACATTGAAGATCCGCTAAATCATGTGCAACAGACAGAAGGACTTACGGATTTAGATGATCCTAAAACTGATGAACTTGAGGAAACCGATGAGCTGGATCAGGAAATGAGCGAGCTGCGAAGTACCGAAGTTAAATCCACAGAGCCAGAAGGTATTGCTGCATGGAGTGATTACGATACTCAGAGATAAAGAAAGCTTTATATTATCTTAATTAAAATAGCGGCGAGTAGTTTACAAAACTCTCGCCGCTATTTCTTTAACTCGTTTGTTGCTTCAGTCGGGATGCATATCAAAGTCCTCGTCACTTATAAAGATCAAGAGGCATTTTTTACGCGAAACTGCCCACTAAACATCTTCAGATTTTTTTTCAGCGCTATCCTTGCCATATGAATCCGTGTTTTAACGGTTCCAATAGGAATATTCAGCTCCTCCGCTATTTCATGATATTTAAACCCTTCAAAATATTTAATAAATGGATAATAGTACTCATGTGAAAGGTTATCCAGTGCCTTATGGATGTCAGCTAAATTACAGTTACTCTCACCTCTATTATAGGTGATATTACTATGGACGTCATTCATCGCTATATTGAAAGTTTCTTCCATATAACATCTTAACCTGACCCTCTTTTTGTAATTGTTAAGGAAAGTGTTTTTCAGGATGGTGAATAGCCAGCTTTTTAAATTAGTTCCCTCCTCGAAACCCTTAGCGTATCGTATCGCTTTTAGTAAAGTTTCCTGAACCAGATCTGCAGCTTCTTCCTGATCCTTGGTGTAATGGAAAGCGAATTTCTGCAGGCTGTCTTTAAATGTAAATAATTGATGGTTGAAATCTAGTGGCGCTGTTTTCATAGTCGATTTATTTATTGATAGATGCGAACAAAGTTCCAAACACCATACCCTATAAATCCGGAAACGTAAGCAAACGACGAAAATGGCCATTCCAGTGCAACTTTGGGTAGCCCACACTTCTAAACACGTATTAATTTGTCGGGCACGGGAATATATACGTGTCTGAAAAATTAATACCTGTATTCAAATTAGCGCTACTTAGATTCCGTTGAATAAATTCCTCTCAAAGTACTACTTCGAAATATGCCTGCCTATCTGCTGGACGATCAGGTTGTCCAGCAGAATATCCCGATAAGCTGAGGTCTCCCCATATTCGTCTATTGGAAATCCCTCAGGCTGTAACTGCTCAGCCGTGATCGCTTCCCAGTTTTCACCATCACTTCCCATAAAGACCTCGCCCACCAATGCTCCATGATAAAAGATTTTGTAGTTACCCGCTTCCTGCGGATGAATGTTCAGGTCAATTTTTTCTCCATTACCACTAAGAATAATATTAAAAGGATCCATAGAAAATTAATTATATTGGTTTATTATTTAAATATTCTTCAGTCTGTTCAGCTAACTGCGTCAACAGCGCTATAACCACAACTCCTTCCCCGCACCAGATTTTCCCTGTCTTACGGAATTCCTGCCAGATGGTTCCCAGGGGAATATGCTCGTCAAAAATCGCATATTTGGGTTCCTCACGGTCGGGAACCACCAGTAAAGACTTGCTTTCCCCTTCAATGGTCACCAGTATCTGAAATGGCTCCCATTCTTCTGCTATTTGTCCCATATTTCAATCATATTTATCGTTAAAATCCTCATAAGAACTCTTATATGACCTAAGGCTGCCCACTACCACCTGCAGCTCCATAAATCTGACCTGTCGAGTAACTCGCATCATTCGCAGCAAGCTGTACATAAATGGAGCACAATTCAACAGGCTGCCCAGGTCTGGCCAGAGGCGTATCTCCTCCGAAATTTTTCAGCTTTTCCATCGTCGCTCCGCCACTAACTTGCAATGCCGTCCATATCGGACCTGGCGCCACGCCATTTACACGAATCCCTTTTGGTCCCAGTTGTTTAGCCAGCGACCTTACATAACTCGTATTTGCGGCCTTGGTCTGCGCATAATCAAATAGTTCAGCCGAGGGATCTGTAGCCTGTACCGAAGTTGTGGCAATAATCACAGCGCCCGGTTTCAAATGCGGTAGAGCAGCCTTGGTAATCCAAAAAGGTGCATAAATATTGGTTTTCATCGTTGCATCAAAATCCTCTGAACTGATGTCTAAAATAGATTCCCTGGCCTGCTGACGGCCGGCATTGTTCACCAGAATATCCAGGCCACCAAGTCCTTTTATCGCCTCATCCACCAAACGCTTACAAAAAGCTTCATCCCGCAAATCACCAGGAATAGCGATCGCTTTACGTCCCTCCTTTTTGATTAGCTCAATGACCTCTTTTGCATCCGGCTCCTCAGCAGGCAAGTAGTTGATGGCCACATCAGCACCTTCCCGGGCATAAGCAATAGCAGCTGCCCGTCCCATCCCCGAATCTCCACCAGTGATCAGCGCCTTACGACCGCTCAACCGGCCTGATCCTTTATAACTGCTTTCTCCGTGATCCGGCCGTGGATCCATTTTACTGGCTAGTCCGGGCCATGGTTGTTTCTGTTCTTTAAAAGGCGGTTTGGCATATTTCGTTGTCGGATCCTCAAGCCCGGCTGAAACAGAGTAACTTCCTGCCGTTGAACCAGTTGCAGCCAATACAGGACCCGCAGCCATCGCAGCCACCCCTGCACCTAAACCACCTATAACCGCACGACGACTCATCATATTCTCTTCATTTGTCATAATTTCCAATTTTTAGTTCAAACATTTATTTCATTACCCTGCAGACTTCTGCTGCCTACCAAGGTTTCAACACAACTTTCACACACTCATCCGCTTTTTCATCAAAGAGTTTATACCCCTGAGCCACTTCACTTAAGGGCATACTATGGGTAATGATATCATCCAGCACTACTTTCTCCTCAGTTACCAGCGAAATCAAATGATCGATATAGTTCAACACCGGCGCCTGCCCCTGTTTAATAGTAATGCCTTTATCAAAGATTCTAAACAATGGAAAGTTATCATATGGGCTACCATAAACACCCAAAATCGATACCGTCCCACTCCGGCGAACCGCTTCAAAACACATTTCCAACACTTTCATACTTCCCTTTTCAAAATTAATGGTAGCTTTTACCTTATCCATAAAACTGCGTTCAGGTTCGAATCCTACCGCATCAATACAAACGTCAGCTCCCCGTCCGTTCGTCATTTCACGAATCGCTTCTACCACATCAACCTTATGTGGGTTTAGTATATCTACTTTATTAACCGCCTTTGCCTTTTCCAGGCGATAATTCAGTGGATCAATGGCAATCACACGGCTCGCCCCATTTAACCAGGCGGCTTTTTGCGCCATTAATCCGACCGGGCCGGAACCGAAAATCGCTACTACCTCACCGCCTTTTAACTGCGCCCAGTCTATCCCGGACCAACCCGTAGGAAAAATATCCGTCAAAAACAAAGCCTGCTCATCTGTTAGGTGATCAGGAATGATCCTGGGGCTGACATCTGCATAAGGTACGCGGACATATTCCGCTTGTCCCCCGGAATAACCTCCGTACAGATCTGTATAACCAAACAATGCGGCACCTTTCTGATCCATCATATCCCCATTTGGGCCATAATGTTTGTAATTGGAATTTTCGCAACTTGGTGAAGCGGCATGGTTGCAGAAAAAACACTGGCCGCAGGCAATCGGAAAAGGAACGATCACCCGATCACCTTTTTTCAGGTTTTTCACTTCTGCACCAACTTCCTCTACGATCCCCATAAACTCATGTCCCATCACCATATCGGTAGTTTGTGGCACCGCCCCGCTTAAAATGTGCAGGTCTGAACCACATATCGCTGTACTGGTTACTTTCAAAATGATATCTGTAGCCAATTCAATCTTCGGATCGGCGACCGTGGTATAACTGATATCCCCGGGTTTGTGAAATACTGCTGCTTTCATAGTATCGACATTTAGTAGATGAGCTATTCCAACAACCTGAAATTGAGATTGTTTAATAAACTTTCAGCTCATTTTTGTTTGAATTTCTGAAACAAAATTTAAGTTAAGATGTTGTCGCACGCATTCCTTTCTGCTTTTTGCGCTCAAGCAAAAATCCTTTTAAATATTCTAAACAAATCTTAAAGCTGCTGGTTAGTTACCCGCAATTGATCATTATGGTTAATGATCAGCACCTAAAAATCTACTACTATGGAAAATCAAAATCAATCACCAGAAGAAGAAATTGTAAATCCTGGACAATTCCAGGTTGGTCGTAATCCCGAAGAACAGGAAAACGAGCAAAACGATGAGGGCACAGCTGATACTGAAGAAACCGGTTACACACCAGGAGAAACAGAATTCGCCGACGGAGAAGGCACCCGCCTGAACGAGGAAATTGAAGAACAGGAAAATGATCCGGAAACCGAAGATTACGAGGATCAGGATACCGACACCGAGAATGATGAAGACGCGGATTATGAAAATCCGAAAGATGATCCGGCATAGCAATTTTCTCAGTGCTTACCCGGCCAATAGGTCGGGTAAGCAACTTAAAACAAAGATATGAAAAGCGAACTGAGCACTCAATTAAAGCACAACTGATTTTAAGCTGACTATGAATGCATTATCCCCATGGGCCATATCCTCGAGTACTGAACTGGCCGGCAACACATCAGTAATTTTTGAACTGAAAGCAGATCCTGTTACTTTTAAAGTGAACCTTACCTCGGATTCTATATGGATTCAAACAGAACTACCCGCAGGCGGACGGGTCGCCTTTCGAGCCGCATATAGCCCGGGAACCAACCTGG